>NZ_NXIE01000001.1:0-600000 GCF_004116625.1 Halarcobacter mediterraneus
CATGTACTAATGGTCCACCTTGTAATCCAGGGAAAATAGCAGAGTTAATTTTTTTAGCAATATCTTCATCATTAGTCATAATCATACCACCTCTAGGACCTCTTAAAGTCTTGTGAGTTGTAGTAGTTACAACATCTGCATATGGGAATGGACTCATATGCTCACCAGCAGCAACTAAACCTGCAATATGTGCAATATCAGCAAAAAGAAAAGCTCCTACTTCATCAGCTATTTCTTTAAATCTTTTAAAGTCAATTTCTCTTGCATATGCTGAAGCACCACATACAATGATTTTTGGTTGAACAATCTTAGCTATATCTAATACTCTGTCATAGTTGATTCTACCATCTAACTCAACACCATAATAAAAAGCTTGATAGTTTTTACCAGAGAAACTAGGTTTAGAACCATGAGTTAAGTGTCCACCATGAGATAGATCCATACCTAAGATTTTATCACCAGCTTTTAATAATGCTGCATAAACTGCACCATTAGCTTGGCTTCCTGAATGAGGTTGAACATTTGCAAATTTACAATCAAAGATTTCACAAGCTCTGTCAATAGCTAATTGCTCAGCTTTGTCAGCAAATTCACATCCACCATAATATCTTTTATATGGATACCCTTCTGCATACTTGTTTGTAAATACAGACCCCATAGCTTCCATTACAGCAGGAGATGTAAAGTTTTCACTTGCAATCATCTCTAAGTGTGTTGTTTGTCTCTCTAACTCTGCTTCTACTATATCAAATATCTCTTTATCTGCTTCTTTTAATCTTGCTTCTGTTATATAGCTCATTGTTTTACCCTTTATTAATTTTCTTCTTCTGCATGTAAATCAATTTCATGCTTAATTGGTTTCATTGCTGGAAATAATAATACATCTCTTATTGAGTGTTCATTTGTTAACATCATAACAAGTCTATCTATTCCTATACCTTGTCCTGCTGTTGGTGCCATTCCATATGATAAAGCATTTACAAAATCTTCATCCATTTCATGGGCTTCATCATCACCTGCATCTTTAGCTGCAATTTGACCTTCAAACCTTTGAAGTTGATCAAGTGGGTCATTAAGTTCTGAGAATGCATTTGCTATTTCTTTACCAGCAATAAATAATTCAAATCTATCAGTTAAGTGAGGTTTTTCATCACTTCTTCTTGCAAGAGGAGATATTTCAACTGGATATTCAGTGATAAATGTTGGATTTATAAGTTTATCTTCTACATATTCATCAAATAATTCACCTTGTAGTTGTCCTAAATTTAAGTTAGTATTTACTTCAAGATTTTTTTCTTTCATATAAGCAATAATTTTATCCTTATCTTCAGTAATATCAGCAGGAACACCACCAATAGTTGTAAGTGACTCAATTAAAGGAACTTCACTAAATTTAGAAAAATCAATTTCAAGGTCACCGTATGGAAGTATAGTTGGTAAATCTAAATGTTCAAAAAGATATTCAAAGTATTCTTTTGTAAGTTCAATCAGATCTTTATATGTTTTATATGCCCAATAAAATTCAATAGATGTAAATTCTGGATTATGAGTTGCATCCATTCCTTCATTTCTAAAGTTTCTATTGATTTCAAATACTGCTTCAAAACCACCTACAATTAATCTTTTTAAATATAATTCAGGAGCAATTCTTAAGAATCTATCAACACCTAAAGAATTATGATGTGTTACAAAAGGTTTTGCATTTGCTCCACCAGGAATTGGGTGCATCATTGGCGTTTCAACTTCTAAGAAACCTTTATCTTCAAAAAATCTTCTCGTAAGACTAATCACTTTTGATCTGATATGAAAAGTTTTTCTAACTTCAGAGTTCATAATGAGGTCTAAATATCTTTGTCTATATCTTAATTCTTTATCTTGTATACCATGATATTTTTCTGGTAGAGGTGAAATTGATTTAGTTAAAATTGTTAATTCATGAACATGAAGAGATAATTCTCCTTTATTAGTAACAAATGGGTATCCTGATACTTCAATAATATCTCCAACCTCTACATTTTTCTTAAATATATCATTATAAAAACCTTCAGGTAAGTTGTCTCTTGCTACATAAATTTGTAGAATGCCTGATTCATCTTCAATTTTAAGAAAAGAAGCTTTTCCCATAAGTCTAAAAAACTTTATTCTTCCTGCAACAGTATATTTTCTATTTTCATCTCTTTTATCTTCTTTTTGGAAAATATCAGTGTTTACATTTAAATATTTACTTATCGTTGTATTTCTTGAACTATCATTTGCATAAGGGTTTACCCCTAACTCTCTTAAAACATTAGCTTTTTCAATTCTTTGTTGTATATATTTATTTTCAAACAATCTTAATTTCCTTCTTCTTTTTTTGATTCTTCTGAAATTGAATTTACAATATTCTCACCAGCTTCTTTTGTGGCTTTTTCAATTTCTTGATTTACTGCTTCTTTTGTAGAGTCTATGGCTTCATTTGTTTTTGTCTTTAGATCTTCAAAAGTTTTTTTAGCTTCTTCAGTTATATTTTGAGTATTAAGGTTTTCATCATCATTAGAAAGCTTTTCTTCTATAGGTTTAGTAAAATCTGCTGGATCAAGTTTAACTATAAAACTTCCTGTATCCACTAATAAAGGGAAAGTCATAGAGTTTGATACTTTTTCATTCATTAAATTTTGGAAAGACTCAATTTGATAAATTGCATAAGTTATAACTGAAAAAATAAAAAACACTTTTGCACTACCAAAAACAAAACCTAAAATTCTATCAAAAATACCAAGTCCACTAGCAGAAAATATATTACTTATTATTATTCCTATTATATATAAAATAATCCAAAAACCAATTAGTCCAACAATAAAACCAATTAAATGAATTGTTGCATTGTTTTCTAAAGCTAAAATAGGTGCAATTAAATTACCAATATCTTCAGACATTCTAGAAGCAATAAAAATACCACCAATAATTCCTATTAAGCCAAAAACCTCTTTTATAAAGCCTTTCATTAAACCTTTAAGCCCCAATAATAGAGTAATACTTAATATCACTATATCAAATGCAGTGAACTCTTGCATATAAATCCTTATATTTATAATCTGGCGCAATTATAACTTAGTTTTTCTAAAATAAAAGTTTAAGAGAAATTAATCTTTTTTTGCTAGAATTCTTTCACTATGAATAATGTAAAACGATATCCAACAAAAAAAATATATGTAGGAGATGTAGCTATTGGAGGAGATGCTCCAATATCTGTACAATCAATGACATATAGTAAGACTTCTGATATAGAAGCAACAGTAGAACAAATAAGAGCCTTGCATTTTGCGGGAGCAGATATTGTAAGATTGGCAGTTCCGGACTTAAAAGCAGCACATGCTTTAAAAAGTATAAAAGAACAAACTTCTCTACCAATTGTTGCAGATATACATTTTAACTATAAGTTAGCTTTAATTGCAGCAGAAGTAGTAGATTGTATTAGGCTTAATCCAGGGAATATTGGAGATAAGAAAAGAGTAACAGAAGTAGTAAAAGCTTGTCAACAAAGAAATTTACCTATAAGAATTGGAGTAAATTGTGGTTCTTTGGAATCTCAATTTGAAGATAAATATGGACAAACAGCACGAGGTATGGTAGAAAGTGCAGATTATAATATTAAGTATTTAGAAGATTTAGGTTTTGATGATATTAAGGTATCTTTAAAAGCTAGTGATGTTCAAAGGACAGTTGAAGCATATAGAATGTTAAGACCTATGAATAATTATCCTTTTCATTTAGGTGTTACAGAAGCAGGAACACAGTTTCACTCAACTATTAAATCTTCAATTGCACTTGGAAGTTTACTTCTTGATGGTATTGGTGATACTTTAAGAGTCTCTATGACAGGTGAACTTGAAAAAGAGATTGAAGTAGGACGAGCAATTTTAAAAGATGCAGGTTTAGTTCAAGAGGGGCTTAATATTATTTCTTGTCCAACTTGTGGAAGAATTGAAGCAGATTTAGTTTCAGCTGTTGCAGAAGTTGAAAAAAAGACAAAACACATTAAAACACCTTTAAATGTTTCAGTTATGGGATGTGTTGTAAATGCTTTAGGTGAGGCAAAAGCTGCTGATGTTGCAATAGCTTATGGTAAAAATGTAGGCTTGATTATTAAAAAAGGTGAAACAATAGCAAAATTACCTACTGAAGATCTTTTAGATAGATTTTTACAAGAAGTTGAAGTTGAAGCAAAAAAAGCAAGTGAAGAGTAAGCGTGGATAGTGTATATAGTATAAATATTGAAAGAGCAGTTTTAAGTTCTATTCTCTTTAATCCAGATGAACTTGAAGATATATTAGGTGTTTTAAAACCAAAAGATTTTTATCTTCCTGCACATCAGAAAATATTTGAAGTAATGGTAAAACTTCATGATGATTCAATGCCAATTGATGAAGAATTTATTAAAAAAAGAGTTGATTCTAAAGATGTTGATGATTCGATTTTATTAGAGATTCTTTCTGCAAACCCTATTACTAACACTTTCGCTTATGTAAAAGAGATTAAAGATAGTTCTGTAAAAAGAGAACTTACTACTTTGGCAACAACTATAAAAAAAGTTTCTTTAGAGGAAGAAATTACTGCAAATGATGCCTTAGATGTAGTTCAAAGTGAATTATATAAAATTTCTACAGATAGTTCAACAAGTGAATTAAAAGATATGGAAGAAATTACAGGAGATACTCTTTCATATATTGAGAGGATGAAAAAACTTGGTGGTAAACATTTAATTGGGGAAACAACAGGTTTTTATGATTTAGATAAAAGAACAACAGGTTTTAATGAAGGGGATCTGGTAATTATTGCGGCAAGACCAGCAATGGGTAAAACAGCACTTGTTTTAAATATGGCTTTAAAAAATGTTGAAGCAGGAAAAGGAGTAATTTTTTTCTCTTTAGAAATGCCTGCTGAACAACTAATGCTTAGAATGCTTGCTGCAAAAACTTCAATACCTTTGCAAAATCTTAGAAAAGGTGATATGGATGATAATCAATGGTCTAACTTAACATCTGCTTTTGAAGATTTAAATACAAAAAAACTATTTGTAGATGATGGGGGAAGTGTAA
The DNA here is from genome assembly GCF_004116625.1 of Halarcobacter mediterraneus. Classification (NCBI taxonomy): domain Bacteria; kingdom Pseudomonadati; phylum Campylobacterota; class Epsilonproteobacteria; order Campylobacterales; family Arcobacteraceae; genus Halarcobacter; species Halarcobacter mediterraneus. The sequence continues at coordinate 5,079 of NZ_NXIE01000001.1, forward strand.
ATATTAATCAATTAAGAGCAAGAGTTAGAAAATTAGCCCAAAATGAAGATAACAATATTTCTTTAGTTGTGATTGACTACTTACAGCTTATGCAAGGAACTGGAAATAAAGATAGACATCAAGAGGTCTCAGATATTTCAAGGGGATTAAAAATGCTTGCAAGGGAGATGAAGATTCCAATTATTGCTCTTTCTCAGTTAAATAGGGGACTTGAAAATAGACCAGATAAAAGACCAATGCTTTCAGATCTTAGAGAATCAGGAGCAATAGAACAAGATGCAGATATTATAATGTTTGTATATAGAGATGATGTTTATAAAGAAAGAGATGAAGCAAGAAAAGAAAAAGAAGCAAAAGATAAAGGAGAAGAGTATAAGTCTACTTTTGTTAATAAACCAGTAGAAGAAGCTGAGATTATTATTGGTAAACAAAGAAATGGTCCTATAGGTACTGTTAAATTAGACTTTCAAAAACAATATACTAGATTTGTGGATAAAGAAAACTCAAATGATGCTCCAATAGAAGTTGTATTTGAGTCTGTATCTGATACAAATAAAGAAACAAATATAGAAGTTCCTGATATATTATAATAATATTTATTATTTATTAAGAAAGCTATTGACATAATTATAAAGTTTATTTTAAAAGGATTTTATAATGAAAAAAGCTTTCTCTTTATTAGAACTTATTTTTGCAATTGTTGTAATAGGAATAATTGCTTCTTATGCTGTACCTAAATATTTAAATACAAAAGATAATGCTCTAGCAACAACAATAAAAAGAGATGTTGTTACGATTATAACCTCTGTTCAAAGTTATTATTTGATTAATGGTACAATAAATAATATTTCAGATGTGATTACTTTAAGTAAGTTAAACTGGGAAGTTTCTGATAATAAAATCACTTTTGCACCAAATGATATTGAATGTATTGTTATGGAATTAGATAATAATGAATTAACTTTAGACATTGATTCTGATTCAAGTAATGTTTGTACAATATTAGAAGAAATGGGTGTTGAGAATGAGACTTTTAATTTAATGTAAATTTAGTAGGGAGAAAGATGGAAAAAGCTTTGTTTTTAGATAGAGATGGCGTTGTAAATATTGAAAAAGAGTACTTATATAAAATTGAAGATTTTGAGTTTTTTGAAGGAATCTTTGAAAGTTTAAAAAAAATACAAAACTTAGGCTATAAAATTTTTATAATAACAAATCAATCAGGTATAGCAAGAGGTTATTATACTATTGAAGATTTTAATATTCTTACTTCTTGGATGATAAAGGAATTTGCTAAAAATGCAATAGAAATATCACAAGTTGAGTTTTGTCCCCACGGTCCAAATGATAATTGTTTATGTAGAAAACCAAAAACAGGAATGATTGATAATATTTTAAAAAACTATGATATTGATTTAAAAAACTCTTGGCTTGTTGGAGATAAAAATTCAGATATTCTTTGTGCTAAAAATGCAGGTATCAAAAATACAATTCAAGTAAAAAGTGGACATTTCTTCTTAGAAAATGAGTCAGAAGCAGACTATATATGTGAAAGTATCAAAGAAATTAATAAAATTATACAAGAATAATATTTCTTTCGATAAAATAATGTTACATTTGTAAAAAAAGTAGTAGGATATTAAATGCAATTAAGTTTAGCAGAAAAAAAAATACTTAGCGATTCCATACGTGATATTAAAGACTTTCCTCAAGAAGGTGTAGTTTTTAAAGATATTACCACTTTATTAAATAATAAAGAAGCTTATCAAGTTTTAATGAATCATCTTGAAAATAGATATAGAAGTTATAATTTAGATTATATTGCAGGTATTGACTCAAGAGGTTTTATTTTTGGAGCAGCGTTGGCTGATAGACTTAAAATAGGCTTTGTTCCTGTACGAAAAAAAGGAAAACTTCCTAGTACAACTGTTTGTGAAAAATATGAATTAGAATATGGTTATGATGAAGTAGAGATTCATCTTGATGCTTTTCCTAAGAAAGATGCAAGAGTTCTTCTTATTGATGATTTACTTGCTACAGGGGGAACAGCAAATGCAGCTTCAAAGCTTATTAAGAATGTTAATGCTAATTTAATTGAAGTTTGTTTTTTATTAAACTTAACATTTTTATCTGGTGCAACAAAAATTGAAAAACATGCACCAGTTTATTCAATATTAGAAATTTAAAGAAAGAATTATGAAAGAAATTTATATACCAAAAATAAGTAAATATGACCCTGACGAAAATGGACACTTTGGTGAATTTGGTGGAAGATATGTTCCTGAAACTCTTATGCCTGTGTTAAAAGAATTAGAAGCAGAATATAAAAAATATAGGTTTAATAAAGAATTTTGGCAAGAAGTAAATGCTTTATTAAAAGATTATGTTGGAAGAGAAACACCTTTATATTTAGCAGAAAATATTTCAGAAGAAATAGGTGCTAAAGTTTATTTAAAAAGAGAAGATTTAAATCATACTGGTGCACACAAAGTTAATAATGTTATTGCACAAGGACTTTTAGCTAAAAAATTAGGGAAAACAAAAGTTATAGCTGAAACTGGAGCAGGTCAACACGGTGTTGCAACTGCTACAATTGCAGCATTATTAGGTCTTGACTGTACTGTTTTTATGGGTGCAAAAGATGTTGCAAGACAAGAATTAAATGTATTTAGAATGAAACTTTTAGGAGCAAAAGTAATTGCAGTTGAAAGTGGAAGTAAAACTTTAAAAGATGCAATGAATGATGCTATTAGGTATTGGGTAACTAATGCTAGAGATACTTTCTATATTATTGGTACTGTAGCTGGTCCCCATCCATATCCTCTTATGGTTAGAGACTTTCAAGCAATAATTGGCTTTGAATCAAGAAAACAGATATTAGAAAAAGAAGGAAAACTTCCTGATTATGTATTAGCCTGTATCGGTGGTGGATCAAATGCTATTGGAATGTTTTCACATTTTTTAGAAGATGAAAGTGTTCAATGTATTGGAATTGAAGCAGGTGGTTTAGGACTTGATACAGATAAACATGGCTGCTCTTTAGAAAAAGGAAGTCCAGGGGTTTTACATGGTCAGTGCTCTTACCTTTTACAAGATGAAAATGGACAAGTATTAGAAGCACATTCAATAAGTGCAGGTCTTGATTATCCAGGAATTGGACCAGAACATTCATTTCATAAGGATAATAAAAGTGTACAATATGATTCTATAACAGATGAAGAAGCTATGAAAGCTTTTGTATGGTTAAGTCAAAAAGAAGGAATAATACCTGCTTTTGAATCAGCTCATGCAATTGCATATTTAAAAAAAGCAAAAGAGAAATTCAAAGAAAAAACAATAATTATAAATTTATCTGGCCGGGGTGATAAAGATATGGTGCAAGCTAAAGAAATCTTGCATTTTGATTAGGAAGATAGATGAAAGACTTTATCCAAAATAATTCAGGCAAATTATTATTTTTATTAGTTGCTTTATTCCTAATCTTTTTAGGTTATAACTTATATTTAGCACCTGTTGAAGGTTTTGAAAATAAATTTATTTACCTTTTAAAAACATACGGTTATATAATTCTTTTTGCTTGGAGTATTTTAGAAGGAGAAATGGGTCTTATTATGGCTGGTCTTTTATCTCATAGTGGACACATGAATTTATATATGGCTATTTTTGTTGCAGGCTTGGGTGGATTTGCAGGGGACCAAATATATTTTTATACAGGAAGATTTAATAAGTCTTATGTGCATAAAAAGTTTAAAGGTCAAAGAAGAAAGTTTGCATTAGCACATATTTTATTACAAAAATATGGTTGGCCAATTATTTTTGCTCAAAGATATATGTATGGTATGAGAACAATTATTCCAATTTCTATTGGATTAACAAGATATAGCGCCAAGACATTTGCTTTTATAAATTTAATTAGTGCTTGGTGTTGGGCAGCTATTACTATTGTTCCAGTTTGGTATTTTGGTGAAGAGATTTTAATTGTGTTAAAATGGGCAAAAGAACACTGGTATTATGCTTTACCATTTGCGATGGTATTCGGTGGAAGCATAGTTTACTATTTCCATGTAATGACAAAGAAAAAGGAGAAATAAATGAAATTAAATTTAATTGAAAAAAATATAAAAAAAGTAAATACTGATTTAGAAATTATAATTGTAGATTCTATTAAAAATTTAAAAGAGAAAGAGATTTTAGAAAACTTAAGCTTCGAAGCAAAAGATGAGGTGTCAGTTTTACTTCCAGAATCAAAAAAGATTTTTGTTGGATGTGAAGCTAATGATTATGATTCTTTAGCAATAGCAATAGCAACAGCTGTTAAAAAATTTAGCTCAACTAAATTTACAAGTGCAAAAGTTAAAGTTGAAAAAGACAGTGTAAAAGCTTTAGTTGAAGGTGCTGCTCTTGGTGCTTACAAATTTGATAAATATAAATCTGAAAAGAAAAAAGAAAAAGAAAAAGAATTAAACTTTTGTATAGAAAAAGTTTCAAAAGCTATTAAGAATAGTTTTGAAGAGTCTTTAGAAATTGCAAAAGCTGTAAATAAAACTAGGGATATGGTAAATACTACTCCAGAGGATTTTTATCCAGATGTTATGGCAAAAGAAGCAAAAGATATTGCAAAAGAAGCAAAATTAGAGTGTGTAATACATGGTGAAAAATATTTAGAAAAAAATGCAATGTTTGCAATGCTAAGTGTTGGTAGAGCATCTAGACATGAGTCTAAACTTATTCATTTATCATATAAACCATCAAATGCTAAGAAAAAAATAGTATTAGTTGGTAAGGGATTAACTTATGATTCAGGTGGATTATCTTTAAAACCAGCAGACTTTATGACAACTATGAAATCAGATAAAAGTGGTGGTTGTGCAGTTCTTGGAATTATGAGTGTTATTTCAAAATTACAGCTTCCTTTTGAAGTTCATGGTATTGTTGGTGCAGTTGAAAATATGATTGGTGGAGATGCTTATAAGCCTGATGATGTATTAAAAGCTAAAAATGGAACTACTATTGAAGTTAAAAATACTGATGCAGAAGGAAGACTTGTATTAGCTGATTGCTTATGTTATGCACAAGATGAAATTAAAGATATTGATTATCTTTTTGACTATGCAACATTAACTGGAGCTTGTGTAGTTGGAGTAGGTGAATATACTTCTGGTATCATGGGTAATAATAATGATTTAGCACAAGAAGTTGTAAATAATGCAAATAAAGCAGGTGAATATGCTACTGTTCTACACTTTAATAGATTTTTAAAGAAAACTATAAAATCTGAAGTTGCAGATATAAATAACATTGCAAGTACTAGATACGGGGGTTCTATTACAGCTGGAATTTTCTTAGAGAAATTTATTGCAAAAGAGAATAAAGACAAATGGATACACCATGATATCGCAGGACCTGCTTATGTAGAAAAAGCTTGGGGATATAATCCCTTTGGTGGAAGTGGTGCAGGAGTTAGAATGACTCTTGAGTTTTTAAAGAATATGAAATAATAATATTGTATACTTTCATTAGGAGAAAAAATGATTAATATAGAGAAGAAACCTAAAATTTTAGTTATTGGTGATCTTATGATAGATTCTTATTTAATAGGTTCTTGTGACAGAATAGCTATAGATGCACCTGTTCCTGTTGTAGATGTAAAAAAAGAAAAATCTGTTTTAGGTGGAGCTGGAAATGTAATTAGAAATTTAGCTTCTCTTGGTGCAGATGTTAGTGTTATGTCAGTTGTAGGTGATGATGATAATGCAAAATTAGTAAAACATCTTTTAGATGAAGTAGGCACAAAATCTTTTTTACTTGAACAAAAGGGACGAAAAACTTCTAAAAAAACAAGAATTCTTGCTGGAACATCACAAATTTTTAGATTTGACCATGAAAGTAAAAATAATATTTCTTTTGAGAATGTGAAAAACCTATATTCTAAATTAGTAGAAAAAATAAATGCTTTTGATGCAATTTTATTAGCAGATTATGGGAAAGGTGTTTTAACAAAAGATTTTACACAAAAAATTATTTCTTATGCTAATAAAAATAATGTAAAAGTTATTGTTGACCCTCATGGAAGTAACTATAGTAAATATGAGGGAGCAACACTAGTTCTTGCTAATATAGAGGAAGCCCAAAAAATTAGTAATATTGAAATTTCGAATGATGATAAGATTTTAGAAGCTCTAAAACTTATAAAAAGTGAATTAAAAACAGAATATGCGATTATAACATTAGCAGAAGAAGGAATTGCAATATTAAATAATGATAAATTATCAGTATTGCCAACAGTTCCTTTAGAGGTTTTTGATATTACAGGTTCTGGGGATACTGTATTAGCTTCATTAGGTTTTGCGTTGGCTTTAAATAATAATATTTATGATTCTGTAGAATTTGCAAACTTAGCTACAGGTGTTGTATTAAGAAAAGCAGGAACTGCAACAGTTTCAATTGAAGAAATACAATCAGATCAAGTATATCTTGATAAAAAACTAATAGAAAAAAATTTAGCTTGTAAAGTAAAATAAAAATATAGGAAGTGATATGAAAAGTAATTATTCGGTTTTATATGCAGAAGACGATGAAAATGTAAGAAAGAACTATGTTCTTTATCTTGAAAATTTTTTTGATAAAATTTATGAAGCAGATAATGGTTTAGATGCCTTAAACTTATATAAAGATAAAAAACCAGATATATTGCTTTTAGATATTACTATGCCTAAATTAAATGGTTTAGAAGTAATCAGAAAAATTAGAGAATTAGATAATACAACACCTATTATTGTATTAAGTGCACATTCTCATAAAGAATATCTTTTTGAAGCAATTAAATTAAATTTAGTAGATTATTTAATTAAACCAATTAATAGAAATGAGTTTAAAGAAGTAATTGAAAATTCGATAAAAAGATTAGAAGATGAATCTTTAAATGAAGATACAAAAGTTGTAATTAATAATAAATGTTATTGGGATTCTAGATCAAGAATTTTATTTTTTAAAGAAAAAATTGTTGATTTAACTAAGAATGAGAGAATACTTTTTGAGTTAATGTTAAATAAAAAGAATCAAATAGTTAAACCTACTGAAATTTCATCATATGTTTGGAATACAAAAAATGATGTAAATGATGCAAGTATTAGAAATTTAGTTAAAAGATTACGAAAAAAACTTCCAGTTGATATCATAGATAGTATTTATGGTAGTGGTTATATTTTAAGTTATTAAATTTGAGATTAATTTAAAAGAGAGTAATATTCGCTCTCAAATAAAGAAATAAAGGTTATTAATGGGATTAGGAGTAGGAATAGTAGGGCTTCCAAATGTAGGTAAATCAACAACTTTTAATGCTTTAACAAAAGCACAAAATGCAGAGGCTCAAAATTATCCTTTTTGTACAATTGAACCAAATAAAGCAGTTGTACCAGTACCAGATAAAAGGTTAGATGAATTAGCAAAAATAGTTGAACCAAATAAAATTCAACATTCTATAATTGATTTTGTGGATATTGCAGGTTTAGTAAGAGGCGCAAGTAAAGGTGAAGGTTTAGGAAATCAATTTTTATCTAATATTAGAGAAGTAGAAGTTATTTTACATATGGTTAGATGCTTTGATGATGGTAATATTACTCACGTAGAAGGTGATGTTAATCCTATCAGAGATATTGAGATTATTGAGACTGAACTTATTTATGCTGATATTACTCAGTGTGAAAAGAAAATTGAAAAACTGAAAAAACAATCAAAAGGTTCTAAAGAAGCAGCAGCTATGTTAGTAGTAGCAGAAGCTTTATTAAAACACTTAGAAGATCTTCAACCTGTTAAAACTTTTGAAGATATTGAAAATGATTTATTTCTTCAAATGGATAAAGAATTAAGATTCCTATCAAATAAAGATGTAATCTATGGTGCAAATATGGATGAAGACTCTTTAATGGAAGGTACAAATGAGTATGTAGATGCTTTAAGAGCACATGCTCAAGAAGTAAATGCAGATGTAATTACTCTTTGTGCTAAGATTGAAGAAGAACTTGTTGGAATGGATGATGAAGAGGCAAAAGAACTTTTAACTGATTTAGGTGTTGAAGAATCAGGATTAGAACAAATTATTCATAAAGCCTTTGATAAATTAGGATTACAATCATACTTCACTGCTGGAAAAGTAGAAGTTAGAGCTTGGACTATAAGAAAAGGAACGAAAGCTCCTCAAGCAGCAGCTGTTATTCATAATGATTTTGAAAAAGGATTTATTAAAGCAGAAGTTATATCTTATGAAGATTTTGTTGCAAATGGTGGTGAATCTAAATGTAAAGAATTAGGTAAATTAAGACTTGAAGGGAAAGATTATATTGTACAAGATGGTGATATAATGCATTTTAGATTTAACACATAATTAGCTATAATAAATATAACTTAATTCATAGGAGAGTAAGTAGTATGAATAATTGTTTAATTGAAAAAATAGAAGCCCTTCCTCCTCTTCCTAAGACAATCTTAGATATTGAAGCGTTTCGACAAAAAAATGAAAAAGAAGCTTTTGAATTATTACAAATTATTGAAAAAGATGCTTTAATAGTTTCAACTCTATTAAAAGTATCTAACTCTGCTATGTTTGGCTTTAGAAGTAAAGTTGAGACTGCAAGTAAGGCTATTAATCTTTTAGGTATAAACTTTACTATTTCAATAGCAATTGGTGGTACTGTTCAAAATCTTTTAAAAACTAATCTTTCTATATATGGTATAGATAATGATGATTTTATGAGAGCTTCAAATTTAGCTACAACTTTGGCTTCACTTTGGCTTACAAAAGTTTCTTTTGATTTAAAAGAGGAGTTACTCTTACCTTCATTATTACAAGAAACAGGTAAGTTTGTTCTTGCTGATGTTATTGAAAGTGAGAAAAAAGCAGAGGACTTTAAACAAGAATTAGCTTCAAATAAAACTATTCCAGAAGTGGAGAAAGAGTTTACTGGAACAACAACTTCTAAAATAACAGCTCAAATTTTCAGACATTGGAAATTAAGTGATAATTTAACAAATGTAATTGAAAATGTTGATTCTTTAGAAAACTGTAATGATGAATATCGTAAAAAATCAGAAATATTAGATGTAATTAAAACAATCTGTGATGTTACAGATCCTATGAGTATAGAAAGTATTGAAAAAGGTATATCTAAAGCAAGAAAATATAACTTAGATATAAAAAGTCTTGAATCTGCTATTGAAAAGTTGGAAGATAGACTTTTAGATGAATAAATTATTTATTCATCAATATCTAATATTTAAAAGTCTATATATCTTTTTTTGCAACTGCTAAATGAATACTTTCAATGGAATTTTCTAGAATATCTTCTTTTTTTCCATGTGTAGCTGTTATAATTAAATCGGGACTTATTTCATCATTTTCAAATTTAATTTTAAGGTTTTCAATATACCCAATTACCTCTTCATATTTTTCATTTTCTTTTAATAATATAGTTATTATAGGACCATTTTCTCTATAAGAATTATATTTTGAGTTTATTTTATGAGCTAGTTTTCTAAAGAATTTATTTGTTTTTATATATCCATACTCTTTATTTAATTTAATTAATGATTTAATATAAAGTTGAATTATTGTTAAATCTTTATCTCCCATTTCTTCAATATCTTTTTTTAGTTTTTCAATATTTTTTAAATTTGTAACTTTATCATTGTAAATAGGAGCACTTTTTAAATAAATAATAATAAGATTAACAAGGTTTTGTTTTATATATTTTTCATTTTCTTTATAAATAGTTTCAAAGATATCTTTATAAACACTTGAATATGTTATTTTTAAGCTATAGTTATCTATTAAATCAATAGTTATTTGTTCATATCCTATATCCCGAGGAATATAATCTTCTTTACAAAGACCTATAATATCAATAAAAGTTAAACCATAAAAAATATCATTTGAAATAAAATTTCTAATATATAAATTTAATTCTTCTGCTTGTAAGTTTTCATTTGTAAAAATGTTAGTTATGATATTTGATAATTTTTCATTTATTTTATTTCTTGAATTTAGCTTTTCTTGTTTATAGAATTTTTCTAATACTCTTTTTCCTAATTGAATATATTTTTCTATATCTATTTCAATTGATAACTTAAGACTATCTATCAAGTTTTTTGCATAGTTCTCTAATATTTGATTATTTATACTAAAAAACTCTTTTTCTAAAAAAATATCACTATTTATTGCAGAATATTTATAATGTAAAAGTTTTGACTTTTCTATATCTTCATCATTTTCAAAATATGAATAATATAATGAGAGTGTTAAGTATATTTTAGAGTAAGATGTAATTAAATGAGAAGAAATCATATTTTTCTCAATATATTTAATAAGACTTTCAATTAGTTCTTTAGGTAAGTTAAAATTATTTTTATTAATAAATTTATTTATGATTACATCACAAATTTTGATTTTGTAGAATTCATAATAATCATTTTTAAACTTTTCTAAATCTATTAATTTTTGAACTAAATTTAAAAGTACTTTATCCTCTAAATCATTTGAAAATAAAACAAATGAATGAATAATTTCTAAGTCTAAGTTAGTAAAATTATCTTTTGTAATAAAAGTCTCAATAATTTTATTAGTTTTGTAATCTTGTTTATTTGTTTTATTATAAATATAGACAAAATTGCTTTCCAATATTATTTTAAAATCATAAATAGATTCAATTTCTCCAATTGTTTCATGTTCTATTATTTTCTTATATAAACTAAAACTGTTTTCTAGTAATTCTTTTTTTTCTAATTTATCAGGAAATTCTTTTTCTATTTTATAAATTAAAATAGATAATAAGTTACTTGCTGAATTTAAAAAAGACAAGTATAATTTATGGTCTTTTTCTTCAAAACTTTTTTTATGTATTAAATAACCATTATATAACTTTTCAAGGTCAAAGTTAAATTGTTCAATAAGATAAGTTATATCTTTATCTTTTGTATCAATGTATTTTATGTGTGAGAAGTTAAAGAGTAAATCTCCTAGTAAAATATTTAAAAGATTGATTTGAGTATCTTTTAATTTTATCGTATATTTTATATTATTAATTGATTCTTGAATAACCTCAGTTATATTTTCAATTATATTTTTTCTATGAACATCTATAGAAAGCATAACACATAGCTTTATAATCGTTTTTATAAAGCAAATATATAAATTGAATGTTGTTAAAAATAAGTTTTCATTTTCTTTTAACTCATTTAGATTGTTTTCAAAGTCTTTAAACCTTTCTTCAAGTTTAGTTAGGTTGTAATTATTATAGCTTATAAAAATCTCATAATTTTTACCAAAAGATAAGAGGTTTACAATATTTACAATTTCTTTATAAATAATTGTATTGTTGTCCGATAATAAATGATTAATTTTTTCTTCACTTATTTCTAAAATATAGTTTCTTAAGTTTATATTCCCCATTAATTCTATTTTGATATCACTAGGAATATCTTGCTCTTTTGTATATAAGTTAATAATATGATTTATTAATGCTCTATAGTCATCTGTTACATCATAGATATATCCAGCGTCTACTTCAATATCATATTTTTTTATTAGATCTGAAACTTTAGAGTCTTTATTTTCTGCTTCAAAGAAGTCTGAGTCAATATATTCTTTTATATTAAACATAAAGTAATACCTTTAATTAATTAATAAAATATTATATAGTTTATAAACTTATAAACCTTGCAATAAAATATTCCATAAGTATTCAATTTCTTTATCTTCAAAAAGAATAAGGTTTTTATTTAATAGTAATTCTTTTATTTTTTTTTCTTCAAAGGTTTTACTGTAACTGCAATAACTATGAGTTGGCATAAAACTTCTAACTAAAGAGTAATGGGAAGTAATAGGTTTTTCACATAGAAAACATTCAAAATCTTGATGTAATCTACCTTCAAAATCAAGTAATTCTAAATAATTTTTACAAATTGCTCTTTTAGGATTTTGTTTTATCATTTCATGACTTACTTTATCTAAAAGATCAAAATAGAAGTTATCTATTGTTTCCACATCTTTTAAATGTGGGTAGAAGAGTTTTATAAATCTTTGCCAACAATATAATTTTTCTGTTTCAAATATCCATTGAAATCCTAATTGAATAACATCTTTTAATCTAGGAATAGTACTTTTTAGATTTGATTCTAGTTCAAAATCTATTTTATATCCTACATTTATATTCGAATGTCTAGCCCCATAAAACCTATATGCTGTATAAACATGATTAGAACTTAAAATAGTTACTATTAAATCATCATCTTTTACATTTTTTGTATCTAATATATAGCCTTGCATTTTCTCTTTTTTCTATAAAATATAGAAAAAATTATAGCAAATATTAAATAGATATTTGCTTCAAATATTTATTATGATAAAATAAATAAATTTAAAAAAATAAAGGGATATTGATGGATTTTAATAACGTTAGTATTGCTAAAGAAGCAAATATTTTATTTGATGGGAATATTACAAGTAGAAGTATTACCTTTGAAGATGGAAGCAAGAAAACTTTAGGAATTATGTTGCCAGGAGAATATGAATTAAACACAGTAAATAAAGCAATTATTGATATTAACTCAGGTGTTTTAGAGGTTATGTTACCTGCGGAAGATTGGGTTAAGTATGTAGCTCCTGCTACAATAGAAATTTCTCAAAATTCTAAATATAAATTAAGAGTAACTTCTTTAGTAGATTATTGTTGTTCTTTTGAAAGAGTATCGTAACAGATACTCTTTTAAGATACTTCTTCTTCCCATAAAATAGATACACCATATTCTTCATGGGGTATTATATATTTAAAATATTCACTTGATCCTTTTTTTCCATGAAGTCTTATTGTTGTTTGTCCTTCTTGTAAAAGTTTTTTCATTTCATATTCTGAAAAGCTTCGTTTATTCCATCTTAAAAAAGCATTTGAGTAAACTCTAAATCTACAAGTAGAATCTGCTGTAAAAACATACTGTTCACTTTCATCATACTCTTTTTTTGCATTTTCACAAGTATATAATTTAATATTTTTCCCTTTTACATTTATTTTTTGGGAAATTACATTACTATTACAGTAAGGGCATTTACCTAAAATTGACATAAAAAACCTTTTTTTATTTATTATATACGATAAATAAAAAATTCATTTAAAATATTTCAAAATGCAATATTATAGAGGAAGGGTTATAATAAACTCTGCTCCTTTATAGTAATTGCCTTCATATTCAAATTTAGTGTTTTTTGCACTAATGGCACCATTCATTCCTTTTGTAATTAAATTATAAGTCATATTTAAACCCAAGCCTGTGCCTTGAGATTGGTGCTTTGTCGTAAAATAAGGGTCAAATACTTTAGGAAGAATGTCTTCTTTTATTCCTCCTGCATTGTCTATAAATTTTATAATAATACTCTTTTCTTTTTTATATACTTTTATAAATAAATATTTTTCATCAATTTTATTTTCTTTTAGAGCATCTTTTGCATTATTAAAAATATTCATAAAACATTGTATTAGTTCATTTGGATATCCTTTTATTTCTAATCCTTTTGGGATATCTAATATTAGTTTTATGTCATGTCTTTTAAAAGATGGGTGTACAAGGTTATAAAAATTATCAAAAGTTTCTTCTATATTAAAATTAATACACTCACGTTCGTTTTTTATAAAGTCTCTAAAATCATCAATTGTTTTTGATAAGTATTGAGTGTTTTTATTTATGATATTACAAGTTTTTTCTACTTCTTCATCATCTAGTTTTTGAAACTGTTTTTGTACTACTAATCCTGTAGCTGCTGAAGAAATTATTGATAAAGGTTGTCTCCATTGATGGGCAATATTTCCTATCATCTCTCCCATAGAAGCCATTTTTTCATTTTGAATAAGTTGTTGTTCCATTTTTTTTATTTTACTTATGTCAATAAAAGAAACAATATAGTTTTCCTCATCTATTTTATTATTTTCAATATCTAATTCTATATAAAAAATATGAGTTTCTGAGTCTTTATTTTTCATAAGAACTAAATTGTCTTTATTTAGATTTTTACATATATACTCAAACCAATTTAAATTACCCATTTTTTCTTGGATATAGCCTTTTTCTTTTTCAAAAAACTCACATACACATTTATGCTCTTTTTTAAACTTTTTAAGACTTTTATAGCCAAAAAAATCCAATAAAGATTTATTTGAAGCTTTTATATTAATTCCATCAGTAATAATTATAAAAGATTTTTGTGAATCTAAAATAAGCTGATTTTTGTGTAATTCATTATTTAGTTTTATTCTAGATAAAATCTCTCTATAAATAAAAATCATTATAAATATAAGAACAGATAAAAGAGTAAATATAAGTTCTTTAAATTCATCTTTCCTATTTTTTATAAAAGTAGCTACTTTAGATATATGAATACTTCCTACAACTTTATTAGTGAATTTATTAAGCAAAGGAATAACTGTCGTTGTCTCATTTATTTCTTCAAAGTAAATTATAAATGGATTCCCTTGTAAAATCTTTTCAGATAAGATAATAAGTTCTTCTTGATTTTTTTTATTAGGAATTATAGGTTTCTTAATTTTATTTAATTTTTCAACAATAATTTTATCAAAATAAAAATTCTCAACGGGACTTTGTATATAATTAGATTTTTCTGAGGTAAAGACTTTTTCATCAACAATAGCTTTATTTACTAAAAAGTTAACTCTATTTACATTAAATGTTTTTAAATAGTTATCAATAAATGAGTAAATATCAAAACTAATTTCTACACTTCCAAGATATTCTTTTTCATTAAAAATAGGGAATACATATCTAAACCCATTATAAATTTTACCTTCTTCAAAGCCTATATAGGGTTTTTTTACTCTGTTTACATACTCTACACTGTTTCTAATACCTAAAAGACTATCTCCATAAAGATTAGGTCTATGCATTCTTAAAAAACTTGTTGAATCAGGGAGATGGAAATGAACTTGCCTAATATTGTATTTCTTTTTTAAATCTTCATAGCTTTTTTTCAAGTGATTATATAGTTTTTTTCTTTCTCTATTTTTTATTAAAGATTTTATATAATTATTATTTATTTCATTTGAAAATATTAATTCAGATAATGATTTGTTGTGATTTAAAATAGATTTGTATTCTAATAAAGTTTGTTCAAGTATATTTTTCTTATATGCTTTTATATCATTATTATATTTTTTATTAATTTGAATATACATAAATATAGAAATAAGTGTAAATATTAAGACTACTATTATTAATAATTTTTTATTAAAACTTTTATGTGAATAACTTTTTATTTTTATATTAAAATAGATTATAGATAAAATAATTAAAATAGATAAGATAATTAATATATTATAAGAGTATCTTATTTCATTAAGTTGATATGTATCAATTTTATCTAAAGGATGAAACATAAGGAAGTGACCCATTGTTTTATTATCTTCATCTTTTAAGTTATAATAACTAATTAGATAATTTACTTCTTCATTCACTAGATATTTTTTTTCTGATATTTGAGAAATGAAATTGTCAATATTTAGTGAATCTAAATATTTTATTAATTTTACATCTGCATCTAGATTTGCAATATAATAGTCTTTTATAAATTTTTTACTAAAAGGTTTAGTAAGCTGCTTTTTATAAGTTTTATCTGCAAGAATTATTGGACTAATATTTTTTTCTTGTAATTTTTTTGAAATAGAATTGAAGTGTGTAATTACTTCTATAAGACCTAAAAATTTTTCTGAGTCATCATAAATTGGAGTTAAAGATTTAAAAGACATATCAAATCTACCAACACTAATACTATTTGTTTGTTTGGGTTTTTCTAAAAATTTTTTTAAGTCATTTCTTATTTTAGATACATTATCACCTTTGTAACTTGTCCAACTTCTTTGTATGGAAAAACCATCTTTATTGATAAGTTGAAACCATACATTTTTAAATTCAGTAGAGTTTCTAAGATTAATAGAATATTGCTTTAAATCAATACTTTCTTGGGCTAGTAGATTATTTAAAATCTCTTTGTTATTAGCTATTCCTAAAGCAATAGTTGCAGTAGTATTTTGTTTTTCTTTAATTAGTGTTTTTACAGTAAGCTCTGTTTTTTCTACTAAGTTTTCATAATTTGTAATTTTAAAAAGATCAATTTTTTGATTTTTTAAATAATTTATAGTGCATGGAATAACAATAAGAGCTATTATGCAGAAAATTAACAATAATTTTTGTTTATACATAATGAAATTGTATCATAAATGTAGTTAATTTTTAAATACGTCTAGTATAAGTTCCTTTAACTCTTTTTTCATACTATCAGTTATATTTTTTTTATTTACATATAAATAAAAAGGGACAGTATTTCTCATTGATTGTTTTAATCTTTTTCTTAAAGTTGAAATTTCATCAATACTAACAAGATTTTCGCAATCATAAAGTAAAAAATCTTTTTCAATACCTATATTAAAAGAGACAGTTTGATAAGTTAAGAAAGTATTCTCTTCTTTCTCCCATTTATTAACAAAAGTATCTAAAAGTTTTTGTAGTTTTATTAGTTTTTTTGAGCTTATATATCCGAAACTTTCTCTAAATTGATATCTTTCAATTGTTGAAAAATCTAGTATTTTGTAAAATTCATTTAAATTTTTCCAAGATGAGTTAAAAAACCTTTTACCAAAAAGTACTTCTTCAAAACAGTATTTAAACTTTTCTTCTGTATGTGTTAAAGATTTCTTATTTTTTAAATAAAAATATTCATTTTTAAATAAAGAGATTAACCAATTTTCATCCAATAAGGAAATAATATCTAGTTTTTTTGAAGGATTAGTTTCTTTTTGAAACTTCCATAACATTGAAATATGATTAAATATTTTATCTTCTACTTCTTCTTTTTCAAAATATTTTGAAGATAAAAATTGAACTACATTTTCTAAGAGAGCATCAGTTTTTGCAATTCCATGATTATATATTACTTTTTTATATAGATTAAATCTCATTTCTAGCATATGCTCTATATCAATTAGTGACATATCAAAAAAACTTAAATAAAAGAATTTATCTTTCTCAACCAAAACAGCTTGTTTTGTAATTCTTATATGGTCATTTGCTCCAGTTATATAACCACTTGCTAACATATCTCTATTTATATAATCTAATCTATCAGCATCAACTGTTGAATCAATAATTCTATGTAGAATTGAAAAGTCAAAACCTTTATATATCTTATTTTCAAGAATATAAAGACTCAAAGTTTTTAATAATTTAATAAGCTCTTTTTCTTCATAATCATTAATAAAATCAATTAATTCAAAATCAAAAAGAAGTTGAAGTAATTCTTTCCCTATGGCTTCATGTAAGACTAAAGACGAGTTTTTAGTAATCTTTTCATAAAGTAAAATAAACTCTTCTTCTTTTTTATTTAAAGTATCATTTTTAATAAGAAGTTTATTATAAACATTTTTTAAAGCATATTCTATTTGATGTGAAAAAGGAAGATGTCCTACATCATGCATAAGACCAACAATTCGAACAGCTTGTAAAATTATTATATAAACAGCTCTATCTTTTTTATTTTTTGTAGGAATTGTAAAGTCATATAAAGCTTTATTGTCAAAATATTTTAAATCATCAAGATTAATATTTAGTTTTTCTTCTTTTACAATAAATTTTAATACTTTTTTTAACTCTTTTAGAAAATGGTTTTTAGTCTCTTTATTTGCATTTAGTAATGAGTTTTTAAAAATATAAGAACTTAAGTGCATTGTTCCTAAGGAGTGAATAAATCTTTTTGTAGTAATAGAAGGATAAGAAAAATAAGCTAAAGCATTTTGTGTAATAAACTGTAACCTATTTAAAATTTTTGTTTGTAAAATTTTATCTTCTAATTTTGTGTATGGAATATGATTATAAATTGTATCGTTTATTAATCTATTTTGTATTGTATTTCCTTTCAAATATTCTTTCTGTAAATTCTGCAAATTTACCACGAACAGCTTTATCTAGCTCTATTGCAAACATATTTATCTCACTATGGGTTTCTCTTGTTTGTTTTAAAAGAGTTGTTAAACCGTTATTATATTTATTTAAATATAAATTATCGATTTGTCTATTTGAACCAATTACAATAGCCATACAAGATTCATCAAGCCTACTAAGTATTAATTGTGTGGTTTTTTCTGAAGAATTTTGCCATTCATCCATAATAACAATTGCACTTGATAGTGTTCTTCCTCTTGCTTCTCCTGGCCATAAAGTTTCAATACAATATTTTGATGTAAGTTCTGCAATTTTTGATTCAATAGACTCTTTATTTTCTCTACTATCACTTTTTTTAAGATGTTTTTTTGCTATAAACTCTAAAGTATCTTGTAAAGCCATATTATAAATTCTAAACTTTTCATCATTTCCAGCTAAATAACCTATATCAGCACCTTTATCTAGTGATTCAATAGAATTTCTTACATAAACAATTTTATCATAACATCCTAAGTCAATCAATCTCATTGCACTTACAATAGACATTAAAGTTTTTCCAGATCCTGCTTTTGCATCAATTACAAGTAAATCAAACATATTTGTTAAAATAGCTTTCATAAAAAGTTTTTGTTTTAAGTTTACAGGTTTTACTTGTAAAGTTTTAAAATCTGTTTCATCTAAAATATTTATTTTATTATTTATAATAATTGCATGGCAAGAGTTTCCATCTTCACTTTCAAAAATATAACAAAAGTTTTCATAAGTATATTCTTTGTCATATTCTGTAATATCTCTTCCTTCTAAAGAGTTAAATAAAGAAGAATCAATTTTTAAATATTTTATAAACTCAAAAGTTGGAACTGTAGATTTATCATCATGTAGTGTTTCAGCTTTTAATCCTTTGAATAGTGCAAAAGTTCTTGCATAAACATCAAGTGATAGAAAAATTGCTTGGTAACCTTTATAATAGTCTTGAGCAATTGCTGCAACTTCTATTATTCTTTTATCATTACTTTCACTTAAATGGGTTTGTTCGATTTCTGACTCATAATGATCTTTTGAGATTATATGAAGAGTAAGTTCCTCATTATAAAGTTTTACAACTTTAAAGCCTAGTTTATAATCAACCTCTTTTATTTTCATCTTTGCTAATAGTCTTGCAAATTCTCTAGAATAAAAACCTAATTCATTTGGTAATTTTTTTTTGTCTTCAAGTTCTAATAAAACAGTTTCAGGAATAACTATTGTATTTGTACTATTATCAGAAATTCTATTTAAGTTTTGCACATTTTGCAAGATGATATTAGTGTCTAGTACATAAATTTTATCTTTCATAAAAAAATTATATCATTACTTGGTTGCATTTTAATGACATCTTTTGTCTATTTTTTAATTAATTATAAGGTAATTTTATTGTAAATACTGCACCTTTATAGTTTTCATTATTATATGAGTATTTAGTATTTGAAACAGAAATTTCTCCATTCATATTTTTAACAATAATTTCTTCACTCATATATAATCCTATTCCTGTACCTTGTGATTGGTGTTTTGTCGTAAAGTATGGTTCAAAGATTCTACTTATTATTTTTTCTGGAATTCCTCCTGCATTATCTTTTATATAGATATATAGACCATCTGTTTTTTTATGAACATTAATAAAGATATATTTTTTATACTCAAGGTCTTTTTTTATTAATTCATCTCTTGCATTATTTAATATATTTATAACTACTTGAATAAACTCATTTTCAAGGTTTATAATTTGTTCATCATAATTGTTTTTTATTATTTCAATATCTTTATTGTGAAATTGAACATAAACTAGAGATATTGCTTTATCCAAAGCTTTTTGGATGGAAAACTCTGTTTCTTTTTTATCTGTTTTAAAGAAATTTCTAAAATCATCAATAGTTTTAGAAAGATATTGAGCTGACTTATTAATACCATCTAAACTCTCTATTAAAAAGGAATCTTTTAAAAGATCCATCTCTTTTTGTAATTTTAACCCTGTTGCTGTAGTTGTTATTGCTGACAAGGGTTGTCTCCATTGATGGGCAATGTTTCCAATCATCTCTCCCATTGCAGCCATCTTTGATTGTTGTGCTAAAATATTTTGTTGACGCGTGTTTTCTATAAGGTGCTGTTTTATTTCAAGTTTGTAGTTTCTAAACTTTTTTTGTAATATTTTTGAAAAATATATTGAACTTATAAGTAAGGTAATTGATAATATAAAAGATATCTCTAAGGTTTTATAAAAAGCTTTGGTAAACTCTTCATCTAGTTTTTCTTTCTTATTTTCTATGGCTTTTTTCAAATCATCTTCATAAAAACCAGTTCCTATTATCCAAGACCAATCATTTAAACCTTTAACAAAGCTAATCTTTTTAATTGCTTCTTGTCCATCAGGTTTTATATTTTGAATATATTCATAAAACCCTTCACCATATTTTGAGATTTCTATTAAATCTTTTATTACTTTTGTTATTTCTACTGTATCATTGTTTGTTTTTGCATCTTTACCTATAAACTCTTCTCTAATATGACTTAAATAAACAGAATCATAAGTTATAATAAAAATATAGCCACTATTATCAAATCTTAATTTTCTTATTTGCTTTAATATATTCTCTTGAACTTTTTTTTCAAAATCTTCAATATATTCTCCTGTTCCAATAAACCAATCAAAGGCTTCAAAACTTTTTATAAAACCAAGTTTTTTCTTCATTTTATATGGATTTTTTGGATTATACCAGTACCAAGAGTAATATGTTTCATCATACTTTGATAAGATTTTTTTCATATCTTGAAGTATATAAGTTCCCTTTGAGTCTTGATGATTTATAAAATTTTGACCTTCAAGTTCTTCATTAAATGGTAATAAAAGGTTTTTCCCTGTTTTTTCATAAACAAAGAAGTATCCTCTTCCATCATTAAACCTAATACTTCTAAGAGCATCAATAATAATATTTTTTATAAGTTCAGGGTCTTTATCTTTATTGTTTTCATAAATAGTTTTTGCTATTGAGTGAGCATTATTAACAGCAGCTTTCAAAGAATTTCTTAATTGCTTTTTAGAGTTTTGTTTCTCTTTTAAAATATAATCATAAGTATTGTGAACTCTTTGTTTTATTAGGTTCTTATTTTTTTGAATATATTCTTGTGTAATTCTATTTTTTTCTCTTTCAAAAGTAGAGTTTTTATCAATAAATTGTAAAATTATTATTATTATTGATATAATGATTACAAAAATTGAGGGAGAATATTTTATGATTTTTAATAGTTGTTTTTCATTTTGGAATTTCATATTTTGTCTTAGTCTTTAATTAGTATAAAAAAGTAATAAAAATTATCATAATATAACTTAACTTTGTTATAATTTGATAAAAAGATTAAATACAATGAATTGTGATGTTACTGAAATTTCCATGTATGATATATATAAAGTTTTCCAGAAAAATAAAGATTGTAAAGAAATAATATTTAAAGTTGTTAATCCAGATTTATTTGACGATAAATACTCAGGAGAGAGTGTTTTGATAAATAATAAAAATTGTTTTTATAGACCTTATAAAGCTTGGATTGATTTAGCTGAAAAATTTTTTTATAAATTGATGACTCCCAAATTTTTAGATGAAAAAACAGTTCAACTAACTTTTAAAAAGCTTGAGAATAACAGTTTTCATAAGATAGATAATATTGAAGAAAAATATGGGAAAGATTCTTTATTTTCTCGAATAAATAAAAATGAAGAACCTGAAATATTGATCACTTATTTAAAAGCTTTACAGAATGTAACTTTGTCTAAAAGAAAAAGAGTTCTTAATTTAGGAGTTAATAAAGCAGAAGAGTTTGAGTTAATAAAAAAAGCTTTTGAAAAAGAGTTTTTTGAGGGTGAATTTATAGGGATTGATTATTGTAAAACAGCAATAAATGAAGCTAAAAATAGGTTTTTAGAATATAAAAATATTAAGTTTTTTTCTCATGATATAAATAATTTAGATGAATTAAACTTAGGAAAATTTGATTTAATAATTTCAATAGGAACTTTACAAAGTTCAAATTTAAGTTTAAATAAAACTTTTATGAATATAGTTCAAAATTATCTAGAAAAAGATGGTGCACTTATTTTGGGCTTTCCAAACTCAAGATGGATAAATGGGGAGGTTATTTATGGAGCAAAAGTTCCAAATTATAATTTTAGTGAAATGTCTTTACTTTATAAAGATGTTGTATTTTGTAAAAAATATTTACAACAAAAGAAATTTAGAGTTACTTTAACAGGAAAATATTATACTTTCTTAACAGCAACTTCAATAAGGTAAATACACACTTTATACACAAAAATAAAATAAAATTACACAAAAAATAGGAAATTTATGGAAAAACAAAAATCAATAAATTCATTAATAGTATTAATAATGTTTTTAATAGCAAGTTTTGCAAGTTTAGGTTCTTTGTTCTTTAGTGAAATAATGGAGTTTGTTCCTTGTAGTATGTGTTGGTATCAACGAATTTTTATGTATCCTTTGGTATTTATTTTTTTAATATCTTTATTATATCCAGATGATAAGTTGTTTAAATATTCTTTTATTTTGGTTTTTATAGGATTACTTTTTTCAATTTATCATAACTTATTAATGTGGAAAATTATTCCAGAAAGTGTAGTACCTTGTAAACAAGGAGTACCTTGTTCTACTGAATATATACAATTTTTAGGTTTTATAAATATACCTTTTTTATCATTAGTTTCATATCTTTCGATTCTTATTCTTTTGATAATAGGTCAAAAAAAATTAAATAATAAAGGAAAATAGATGAAAAAACTTTCAATACTTTTTTTTGCTTTTTTAGCAACATTTTTATTTACAGCTTGTAATTCAAATGATGAAGCAGTAAGTGTAAAAGAAGATAGTAGTAGTTTTGAGGAATTAAAGAAAATTAGCAATAAGACATATACTTTAAAAACAGTAGATGATAAAACAATTACTTTAAAAGTTGAAAATGAACAATTAACTTCAAAGCAATTAGAAGGAAAATTTGTTTTAATAAATTTTTGGGCAACTTGGTGTCCTCCTTGTATAAAAGAGATGCCAACACTTAATAAGATTTATGAAAAGTATAATGATAAATTTGAAATAATTGGAGTTTTATTTGAAAAAAATAAAGATGAAAAACAGTTAAAAGAGTTTATTTCAAAGCATAATATTAAATTTCCTATTGTAGTAGGAGATGAAAATTTTAGAATGGCAAAAGCATTTGATGATATCAAAAAAATTCCAGAGTCTTTTTTATATTCTAAAGATGGAAAATTTATTAAAAGATTTATAGGTGAAATTGGGGAAAAAGAGTTAGAAAAATATCTTAGTAAATAGAGTATGAAGTTTTTTTTAGTATACTATTAATTATTTTTTAGGGATTTATGTATGGATAATTTTTTTAAAATAGTTAAAGAATCAAACTTCAATTTAACTACAATATTTCAAGAAGCACCAAATGAAAGTTTATTAATATTATTTATTTTTGCTTTGATATTAATTTCATTAGTCTTTTTTGTACGGCATAGTATAATTAAGGCTAAGGTAATAAAAGACATTTTGTCTATCAATGAGCTTAAAACATTTGATGAATATATAGAAAAAATAGATTTTATTATTGAACAAACTCCAAAAAGAGGTGTTAAAGCTGTTGAAACTTTAAGTAAGAATAGAGACAAAGTTTTATCAAAAGCAATAACTCTTTTAAATGATCTTCAAATAAAAGAAAAAATAAATAATTATCAGTATTTAAGTGATAATTTTTTAATGTTATCAACAAATATTAAAAATAAATACAAAAATGAAACTCTTTCAAACTTTTTAAAAGATAAGTCTTTAGAACTATTAAATGTTAACCTTTATTCTCAAATAGAAATTTATTATAAGAATACTCACTTTAATGAAAAAGAATTTAATAATATAAATGCTATTGTAAGTTATGCTAATAAGCAGGATAACCCTTGGTTAATTTTAGATGGATTAATTGATACCTTTAAAAAGCTTTCTTTCTCTTATAATCTAGAGCTTTTTAAATTTATAGAAAAATTAGAAAAAGAAAAATCAAAACAAATTTATGAGTTTTGTAAAGATAAAATTGACAATTTATTTACTTCAAGAAAAGATGAAATATCAGTAAATATTTTAGATTATTTATATGAAAAAGAAGAAAAAGAAAAAGTTTATGATTATATAAAAACTTTAGAACTTCAATCTTATTTGCAACAATTGTATTATTTGTATTTTGATAAGAAACAAGATTTGGATTTAGATTTATCTTTTATTGCAAATCCTATTGAAATACAAAATGATTATAAAAACTATATTGACAATTCTTTAACTTCAAATTGGAGAGATGAAAAGCATATTGAATATGTTTCTCGGGCAAAAGGAGTACTTGAAGTTTTAGGACATGAAGAGTTTAGAAGTCTAATAGAAAGAGTTGATAGAATTAAAACAGATATTGAAAATAATAAAAAAATTGAAGAAGCATTAAAAATTGCTAAAAGAGCAGAATCTATTGCAATAGAAGCAAAATCTTTTAATCAAAACTCTTCTAAGAAAAATAAAACTGAACTTGTAGTTCAGCCAAAAGCAGATTAGGAAATGATTTGGAATTAGTAATTATTTTAATATTTTTAGCAGCAATTTTCTTTTTAGTTTTATATTTTAGTTCTTCAGATAAAAAAGAACATAAATCTCAAGCTATAAAAAAAGAAGAACTTATTTTAAAATATGAAAAAGAGATGAAAGAACTTGTAGATAAGTACAAAAATAATAATGAAGAATTATCAAAACAAAAAATACAATATTTAAAAAAAGCTAGTAATGAACTTCATAATAATATCTTTTTTGATGAGTCTGAGGCAAAAGCTTTAATCAAAAAACTTGCTTCTTTTTAATTAGAATTCTGCACTAGCTATCCAATTATCAGGCTCTTCTAAAAATACAACAATTTCTTCTAAAATTTTTCTATGTTTTGTTTCTTCATTTGCAATTTGGATAAAGATTTCTCTTTCTTCTTTATTATCAATCTCTTTAGATTTTTCAATATAAAAGTTATGGGAATTTTCTTCTCTAGCAATAGCATCCTTATAAAATCTTATTTGTTCTTTGTTAAAGTTTATATTGTGTTTCTCTTGTTTTAAAGTTTCAAAAATAGTTTTTGTATCAGTAAGTAAATTTAATTCATTTAAATTTAATTTCTCTTTTTTCATCATATCTTTGAAAATATTATAATGTTTAACTTCTTCATCTGCAAGCATAGAAAAAATTCTTTTTAATCCTGGGTTTGGTGACATGGAAGCTAATTCTCTGTAATAAGCCTCACCTTCTTTTTCTACTTTCATTGCATATTGATAAACATTCATTTTATTTCCTTTATAAAAAATAATTATAATTACTTAATAATATCAAACTATATTACATAAAGTCAATTTTATTCATAAGCTTCACAAGTAGGAGGAAAGTTTTCAAAAGATTTTTTTATTGAATTATTAATAGAGTTTTTATATTTACTTGTTTGAGAAATTGAAGCAAATTGTATAAAGTCTTCTGCCCATTGTAAAGTTTTTTCTTTTTTATAAATAAAAGCAACATTTTTATTGAGTTCAAATTTGCATCTTCTAAAGATAGTTTGAGCATAATTATTTATATAAATAAACTCTTTAGGATTGATTTTCTCTCCCCAAGCGAAAAATACAAACTTTCCTTTAGGGATTATATTTTTACAATCTAAATACATAATATCTCTATCAAATTCAGTATTTTGCTGAGAATAATAAATTTCTAAATCTGAATCAAATTTCATTAATAATGATGATGCATCTATATTTTTTTCAACTAAATTAAATAAGTTTATGACTTCAACTATTTTACCTTCAAATTTATTTTTCATAGCCTGCTTAAAGATTGTTAAATAGTTTTCAATTTTTAATTCTACTAACTCATCATATTTATCAAAGTCTTGATTTAGTAAAAATGTATTGGAATCACAATCAATAGGTGTAACTATTGGACTATATAATATAATTGTTCCAATAATATTCTTTTTTTTATCTTTGTTTGTTTTAATTAATTGTTTAAATTGTTTAGTATCAATTTCTTCATCTTCTTTATTAAGATAAAGATAACTAGAAGTCAAAAAAACTTCTTCATATTTTGTTTCTAATACTCCAAAATACTGCATATATTTCCCTTGTTTTCAATTGTGTTATAATATCCTAAGCTTGCTCATAATTATGTTAAAGAAGTCAAAAGCTTAAATAAGACTAAAATACTCCTATTTGTTTTATAGACTAGTTTTTTGTTAAGAATCTTCTGTTAAAATTTCTCTACATTAAAAAATTTTGATGTAAACTACACAGCCAAAACGCAAATTGAGAGTAACTTAAGTATTTATTCTTCTCCTTCGCTAAAGTTACTCTCTTTTTGTTTATTAACTAAATTCAAGTATTTTTTCTAATTGTTCTAATTTCTTAATATGATAAGTTGCTTTAGAAAAATCATGACTTTTAGTAAATTCATTATGAACTATAATACAATCAATTCCTGCATTATAGGCAGAACTTAGTCCTCTTTGGGAATCTTCAACCACAATTGTTTCTTCTTTTTTTGCATTAAATCTTTTTAATCCTGCTAAATAAGGATCAGGGTAGGGTTTTGCTCTTTTGTATTCTTCAACACAAAGAGTAAAATCCATAAAATCTACAATGCCTCTATTTTTATGAATTAAATCAAAATCAACTCTTCTTGAGGTTGTAATAATTGCCATTTTATAATTTTTTGCTAGGTCATTTAATATCTTTTGAACATTTGGGATTTCTATATTTTTTGTTAATAAAAAATCTTGATAAATTAAATCTCGTTTTTCTCTTTGTTTATCAACAATATTTTGAGCTATATTTTGTTCAAAGGCTAATTCCCAAGCTGTTCCACCTCTAGCCATAATTTCTAAGTATCTATCTAGTTCAAGAGTTATTCCTACTTCTTTTAAAGCTAAAACATTAGCTTCATAGTACCAGTTTTCAGTTTCTACTAAAACTCCATCATTATCAAAAAGTATAAACTTTTTCTTCAAATTTTACCTATCATCATATTTTTCAAACTCTTCATCATAGAAACAACCAAGTTGGCAGTGTGTTACTTTTATATCTGAATTATTTATTGTTGATCCAACTTTTCTTAGGCTTGCACCTTTATCTCTTGCAGTATACCAAGCTATTTCACATTCAACTTTTTTTTCTTGAGCAAAGTTTTTAGATAATTTATCATATATGTTATCATCAAGTTGTGAAAATTTAATTTTACCAAAAACACCCAATTCACAGTTTGTAATTTTAATATTCATTGATTTTGTTACTTCTGCCATATCTTTTGGTTTCATACCAATAAGTCTAGCTACTTTAAATGCTTTTAGACATGAAAGTTTACCATCTTCATCTAAGTTTGTCAGCAACAAGTCTTTTTGAACATTGTCAAGTTTTTTCATCTTCGTTTTAGTACCTTAAAAGTTTTTTTGGATTATACAATTATAACATAACATTTGTGTAGCAATTGTCATAAATGTATAACTTTTATACTTAAAATATAAAATAAATGAATTAAGAAAACAGAGCAAGGAGAGACGCTCTGTTTTAAAGGAGACAATTCACAAAATATTAAAAAAAGTAGTTAAGTTTACTTATTTAATATTTAAATTATATAGGCTGAATATTAACAAGGAAGAAACAAAAAGTTAATAAGAAATTAATGATTTTCTAATAGTTCCCATTTACTTTTTGGTGCAGTATAATTTTCAAAATTCTCATAAATATCTTCTATTTTATCACTAACAATAATTGAGTTATAATGCTCTTTTAACATAAAACCTTCCTTTACTGCATTTTTTAAAAAAAGAAGTAAGTTATCATAATAGTTGTTTATATTATAAAAAGCACAAGGTTTAGATGAATATCCTACTTGAATAGAAGTAAGTATTTCAGATATTTCTTCTAAAGTTCCACAACCTCCAGGATAAGCTATAAAAGCATCAGCTAAGCTTTCCATCTTTTCTTTTCTTTCTCTCATTGTATTTACTTTATATATATTTAAAAGTTTTTCATTTTCTAATTCTTTTTTGGCTAAATCATGAGGAATTACTCCATATACATTAATTCCTTTTTCTAAAGCTGTATTTGATATTATGCCCATTAATCCAGCTTTACTTCCTCCATACACAATGGAACAATCTTTTTTACTTAAGAACTTTACCATTTGTATAGCCTCTTGTTCATATATTTTGTTTTTACCAAAATTTGAACCACAATAAATTGCAATATTCACTAAATAATTCCTTTCTTTTTATTTTCATAAGGTTTAAATAGAATTAATAATCTTGGAAGTAAAAGGATATCTGAACTTAAAACTGTAACCATTACAACAACAGTTAATAAGCCAAAATATATAGTAGGAATTAAATTTGATAATACAAGAATAGAAAAACCTATAATTATTACAAGTGAGGTATAAGTCATTGCATAACCAATACTTTCATGGGATCTTTTCATTGCTTCAATATAATTATGGTCTTTTTTATACTCTTCATGAAATCTATGTATATAGTGAATTGTATCATCAACTCCTATACCTATAGAAATTGCTGCAATTGTAATAGTCATAATATCTAAAGGAATTTCAAGCCAGCCCATTATCCCAAAGATAATAGAAATAGGAATTATATTTGCTAAAAGAGCAATAATAGCAATTTTAAAAGACCTAAATAAAATTAAGAACATAATAAAAAGTATACTTATAACAAAGCCTAAAGTTTTTATTTGAGAATCAAATAATGATTGAAGCATATTATTATATAAAATCATTAAATTTGATAATCTAAATTCCACATTGGAACTATTTATTACTTCAGGAAGTTCTGTATTGATTTTTTTTATAAGTTCATCTCTTCTTAACTTTGGATTTGAATCAATAATTCTGGTATTTATTCTTGCTTGATTATGTTCAATATTTATATAAGGACTTAATATCATTTTTTTATATTCTTCTGGTAATTCTTTATATAGTAGTGCTAAACTAATACCATCTAATTCTTTATTATTATTTAAAGTTTTTCCAACTTTTAAAAGAGTAGCCAGAGATTGTACTTTACCTATTTCTTCAATGTTTTCAAGATAATTATGAACTCTTAGTATAGTGTCCATTTTATCTTTTGTAAACCAGTATTGTTCTTCATCTTTAGTTTGCGCAAATTCATCTTCAAATGAGGAAAATTCATCGTCAACTACAGGTTCATCAATTTTTTCTTCTTTCTTATCTTTAAAAGTTATTATTATATCTAAAGGGGTTGTCCCTCCTAATTTTTCATCAATAACTTTCATTCCTTTATAAATTTGTGTTGATTCTTTAAAATAGTTAATGAAACTATTTTCTACAAGAAGTTTTGATGCCCCTGTTAGAGAAAAAAACATAAGGATTGCTGCTATTAATATAATCATAGAACCTTTTTTCTCAACGGCTTTTTTACAATAAGAAATTAAATTTAATTTGAGTTTAGGTGTTTTATTGATATCTAGTTTCTTTAATAAAATTAAAATAGTTGGGAATACAATAAATGAAATAAATAAAGATATTAAAATACCTGTACTCATCATCCATCCTAAATTTTTAACTGGTTGGATACCTGATAAAACTAAAGAACCAAAACCAGCAACAGTGGTAATAATTGCAAAAAATGAAGGACTTAATTTTGATAATAAAGTAGTAATTACTAGTTTGTATTGACTTGCATGTTTATATTTTCTATTTAACTCATTGTATCTTACAATTAAGTGAAGAACTATAGAAATTGTAATTATTAGTTGTAATGCAATAAAATTTGAAGATATTACAGTAACTTCCCAAGAAAAATATCCTAATGCACCTGTTGTAGAAATAACTGATAAAGTACAAATAAATAATGGAAGTAAAATCCAAATAACTTGTCTAAAAATAATCCATAAAACTATCATAAGGATAACAATTAAAGATGAACCATATATTATTAGGTCATTTTTTACAAAGCTGATTATATCATCAGCAATCATATTTACTCCACCTAAAAATAGTTTCCCTTCATTTTCATATTTTTCTATTATTTTTCTAATATCTTGAATATCTTTGTTATTTTGTTGCCTTTGTTCATCTCTAAATTTCTTAAATTCTATTTCTATCTTTTCTAATTCATTTAATTCTTTTTTTGTAATAGAATTTGCTTTCTTTTTTTCTAAAAGAGTGTTTCTTTTTTCAATAAAATCAAAAAATTCTTCATTTATTTTTAAATTTAATACTATAGCTGTTGTCTTAAAGTCTTTACTAACTAAAGAATCTCTATATATCTCTGAATTTAAAAACTCTTTTTTTACTAATTCTTTATTGACATCTTGATTGTTTTCAAGAGTTTTAATATTTCCAATCAATTTAGATATTTCTTGAACAGGTGATTGAAGTAGGGGAACATTTAATATTGAAGTTATTGAGGCAATATTTTCAATTTGTAAAAAATCATCTGAAATGTTTTTTATTATTTTAAGTGTTTTTTCTGATAATAAGTCATCTTTAGGTGTAAAGGATACAATTAAAAAATCTGGATTGTGATATAGTTTTGATACTTCCCTTGAAAATTGTAAATCCTTATCATTTTCAAGAAGTAAAGTTTCAGCAGAAGCATCAATTTCTAACTTAGTAGAATAATAAGCTAAAAAAGCAATCCCTATTAGTAAAAAAACTAAAGATTTAACAGGGTGCTTAATTACGGAAGAATCAAATACTTTTTTTATCATTAATTTTATTTTTTAGGTTGTTTACAAGCTCATCAAAAGTTTTATCTTTTAGAAATCCTGCAAATTGTTGTCTATATGTTTGGATAATACTAACACCTGCTAAAGACACATCGTAAATTTTCCAATCTTCTTTAGTCTTTTGATAAAATTTATAGTCAATCTGATAATTATCACTTTTACCTACAATCTCTGTATTTAAAATAGCTCTATTTTTTTTAGGCTCTTGTAAGCCTATGATTTTTACTTTTTCATTAGTATATAGATTTAACTTATCAATATATGAGTCTTTTAAGACTTTTTCAAAAAGTTTTATAAAGTTATTTTGTTTGTTAGAATCTAATTCTTTCCACTTTTTACCTAAAGATAATCTTGACATTAATTCATAATCAAAGTTTTCATTCATTATTAAAATAATTTCTTTAGCTTTTTCTTCATGAGTAAGTTTATTCTGTTTTAAAATATTTAAAACTGCTTCAATATTTTTACTCATAGTAGATTTTATTTCATCTTTTGTTATTGAAAAAAGAAGTGTTGTTGATATAATAAAAGATATAATATATTTTTTAAGCATTAGTTATTCCTTTATTTCTTTTTCTCTTTTTTGATTATATGTATCTCTTAAAAATGGATATAAATCAATAGCATCTTTTGTTAAAGTTTCATATCTATTTGGATTTAAAGAGGTATCATTAATTACATTTGTAATTGATAAAATATATTTTTCTCTATCTTTAACTTTGAAAACCTTATCGTCATAAACATTTGATGTAGTTAAAGGATTAACATATCCATCAGCAAGTAAACCTATTGTATCTCTTAAATTAGAAGGTCCAAAAAATGGTAATACTAGATGAAAGCCTTCTCCTATACCGTAGTGTCCTAATGTTTGTCCAAAGTCTTCTTTTTTTGCATAAAGTTGTAGCTCTTCTGAAGCAGGGTCCATAAAACCAGCTAATCCAAAAGTTGTATTAACTGCAAATCTTCCTAACTCTTGTAAGGCTGAATCAAATTTTAGTTGCAAAATATTGTTTACAAATCTAATAGGAAATGTTAAGTTATTAAAAAAATTTGAAATTCCAACTCTTGCTGTTTCAGGAACAACAATTGCATATCCTTTTGCAGTAGGTTCTAAAATATTTAAATAAAAAAAGTCATTAAAAGATGTCATTGCTCGATTATAACCAGATAAAGGGTCAAACTGTTTTTTTTCTTCAATGATAAATTCATTAGAAAAGTCATCATTAAAATTGTTTTCTTCTATCTCTTGAGCGAAACTGATATTTAGTATTATAAAAAAAAGAACAAATATTTTTTTCATTTTTAATTTTCCTTATTAATAAAAGCTATGATTATAGCTAAAAATTATATTCAAAAGCTTAATTAAAAAGATTATTATTCATTATTTCAATAAATTGTAAAGGATCTACAAGAATAGAATGAACTCTTATTGAAAAGTGAAGATGTGGTCCTGTGCTTCTTCCTGTATTACCACTTAGTGCAATAACTTCACCTTGCTTTACAAAATCTCCAACTTTAAAGTTCATTTTACTTAAATGATAATAACAAGAGTAAATCCCTTGCCCATGGTCAATGATTATAGAATTACCTGCATAAAATCTATTTTTTGCCAAAACAATTTTTCCATCATTTGTTGCTTTTATAGGTGTCCCTACAGAGGCCCTAAAGTCAGTACCACTATGATAGGATTTTAGTTTTCCATTATAAACTCTTTTTCTCCCAAAATCACTAGTGATTTTACTATTTAAAGGGTATATGAATTTTTTATTTATATATGATAAATTTGTTTTTTTATTATATATATTCATCGCTTCTTGATATTCAATATTAGTTCTTTTTTTGTTTTTTTCATTTAATGTGACTTTTGAACTATCAACATTTATAACTTCACTTTTATATTTACCATCAATAACAGTAATAGGAATCCCTTTAAAAATCTTTTTGTTTTCTTTTATATAGGATATTATTATTTTATAGTTTTTAAGTTTTTTATAGTAAGAGATAGGTACTATTGCATAATAAGTATCATCTTTTAATTTATTAAAATCTATATTGTGTTTATCTAATGTTAATTTAGGCTCTGAAATATTTTTTTCTTTTAGTTTTATGAGTATAGTATTTGCATTTTCTACAGTCTTATTAAAAGTTAAAATAGTAGCCCCTAAATAGAGGTTAATAAAAATTAATATTAAGCTTATCTTTTTCATAAAACTAATAATATCAAAAAAATATTATTATTCTCTTAGAGAATTGTTATAACAAAAAGGATATAATACGCGAAAAATAAAGAATAATATTAAAAATGGAGTAATTTATGGGTAGAGCCTTTGAATATCGAAAAGCAGCAAAAATGAAAAGATGGGGAAATATGTCAAGGGTTTTCCCAAAACTAGCAAAAGCAATCGAAATTGCAGCAAAAGCTGGTGGTGGTGATCCAGAAATGAACCCAGCATTAAGAACAGCTATTTTAAATGCAAAAGCACAAAATTTACCAAAAACAAATATTGAAGCAGCTATAAAAAGAGCAACAGGAAAAGATGCAAAAAATTATACGGATGTAAACTTTGAAGGAAAAGGTCCTCACGGAGTACTTGTATTTGTAGAATGTGCAACAGATAATAATACAAGAACTGTTGCAAATGTTAAAATGCATTTCAATAAAAATGGTGGACAAGTTGTTCCAACAGGTTCTTTAGAATTTATGTTTGATAGAAGAGCTATTTTTGAATTTGATAAGCCTGATATAGATTTGGAAGAATTAGAATTGGAATTAATTGATTCTGGGCTTGAAGAACTTGAAGAAGAAGATGGATTATGTATAGCACTTGCTGATTATACAGATTTTGGAAATATGAATACAAAGTTTGAAGAACTTGGAATTGAACTAAAAAAAGCAGAATTAAAAAGAATCTCTAACAATCCTCAAGTATTTACAGAAGAACAACAAGAAGAAATAGGTAAACTACTTGAAAAACTTGAAGATGATGATGATGTTCAAGCAGTATTTACAAATATGGAATAAGTAAAAGATATTGGCATTTGAAAAAGAAAACTATATCATATAACAAGTTTATTACAAATACTATATTAATTTCAATAAGTGTAGTTGTTGTTTTATTTGTTATATATGGTACTTATATTCAATCAAGTAGTATTGAAAAAAGTATTAGAAATGATGCAAAAGTTGTATCTAGTTTAGTTTTCCAAAATTTATACACTGTAATGAAAAATGGTGGTGACAAAGAAAATATTAATCAAATGATATTAGAGTTAGAAGAATCTATCCCTGATATTGAAATTAAGATTTTAAATCCAGATTCTTTACCAAAAGATTTTAAAGTAAATAGAGAGAATCTAAAAGTATCTACTCATGTTAAAGATGGACAATATGTTGAATTAAAATCTTCGATATATTATAAGGAAGAGTGCTTATCTTGTCATCAAAAAGTTAAAATAGGTGATTTAGCAGCTGTGACTCAAATAGATTATCCTATTTTAAATTTAAAAATATCTCTTAAAGAAATAGTTTTATTAACTACTTTTTTATTTTTGATAACAATAACTGTATTTTTTTCAATATGGTATATGTTATTAAAGAAATATTTCGTTCAACCTATAAATAGTTTAATTGAACAAATAAAAAAGATTACAAGCCATGAAGATTTAGAAAATAAAGTTTATATTGATACTTCTTTAAAAGAAGTAAAAGAATTAGAAAAAACTTTTAATGAACAAAATAAAAAGATTGTAGAATCATATAAAGATTTGGAATATATTAGTAATACAGATTCTTTAACTAAAGTTTTAAATAGAAAACGTTTTGATGAATATTCAGAAATGCTTTCTAAAACTTGTAAAAGATACAATAAAATCTTTTCTTTAATGTTAGTAGACCTTAATGGCTTTAAACTTATAAATGATACTTATGGTCATCATATTGGAGATGAAATTTTAGTTTTATTTTCTACTCTTGTTAAAAGTACAATAAGAGAAACTGACCAGTTTTTTCGTACAGGGGGAGACGAGTTTATAATTTTATTTCCTAACACAGAAATAGAAAATATTCAAATTATTATAGATAAAATCAATGATAAATTTGAAGAAACACCTTATAGTAAAAAAGATTTAAAAATAATAATTAGTGCTTCTTTTGGTGTTTCTCAATTTGGTATAGATGGAGTTGATATTGACCAATTAAAGGCAGTAGCTGATGAAAGAATGTATAAAGATAAACAAAAAAACAAACAAAAAAGAAGTTAAATTTTTATAACATAAATTCCTTCAAAGTCTACACATACGGTTTCCTTCTCAATAATTTGAGATTTAATTCTAATAGAGGCACTTTTTTTTAGTTCTAGTTTTTCTTTTAATTTATAAATTTCTTTTTCATCTGGTAAAGTTGTTATACAAGTAAAATCTTTTGTTACAGGTGCTCTATAAGATATATTACTTTTTATAATTGCTATCATGCTATTTTCTAGACCTACTATCTCTTTAACTTTAAGATAACATACGCTCCAAGCTGATATTGTAACAATAGTACTTAAACTTCCTGCAAAACCAGTTAGCTTATCATTTATGTTTGGTTTTAATGGTGCACTTGTAATCAAATGTTTTTTTGTAATTTTATTAATTTTAAGTTGCATAAATTTTGTTAGTGGTATTTCATCATGTAATTTATTTTCAAGTTCAACAAGCATAAAAAATCCTTTATTTTTTTTATATAAAAAAATTATGTACAAAGTTTAAATTTATGTACAATTATTGTACAAAGACAAAACTTTATGATGAGGGTCTTTTTCTATTTTTTATATATACATTATTATAGCAAAACTATAAAAAACTTAACTTTTTTAGGAAAAAACAAGAGATATTTATTACTTTTAGTAACTTTTAATCTTAGAATAAAAAATTGTCTAATGATTTACAAAAATTGTACAATTAACTAAATAAACATTGTGGTATACTATAATAACAAATTTAATAGGAGATGTAGATGAGTTTATTAGCTACTTATAAAGCACATACAGAGGAAAGATTAAACGAAGGTGGATTACCACCATTAGCATTAACTGCTGAAGAAACTGCTGAGCTTGTAGAATTACTAAAAGCTAACCCAGTTGAGGAAGCGGAATATTGCTTAGAATTATTTAAGAATAAAATTAACCCAGGTGTTGATGATGCAGCATATGTAAAAGCAGCATTTTTAAATGACATCGTACAAGGTAAAGTTGCATGTTCAGTTATCTCTAAAATAGAAGCAATTGAAATTTTAGGAACAATGATGGGTGGATTTAATGTTTCTCCATTAATCGAAGCATTAAAAGTTGAAGAAGTTGCAGAGGCAGCTGCTACACAATTAAAAAATACAATCTTAGTATATGATGCATTTAATGATGTAAAAGACTTAATGGATGCTGGAAATGCAAAAGCTAAAGAAGTTATTGAATCTTGGGCAAATGCAGAGTGGTTTACAAATAAACCAGCATTAGAAGAAGAAATTAAATTAACTGTTTACAAAATTCCAGGTGAAACAAATACAGATGATTTATCTCCTGCAACTGTTGCATTTACAAGACCTGATATCCCATTACACGCAACTGCAATGTTGCAATCAAGAATGGAAAAACCATTAGAAAAAATGGAAGAATTAAGACAAAAAGGTAATCCTTTAGCATATGTTGGTGATGTTGTTGGTACTGGTTCTTCAAGAAAATCAGGTATTAACTCTGTTCAATGGCATATGGGTAGAGATATTCCAGGTGTTCCAAATAAAAGAACTGGTGGTGTTGTAATTGGTTCTATTATTGCTCCAATTTTCTTCAATACTGCAGAAGATTCAGGATGTTTACCAATTGAAGCTCCAGTTGATGAGTTAGAAACTGGTGATGAAATTATTGTTAAGCCTTACGCTGGGCAAATTACTAAAAATGGTGAAGTAGTTTCTGAATTTAAATTAGCTCCAAATACTATGACTGATGAAATGAGAGCAGGTGGTAGAATTCCTTTAATTATTGGTAAAGGTCTTACTGCAAAAGCAAGAGAAGTATTAGGATTAGGAGCTTCAGATATGTTCTTAGCTCCTGAGCAACCAGCTGATTCTGGAAAAGGTTTTTCTCAAGCACAAAAAATGGTTGGTAGAGCTTGTGGTATTGAAGGTGTTAGACCAGGTATGTATGTTGAACCAATCGCAACTACTGTTGGATCACAAGATACAACTGGACCAATGACAAGAGATGAGATTAAAGAACTTGCGGCATTATCATTTGGTGCTGATATGGTTATGCAATCATTTTGTCATACAGCAGCTTATCCAAAACCAGCAGATATCAAATTAAGACATACTTTACCTGATTTCATTAATTCAAGAGGTGGTGTTACACTTAAGCCAGGTGATGGTGTTATTCACTCTTGGTTAAATAGATTATGCTTACCAGATACAGTTGGTACTGGTGGAGATTCACATACAAGATTCCCAATTGGTATTTCATTCCCAGCTGGTTCTGGTCTTATTGCATTTGCAGGTGTTACTGGTATGATGCCATTAACTATGCCAGAATCTGTATTAGTTAAATTCAAAGGTGAAATGCAACCAGGAATTACTTTAAGAGATTTAGTTAATGCTATTCCTTATCAAGCAATTCAAGATGGATTATTAACTGTTCCTAAGAAAAATAAAAAGAATGTATTTGCGGGTACAATTATTGAAATTCAAGGTTTACCACAACTTAAAGTTGAGCAAGCATTTGAATTATCAGATGCAGCAGCAGAGAGATCAGCAGCAGCTTGCTCTGTTCAATTAGATAAAGAACCAATTATTGAATACTTATCTTCAAATATTGCATTAATTGAAAAAATGATTGAAGAAGGTTATGAAGATTCTAGAACTCTTCAAAGAAGAGCAGATAAAATGAAAGAATGGTTAGCTAACCCAGAATTAATTCAACCAGATGCTGATGCAGAATATAAAGCAGTAATTGAAATTGA
Organism: Halarcobacter mediterraneus; assembly: GCF_004116625.1. Taxonomy (NCBI): domain Bacteria; kingdom Pseudomonadati; phylum Campylobacterota; class Epsilonproteobacteria; order Campylobacterales; family Arcobacteraceae; genus Halarcobacter; species Halarcobacter mediterraneus. The sequence continues at coordinate 42,922 of NZ_NXIE01000001.1, forward strand.
TTTAAATGAGATTAAAGAGCCAATTTTAGCTTGTCCAAATGATCCAGATGATGTTGATACTTTATCTAACATTTTAGCAGATTCAAATAGACCAACTGAAAAAATTGATGAAGTATTTGTTGGTTCTTGTATGACTAATATTGGACTATTTAGAGCACTTGGTGAAGTTCTTAAAGGTGAGGGTGAAGTTCCAGCTAAATTATGGGTTGCTCCTCCAACAAAAATGGATGAAGCTCAATTAACAGAAGAAGGATATTATGCAATTTTTGCAGGAGCTGGTGCAAGATTAGAAATGCCAGGTTGTTCTTTATGTATGGGTAACCAAGCACAAGTATCTGAAGGTTCTGTTGTATTCTCAACAAGTACAAGAAACTTTGATAATAGACTTGGTAAAAACTCAAAAGTTTATTTAGGTTCTGCAGAAATGGCAGCAGTATCTGCACTTCTTGGAAGACTTCCAACTGTAGAAGAGTATATGAAAATCGTACCTAATAAAATTACTGAGAAAAACAAAGATGGAGTTTATAAATACTTAAACTTCCACCAAGTAACTCCTGAACAATTAACTGGATTAATGACATCTAGATAATAATTAAAATAAAAGAATAAAGAGTTTTCTCTTTATTCTTTATTTATTAAACTCTCTTCTCTTATGAATATTCATTTACTATTAACAAATATAATAATATAATAAAAACTACCATTTTAATTAAGGAAAGACGTGTCGTCAAAAGAAGAAAAGAAAAATTCAATTATTGAAAATGCATTAAAACTTTTTTCTAAAAAAGGTTTTTATAATACAACAATACCTGATATTGCAAAAGCTATGAGTATGAGTGTTGGAAATATGTATAATTATTTTAAATCAAAAGAAGAACTTGCAAAATTTGCTATTAAGTATTCAACTAATATTTTGGCAACTGATTTGAAAAAAATAAATGAAATGGATGCATCTTCAAAAGAAAAAATATTTTTATTTACTAAAAAATATTTAGAGAATGTTCAAAAATCTCCTGAAATTATTGAATATTTTTTAAGAGTATATTTATCAAATAGAGAAGTTTTTCAAGAAGGATGTGAAGGTTTTTTATGTGTAAGTGAATTTGTAACAGAAGTTATGATTTTACTTGATGAGGGAGCTGCTAAAAAAGAGTTTAGACAACAAGATTTCTTTCCTGCTTTTGCAATGATTATGGGAGCATTAGGTGGTTTTGCTTTTCTTTCTGGAGAGCAAGTTCTTGATAAAGATATAATAAGCTATTCAGATGATGTGGCAGAAAATATCTATAGAGCATTAAAGTATGAAAAATAATGAAAGGAATAAACCAAAAATAGTTTGGCTTCAAGCTATAACTTGTAATGGAAATACTCACTCATTTTTAAGTGCAAATGTAAATAGATTAAAACTATTTTTAAATAGTTTTGATTTGATCTATCACCCTTCTTTAACTACTGATATTTTACTAGATGATTTACTAAAAAAAGATGAAGAAATTGATTTTTTACTTGTAGAGGGTGCAATAAGTTCAAATAAAGAGTTTTTTCAACTATCAAATCAAACTACAAATGAAATTTTAAAAAAGCTTGTTTTAAAGTCAAAATATTTAATAGCTGTTGGTTCTTGTGCTTCTTATGGTGGAGTACATAAAAAGTTTGAGCAAAACAATAATATTTTGGGTTTACAAGAAGCTTTATTTGAACATGATACTTCAACTTTAAAACATCCAATCGTTAATCTTACTGGTTGTCCTGTTCATCCAGAGTGGATATTTCAAACACTATTTTCTCTTAAAGAATATAAGCAAATAGCTTTAGATGAAAAAGGAAGACCAAAAGAGATTTATTCTTATTTAGCCCATCACGGTTGTACAAGAAATGAGTATTTTGAGTGGAAAGTAGAAGCTAATTCTTTCGGATTAAAAGAAGGCTGTCTTTTTTACGAACAAGGTTGTCGTGGTCCAATGACTCACTCAAACTGTAATAAAATTCTTTGGAATGATGTAAATAGTAAAACAAGAGCAGGAATGCCCTGTATTGGCTGTACAGAGTTTGATTTTCCTAGAAATAATATGCTTGAAACAAAAAAGAATATTGGTATTCCAGATGAAGTTCCTTTAGGTGTTAGTAAAAGAGCTTATTTATCTATTGCTGGAGTAGCTAAAACTTTTAAAATAGATAGATTAAATGAAAAGATTATTAAATGAAAACTGTAGATATAGTAGAAAGAATAGAAGGTGAAGCAAAACTTGTTTGCCAATGGAATAAAGAAAAAATATCTGATGTAAAAATACAGTTTTTAAATTTTAGAGGCTTTGAGTTTATATTAAAAGATAAGCCTGCTCTAGATGCTTTAGTTTATACTCCAAGAATTTGTGGAATTTGTGGACAAGCTCATTTGAAAGCTACAGTTGAAGCTTTAGAAAATATTTACAAAAATCATAATGAAGAACTAATTTTAACTAAAAAAGCAAAATTACTTAGAGAAATAGGTTTAAATATTGAGATTATAGATTCACATATAAAATGGTTTTATATGTTTATAATGCCTGATATAGTTAAATTTTCTCAAAATAATTTAGCAGAATATACACCTTTAAAAGGGAAAAAATGGTTAGAAGCCTCAATGATTGCTAGTGAAACTATTAAATCTTTAGCACTTATTGGAGGACAATGGCCTCACACTTCTTATATGATACCTGGAGGAGTTATGAGTGATCCTACTTTATTAGATTTAATTTCTATGCAAAATTATATGGATCAAGCTATTATTTTTTTTGAAAATAGTTTAGTTGGTATTAAACTAGACAACTACCTTGATTTCAAAAAAAGTGAAGATTTATATAAAGTAAAAGGTGATTTAAAAGATTTTATAACAATCTCTTTTGAGAATGAATTTGAAAAAATTGGTAAATCCTATAATAGACATTTAGTTTTAGGTGATTCTTTATCTTTTGAAAAAGGAAAAATAAATAGAAAATTAACTAAAAATATTAGTTATGAAAATATTGAAGAACTAACATTAAATAGTTTTGATATTGATAAATCAAAAATATCAAAAGAAGCATATACTTGGTCAAAAACTGCACTATATTCAAATAACTTTTATGAAACTGGTCCACTTTCTCGTGCAATAGTACAAAATAGAGATTTTGTAAATGATATTCATAGAAAATATAAAGATTCAATGTTTACAAGAATTTTAGCACGAATGGATGAATTAGGTTTTTTACTTTTTAAAACAAAAGAGTTAATTAAACAAATAGATATAAATGAGGATTCTTTTATTAAACCAAAAGTTTCTCTTAGTGATTTTAAATATGGATTTGGACAAAGTGCAGTAGAAGCTTGTAGAGGTTCTTTATATCATGATATTGAAATTGAAAATGGAATTATTTCAAAATATGATGTGATTACACCCACTGTATGGAATCTAGGCCCAGGGATAGAAGATAAACTTTCAACTTCACAAAAAGCAATAATAGGAACAGACTCTTTAGCAAAAGCAAAACTGATTTTACGAAGCTTTGATGTATGTTCTGTTTGTACAACTCACTAATTCTGTTTCACTTTGAAACATTTTAATAAAATATAAAAAAAGCTTTAATCTTTAATGGTCTTATGCATTTTTAGAACCAAATTTTCTCTATAGGCCCATATAAATGAATATTCATTTTTTAGATGCTATCTTAATGCTATCAATTTAATTGAGATTGTTATTTTTAATAATTTGACATTAAGTAATAAAAAGTTAATTTTCTTAAAGAAATAAATGAGTATTCATTTAATAAATAAAAAGGAGAAAGGATGGTTGATTCTCAAGAAATGGTTAAAAAAGTTTTTACCACAAATTCTGCAAGAATTAATACTAATAAAGGTGATGCTTATTATAATTCGCTTTTTGAAAAAGCAAAAAGTAGATTAGCTGCATTAAGAAAGCAACCTGCACTTAAAGATATCGATTTAATGGAGGTTGTAGAAAGTGAAGGTGTAAATAGAAGAGACTTTATGAAGTGGGCAAGTGCAACAACTGCAACACTTATGTTACCTCCTATGTTTACTCCTTTAGTTGCCCAAGCAACAGAACTTATGAATAGAGTTCCTGTTGTTTGGATTGAGTTACAAGACTGTGCTGGTAACTCAGAAGCTATTTTAAGGTCAGCTACTCCAACTGTAGATGATTTACTTTTTGATGTACTATCTTTAGAGTATCATCATACATTACAAGCTGCTTCAGGTCATCAAGCTGAACATCAGTTAGAAGATGCAATTCATACTTTTAAAGGGAAATATTTACTATTTGTTGAAGGTGCAATTCCAAAAGCAATGAATGGACAATATGGAACAATTGGTCCTGGTGGTGAAACATTTGAAGATAATCTTAAAAGATTATCAAAAGATGCTGCTGCTGTAGTTGCCGTTGGTACATGTGCTACATTTGGAGGTATTCCAGCTGCTGCTCCAAATCCAACAGGTGCCGTTGGTGTTATGGATATTGTAAAAGGTAAGCCAATTATTAATATCCCTGCCTGTCCAGCAAATCCAGCTAATATGGTTGGTGTAGTTTTACATTATGTATTAACAGGTCAAATTCCTGAGTTAGACTCATTATTAAGACCTAAATTTGCATTTGGGTATAGAATTCATGATAACTGTGAAAGAAGAGCACACTTTGATGCAGGTGAGTATGTAGAAGAGTGGGGTGATGATGGAGCTAAAAATAACTGGTGTCTATACAAAATGGGTTGTAAAGGACCAATGACATTTAACAATTGTTCTATTATTAGATATAACGAAGGTGCAAACTGGCCTATTGGTGTTGGTCGTGGTTGTATTGGTTGTTCTGAACCAGATTTCTGGGATAAATATGCATATGAAAGACCAATGGCAGATGCAAATATTAAAGCTCCTACTGGTGGAGTAGAAAAAACTGTAGATGAGTTCGGTCTAGGGCTATTAACAGCTACATCAATTGGTATTGGTGTACATGCCGTAGCAAGTGCAGTTGCAGGAAAAAGAACAGTTCATAGTGAAGATGAGGAATAACAAATGAGTAAACACGTAGTAATAGATCCAATAACAAGAATTGAAGGCCATCTTAGAATTGAAGCTGTAATTGATGATAATAATGTTATTCAAGAAGCTTATAGTTCTTCAACGATGTTCAGAGGTATTGAAGAAATTTTAAAAGGTAGAGACCCAAGAGACTGTGGTCTTTTAGCTATGAGAATTTGTGGTGTATGCACAGGAACTCATTATCAAAGAAGTATTGAAGCAGTTGAACATGCATTTAACGTAACTATTCCAAAAAATGCAAGACTTGTAAGAAACCTTATGCAAGGTGGATTATATATTCATGATCATATTGTTCACTTCTATCATTTACATGCTCTTGACTGGGTAGATATTACAAAAGCTTTAGAAGCAGACCCAAAGAAAACTGTAGAAGAAGCACAAAAATGGGCTAAACTTTCAGGTCAAAGACCATGGAATGCAAGTGAAGATAATTATGCTGCAGTTCAAGAAAGAGTTACAAAGTATGTAAAACAAGGTAGACTTGGAATTTTTGGAAATGCATATTGGGGAAGTAAAGCATATAAATTAACTCCAGAGCAAAACCTAATTGGTCTTTCTCACTATTTAGATGCTTTAGAATTACAAAGAGAAGTAGCAAAAGCACAGGCTATTTTTGGTGGTAAAAACCCACACCCTCAATCAATTGTAGTTGGTGGAGTAACTTGTGTTCAAGATATCAAAAATCCAGTTAGAGTTGCAGAGTTTAAAGACATAATTCAAAAGGCTCTTAAATTTACAAAACAAGCATATTTACCTGATGTTTATATGGCTGGAACAATGTATGCTGATGAAGCACTTGAGGGTGTTGGTGGAGGACTAGGTAATTTTATGTCTTATGGTGATTTTAATTTAGATGATTTACCTTTTTATAATTCTGCTAAACTATTTCCATCAGGTATTGTTATGAATAAAGATTTATCAAAAGTTTATGAGTTGGACCAAACAAAAATCACAGAAGATGTAACTCATGCTTGGTATGAAGGAACAACAAACAAACACCCATATGATGGTGTTACAGATCCTAAGTATACTGGATTTAGGGAGAAGAAAGATGGTATTGCCTATTTAGATACTGAAAATAAATATTCATGGATTAAATCTCCATTATATGATGATGAAAGAATGGAAGTTGGTCCCTTAGCAAGAATGGTTGTTGCTGTAGCAAAAGGTGATGAGAGAATTTCCAAGTATGTAACTAAATTCTTAAAAAATGGAAACCTTCCAACAAAAGTTCTTTTCTCAACAGTAGGAAGAACAGCAGCAAGAGCTATAGAAACAGAATTGATGTGTGATGTCCTTATTGAGTGGTGTGATGAGTTAGCAGCTAATGTAGCAAGTGGTGATTTATCTACTTGGACTGAGTTTGATTTTGATAAAGTAGCAAAAGATGCTCAAGGGTTTGGTATGGCAGAGGCTCCAAGGGGTAGTTTAGGTCACTGGGTTAAAATAAAAGATGGAAAAGTTATAAATTATCAAGCAGTTGTACCTTCAACTTGGAATGCAGCACCAAAAGATTACAAAGGAAGATTAGGAGCTTATGAAGCTTCACTAGTTGGAACAAAAGTTGTTAATCCTGATGAGCCTTTAGAGATTATTAGAACAGTACATAGTTTTGACCCTTGTATTGCTTGTGCAGTTCATATAGTAGATACTAAAGGTAAAGAATTGGCAGTTTATAAAGTAGATCCTGTAGGAGGATGCCGTGCCTAAAATGAAGCGGGTTGAAAGAATGACCCCAATCATGCGAATCATTCACTGGACGAATGCTATTTGTATGATTGTTGCGGTTGCAACCGGGCTATATATCGGATATCCATATTATCAAACATTAATTGCTGACCCAGCAGTTGATAAATATGTGATGGCATGGAATAGATGGGGGCACTTCATTGCTGCAATTATCTTTGATGTTACAGCAATCTTAATTGGTTATTTATATCTTTTTTCTAGGTTTGAAAAACCTTATAAAAAGATTTTACCAACAAAGAAAAACTTTATAGAGTTTTGTGAAGTATTCTTTAATTTAATGACATTTAATAGAAGAAAAAGATTTGATTCAACACATAGTGATTCTTATAACATTATGTTCTTTACACTTTTTCATATTCTATTAGTATTTATGTTATTAACAGGACTTCAGTTGTATGTTCATGGTTTAGCATCTGGAACTAGTTCAATTGGAGCTTGGTGGCCTTGGATGTTACACTTTGCAACTGATTGGACTTTATATGTATTTGGTGGAAATATGGGAGTTAGAATTGCTCACCATACAGCTATGTATTTATTAATAATGTGGGTTATGTGTCATATTTATTATCAGGTATGGAGAACAATCTTCTGGAGAGAAGGTGATATCAATATTGTATTTGGGGGAACAAAGTTTGTTAATAAAAATATTGTTAACTCAAAAGGTGAAATTGAAAAAAATGATTGATATATCAAGGGTTATTTTAACCCTTGATAGTAAAAAACTTATTAAAACTATAAAATTAGCTTTAATAAGTTTTTTAAATTAGTAGGAATATATATGAAGAATATTGTAGTTGGGGTTGGAAATGTTTTGTTTAAAGATGAGGGGGTAGGGATTTATGCTTCTAAATTTTTACAACAAAACTATGAATTTAATGATGATTTAGAGATAATAGATGGTGGAACTTTAGGTTTTAAACTAATGACATATTTTCAAGAATATGACAATGTTATTATTTTAGATACTGTTTCTGTTGAAGATGAAGCAGGATCTATTTATAGACTTCCGTCAGAGGTTTTACTTGGAATGGGACAATATAGAAAAACAGCCCATGAAGTTGAAATTGTAGAGATGTTAGAGATTTGTTCTGTTTTGGATAAACATGCTACAGTTACTATTTTAGGTATTATTCCTGAAGATATTGAAGCAGTTGAAATAGGATTAACTTCTACTTTGGAAGATAAGTTTGATGATTTTATTTCTCAAGCTTTAGAAGAGATTGAGAATATTGGTGTAAAAGTAAAGAAAGTTGATAATAAAGACTTAAAGATTATTGCACAAGAACTAATTGGAAGTTATAATGGTGAACATTTAACTAGAATTCCAAATGAGGAAGATACAACATGGAATTAATTTATAAAATAGATTTTAATACAACAAACTTTTATTTTAAGCATATCATTGATGATTTAATAGAAGATACAAAAATTAAAGCTACATGTAAAATGTATAGGGGTTTTATTCTTTTAGTTTGTTCTGATGAAGTAGAGGAAATAGAAAACTTTTTTAAGGTACTTGAAGAAAAACTTCCTTTATCAATATTTATTTCAAATGCAGAAGTTTTAGAACACTTTGATTATGATTCATTTTTTGAACTAGAAGAACAGGATGTAAAGTTAAATCTTTCACTTCTTACAAATGATGAAATTACGAAAACTATAAATGAAAATAATATTGACTTTACAAATGATATTGATAAGATAAAAAAAGGTGGGGTATCAAGATTTGAAACTCACAATGGCTTAAAAGATTTATTTTTGCCATCTGTAAAATTAAGAGAAGAGTTTGAATCAAAAGGTTATGAAGTAAAACTTTTAATTACAAATATAAATAATATCTCAAAACTAGTAGATATTACACAAAAAGATTTACAACTTTTATGCTCAATAGAAAGGCCTCTTATAAAATTAAAATTTAAACTTTTACAAAATGCAAAAGGAGAGTTTTCAAATACTAGATTTATTTATGCCAAAATTGCAGATGATAAAGAAACTTTACTTTTTTCAAAAGCTTTAAAAGACAAAGGTTTTGATTATATACTATATGTCAATGATGAGGTTTACCAAGATGGCTTAAAAGTTACATATAATAAAGAACAAAATATTATAATTTGTGGAGAAAAGGGATTATTCCCTAAATATGATTTTGATTTAAAAAGAAGAGTTAATTCAAGTAAAGACTATTTTGAGGAGTATGGATCTGTTTATAAAGCATGTATTGCACAATTTAATAAAAGGTTAGTTTCTACTATTGGAGTATATTTTTCATATAAAAGTGATGAATCAGCTATTAAAATAAATAATGCAAAATTAGGAGAGAGAAATATAGTTTTTATTCCAAATGTTTTAAATAATATAGAAAAGTGCATTGATGATATTAGAAGTATAGATGAAAATACCAATAGATTAATTGACAATTATAAAAAAAGCTTTCCAAAATATTTTGAAAAAAAGTTTATAGATAAAGATGCAGATGGTTTTGAAGCTATTTTAAATATGCTTGCATACTGTTTAGGAATGAAAGATTATAAACAGTTTGAAGATACAGCTTTAATGTTTGGTGGTAAAAGTGGACTTCAAATTGATATGAAAGTTATGCAAATAGATGGAAAGAACTATTTAGATTATAGAAAAATTATCCAAAGTACTTTAAGTTATAAGATTGCGGGAGTAGAGGATACATTATTAGCATACTCTTTTTATGAATCATTGTGTGATTTTATTTCAGATAATGTTACAGAAATTCAAAGTGATTTTAATGCAAAAGATATTATTCTTTGTGGTGATATGTTTGCTAACTCAATTTTACTTTCTAAACTAAAGAAAAAGCTAAATACTATTAATATACTTATTCCAAAAGAATACCCTATAGATTACTAAAAAATTTACAATAAATTGGCTTAAAGTTACAAAATGAGTCAATTTATTCTAAAAAAATGAATAATCATTCATATTTTTGATTATGGTCAAGAAACTTTAACTTTTAATAGTATAAAATTTCATTAAATATAAAATGAATAATCATTCATTTAAAGAAGGATGAATTTTGCAAGAGCAAATACTATATGAAAAATTAAATAAAAGATTAAATGATTTAGAAAAACTTCCTAGACTTAAAGAAAATAAATCTATAGAGAGTCACTTAGATGAAAAGGGTGTTTCAAGAAGAGATTTTATGAAGTGGGCTACAGCAATTACTGTAATGCTTGCACTTCCAGGTTCTTTTACACCATTAGTTGCAAAGGCTGCAAAATTAAGTGATAGACTTCCTATTATCTGGTTACACATGGCTGAGTGTACTGGATGTAGTGAATCACTTTTGAGAACTGATGCTCCTACAATTGACTCCTTAATTTTTGATTATATTTCTTTAGAGTATCACGAAACCTTAATGGCAGCAGCAGGATGGCAAGCTGAGCATAATTTAGAACATGCAATTGAGGCTTATAAAGGGCAATATATTTTAATGGTTGAAGGTGGAATTCCATCAGGAAATAGTGCACATTATTTAACTATTGGAGGTCATGGGCATACTGGTGAACATTCTGCACAACTTGCATCAAAAAATGCAGCAGCAATATTTGCTATTGGCACATGTTCTTCTTTTGGAGGGGTTCAAGCAGCAATTCCAAATCCTACAGGAGCAGTTGCTTTATCAAAAGTTACAAATAAACCAGTTATAAATGTACCAGGTTGTCCTCCAAGTGAAAAAAATATTGTAGGAACTTTATTACACTATATTCTTTATGGAACACTTCCTGCCCTTGATGCCTACAATAGACCAAAATGGGCTTATGGAAGAAGAGTACATGATTTATGTGAAAGAAGAGGTCACTTTGATGCTGGAGAATTTGTAGAAGAGTTTGGAGATGAAGGTGCTAAAAAAGGTTATTGTTTATACAAAGTAGGGTGTAAAGGACCTTATACTTTTAATAACTGTTCAAAAAATAAATTTAACTCACATATGTCTTGGCCTATTCAAGCAGGTCATGGGTGTATTGGGTGTTCTGAACCAGATTTTTGGGATACGATGGGACCATTTGAAGAACCGGTTGCAAATAGATTGTATAGCACAGTATTTAAAGGTCTTGGAGCTGATGCAACAGCAGATAAAATTGGTGTTGGATTATTAACAGCTACAGGTATTGGTATTGCAGCACATGCAGCTATTTCTAAATTTAAAAATCCAAAAGATGGTGAGGAGTAAAATATGGCAAATAAAAGAGTAGTAGTAGACCCAATTACAAGGATTGAAGGACACTTAAGAATTGAGGTTGAAGTTGATGAAAACAATGTTATTCAAAATGCTTACTCTACATCAACACTTTGGAGAGGTTTAGAAACTATTGTTAAAAATAGAGACCCAAGAGATGCAGGTTTCTTAATGCAAAGAATTTGTGGTGTTTGTACTTTTTCTCACTATAGAGCAGGGATTGAAGCTGTTGAAGATGCACTTGGTATTGTTCCTCCTTTAAATGCAAAATTAACTAGGTCTTTAATGAATATGGCTTTATTTATGCATGACCATGTTGTTCACTTTTATCATTTGCATGGTCTTGATTGGGTTGATGTTGTTTCAGCACTTGATGCAGACCCTGCAAAAGCTTCTAAAGAGGCATTTAAATATGCAGAATTACCAATTGCTACTGGTGAAAATGACTTAAAAAAAGTTAAAAAAAGAGTAAAAGAGTTTGTTGATAAAGGACAATTAGGGCCTTTTGCAAATGCTTATTGGGGACATAAAACTTATAGATTAACTCCTGAGCAAAACTTAATTTTATTGTCTCACTATTTAAAAGCTTTAGAAGTACAAAGAGATTTAGCAAAACTTATGGCTATGTTTGGTGGTAAACAACCACACCCTCAAAGTTTAACTGTTGGTGGTGTAACTTGTGTAATGGACTTAATGGACCCAAGTAGAATGGGTGAGTACTTAACTTTATTTAAAGTTGGTTCAGAATTTATTGAAAATGCCTACCAAGCTGATGTTATTATGGCAGCAAAAATGTATAAAGATGAAGCATCTGTAACAGAACAAGCTGGTGTTATGAACTTTATGTCTCATCAAGAGATGCAATTAAATAAAACAGAGTTTTTATTTGATACTGGTATTATTGAAAATGGAGATTTATCAAAGGTATTTGATATTAATGAAGATTTAATCACTGAAGAAGCAACTCACTCTTGGTATGCTGATAATGAAGCTTTGCATCCATATAATGGTAAAACAAACCCTAATTATACTGGATTTAAAGATATGGATACAGTAGGTCCTGATGGAAAAATGATTCACTCTAAAGTAATCGATGAAAATGGTAAATACTCTTGGATTAAATCACCAAGATATGATGGTAAACCAATGGAAGTTGGTCCACTAGCTTGTATTTTAATTTCTTATGCAAAAGGAAATGAAAAAATTGTTCCTCTTGTAGATGATTTCTTAGCTAAAACAGGACTTCCAAAAGCAGCGTTATTTACAACTTTAGGAAGAACAGCAGCTAGAATGATTCAAGTAAGAGCAATTGCTAAACATGGATTAGAGGCATTTAATACATTAATTGAGAACTTAAAAGTTGACCAAGACACCTTTACTTCATATAAAATTGACAAAGATAAAGAGTATAGAGGAAGATTTATTGGGGATGTTCCAAGGGGTATGCTTTCTCACTGGATTAGAATTAAAAATGCAGTTGTAGAAAACTATCAAGCAGTTGTTCCGTCAACTTGGAATGCAGGGCCAATTGATTCATTAGGACAAATAGGACCTTATGAAGCAAATTTAGTGGGACTAAAAGTTCAAGACTTAACTCAACCTTTAGAGATTATTAGAGTTATTCACTCTTTTGACCCTTGTATTGCTTGTGCAGTTCATGTAATGGATAAAAAAGGTAATGATTTAGGTACATACAAGGTAGATCCATTTTATGGACTATCTTGTTAAGGAGCAGTCATGATTAAAAAACATTATGAGTTTTCATTTTGGGTTAGAATCACTCACTGGGTAAGAGCTATAGCTATTGTAGTTCTTACTTTTACTGGGTTTTATCTTGCAGTTCCTTTTATAGCTCCTGCACTTAATCAAGGAGAACCAAATAACTATTTATATGCTTTAATGAGATCATGGCATATTATTTTTGGATTTCTTTTAATTGCAGTTACAATTGGAAAGTTTTATTTATTTATTTTTGATAAACAAAGTAAGATAGAAAGAGTCTCTTTTTTGGATTTTATTAATCCAAAAGTATGGGTAAAACAAATTAAATATTATCTATTAATTGGAAAACATGCAAGACTAAAAGGAGTATATAATCCTTTACAGTTTGTTGCATATTTAGGTGTTTATATCACACTTATCGTAATATGTATTACAGGTTTAGTTTTACATATGCATGTTTATCATGAAGGGTTAGGGGGATTTTTATATGAGTTTTTAAGACCTTTAGAAGTTATGATGGGTTCTCTTGCAATGGTTAGAGAAATTCATCATATAGCTATGTGGTTTTTTATTGTATTTTTACCAATTCATATTTATCTTGCTATATTTAACTCTGTTTATGGAAAAAGTGGAGCAATGGATTCTATTGTTTCTGGATATAAATGGGAAGAAGAACATTAATGAATGTATTAATATTAGGAATAGGGAACATATTGTTTCAAGATGAAGGAATAGGGGCTCATTTTATTCATTATTTAGATGAAAAATATGAATTTGAGGCTAAAGATTCTACTGTTAGCATTGTAGATGGTGGAACATTAGCTCAAAGACTTATTCCTCTTATAGTAAAGTATGATGAGCTTATTGTAGTTGACTGTATTGATGCAGATGATTCAATGCCTGGTGATGTTTATTTTTTTGATTATCACAAAGCCCCTTCAAATATCAATTGGCAAGGAAGTGCCCATGAAGTAGAGATGCTTCAAACACTAAATATGATTGATATGAATAAAGATTTACCTCAAACGAATGTATTAGGAGTTATTCCCAAAAGAGTAGCTGATGATACTACCTTTGAATTAAGTAAAGAGATAATTAGTGCTGTCAAGCTAATGGAGGAAGTGGTAGTTAAATATCTTAATAAATTAGATATTCAAACTAAAATAAAAAATGAAACAACAATAGAACATATTGCTCAAGTTTCTTTTAAAAGAGATATTATAAATGGTCCTAAAATTTAAATTATGATATATTTTCTTTGAAATAAATATAAAGAGTTTGAAATGCTAACATATAAAATTAGAGTAAAAGGTATTGTTCAAGGAGTTGGATTTAGACCTTTTATTTTTAATTTAGCCTTAAAATACTCTATAAATGGTTGGGTAAATAATGATGAAAAAGGAGTAAATATTCTTATTTTTTCATCAAAAGAAAATACAGAAAATTTCATAAGAGAATTAGAAGAAAAACCACCACCCTTATCAAAAATAGACTCTATTGAAATAGAGGAATTAAACTCAACAAAAATTTATACAAAATTTGAAATTAAAAAAAGTAAAATAAATAATAATAAATCAACAATTATAAGTCCAGATATAGCAGTTTGCCAAGATTGTATTGATGATATAAATGATGAATCAAATTTTAGAGAAAATTATGCTTTAACAAACTGCACTAACTGTGGACCAAGATACTCTATAATTAAAACAGTTCCTTATGATAGATGTAATACTTCAATGGCAGAATTTACTCTTTGTGAAGCTTGTGAAAAAGAGTATAAAGAGCCTACTAATAGAAGATATCATGCTCAACCTATTGCATGTGAAAAATGTGGCCCAGAAGTTAGCCTTTATGATGGGAATAATAAAAAAATCTTTTCCTCTTTAGAAGCTATAAAAGAAGTAGCAAAATTAATTAATTCTGGAAAAATAATAGCTATCAAAGGACTTGGAGGTTTTCATTTAGTTTGTGATGGAACAAATGAGGAGTCTGTTAAAAACTTAAGACAAAGAAAAAATAGACCTGAAAAACCTTTTGCCGTTATGTTTAAAAGTATTGAAGAAATAAAAGAACATACCTTTTTGTCAGAAAAAGAGGAAGAACTTTTAAACTCAAAAGAGAAACCTATAGTTCTAGTTAGAAAGAAAAATAAAAGTGGACTTTCAAATAGTGTAGCACCAAATATTGATAGATTAGGGTGCTTTATTGCTTATACTCCTTTGCATTATATACTTTTTAGATATTTAAATAATCCAATAGTTGCAACAAGTGCAAATCTAAAAGATGAGCCAATCATAAGATTTAAAGATGAAATATTAAAAAAACTTGCAGATGTAGTAGATTTTGTATTGGATTTTAATAGAGATATAGTAAATGCTTGTGATGACTCTGTTGTTCAAGTTGTAAATGATGATATTAGTAAACTTAGAAATGCAAGGGGTTATGCCCCAACTTCTTTAAAATTAGAAAAAAAAGTTTCTAAAAAAATATTAGCCCTTGGAGCAAATCAAAAGTCAACTATTGCTTTAGCTTTTGAAGATAATCTTATTTTATCACCTCATATTGGGGATTTAAACTCAATTGAGTCAATGGAATATTTTAAACGAACTATTGAAACTTTTAAAAACTTTTATGACTTTGAACCTGATGTAATAGTTTGTGATAAACATCCAAATTATGAAAATACTAAATGGGCAAAAACTTTAAATAAAGAGCTTGTTTTTGTACAACACCATTATGCTCATATTTTATCAACAATGGCAGAATATAAACTAAAAGAAAAAGTACTTGGTTTTGCTTTTGATGGAACTGGATATGGAGATGATGGAAACATTTGGGGTGGGGAAGTTTTTATTTGTAATAATAAAAGCTATGAAAGAGCTTATCATCTAAAATATTTTAAACTTTTAGGTGGTGAGAAAGCAGTAAAAGAACCTAAAAGGGTTGCTTTATCTTTATTATTTGAAGAGTTTACATTAGAGGAAGTTTTATCTTTAGAAAGTTCTGTTGTTAAACAGTTTAGTAAGAAAGAAATCAAGATGCTTCATATGGCTTGGGTAAAAGGTTTAAATTCTCCACTTACAAGCTCTATGGGAAGATTATTTGATGCAATTGCTTCTTTATCTAATCTTGTTCATATTCAAAGTTATGAAGGACAAACGGGACTTGCAATCGAGCAAAATTATGATAAAACTATTGTTGAGAATTTTGATTTTGAAGTTATTAATAATCAAATTGATTTATCTCCTATGATAAATCAAATATTAAAAGAGAAAGAGATAAAAGTTATTTGCTCGAAATTCATAAATACTTTAGTAGAAATAATTCTTTATATAAGTAAAGACTACGAAAAATTACCATTAGTTCTTAGTGGGGGAGTTTTTCAGAATAAAACTTTAATAGACCTAGTTTGTAAAAAATTAAAGGAAATGAAACGAAAATATTTTTATTCTAAACAAATACCTTTGAATGATGGAGGAATTTCAATTGGTCAAATCTATTATATAAGTTAAAATTTCAAAAAATTACATAAAAGTCACATCTTTATTTAAAATAAATTTAGATAAAATAAATTCTTTAATTAAGGAGCTTTTTTGATTAGTTCAAGATTTAGTAAAATAGGATTTATTTTAGCTGCTGTTGGTTCAGCAGTTGGGTTAGGAAATATTTGGAAATTTCCATATGTAACTGGAGAATATGGGGGTGGTGCTTTTGTATTAGTATATTTGATTACCGCTTTATTTATTGGAGTTTTTATTCTTATCTCAGAGTTACTTATAGGTAAACTTGGAAGAAATGATGCTGTATCAATGTTTGAAAACCTAGCAACAAAGCATAAAAAACTTTGGAAGTATGCTGGTTTTATGGCTTTTGTACCCTTAATAATTCTTACATATTATTCTGTTGTGATTGGTTGGATTTTTCATTATATATCAATTTCTCTTCAAGGTTTACCTCATACCGTAGAACAATCAACTGAAGTTTTTATGACTTTATTAACTACTGATATTCAAACTCAATTGTTTTATCATACTGTTGTATTTGTATTAGTTACTGCAATTATTTTAAGGGGAATAAAAGGTGGTATTGAAAAAATAAATAAAATCTTAATGCCTTTATTAGGAATTTTATTAGGAATTTTATTAATTTATTCAATTAGTATAGATAGTTTTTCTAATGCTTTTTCTTTCATGTTTAATCCTGATTTTTCTAAATTATCTTCAGAAGCAGTGATTGTAGCAATTGGACAAGCTTTTTATACTTTGTCTTTAGGAATGGGGATTATTATTACTTATGCTGCTTCTTTACCTAAAGATAGTAATATTGTAAAATCATCTATTCTAATTTCAATTATAGATACAACAGTTGCAATTGTTGCAGGTCTTATTATTTTTACTTTATTATTTGATAAAGGTGCAGAATCAACAAAAGGTGCAGGTTTAGTATTTATTTCATTACCTTCAGTATTTTATGAGTTTGGTTCAGTGGGTTCTTTTTTAGCTTTATTATTTTTTATTGCAATTGCTTTTGCTGGAATTACTTCTGCTGTTTCAATGATAGAACCAGCCGTAGAATATTTTGAAAATAGATTTAATTTTTCAAGAATAAAAGCAACTATGATTTGTGGTATTTTATTTTATCTAGTAGGAGTTGCAGTTTTATTATCTAATATAGAAGCTTATTCTGAAGTTTTTAAAATAGGTGAAAAAAGTTTATTTGATTGGTTGGATTTTGTTTGTTCAACTATTTTAGTTCCAATTGGAGGGATTTTAGTAGTTGTCTTTATTGGGCATTATATGGATAAAAAAGAAATAGAAAATGAACTTATTCCTGTAATGGGAGAGTTTTTAACTAAATTTTGGTTCTTTATGGTTAGATTTATAATTCCAATTGCATTAGTTATTGTTATTTTAAATGAAACAGGACTTTTTAAATTCTAATCTAAAAAAATGTACAATAACAAAAATAAAAAGCAGAGGCTAAGGCTTCTGCTTTTTTTATAAGTAAAGTAGGAATTAAAATGATAAAAACAACAAATGAAATCTCAAAAGAAGATGGATATTCAAGATATAATTTTTTTGAAATTCATCCCGATTTGGAAGCTATTATTCATAAAGATTATCAAAAATATGGAACTGATGAGTTTGATAGAAAAGAGTATTGTGAAAATATGTATAAAGAAAATTTTTATGATAAGTATGATGAAACAGTTTATAAAGAGGTTTATGACAAGTATATAAACAATGAGAAGTTTAAAGAAAAAGCAATGTTTATATATGCAATCATTGATTTTGATAAATATAAACAGTTTGTTGAGTTAAATGAGACAATAGAAAATCCTTCTGAACTAATTATTTCATATAGTATTTTAGATAATACAGGAGTAAAAGTAAATATTTATAATATTTCAATTACAGATATCTCTTTTGTATTTTAATATAAATAGTTAGAATTTCTAACTATTTATATCTTTTTCTATATCTTCTTTTCCTTCAAATTCTTTTTCATTTGCATTTTTAACTACAGTGCTTGCAATCTTAGAAGTGTTTAAAGCTACTTCTTCTGTTTTATTGGCAATTGAGGCATTTTTTTGTGTCTGCTCATCTAAAGAGTTAATTGCTTCATTTATTTGAACAATACCTGTTTGTTGTTCTTTTGAAGCATTAGAAATATCTTCTATAAGTTCTATTGTTTGAGTAATATTATTTTTTAGGTTTATATAACCATTTTGCATTTCATTTGAAATATCTTTACCTTCATTTGCTTTTAATGTTGCAGTTTCAACTAATTCTTTAATTTGTTTTGCTGCTTCAGCAGATCTAGTTGCTAAGTTTCTTACTTCTTGGGCAACTACTGCAAAACCTTTTCCTGCTTCACCAGCAGTTGCAGCTTCAACTGCAGCATTTAGTGAAAGAATATTTGTTTGGAATGCAATTTGATCAATCACTGTAATTGCTTCATTAATAGAGTTTACTTGTTCATCAATTTCACTCATAGCCTCATTTGTTTTAAGAGCTAATTTCTCACCTTCATTTGCAGAGGCAGTAACATCTGTTGTTAACTCACTCATTTGAGTTATTTTATTTGTTGTAAGTGTTATATTACTAGTAATCTCTTCTAAAGCAGCAGCTGTTTCTTCTAAAGATGCAGCAGCTTCATTTGAGTTAATATTTAAGATATTAACATTTTCTAAAAGAGAGTTAGAGCTATGATTTAAAATAAGTCCATTTTTTTTGTTTTCAATTAACATTTTAGTAATAGAAATACCTAGATTATTTACACCATTAGCAAGTTTTTCAAGGTGTTCTTTTATTCCATTAGTATCTATTTTATTTAAATAATTATACTTTGAGAACTCTTCTAATACATCTAAAATATTTTCAATGTTTTTCTCAAAATTATTACCCATTTTATTTAATACATCTTTTAATTTATTTAAAGATGGATTTGAAACATTAGTAGTAATTCTTTGACATAAATCTCCTTGTTCAAACTCACTTAATACTTCTACTGTTTCTTGAATAATAGCTCTATCTTCATCAATAGATTTTTTTGTTTTTGTAATATTTTCATTTACAACTTTTGACATAATCCCTATTTCTGATTTTGTGTTATTTTTTATAGGTTCTGTATTTTCAATTTCTCTGTTAATATATTTAAAGAAGCTCATTAAACCTTTTTGAAATTCATTTATTTCTTCACTGATAGATTTTGGTATAAATACTGATAATAAAATAATTAAAATAAGAATAACTAGTGAAATAAGTATAGTTATAGTTTTTAGGATATTATTATTTTCAGCAACTTCTGGTCCTATTGTGTCTTGTTCTTTCTTTATAGAAATTTTAATTTTTTCTGCAATCTCTGCAATCTCTGGTCCAATAGCATTAACTATATTTATATTTAAATCTCTTTTTGAAATGGCTTCACTCATCATTTTTAGATTATTCATATATAAGTTAAGAAATTTTGTAGCTTTTTCGACTTCTATTTTTTCTTTATTATTTTTAATAATTATTCTAATTGAGTTTAAGCTCTTTTTTAAATTATCAAACTCTGCATAAGCTTTTTTTATATCATCTTTATTGCTATTGACATAGTATTTTGTAGTACTAAGTCTTATAAGTAATAATGTTCTAAGAGCTTTTGCAGTTTGTAGTGAAGTATAGTTTTCTTTATTTTTATATCTATCATTCATAATTGATGTAAGCGAATCTTCAATATTATTACCGTGTGTTGCAAGTTTTGAAAAATAATCATTTTCTGATTTCATGTAAATAATTATTTCTTTAAACTTTTTATTATAATCAATGAGTTTTTTATCTAATTCTTGAATAAACTTTACTCTAGTAGGTTTTTGAATATTCTTTTTAGCTTCTTTTAATAGCTGCAATGTTTTTTGATAATAGTGTGAATATTCTTCTATGTCTTTTTTTGATGAACTATTCAAATAATCTTTAACATTCATTCTTATCATTAACATATTTGATTGAATTTGACTTGCAAGAATATTGTCTCTTGCCATTTCTCTGTAGTGAGTAAATCCTTTTGATGATTTATTAATTCCTAATATACTATATACAGATACGATAGACAATAATATAATTATTGTTCCAAATGAAATTAAAAGTTTATTTTTAATTGTCATTTTAAATCCTTTTTCTATCAATGTAACATTGATAAATAATATTAATATTATAATAGTATTCCAACAAAATTTTATTTAAGCTTAAATAAAAATATATAATATTATTTATTTATAAGAAAGAAAGATTTGTCTCAAAATTTATTAATACTTTAGTAAGAAGAAGAAAAATGTCATACTAATGTCACATAAAAATCATATTATTACTTTATTACAATATTTATGAAGGAGACGTTATGTTAAGTAACAAAATGAAAATGTTACTACCTATTCTTGTAGCTATAGTTATTGCTCTTCTACCAACCCCAGAAGGTTTAAGTACAAATGCACACTATTTTTTTGCAGTATTTTTAGGTGTAATTGTAGGTTTGATTTTAGAACCAATTCCTGCTGCTTTAATAGGTTTAACAGGTGTAGCTTTTTGTGCAACTTTTGGTTTAGTAGGTGAGAGTGCAAAAGCTAGTAGAGATTGGGCATTAAGTGGTTTTTCAAATGGAGTTATCTGGTTGATTTTTGCGGCATTTATGTTTGCCTTAGGTTATAAAAAATCAGGTTTAGGTAAACGTATCGCTTTATTACTTGTAAAATATTTAGGAAAAACTTCATTAGGATTAGGTTATGCTGTGGCTTTTTCTGATGGTATTTTATCTCCTTTTATGCCTTCAAATACGGCAAGAAGTGCAGGTACAATTTTCCCAATAGCAATTAATATTCCTCAAATGTTTAATTCTACTCCTGAAAATGAACCAAGAAAATTGGGTGCATATATTTCTTGGGTTGCAATTGCAGCAACGTGCGTAACAAGTTCTATGTTTTTAACAGCACTTGCACCGAACTTACTTGCAGTTTCTTTAGTGGAAAAAAATGCAGGTATTGTAATTGAATGGGGACAATGGTTTTCAACTTTAGCAATAATAATGATTCCTTTATTTTTACTTATTCCTTATTTGTCATACTTAATTTATCCACCTGAACAAAAATATTCTCCTGAAGCACCAATTTGGGCAAAAGATGAATTAAAAAAAATGGGTTCAATTACAAAAAAAGAGTTACTAATGTTAGGTTTAGGTGTGCTTGCTCTTCTTATGTGGATTTTTGGAAAATCTATAGGTGTAAATAGTACAGTTGCTGCCTTAGCTGTATTATCTTTACTTGTATTAACAAATGTAATTTCATGGGAAGATGTTATTACTAATAAAGCTGCAATCAATGTATTCATTTGGTTTGCTACTTTAGTTGCAATGGCAAGTGGCTTGAAAAAAGTGGGATATTTAGATTGGGCAGCAGGTTTAATTTCAAATTGGTTAGGAGGACTAACCCCAACTGTAGTTATAATAGTTTTAGTTGTATTATTCTTTTTATTTCATTATTTATTTGCTAGTGTTACAGCACATGTTGTTGCTTTATTACCACTATTTTTAGGAATAGGTATGAATTTAATTCCAGCAGATATGGTTCCTTCTTTAGCTTTATTATTAGTTGGTTCTTTAGGTCTAATGGGAATTTTAACTCCTTATGCAACAGGACCATCACCTATTTGGTATGGAGCAGGATATATTTCTCAAGCGACTTGGTGGCTATTAGGTGCAATATTTGGAATAATTTTCCTTTCTGCACTAGTTCTTCTTGCATTCTTCATTATTTAAAAAGTAGCATCTTTTAAGATGCTACTTTTTATTTCTTTAATATTTTATGGAGATTCTTAATTGAAGATTTTACTTTTACAATCTGATAAAAAAGTATCAAAAGATATAAGAGATGTCCTAGAAAAAGAAAACTACAGTCTTGATGTTTTTTTTGATGGACAAGAAGCCTTAGAGTTTTTAAGTAATGGCTATAGTTGCTATATTTTAGATGCAGAAGCATCTTCTATAGATGGTTTATATTTATTAGAATTGATTAGATTAACAAACAAAAGTATTCCTATTATAATCACTTCAAATAATGATTTTGTAAAAATAAAAAAGGCTTATGATTTAGGTTGTTGTGATTGTTTAAAAAAACCTTTTTATCTTATTGAGTTAGTAAGTAAAGTAAAAAAACTATGTTGTATTAAATGTAGGTTTTTAGAGTTTGATGAAAACTTTAAATTTGATTTTATTAATTATGTTTTATATAAAGACAATAATGAAATTCAGTTAACAAAAAAAGAGATTTTATTTTTATCACTATTTTGTGAGAGACTTAATAAAGTAGCAACTTATGAAGAAATAACTGAGTATGTATGGGAAGGTGAACAAACAAACTTAACAAATATTAGAGCTATGATAAAAAGACTTAGAAAAAAATTACCAAAAGATAGTATAGAAATTATAAAAGGTTTGGGATATTCTTTAAGTAAAAAAGTTAAACTAATATAGATGAAATCTCATCTATATTAGTTAATATTTCTAATAGGTTTTACTTTTTTCTCTATAAATATAGCCCCAAAAGGGATTAAAGATAAAATAAAAAGTTGTAAAGTTAAACTATTTTCCCATTCATGTCTAATTTTTGCTTCAAATAAAGAAAGCATAAAAATAATAAATAAAACACCATGAGCCATACCTATGATTTTTACAGGCTGAGGATCTCCTCCAATATATTTTATAGGCATAGCAATAAGTACTAAGACTAGAAAAGAAAGGCCTTCAATGGCAGAAATAACTCTAAAACGTCCTAAAGCAGAATTTAACATATTTTTTCCTTCTTTTTTTATTAAATTATATTCTTTTAAAATTATAGCTACTTTAGAGTGTAAATTTAGTGTACTCTTTAAAATATAGGTTTTTTAAAATTTTAATTTGTTCATTTTGTAGGTAATTAAATTTAAATTCACACTCTTTTAGGTAATAAAAGAAGTTTTCATCATCTATTCCTTTATATTTTCTAAGATTTTTTTCTAAATATTTCCAAAAAATATTTAGAGGAGTAGAATAGGAATCTTTAGAAAAAATTCTATGCCATTTTAAATAGTTTTCAAAGGTTTTATTATCGTCTTCATTATTATATAGGGGGAGTTTTGGCATTAAAAGAGTATAAATTCTTTTATTTGAATAAAAACCTATGATATTGATTGCTTCATATAAAGATTTTTTCTTTTCTTTTTTTTGTTTATCATTAAAATAATAAAACTCTTCATATGAACTATTATCTTTTGGTAAAGATTGATAAGTTTCTTCTAAATAGTTTGAAATAAGTTTTCTAAAAAGGTTGTATCTATTTTTTATAGTACGATAATTAACATTTAAAAGCTTTGCACATTTATTTGCGCTTATTTGATTACAGAAAAATTCAATAACAGTAATATCTGTTTCAAATTTTTTTACAGAAAACTTTTTTTTACATGAAGAACATTTTTTATAATTGTTCTTTAAATGGTATAATTGTTTATTGTTACAATATGGGCATTTTTTTATCATATTTTATTTTACTATTTTTGTCCTAAAAGTACATAAGTAGTATAAGCTATTAGCTTGCTTTCAGCTTCTAGAAAATAAACTATAGTTTATATAAATGAACATTCATTAAATAAAGGAAAAACTATGTGTCAAGATTGCGGATGCTCAATAACAGACCATCATCATGAACATCATGGAGATTCAGACTCTCATCAATCAGCTCATGAAACCTTACATCATAACCCACAATTAAATGATAGTAAGACAATTTCAGTCATTAAAAAAATTTTAGATAAAAATGACCATGAAGCAGCTCATAATAGAGCACACTTTGATAAACATAATGTTTTAGGAGTTAATTTAATGTCAAGTCCTGGAAGTGGGAAAACAACTCTTTTAGAGCATTTATCTGAACTTACAAATTTTAAATTTGGTGTTGTAGAAGGTGATTTAGAAACAAATAAAGATGCTGATAGGTTAAAAGAAAAAGATATAAAAGCTGTACAAATTCAAACAGGTAGTGCCTGTCATTTAGATGCTTTTATGGTTCATAAAGGTTTGCATGATATGCCTTTAGAAGAACTAGATGTATGTTTTGTAGAAAATGTAGGAAATCTTGTATGTCCAGCTTCTTATGATGTTGGTACTCATTTAAATATCGTTCTTGTTTCTATTCCAGAAGGAGAAGATAAAATTGCAAAATATCCTGTTATGTTTCGAACAGCTGATTTAATATTATTTACAAAAACAGATCTTCTTCCATATTTTGAATATGATTTAGAAAAAGAAAAAGAAGTTGCAAGAAAGCTAAAACCAAATGTAGATATTTTAGAAGTATCAATAAAAGATAAAGATAGTTTACAAGCAGTTGTTGAGTGGATTAATTTTAAAAGAAAAATGAGATAATATGTGTTTATCAATACCATCAAAAATTACAAAAATAGATAAAGAAAATAATATAGCAACCGTTGATACAATGGGAGTAGAAAGACAAGCTTCTTTAGAACTAGTTGATCAGGCTGTGGAAGTTGGGGATTATGTACTTATTCATATTGGTTTTGCAATGAATAAAATAAATGAAGAAGATGCTTTAGCTTCTTTAGAGGTTTATAAAGAAATTATAGAAAAAATGGAAGAAGATGAACGTCGTCAGGCAATACTTGAAGATGAAGCCTGTCCCAATAAGGCTTAAGTTATGGAACAATTGAAGTTAAAAGACTTATATGATGGTTTTAGAAATCCTCAAACTATAAAGGCTTTAAAGAGACTACTTGACAAAGAAGCTAAAAAACTTAATACAAAAATAAATATTATGGAAGTTTGTGGGGGACATACCCATACTATTATGAAATATGGAATTAACCAATTGTTACCTGAGAATATTGAATTTATTCATGGTCCTGGTTGTCCTGTTTGTGTGATGCCAAAAGAAAGAATAGACCATGCTTATCTTTTAAGTTTACAAGAAAATGTAATTTTAGTAACATTAGGAGATATGATAAAAGTTCCAGGTAGTCGTGGAAGTTTGCAAGATGCAAGAAGTAAAGGTGCTGATGTAAGATTTGTTTACTCTCCTTTAGATACTATAAAAATTGCAAATGAGAATAAAGATAAAAAGATAATCTTTTTTGCAATAGGTTTTGAAACAACAACTCCAATGACTGCTGCACTTTTAGAACACGTTATAAAAAATAAAATAGACAATATCTATTTTCATATAAATCATATAACAGTTCCTGAACCTATGAGAGTATTATTAGATAATCAAGACTGTAAAATAGATGCTTTTATTGGACCTTCTCATGTTAGTGTAATTACAGGTTCAAAAATATATGAAGAGTTTGTAACAGAATACAATAAACCAGTAGTTGTAGCAGGTTTTGAACCAGTTGATGTGATGCAATCAATTTTGAGTTTAGTAAAACAGTTTAATGAAAATAAATGTGAACTGGAAATTGAATACTCAAGAGCAGTTTCATATGATGGGAATCTAGCAGCTCAAAAATTAAATGATAAATATTTTATAAAAGCAGAACATTTTAGATGGAGAGGATTAGGAGATATTCCAAATTCAGCTTTAAAATTAAAAGATGAATATGCTTTTTTAGATGCTGAATTAATCTATAAAGATATTTTACCAAATGAAGAAATAGATGATCATAAATTATGTATTTGTGGAGATATAATGCGTGGCGTTGCTAAACCAAATGATTGTAAGGTATTTGGGAAAGCCTGTAAACCAAGCTCACCTTTAGGCTCTTGTATGGTAAGTAGTGAAGGTGCTTGTAGTGCTTATTATAAATATGGGAATTTGTTATGAAAACAATTACATTAGCTCATGGTAATGGTGGGCAAGAAAATAATGAACTTATTTCAAAGATTTTTTATAAAGCTTTTGAAAATGAGATTTTAGCAAAAAGTGAAGATGCAGCAATTATTCAAGATGGAACTTTAGCTTTTTCAACAGATTCTTTTACTGTAAGTCCTATAGAATTTCCTGGGGCAGATATTGGTAAGTTAGCTGTTTGTGGTACTTGTAATGATTTAGCTATGATGGGAGCTAAGCCTAAATATCTTACTTGCTCAGTTATTATTGAAGAAGGTTTTGAAGTTGAAACTTTAAAAAGAATTGTTGCAAGTATGAAAAAAGAGCTTGAAGTAAATGGAGCTATTGTAGTAAGTGGAGATACAAAAGTAGTACCAAGAGGAAGTGTAGATAAAATATTTATAAATACAACTGGAATAGGGCAAATACAACAAAAAGGAATATCTTCAAACAACATTCAAGAAGAAGATATGATTTTAGTATCAAACTCAATAGGAAAACATGGGGCAACAATTTTTGCAAGCAGAGAAGGAATTGATTTTTCAACTTCTTTAAAATCTGATTGTGCGTCATTATGGCCAGTTGTAAAAAAGCTTATTGATAGTGGTATAAAAATAAGAGCCTTAAGAGATGCAACAAGAGGTGGAGTTAGTGCTGTTTTGAACGAATGGGCAAAGCAATCAAATATTTGTATTGAAATTGAAGAAGAGAAAATCCCAGTTTGTGATGAGGTTAATGGGATTTGCGAACTTTTAGGTTTTGAGGCTTTAAGTTTAGCAAATGAAGGAACTTTTGTAATGGCAATATCAAAAGATGAAGTTCAAAAAGCTTTAAAAGTTTTAAAAGAAATTGATACTTCAAAAGAAGCTCAGATTATAGGAAAAGCAAGTACTTTACATCGAGAAAAAGTTGTATTAAATACTGCTTGGGGTACACAAAGATTTATTGATTTACCAACAGGTGAGTTATTGCCAAGGATTTGTTAATATGCATGAATATAGTATTGTACAGTCCCTTTTAGAGTCTTGCGAGGAACACGCTAGACAAAATGATTCAACAAATGTCACAAAAGTTGTAGTAAAAATTGGAGTTTTAAGTGGAGTAGAACCAGATTTACTTCAAACTGCATTTGATACTTTCAAAGAGAAAACTGTCTGTGAAAATGCTAAATTTATAATAAATCATCAAAAAGTTGTAATAAGTTGCTTATCCTGTAATACAGACTCAACTTTAGAAAAAAATGAATTCTCTTGCCCTAAATGTAATTCAACTCAAGTTAAGGTAATAGATGGGGAAGATATGTTTTTGATGAGTTTGGAAATGAATTAATTAAAAATTATTTTTTTGTAATTTATATATAATTAAATTAGAATTATTGCTAATTTATGATAATCTTTTAATCAAATTTTTTAAAGAGAGAAAATGAAAAGGTTATTAGTCTTATTTTTTTTATTTGATTTTTATTTATTATTTGCAGAAGAAATAAAAATTGGGGCAATAATGCCAATGTCAGGTCCTTTGTCAATCTATGGGAAGGATACAAACAAAGGTGTCTCATTAGCTTATAATTTACAAAGTACTTTAAAAAATGGAAATAAAATAAAACTAATTTTAATTGATAATAAAGGTTTTAAAGAGGAGACAAGAAAAGCTGCTTTAAAACTTATAAAAGATGAAAAAGTTGTTGCTATATTAGGGGCATTAACTTCAACAAATAGTGAAGAAACCATAAAAATAGCTAACAAATATAAAACCCCAGTTATAATCCCTGTTGCAACAAATGATAATCTAATAAATTTAAGTGAATATGCAAGTAGGGTATGCTTTTCTGATTCTTTTCAAGGAGAAGTTATTGCTAATTATGCAATAAGACAAAATTATAAAACAGCTATTGTTGTAGTAGATAAAGCACAGGTTTATTCTTTTGGTTTATCAAATTCTTTTAAAAAAATTTTTGAAAAAAAAGAAGGGAAATTATTAAAAAAAATAGAAATTGAATCAGGAAATAAAGATTTTAATAAACTTATAACAGATATAAAAAAATTAAGTCCCGATTTTATTTTTTTACCTCTATATCATCCAGAAGCTTCAATCATTGCAAGAGAATTAAAAAAAGAGAATATTCAAATACCTCTTTTTTCAGGAGATGGAGTGGCAAATGAAACTTTTATAAAATTAGGTAAAGATGCTGTTGAAGGATATATGTTCACTGATTTTTTTGATTATAAACATCCTACTTCTAAAAAGGCAAAGGATTTTATTTCATATTATCAAGAAACTACAAAAAAAGAAGAAGTTAATTCTTTTACTGTTTTAGGAGCTGATGCATATAATATTCTTATTAATGCAATAAATAAATGTTTAAATCCTAAAGATAAAGCCTGTATTAATAGAGAAATAAAAAATACAATAAACTTTGATGGTTTCTCAGGTCAAATTACTATTGATTCTTCTGGAAATGCTAACAGATCGGCAGTAATTAAACAGATTAAAGATAAAAAAATGATTTATAAGGATATTGTAAATCCCTAGATTTGAAAATTCACATTAAGTACACAAAGTATTTAATTATTATTAACCTTAGTTGATTAAAATTATAAAATATATTAAAAAATAGGATAGAAATGCTTTTAATGAAATTAGAACCAAGAGAAAAATTTTCATTTTTACAATTAGCACATTATTTAGCAAGAGTTGATAATGATTATGGAAAGAAAGAACAAGAAGTTATTTTAGAATATTGTGCAGAAATGGGTATTGAAAATGATGATACTTTTATTTTAGAAGATTTTGATTTAGAAAAAACTTTAAGTGATTTTAGAAGTAATAAGAGTAAAAAAATAGTTTTATTAGAGTTGATGATTCTTATTCATGCTGATGATAAATTTGATTTTGAAGAGAGAAATTTAATATTAAAAATAAATAAGCTTTTTAATTTTTCTCAAAAAGATTTAGAGTTTTATTCTCAATGGGGGAAAGCAGTAGCTGCTTTATATACCCAAGGGAAGCTTTTTATAGATGATATAAATTAATTTAAATAAATTAATTGGAAAAATAGGATAAAATATTTTCATGGAAATCATCAATATATTAAATAAAAAAATTGAAAAGCTTGTGCATGAGTATGAGCTTATTAAAAAAGAAAATGAATTATTAAAAAGAGACCTTGATGATTTAAAGAATAAAAATGATGCCTTGGAAAGAAATAATCAAGACATGCTTTTAAAAATTGATAGTACTTTAACATTTGTTGAGGCAAAGAGTGGTGGAAAATAAAGTGACTTTTCATATAAATAATATGGCATATACTATAAATATAGATGATAAATTAAAAGATGAAATAACAAGATATTTATCAACAGATAAAAACTTAGATACAAAAGAGTTGTTAGCAGCATATATTAGGATTTCTCAAGAACATATAAAACTAAAAGATGACATTGAAACTATTTCTAATAAGCTTCCTAATCTTTAAATTATGAGTAAAGCTTTTTCTTTATTAGAAATAATTTTTGTTTTATTAATCATTTCAATTATTCTTTCTTTTTTTATGGGTAAATTTGATGATTCTTTGAATAGTGCTTATAAAACTAGTATAAAAGCAGAAATTTCTTTAATAAGAAACTCAATAAATAAAATAAACTCAAAAAAAATATTGCTAAATCAAAATATACTTACCAAGTTAGATGAAGCATTAGTTGAAAAAGAAAAAGTATTGTTATTTGAAAATATTTTACAAATACCTTTACTTTCAACAAATAGTATAAGAAAAGATTTAGGGAAATGGATAAAAATATCTTCTAATAAATATAAGATATATTTTACGTCAAATAAATATTTAGAATTTGAATATAAAAATAATGCTTTTTCTTGTTTAAGTGAAATAAATCTTTGTAAAGAGTTTGAATAATGAATTACTATGAATTATCTTTGTTAAAGTCACCTTTAGAACCTTTAACTTTTCAAACAGAAGAAGAACTTGAATTAGGAGTTAAAGTAGAAGTTTCATTAAGAAATAGAAAAAATCTTTCTGAAGCTGTAGTTATAAAAAAAGTTGATAAACCTAAGTTTACTTGCAGTGATATAGTAAGTATTACAGATTATTTTTTTGATAAAAAAATGCTTGAAATTGCAAAATTTATTTCTCAATATTATGTCTGTTCTTTAGGAGAAGCCTTATCTATTTTTTCTCCTTTTAACAAAAGTATTTCTTTGGAAATTGATAATGAAAAGTTTGATTCAAATATTCAGTTATCAAAAAAACAAGAAGAGGCATTTTCTTTTTGTGAAGAAAAAAAGCAAGCTTTACTTTTTGCAAATACTGGAAGTGGTAAAACAGAAGTTTATATTAAAACTATAGAAAAAATATTAAATGAAGGTTCACAAGCTGTTCTTCTTATGCCCGAAATTTCATTAACTCCTCAAATGCAAAAAAGACTAGATAAAGTATTTTCCTCTTCAGTTGCAATTTGGCATTCTAAAATCACAAAAAAGAAAAAACAAACTATCTTACAAGATTTACAAGAAGGAAAAATAAAATTAATTGCAGGTGCTAGGTCTGCACTTTTTTTACCTTACAAAAACTTAAAACTTATAGTAGTAGATGAAGAACATGATGATTCATACAAAAGTGATTCAAAACCAAGATATCAAGCAAAAGATTTAAGTATATACATTGCTAAAAAATATGATATTAGACTTATTTTAGGAAGTGCTACAGCTTCTATCTCTTCTTTTTTAAAACTACCTTTTTATAGGTTAAAAGAGACTTTTTTTGATACTAGAAAAAGAGTGGAATTTGATGATTCTTCACAAGATTTGTCACCAAGAATTTTAAATAAAATAAAACAAACAATAGCAAATGAAAATCAAGTAATAGTTTTTTTACCAACACGAGCAAATTATAAATATCAAATTTGTACTTCATGTGGAAAATCAGTTGAATGTCCTTATTGTTCTGTTTCTATGAGCTTACATAAAAATGATTTAGCTCTTAAATGCCATTATTGTGGATATACTCAAAAAATACCTGAAGTTTGTCCTTCATGTAATAATGGTGTTATACATAACTTAAGAGTTGGTACAGCACAAATAGAAGAAAAACTAAATGAAGAGTTCCCTGATAAAATTATTAAACGTTTTGATAGAGATGAAATAAAAACTGATAGTAAATTGAAAACTGTTTTAAATGACTTTAACAATAATAAAATTGATATTTTAGTTGGAACTCAAATGTTATCAAAGGGGCATGATTATCATAATGTAAAACTAGCAGTTGTCCTTGGAATAGACTCTATTTTAAATATGAATTCATATAAAGCAAGGGAAAAAGCATTATCTTTACTAATCCAAATAGCAGGACGAAGTGGAAGAAAAGGTGATGGAGAAGTTATTGTTCAAACTCAAAATTCTGAATTTTTTTCTGATTATTTACAAAATAATGATTATCAAGAGTTTTTAGAAGAAGAGTTAGAGTTTAGGCAAGAGCTTTATCCCCCTTATTTAAAAATGGCAAAAGTCATATTTGCTCATACAAATGGCTTAAAAGTAAAAGATGAATTAGATAAATATGTAAAAATCTTAAAACAAAAAGAGAATATTCAGGTAGTTGGTTTTGGGCAGTCTCCTATTTTTAAAATGGCAAATAAATATAGATATGAAATTATTTTACGTTCTTCAAATGTCAAAGCCTTACTTCAAGCTTTGCACTCAATTACATCTTCTATGGCAATAATTGACATGGATACTGTTTATTAATTAATCTTTAGTCTCTTTATTGTATAATCCACAAAAAATTATAAGGAAAATTAATGGCTTTTACAAAAGATGATTTTAAAGAATTAGTAGCAAATATTCAATCTCAAGACTGGTATAAAAATCCAATTGGTTTTGGTATTGCAAAAGTTGATAGAGGACAATTAAACAAAGAAAAAATTTTACAAGCTTCATATCCTGTAGTAAACTGGGAAGAAAATTATGGAAGTGCAGCAGTTTTTTTAAATGCATTAAAAGAAGCTGGTGAAAATATTGATACTTCTAAATCTGAGTTAGTATTTAGTATTAGTGATAAATTTTTAACAACTTGTATTGAGTCTTTTAGACCATACATTCCAGAAGCAAAAGGACAAGAGCACAAAAATGTTCAAGTTATTTCTACATTAGCTTCTTTACCAATTGATTCAGGACTTACTGCTGATGATTATAGAGTTGTTTTTATTTTTGAAGATACAAATCCAGTAAGTGCAGAGTCTGTATATTTAAAACTTTATGCTTTATCAACTGGAAAAGCAGCACTTAGAAGTTTAAATCTTGATGGTGCATTTGGTCAATTACACAATAGTGCTTGGGTTGGAAATCAACCAATTGAATTAGATTGGCTAAGAGAAAATGAAATTACATTAAAATTATCTGGTAAATTTCCTAGTATTACAAAAGTTGATAAATTCCCACAATTTTTAGACCATGTAATTCCTGCTGATAATACAAGAATTTTAGATACAAATAAAGTAAGATTTGGTGCTCAATTAGCAGCTGGAACTACTGTAATGCCAGGTGCTGCATATATTAACTTTAATGCAGGTACTGAAGGTGCTGTTATGGTTGAAGGTAGAATTTCTTCAAGTGCAAAAGTTGGTGCTGGTTCTGATGTTGGTGGAGGAGCTTCAATTCTTGGTGTTCTTTCTGGAACAGATGGTGTTCCTGTAACTATTGGAGATAACACATTATTAGGTGCTAATTCTTGTACTGGTACTGCTATTGGTGATTCTTGTATCTTAGATGCAGGTGTAACAATTTTACCAGGTACTAAAATCACTCTTTCTGAAAAAGCTGTTGAGCAATTAAAAGAGATTAACCCAGGTAAAGAGATTTCTACTGTTATGAAAGGTATGGATTTCCAAGGTGTTAATGGAGTACACTTTAGAGTTAATTCTCAAACTGGTCAAACAATTGCTATGAGATCAACTAGAGAAGTTAAATTAAACGCTGATTTACACTAAAACTTTAAATAAAAGAGAAATTTTTTTCTCTTTTGTTAAACTAAGATAAAAAATTTGCAATTAATTTTTTATTTAGTTATAATATCTCTCATAAAGAAAATTAGTACTTTTTCTTTGTCTGCTTTTTATTAAGACTTTTAATATTTAACTTTCAAATTGAAAAATCAAATTTATACTTTAACAAAAACGCTTCAAATGAAGTAATACAAAAACAAGGATTTTTATGTCAACAAAATATAATGGAACTGTAAAATGGTTCAATAGTGAAAAAGGTTTTGGATTTATCCAATTAGAAGATGGAAGTAAAGACTTATTTGTTCATTATAGTGAAGTTTCTCAAAACAATGGTTATGGAAGAGTTTCTTTAGATGATGGTCAAAAAGTTACTTTCGAAATTGGTCAAAATGAAAAAGGTGAGCACGCAAAAAGCGTTGAACTTTCATAATTTAGCAAATAAAAGAATTTAAGAAATACTTAAATTCTTTTATGACTTTAATAGCTTGAAATATTCTTCTCTAGGTATTTCTTTTGCACCTAAACTTGTAAGATGATTATTATGAACTTGACAGTCAATAAGTTTAATATCGTTTTCTTCAGCTTGTTTACAAAGATAATAAAAAGCGACTTTAGAAGCATCTTTTTCTTTTGCAAACATACTTTCTCCACAAAAAACATTATCAATTAAAACGCCGTATAAACCACCTACTAATTTATCATTTAAATAAGTTTCAATAGAATAAGCATAGCCTAAGTTATGAAGATTTGTATATGCTTGAATAAAGTTTTTATCAATCCAAGTTTCATCTTCGTGTTTTCTTTTTATACTTGCACAGTTTTTCATAACCTCTTGAAAGTTTTCATTTGTCTTTACAATATAACCTTTATTATTAATTGTTCTTCTTAAACTTTTTGATACTTTAAATTCATGGGGATATAAAATCATTCTTTTCTGGGGACTGAACCAATGGATATGATTATACTCATCAATAAACCAAGGAAATAAACCATTTTCATAAGCATTAATCAATCTTTGGGGGTGAAAATCCCCGCCAATTGCAACTAAATCATTATTCATCATATCTAAAGTTGGAAAATCAAAACTGTTTTCTTCAAGTAAATAAATTTTTTCTATAGGCTCTAAAAGTTTCATAAAAGAATAGTATCTAAATATGATTAAATGAAATATTAGTATATGACTTTTATAGGTAGATAGAAATCTAAAATAAAGTGTTTATTTTCATCTAAAAAGTGATTTTTTTCATAAATAGAATAAGGAGGGAAAGTCTTTGCTTCATAGCCTGAATTTGGAAGCCATTCGTTATAAATATAAGACATGAATTTTAAAACATCTCCATATTTCCCTTTTAGTTTGAAAATAGCACAAATACTGCTAGGTATTTCTAATATTGGAAGATTTTTATACTCTTTTTCTACTTTTATACAAGCAACATAAGAAGCTTTATCTTTGGGTGTTATTGTTGGATTGTCATGTTGAATACCAATTTGTAAAGGGTTTTTAATATCTAGCTCATAAGCTAAAGACCTTAATCTTTGCCAAGTGTTTTCTATATCTTCTCCATATCCTTTATGTCTAAGATAAATACATTTAATACTATCACAAGGTTTAATTATAGGTTCTATTTTTTCAATTTCTTTTATACTGTCATAATCTTTTAATATTTGTTCAGAAAATTTTTTATAACCATCTATTCTCCACTGTTTTGGAGTATAATTAAATACTTTTTTAAAAGCTTTAATAAAAGAAGAATGGGAAGAAAAACCACATACATTTGCCACTTCACTTATGGTAGAATATTTATTTACAATAAGTAAATTTGCAGCTTTTTGTAGTCTTATAGAAGTAATCATTTCAAAAATGTTATTTCCTGTTTCTTCTTTAAATATTCTATGAAAGTGATATTTACTTACAGAGACATTCTTTGCAAGTTCATCTAAAGTGATATTTGTTGAAATATGTGTATAGATATAAAAGATTGAATCATTAACAACTTTTGATCTAAACATTTTTGTATCTTTTTTCATAAAACTATTATAACAAAAAAATAGCAATATAGAACAAAAAAAATGAAATTTAGGATAAAGAATAAAAAAACTATTTGTATTATACTTAAATAAAAAAAGGCAAATTATGAAAAAAGAGTTGAAAAGGTCTTATATTAGGGAAATATTAGATGCAATAAATGAGCAGACAATCTCCTTTGCTGGAGGATTACCTGATGATAGTCTTTTCCCTTTAGAACAATTAAAAGAAGCTAGTAATAAAGTTTTCGAAACTTCTAAATGTTTACAATATAGTAAATCTATTGGAGATGATAATTTAAGAGAAAAAATTGCAGAAATTTATACAAAATATTTATCTTTTCCTACAACAAAAGATGAAATTTTAATAACTTCAGGTTCACAACAAGCTTTTGATATTATTAGTAAAACATTTATTGATAAAAGTTTATTTGTTCAAAGTCCAACTTATATTGGGGCATTAGGAAGTTTTAAGATCCTTGATAAGGAAATTTATGAATATAAAAATTTAAGTTCTTTAAAAAAGAGTTTAGAAAAAAATGATTGTGTTTATATTATGAGTGATTTCTCAAATCCAACAACAAAATCTATTTCTGCAAAAAAAAGAGAAGATTATGCAAAAGTTATAAATGAGAAAAAAGCTTTTTTAATAGAAGATGGTGCTTATTCTTTATTGTCATTTGATGGTAAGTTAAAAATACCATTAGCTTCAAAAGTTAAAAATAGTTTCCATTTAGGTTCTTTTTCAAAAATAGTTGCACCAGGACTTAGAGTAGGTTGGATTAGAACTTCAAAGGAAAATATTTCAAAACTTTTAGTTGCAAAAGAGTCTTTGGATTTACATACTTCAATTTTAAGCCAAATGATTTTAAATCAATATTTAGAAGACAATAAACTATTTGAACATATTGCAATTATTAGAAAAGAGTATGAAAAAAAGATGAAATTTATGGCTAAATGCTTAAAAAGATATCTTCCTTCATTTACTTTTAAAAGACCAAAAGGAGGAATGTTTATTTATGGCGAATTTGAGGAAGATAGTTTTGCTCTAGCAAAAAAAGCTTTAGAAAATAATGTTGCATTTGTTCCTGCAAAGGTTTTTTTTAAAGATGAAAAAGAATCAAATTTTGCAAGATTTAATTATACAAACTCTACTTTTGAAGAAATAGAAAGGGGAATTAAAATCATTAGTTCAAATATTAATAAATAATAAAATTATTTAATGCTAAAAAGTTGTATATTTTATACATTTTTTTAGTAGAAATAGAGTTGTTTTTTTGTATAATTTTTCCTTAATTTTTAATTTTAAGGACAAATTTATGTTTAAGCTAAAAGAACATAAAACAGATGTTTTCACAGAGTTGTCTGCTGGGTTTACAACATTTTTAACAATGATGTATATTGTCCCTGTAAATGGTTTTATTTTAGCTGATGCAGGGCTTCCTATGGAAGCTGTTATTACTGCAACAGCTTTAATTACTATTCTAGCCACTTTATTTAGTGGAATATGGTCAAATACTCCTATTGCAATGTCTGTAGGAATGGGATTAAATGCCTATTTTTCATATGGTTTAGTATTAGGAATGAAAATACCATGGCAAACTGCTTTAGGAATAGTTTTTATTTCAGGGATTTTATTTGTGATTTTATCTTTTACAAATTTTAGAGTTTGGATAATGACTTCAATACCTATGAATTTAAGGCGTGCTATTTCTGCAGGTATTGGTACTTTTATTGCATTTATTGGATTAAAGCAAATGGGAATGATTGTTGATAATCCTGCAACTTTGGTTTCTTTAGGAGATTTTTCTAAACCAAATGTATTATTAGGTGTATTAGGTCTAGTTTTAGCTTTTGCTTTTTATTCTTATAGAGTAAAAGGAGCTTTTGTCCTTTCTATTGCTTTAACTTCAATTGTTGCCTGGATATCAGGACTTGGCGATATTCCAAAAGAGCTATTTAGTGCACCAGCTTCGATTACTCCTATTGCTTTAGAACTTGATATTGCTAGTGCTTTGACATTATCTTTACTTCCTGTGATTATTACTTTTTTAATTACAGATATGTTTGATACTTTGGGTACTTTGACAGGAGTTGGAACAAGAGCAAAACTATTTCAAGAAAATAATAAAAATGATAAATCTTTACAAAAAACATTAGAAGCAGATGCCATGGCGACTACAGCTGGTTCCTTATTAGGTGTTTCTACAACTACTGCTTTTATTGAAAGTGCAGCAGGAGTAGAAGATGGGGGAAGAACAGGTTTAACTGCTGTTTTTACTGCTTTATTTTTTGTTTGCACACTGTTTATGTTACCTTTATTTAAATCAATTCCAGGAAATGCAATTTATCCAGTTCTTGTAGTTGTTGGGGTATTGATGTTTACAGAACTTGGAAAAATTAACTTTGAAGATACTGATTTAGCAACAAGTGCAGGGGCATTTTTTATAGTAGTTTTAATGCCTTTAACCTTTTCTATTACAAATGGTATTGCTGCAGGTTTTTTAGTTTATACAATTATTAAATTAACTAAAAATCAGTATAAAGATTTGAATTTAGGTATTTTAGCAATTACATTTATTAGTTTATTAGCATTTATTTTATAAGGAATTTTTTTGGAAAAATATTATTATGGTTATGAAGAGTTTAGAGATGACACTCAAGTTTTAGTTAATAAATGTAGGGATTTTGAACCAGATATTTTATTAGCAGTAGCAAGAGGTGGTTTAACTTTAGCACATTTAATGGCACAAGCAATGGATATGAGAAATCTGTATGCTTTAAATTCTATACATTATGAAGGGGAATTAAAATTAGATTCTTTTAATATTTTTAATATCCCTGATGTTTCACATGCAAAGAGAGTTTTGATTATTGATGATATTGTTGACTCAGGTGAGACTATGAGAGAGATTTTAAAAGTATTACATGAAAAATTTCCAAAAGTTGAGTTTAAGTTAGCAACAATCTTTAGAAAAAAAACAGCTGTTTTACAACCAGATTATTCTGTAAAAGAAGCTGATAAATGGATAGATTTTTTCTGGGAAGTTGATGTAAAGTAAGTAGTTTATTCTTTTAAACTACTTACTTCTCTATAAATTATATACTTTATATATAATTATTTACTATTTTAGAGTAATTTCAAGTGAATTTGTAGTATAATGTTTTCACAAATTTAAATTATGGAATAGGACATTATGACTTTTATTGAATTTAAAAAACTTTTATTAGATGCAGAACTTACAATACCAAAGTTTACAGCTTTGATTAAGGTTAGTGAAAAAAATATCCAATCATATAAGAAAAAAGAGCAGGTTCCTAATGCAATTGCTGCTGTAGCAGCTTGTTTTGCAAAGATGAATCAAGAAGGCATTGATTATAAAACTTTAATTGGTGAATTAGATTTAACTAAGAAAGAGAAAAAAGGTGCAGGTTTTTCTTCTAAAAAGAAAGAAAAAAAATAAAGAAAACGATTAATCTTTTTTAGCTATACTTCCCAAAAAAATTTAGGGAAAAAAATGGCTATAAATAAAAATGTTAGATTATTTCTAACAATATCTTCAATTATGATGGCTCTTGCCATTGCAATCGGTGCTTTTGGTGCACATGGTCTAAAAGCGATTGTTTCACCACAGTTATTAGTTATATATAATACTGGTGTAGAATATCATTTTTATAATACATTAGGGCTTTTTGCAGCTTGTTTTATGATGTATTTAAAGCCAGACTCAAAACTATTAAGAGTTGCAGCTTGGCTTATTTTAGTAGGAATGATAATTTTTTCATTTTCATTATATGCTTTAGTTATATTGAATATGCCTATTTTAGGAGCTATTACTCCAATTGGAGGAACACTTTTAATTATTGCATGGATTTTACTAGCAATTTCATTTTATAAGGATAAATAAATAAATGAATGTAATTGAAAGGATTGAACAAATTAGAGATGCCAAATGGTTTTCTAATTTAACAACTTTTATTATTTTAGCTTATGCTTCTGTTTTAGGTTTTAAAACTATTGATGAAGTAGAAACAAATTATGCAATTTTTTTACAACTTGCAGATATTTTTGTAACTATATATTTTATTTTTGAAATAGCAATTAAAATGGTTGCAGAAAAAAAGTTTATTAATTTTTTTAAATCTGGATGGAATGTTTTTGACTTTACTATTGTTGTAATTACTTTATTACCTTTAGAACAATCAGGTTTTGCAGCAATTGCAAGGATGCTTAGAGTCTTTAGAGTTTTAAGACTATTTACTGCTAGACCAGAACTTAAAGCAATTATTGATATGTTAATTAAAGCAATTCCTTCAATAATTGATATTGTAATTTTAATGTTTATAATTTTCTATATATATGCAATTATAGGAAATTTTTATTTCCAAGAATTACCATCAGGTTTATGGAAAGACTTTTTAGTATCAATGCTTACACTTTTTAGAGTTTTAACTTTTGAAGATTGGACAGATGTTATGTATGAAGCAATGGAAGTTTATCCTCTAGCTTGGATTTATTTTGTATCCTTTGTTATTATCGCAGCTTTTGTATTTTTTAATTTATTTGTTGCAGTTATCATTGGAGAAATGCAAAAAATACAAGAATCTGATTTTCATGATGAAGTACATGAAGATAGTAAAAAAATAGATATACTATTAGAAGAACTTCAATCATTAAGACAAGAAGTTAAAGAATTAAAAAAGAAAGAATAATGAAAAAAACAATTTCTATTTTGGGCACAGGGTGGCTTGGTCACCCTTTAGCTCTTAAATTATTAGATAAGTATAAGGTGAAAGTTTCCCTTAGAACACTTGATAAAAAACAGCAATTCCAAAATGAAGGCTTAATACCTTTTATTTTAAATGAAGACTCACTTGAAAATTTAGATGAATTATTAGAAACAGATTACCTTTTTATAAATTTTCCTCCATCAAAGTTTGATAATTTTTCTTCTTTTCTTGAAAAAATATATTCTCACCAAAAAATACAAAAGATAGAAAAAATCATTTTTATAAGTTCTACTTCAATTTATCCAGATGAAGCAAAAATTTTTGATGAAAATGAAGTTTTTGATAATCCTAAATCAAGTAAAATATTTAAAATAGAAGAGGCTATTAAAGATAAAACACATCTTATTTTTAGGTGTGCTGGTCTAATGGGTGCAAATAGAATTTCTGGTAAATATTTTGCAGGAAAAGAACTTGATAGTGAAGATGTAAAAGTAAATTATGTTCATTTAGAAGATATTATAAGAGCAACTATCTTTGCACTTGATAATGACTTAAAAGGTATTTATAATTTATGTAGTTGTGAACACCCAACTAGAAAAGAGATATATTTTAAAAATGCTTTAAATTTTGGTTTTGAAAAACCCATTTTTAAAAACAAAAAAGTTTATAAAGAACGTTTAATAGATGGAAGTAAGATAGAAAAAGAGGGATTTAAATATAAATATCCAAATCCTTTATTTTACAAATATTAAGAATTTGTATTAAAAGCTCTATCCCCAGCATCTCCTAGACCTGGTCTAATATATTTATTATCATCAAGTCTTTCATCTATTTGAGCAATATAAATATCAACATCCTTATGAGCTTCTTGTACCGCTTTAATCCCTTCTGGTGCACCTAAAATATTTAAAGAAATAATTCTTTTTGCTCCTTTTTCTTTTAAATAAGTAATTGCATCAATTAATGACCCACCAGTTGCAATCATAGGATCTAAAAGTAAAACTGTTTTATCTTCTAAAGGGGGAATATTTTCATAAAAAAGTTTTGATAAGGCAGTTTTTTCATCTCTTTTCATTGCTAAAAAACCACTTCTTGCATAAGGAAGAGTTTTTAAAATACCTGTAAGCATAGGTTCTCCTGCTCTTAAAATTGGAACTAAAACTAATTTTTGTACTTCAAGCATTTCTACATCTAAAGAACCTTGCCAAGTATTTATATTTTGTGTAACTGTTTCAAAATCACTTAAAGCTTCTGACGCAATAATTCTTGATAATTCTTCAATTGTAAGTCTAAATTCATTAGAGGCAGTTCTTACATCTCTTAGTCTATTTACTAGATGTTTTACAACTACATTTGTACTTTCTTTATACATATAAAATTCCTAATTATTTAATTTTTAAGCTTTAATAATAGCTTAAAATTGCTTATAAATTATACTAAAATTTACTAAAAATTAACCCAGTCTTAGTTAAAATAATTAACTTATTTCTACTTGAAGAGGACTTATGAAACCCACAGATTATAATTTTAAAGTTAAGGATTCTATTTTAGGTATACAATTTCTTTTTGTTGCCTTTGGTGCTTTGGTACTGGTTCCTATTTTAACAG
Source organism: Halarcobacter mediterraneus (assembly GCF_004116625.1). Taxonomy (NCBI): domain Bacteria; kingdom Pseudomonadati; phylum Campylobacterota; class Epsilonproteobacteria; order Campylobacterales; family Arcobacteraceae; genus Halarcobacter; species Halarcobacter mediterraneus. The sequence continues at coordinate 84,407 of NZ_NXIE01000001.1, forward strand.
GACTTGACTCAAATGTTGCATTATTTACAGCAGGAGTTGGTACTTTAGTTTTTCAATTTATTAATAAAGGAGCTATTCCTCCTATTTTTTTAGCTTCATCTTTTGCTTTTATTGCTCCTATAGCACATGGAGTTAAAACTTGGGGTATTGCAGCAACTATGTCAGGACTTATTGCTGCTGGTTTATTGTATGTATTATTAAGTTTCTTAATTAGACTAAAAGGAGACGCTTTTTTACATAGACTACTTCCTCCTGTTGTTGTTGGTCCTGTAATTGTTTCTATAGGTCTTATTCTTTCTCCTGTTGCAGTTAATATGGCAATGGGAAAAACAGGTGATGGAGCTTTAGAATTAGTACCTTTTGATAAAGCAATTGTTATTTCTATGGTAGCTTTATTTACAATGGTTTTTATATCTTTATTAGGGAAAGGAATTTTTAAATTGGTTCCTATTTTAGGTGGGATTATTGCAGGATATATTACAGCACTTTTTTATGGTGTAATTGATTTTTCAACTATTCACAAAGCTGCATGGTTTGCTATTCCTAATTTTACAGCACCAGAATTTAATTGGCAAGCAATTATTTTTATTTTACCAATTGCAATAGCTCCAGCAATTGAACATATTGGAGATATGTTAGCAATTTCAAATGTTACAAAAAATGATTATCTTAAAAAACCAGGATTAAAAAATACACTTTTAGGTGATGGTTTAGCTACTTCAGTTGCTTCTTTATTTGGTGGACCACCAAACACAACTTATTCTGAAGTTACAGGTGCAGTAACTGTGACAAAAGCTTATAATCCTGCTATTATGACTTGGGCTGCTATTTTTGCAATTTTATTAGCTTTTGTTGGAAAACTTGGTGGTTTATTAGCAACAATTCCAGTTCCTGTTATGGGTGGAATTATGCTTTTATTATTTGGTATTATAGCAAGTATTGGTATTTCAACTTTAGTTAGAGCTAATATAGATTTTAATTGTCCAAGAAATTTAGTTATTGTATCAATGATTTTAGTATTTTCTATTGGAGGAATGACATTTAATTTTGGTGGAGTTCCTTTTTCAGGAATTGGACTTGGAGCAATCACAGGTATTTTATTAAACTTACTTTTACCACAGCCTCGAAAAGATGATCATATTATATAGTTAGTTTACTAACTATATAATTGACTTTAATAACTTATATATCAAAAATTTCTTATAATAAATTGTAAAATTAAAGAATAGGAGTTCTTAATATGGCAAAAGAACATAGTTTTGATATTTCTGCAAAACTTGATATGAGTGAAATGAAAAATGCAGTAATACAAGCACAAAAAGAGATAGATAATAGATATGATTTTAAAGGTATTGCTAAAGAAATAGAGTTTAATCAAGGTGCAAAAACTTTAACTCTAGTTAGTTCTAGTGATAACAAAGTTGAGGCTATGTATGATATTTTAATCTCAAAAATGAATAAAAGAGGTTTATCAATTAATTCTTTAGAAGAATTGAAAAAAGAGGATAGCTCTGGTGCAAATAGAAGATATGTATATTCTATTGTTGATTCAATAAAAGCTGATGAAGCTAAACAAATACAAGTTGAGATTAAAAATTTGAAATTAAAGATAAAAGCAGTAAATCAAGGTGATGAAATTAGAGTTACTGGAAAAAATATTGATGATTTACAAACAATAATGAAACATCTGAAATCGTTAGATTTGAAATCTCCTTTAGTTTTTGATAACTTTAAATAGTACTCTTTTGAGTGCTATTAATAAATAATAACTTTTTAAATGCTACTTTAAAGCTATTTCTTTAGAAAAAAAACTTTTAAAAACTAACAAATCTTAACTAAAGTATATAAAATATTTAAAAATTTTGTTACAATTATTATAAAAAGTAATGGTGTGTGTAGTGGATGAAATTAATAAAAAGTGTTTGAAAAAAATTACAATACTTTATGTGGAAGATGATTTACTTATTCAATCTCAGACTAAAGAAATTTTAGAAAAAGTTGTAAAAAAAGTTTTTACTGCAACTAATGGAAAAGAAGCTTTATCTCTTTTTGAAAATAATAATATTGATATTATTATTACTGATATTACTATGCCTGTAATGGATGGAATAATTCTTTCAAAAAAAATTAGAGAAGAAAACCAAGAAGTACCTATTATTATAACAAGTGCTCATAATAATAGTGATACTTTTATTAAAGCTATTGAAATAGGAATTAGTAGATTTATTTTAAAACCTTTAAATATAATGGATTTAATTAAAATAATAGATGAGTTTAGTGAAAATATTTGTAATAAAAAAGAAAAAGATAATATTAGCAATCTTCTAGAACAATATAAAAGTATTGTAGATGTAAATTCGATTGTTTCAAAAACAAATAAAAATGGTTTTATTACTTATGTGAATCAACCTTTTATAGATATTTCAGGGTATTCAAAAGAAGAATTAATTGGTTCTAGTCATAATATTATTAGGCATCCAGATAATTCAAAAGAGATATTTGTAAAAATGTGGGATACTATCTTGACTAAGAAAGAAGTCTGGCAAGGAGTTCTTAAAAATTTAGCAAAAAATGGTAAGTCCTATTATGTTCGATCTACAATAAAACCTATATTAGATGTTGATGGTAATATTATAGAATTTATTGCAATTAGACAAGATATTACTCCTCAAGAAAAAACAAGAAAGTTTTTACAAAAACAAAATTTTGAAAAGATATCAAATTTAAATGATGCTTTAAAAAATCAAGAACAATATGAAAATGTAATTAATCAAATAAATATCGTTTCAAGATTTAATCTTCAAGGAAAAATTACTTATGTAAATAAAAGATTTTGTAAATTGATAGAGTATAAAAAAGAAGAACTTATTGGTCAGACTTTCAAAATGATTAGACATGAAGATACTAATATAGAAATATCAAGGCAAATGTGGAAAACTATTAAAAGTGGTAAATCTTGGAGTGGAAAACTTATAAATAAATCTAAAACAGGGAAAACTTTCCATTTAGACGCTGTAATATCTCCTATTTTTAATCAAAATAATGAAATTTATGAATTTATTTCTGTTTGTCATAATATAACACCTATAATAGAACTTCATAAAGAGTTAGAAGATACCCAAAGAGAGATTATATATAGAATGGGAGAAATAGGAGAAACTCGTTCAAAAGAGACTGGTAATCACGTAAAAAGAGTAGCTGAATATTCAAAATTATTAGCTAAATTATATGGTTTAGAAAATTCTGATATAGAAATTCTTTTTATGGCTTCTCCTATGCATGATATAGGAAAAGTTGGTATTCCAGATGAAGTACTTAATAAGCCTGGAAAATTAAATGAACAAGAATGGGAGGTAATGAAAGAACACAGTGCTTTAGGTTATAATATTTTAAAAAATTCAAAAAGAGAAATATTAAAAGCAGCTGCAATTATCTCTTATCATCATCATGAAAAATGGGATGGAAGTGGATATCCCCAAAGATTAAAAGAAGAAGAGATTCATATATTTGGAAGAATAACAGCCGTTGCTGATGTTTTTGATGCCTTAGGTAGTGATAGATGTTATAAACAAGCTTGGGAGTTAGATAGAATTTTAGAATTGTTTAAAGAACAAAGAGCCAAGCATTTTGAACCAAAATTAGTAGATTTATTTTTTGAAAATTTAAATGACTTTTTAGAAATTAGAGATAAATATGTGGATTAATATGATACACACAGAATAAACAAATTTAGTGTACAATTTTTTAATTTCTAAAAAGGATATTATTTGAAAGTTTTACTTCTTGAAGATGATTTAGCATTAAATGATTTATTAAATGACCATCTAAATGACCAAGGTTTTGATGTTACTCTCACAACAAATGGTCAAGAAGCTTTAGAGTATCTAATTGATGAAGTTTATGATTTAGCAATTTTAGATATTAATACACCAATAATAAGTGGAATTGAAGTTTTAAAAACAATAAGAAATGATTATAAAAACCAAACACCAGTAATCGTACTAACAGCTTATCAAGATATGAAACATTTAAGAGAGTCTTTTGAAAATGGGGTTGATGATTATATTCGAAAACCTTTTGATTTAGAGGAATTAGATCAAAGAATAAAAAAACTTTGTAAACAGTTTAATATTGAGCAAAACAGTGAACTTTTTATTAGTGAGGATATAAAATTTTTACCTCAATCTTGTGAATTAATTTTTAAGAATGAAATAAAACAAATAGCACAAAAAGAAAGAGATATCTTAAACTATTTTTGTAGTCATAGAAATAGGGTTATTTCTAGTGAAGAGCTTTTACAAAATATTTGGGCTTATGAAGAGATGCCAACAGAAGCTACAATTAGAGTTTATATTAAAAACTTAAGAGAAATTTTAGGAAAAGATAAGATTAAAACAATAAGAGGTATAGGGTATAAATTTGAATAAAGCAGAAAGAAAAGCATTAATTAGTTTTTTATCAATTTATATTGGTTCTGCAATGTTACTTCTAGGGATATTATTTTATTTTTATTACCAAGAAGAGATTAAATCTTTAAAAACAAGTTGTAGTATGGAGTTGAAAAATGCTTCAATGAAAATAAGAACAGATATTTTAAATGCTTATATGCACGATAAAGAATATATTCCAAAAGAGTTTAATAGTGCAATTTTAAGGTTTGCTCTTTATGATAAGGATAAAAAACTGCTTTTTTCAAATTTAGATGAACAAGATGCTGTTGATTTAAAAAAAGTTTTTTATGAACAAGCAAAACAACATTTTTTAATAGAAACTATAAATGAAGCAAAAATACCAATTCATTATATTGTAATGCAAACTTGTCAAGGTGTTAGAAATATGGATAATCTAAAAATCTATATGAGTATTGCATTTATTTTAAGTTCACTTTTTATAGGATTAATTGCTTTTCTTCTAGCAAAATTATTATTAAAACCCGTAAGAGAAAAAGTAATTCATATGGATAATTTTATAAAAGATTCTGCCCATGAATTAAACACACCAATTTCTGTTTTAATGACTTCAGTTCATATGTTAAAAAATGGTAAAAACTCTGAAAAAATGATGAGATATATTTTAAGTAGTTCTAAACAAATCTCACAAATATATAATGATATTCATTTCTCAGCCTTTAATGATATTGATGAAAGTATAGATGAGATTCTTTTTTTAGATGAACAAATAGCTGATAGTGTAGAGTTTTTTTCTGATATTGCCGTTACAAAAAAAATACAAATTGAGTCAAATTTAGAAAAAATAAAAGTAAAAATGGATAGAACAAAAGCCCAAAAATTAGTAAATAATATAATTTCAAATGCTATAAAATATAGTCCTTTAAACTCAAAAATCAAAGTAGTTTTAAAAGATAATATTTTTACTGTACAAGATTTTGGAATAGGAATAAGTGAAGAGGAACGTAAAGAAATTTTCAAACGTTATAAAAGAGGAAAAAATATTGAAGGTGGCTTTGGTATAGGTTTAGATATTGTTAACAGAATTTGCAATTTTTATAGTTTGAAGTTAGATTTAAAATCAAAAGTAGACGAAGGGTCTACTTTTTCTGTAGATTTTTCCTCTATTATTTTCCAATAGAGTCTATTTTTAATATCAAAACAACAGGTTCTGTTTCACTTGTAACAAGTTCAGAACCAATTGATCTATGATTGTGATTAGAAAGTTCACCTTGAATAGAGTGCAATATATGCCAAAACTTTTCATTTACTGGTGTACTAATTTGTTTTAATTTGTGTTTTAATATTTCATCAACAATAATTTCAATAAGATGTTGATATATTATTTTATTAGTCTGTCTTTGAATTCTATAGTTCTTCATAATAATTAAATTGTTTTTATAAGCAAGTTGTTCTTCTGGAACTAGTTCAGTATGTTCTTTTACTTCTTCAATTTCTTTATCTAATTCTTTTTCTAATTTTTCTATTTCTTCTTTACATTTATCTTCTAATTTTGGATTCAATTCTAAAATTTTTGATAAAATATTATCATCTTCTAAATACTCTTTTTCAATACTATGAGTATAAATTCTATTTTTTTCATAATCATGGTGAATAGCATAAAAAATTTCTATAGCAGGAGCTACATATACATATTTGTCTTCTTTCCCATCTTTAAAATCAACTCCATGAGGAGAGATAATTTCTTTAGGACCAGTATATTTTAATTGCATTTATTTATAACCTTTTTATAATTCCAGTATATATAATTTAATTTACTCATATTTTATTTAAATGTTTATAAAATTCTACAAAGGTTATCAATGAATAATAAAATAGAAGAGTTTAAAACTCAAAAATTAGAAAATCCGAAATTTGTTTATCCCTTAAGAATAAATTATATTCAAAATGGAAAAAGAAAAACTTGGGAAGTTGTAAAAAATTTTGATTCTGTTGCAATTTTACTTTATCATGAAGAAAAAAAATCTTTTTTATTAGTTAAACAATTTCGTCCTGCTGTTTATTTAAATGATGATAGTAAAAAGTGTACCTATGAATTATGTGCAGGAATTGTTGATAAAGAACTAAGCTTAGCACAAATAGCAAAAGAAGAGATTGATGAAGAGTGTGGTTTTGATGTTCCTTTATCAAGTATAGAAAAGATAACCTCATTTTATACAAATGTTGGGGTTAGTGGTGGCTGTCAGCATCTTTACTTTGCAAAAATAGATGAGAGTATGAAAATTCATGAAGGTGGAGGAATACATGATGAACAAATTGAACTTATGTATTTACCTATTGAACAGTATAAGGAGTTTATTTTTGATGAATCAAAAGCAAAAACACCTGGCTTGATGTTTGCTTTTATGTGGTATATGGAAAAGTTGATAAAAAATTAATTTTATTTGTAGAATTTGGTATATGATTTGTAGAATTTGGTCTTTAAAGTTTGAGGGTTTCTTTTTATAATACTTTTGCGAATTTAAATTAAAAGGATAAATAAATGGAATTTTCTTTTCATAACCCTACAGGAATAGAATTTGGAAAAGGCAAAATAAAAGAGATTGCGAACTTAATTCCAAAAGATAATAAAGTATTAGTAGTTTATGGTGGTGGTTCAATTAAAAACAATGGTGCATATGAACAAGTAGTTGAAGCATTAAAAGATCATAAATGGTTAGAATTTGGTGGAGTTGAAGTTAACCCTACAGTTGAAACTATGAATAAAGCAGTTGAACTTGTAAAAGCTGAAGGTGTAGATTTTATTTTAGCTGTTGGTGGTGGTTCTGTTATTGATGGTTCTAAATATTTAGCAGCTGCATCATTATATGATGGAGATGGTTGGGATTTCTTAGATGGTTCTAAAGAAGTTGAGAAAGCACTTCCTCTTGGAGTTGTTTTAACTCTTGCTGCAACTGGTTCTGAATCAAATAATTTAACAGTTGTATCTAGAAAAACTACTGATGAAAAAAGAATGTATTTTTCAGATCACTCTTACCCAAGATTTGCTGTACTTGACCCATCATTTATGGGAACATTAAGTGATAGACAACTTGGAAATGGTTTAGTTGATGCCTTCGTTCACATCTCTGAGCAATACTTAACAAAAACAAATGATTTATTAGTAAATGATGGTTATGCTGAAACTTTATATAAAGGTTTAGTAACTCTTGCTGATAGATGGGATGAAAGAAGAACATTATGGTGGCAAGAAAATTTAATGCATATCTGTAATCAAGCATTAAACTTCCAATTAGCAAATGGTGTTTGTCAAGACTGGTCAACTCATATTATTGGACATGAATTAACAGCATTCTATGGACTTGATCACGCAAGATCACTTGCAGTTATCTTACCTCACTTAATTAGAGAAATGATTGATGAAAAACAAGATAAATTAGCACAATTTGGTAAAAATGTATTTGGAATTGAAAATGATAATGAAGCAGTAATTCAAAAAATGGAAAATATATTTGAATCTGTTGGATTACCAACTAAATTAAATGCTTATGATATTGATGATAAAGTAGTTGAAAATGTTCATAATGCATTTAAATCTCATGGTTATTTAGAAATTGGAGAAAATGGAACTGTTACTTTAGATAAAGTTGAAAAAATTATAAACAGATCTATTGCAGCGTAAGTTTTAATTTACACTACACTAAGAAGAGGCTTTTGCCTCTTTTGGTGAATATCCAAAATAACTTTTAAAATCTCTACTAAAGTGTGAAGGATTATCATAACCTAACTCATTTGCTACAGCTACAACTTTGTAATCATATTTTGTCAAAAACTCTTTTGCTTTAGAAAGTCTAATTTTTTTTATATATTGTAAAGGAGTATGAGAAGTTATTTTTTTAAAATGATTATGAAAAGATGAAACACTCATATCACAAACTCTAGCAAGAGTTTCCATATCATGGTTCTCTTTATAATTATCATGGATTATTTTTAAAGCTTTTGCAATTTTTGATTCACTATTTTCCTCTAAAAACATTTTATGAAGCATTTTTGCATTTTTACCTATGGCTATTCTATAAAATAATTCTGTTAAAACACCATTTGCCAAAATATTTGATTCTTCTTTTGATTCTAAAATATCTAAAAGTTTTGAAGTAATATTTTCTATTTCATTTGTAACTTTATCTGAAAAAATACCAAAACTACTCTTATTTTCACTGTTAAATTCTCTTGTACATAATTTTTCTATAATATCATACATAATTTCTCTATCAAGTGATACTAAAAGACAAATAAATGGGTCTTCTTTAGTAGCATAAGTTTCACACTCTAAAGGAAGTGTCGTAGGAACAACAAGATAATTGTCACAATCAAATGTAAAACTGTTATTTGCTAGATTTGCAATTTTTTTACCTTGTAATACAAGGATAAGACAAACATCATAAATTAGGGGACTTTTAGGTTCATAAGTTTCTGTTTTAAAGATTTTAATACTTGGTAAATTTGTATCATGAACACCATCTGGCATATTTAATATTTCTCTATTTTCTATAATACTTTTTTTCATTATTTACTTTATGTCTAATATGATTTTTGTAATTTTATTATATTAAAACCATATTTAAAATAAATTAGTCATTATTCTTTGTTCTTAAGTATTTTGCGTGGGCTTTTGGTGGCATACCATACATTCTTGAATATTCTCTACTAAATTGTGAAGGACTTTCATATCCAACTGCAAAAGCAATTTCTGAAGCTTCAATATTTTGATTTAAAAGCATTAGTTTTGCTTCTTCTAATCTAATCTTTTTTTGAAATTGAATAGGAGACATTGAAGTAATGGTTTTGAAGTTTTGATATAATGAAGCTTCACTCATATTAATAAAGTTTGCAAGTTCTTTTACATTTAATTTTTCATTAAAATTATCTTTTATTTCAGAAATCACTTTTACAATTTTATTTGATACTGTACCTTCTATGGCAAACTTATTTAAAAAATAGCCACTTTTATCATTTATTAAAATAAATAAAATTTCTTTTATAATTAAAGGTGCAAGGTAATCAATTTCATTTTTTTCTTTATCAAGTAATTTTATTAATCGAGAAATAGGTCCATATAGTTTTTCTTTCATTTCATCAAAAAATAAAGCTTTTTCCAACTTTTTGTTTATTATAAGCTTTTTAGGATTTATATTTTTTATAACATCATATATATCTTTTAATTCAAATCTTAGTCGAAAAGAAACAAAAGGTTTTTCTTCTGTTGCTTCAATTATTTTTACTTTTGCATGAATATGCGTTGAAGAAAGGAGATATCCTTTCCCTCCATATGTATACATATCTTCTCCAAAGATTACAGTTTTTTCCCCTTGTAAAATAATACAAAGTGATGGTTCATACATAATTGCATGAAACTCTGTTGTTTTATTTGCAAAATAAAAATCTAAATTTGGGATTTCGCTTTGTATTTCAGCATTAGTATCTGATAAAGAATATTTCTTATTTATAAATTCAAGTAAATCTTTTTGAAATTCTTGTATTGTACTTTCCATTGTTTCCTCGAGTAAAATAGCTAATTGATTTATTATATTTAATATTTTTGTAATTCAATATAAATATTCTCTATTAGTATTGCTTAATTCTACAAGGAACTTGAAATAATTTTTCTAAATTTAGAGAATTAGGCAATTTATTTATAAAATTGTTCTATTGAATATCTTATTTTTCTTTTATAATAAACTGTAAGTCAATTAAATATTTAAATGGAGATAAAATGAAAAATATTATAATAAATAGTAAACAATTTGACATTAGTAATATTCCTGAAGATACACCATTATTATGGGCTATGAGAGATTACTTAAATCTTACAGGAACAAAGTTTGGCTGTGGTGTTTCTATGTGTGGAGCCTGTACTATTTTACTTGAAGGAAAGGCTATAAGAAGTTGCCAGACTCCATTAAGTGAAGTTATTGGAAAGAGTGTTATAACTATTGAGAATAAAGAAGATAAAGAGGTAAATACTCTTAGAAAATATTGGAAAGAAGAAGATGTTGCTCAATGTGGATACTGTCAACCCGGTCAAATCATGAATGCAGCTGGACTTTTAAAATCAAATACTAAACCAACTGAAAATCAAATAATAGAAGCGATGAATGGAAATGTTTGTAGATGTGGTACATATAATAAAATAAAAACAGCTATTTACAATGCTTCAAAGGAGATATAAAATGGGTGTAAATAGAAGAGAATTTATCAAAGGAACTACAGCTTTAGGTACTGCTTTTATAGTAGGTTTTCATCTTCAAACAAAAGGTATGGCAGCCAAATTAGAAAAAAATGACCCCTTGGAACCAAATGCTTTTATTAAAATAGATAAAGATAATACTATCACTTTTATTTTAGGTCAAGTTGAAATGGGACAAGGTACATACTCAACTATTGCAATGTGTATAGCTGATGAGTTAGATGCTCATTGGGAAAATATTATTTTTGAGCCTGCGCCAGTAAAAGAAGTATATAATATGCCAGGAATGGGGATGATGCTAACTGGTGGTTCATATAGTATTAGAAATCAACAAAATAGAGTAAGAAAAGTTGGTGCAACATTAAGATATATGCTAAAACAAGCAGCAGCTAAAAAATGGCAAGTAAGAGTTTATGATATTGATACAAAAGATTCTTATGTTATAAATAAAAGAACAAAAGAAAAATTAACTTATGGTTCTTTAATTGAAGATATAAAAAATATGAAATTACCAAATGATATTGCACTTAAAAAAGAGAGTGAATATACTCTTATTGGTAAACCAATGAAAAGACACCCTATAGAAGTAGAAGAAAAACTTACGGGAAAAGGTATCTTTGGAATAGATGTTAGGCTTCCTAATATGAAGTATGCTTCACTTATATTTCCAAAAGTTTATGGTGCAAAAATAAAAAGTTTTGATGCTAGTCAAGCAGAAAAACTAGATGGTATAGTAAAAATAAAACAACTTCCTAATAATAAAATAGCAGTTATAGCAAATCATTGGTGGCAAGCTAAAAATGCTAGAGATCTAGTAAAAGTACAATGGGATAATGGTGAGTTTGAGAAAGTCAGTACGGCTAATCTTATAAAAGAGTATAAAGAGTATTTTGATACAGATATTCCAGTAATGAGAAAAGATGGAGATACGAATAATGCTTTTAAAACAGCTCATAAAATAGTTGAAGCTGAGTATAGTTTTCCCTTTTTAGCCCATGCTCCAATGGAGCCTTTAAATTGTACTATCTCTCATACTGGTGATAGTGCATATATGTCAGTGGGTGGACAACTTCAAACTCTTTATAGAGGTACAGCTGCTAAGATTTTAGGTATTGAAGCAGATAGTATTGAATATTATACAAATTATTTAGGTGGAAGTTTTGGTAGACGTTCAACTCCTAATAGTGACTTTATTATAGATGCTGCTTTCGTGTCTAAAGATGAGGGCTATCCTATTATGACTTTATATAGTAGAGAAGATGAAATACAATCTGGTGGAAGTTATAGACCTATGACTTTAGCAAATGCAAAATTATCAATTGATGAGAAGGGAAATATTACAGCACTTAAAACAAACCTTGTAAATCAGTCTCTTACAAGAGGAACACCTTTTGAAGCATTTATGTTAAAAGATGGTGTTGATGCTTTACAAAGGGAAGGATTAGATGACCATCCTTACACAGTAGCTAGTCATGATATGAAGTCGTTTTGTCCTCAATCTCCTGTAACTGTTGATTGGCTTCGTTCTGTAGGGCATACTGTTTCAGCTCCAATTATAGAAAATATTATGGATGAAGCAGCTTTTGCAGCAGATATTGACCCACTTGATTTTAGAGTAAAAAATATTAAAAATCCTAGATTTATAAAACTTTTAAAAAATGTAGCTAAACAATCAGATTGGTATAACAGAAAAAAAGGTAGTGGTTATGGAGTTGCAATTGCAGAATCTTTTGGAAGTATTGTAGCTTTTGTTATTAAAGTTAATGTAAAAGATAAGGATTATAAAGTAGAAAAAGTATGGGGTGCAGTAGATTGTGGATTTGCATTTAATCCATATAATGTAGAAAATCAAATGATAAGTGCTATAAATTTTACTATAGGACTTACAAAATATAGTGAAATTACTATTACAAGTGGTAAGGTTGATCAAAGTAACTTTTACGACTATATAGTTTCAAGACAAGAAGATGCTCCAAGCTTAATAGATATAGATATTATAAATTCAGAGGAAAAAATAGGAGGTATTGGAGAACCAGGAGTTCCTCCAATGTTTGCAGCTATTATAAATGCATTATATGATGCAACAGGAAAAAGATATACAGATTTTCCTATTAAAATAGGATAATTTAATGTTTACAAATAAAGAGGTTTTAAAATTTGTAAATAGTAGTATTGAAAAAAAATTAGATATTGTAGTGACAAGTGTTATAAAAACACTTGGCTCTACATATACAAAAGCAGGAAATCTTTTAGTTATAAATTCAAATGGTCAGTTTGTAGGTGTATTAGGTAGTTCATATCTTCATAATAAAATTTTTGAATCTTCAAAAGAAGCTTTAAAAACAAAGCAGATACAAATTTTTAAGTCAATACCACAAGATGAATCATCAGGACATGGTGAAAGTGAATTTCTAGTACAGCCATTTTTTTATAGTGAAAAATACGGAGCTTTAGGTATAGCTTTAAAGAATTTTGGAAAAACACTTGTAAGAGATATAAAAGATGCTAGTTATAAAATACTTGATGAGGTACAAGAAACAAAACTAGAAGCTGGGAAGTTTTATCAAACTATAAAAGCCCCTTATTCAGTCTTGATTTTTGGCTTAGCTGCCCATGTAATACCTATGATTTCAATGGCAAACCTTATGGGATGGAAAACTACAGTAGTTGATTTAAGGATAAAAAAATCATATAAAAATAAAGCAGATAAATTTATAGAATTAGAGACTCTTGAAGATATATTAAAGATAGATCTGGATTCATATGATGCTTCAGTTATTTTAAGTCATAATCCAAAAACTGATGATACTTATTTGAAAGCTTTACTTGATTCTAACATTAGCTATATAGGTATGATGGGAAATAAACAAAATATGAAAAGGATAACAAAACTTTTTAATTTAGAAGATGATGATAGATTTTATGCTCCTGTTGGTTTAGATATTGGAAGTAATACTTCCCAAGCAATAGCTTTATCAATTTGTGCTCAAATAGAAGCAAAAAAAAATGAAAAACTCTAATGATTTAGCAGTTATTATCTTAGCTGCTGGAATGTCAAAAAGATTAGGTTCTTGTAAACAATTATTAAATTATGAAGGTAAGACTTTATTAAAAAGAGCTGTCAAAAAAGCACTTAAGCTTTCAGATGATGTATTTGTTGTTTTAGGATATGAAAAAGATAAATGTGAAAAAGAATTAAAAGCCTTTAATATAACAACTATTTTTAATGAAAACTATGAAAAAGGTATGGGAACATCTATTTCTTGTGGAATACAACATACACAAAATTTTAAAAATACAATGATTCTTTTATGTGATCAACCTTTTATCCCTCTTTCTCATTTAAAAACTCTTAGTAAAGAAATAGATAATAAAAGTATTATTACATCTTTGTATAGTAATAATTTAAAGAAGTCTGTTCCTGCAATTTTTCCAAATATCTTTTATAATTCTTTATTAAAACTTGATGGAGATTTTGGTGCAAAGTATTTGTTAAAAGATGAAAATACAATAGATATTAAACTAGAAAAAGAGTTTACAATAGATATTGATACTAAAGAAGATAAAAAACTTTTTCTAAAGTAATAGTTTTATCAGATTTTTTACCTTGATAAGGATATTCCAAAGTTTATCCTTGTAATATCTTTGTCATAATCAATTAAACTATCTCCATATCCATTGGAAATTTGAATATGCCCAAAGGTATTTTTTGAACCAAAAAATGGAAAAGTCCAATCAAATTGTACAAAACCTCTATTATCTTTTGATTTTAGATTATTTCTAAGCATAAGTTTAAAATTATTTTCTTTATATGGATACATGAAAGTTAAGTCTCCATATCCTAAGTAATCTTCTATATCTGGATTGTCATCATCTTTTTCTTCAATTCTATACCAAACCCTTGGTATGATAAAAAGACTTTTATATTGAAAATAACTTTCTAAATATATTCTATTCCAAGACCTTGATTCTTCTTCGCCTTGACCATTTGATTCATGTAAAAAACCAGTTTTAAAACCTTTTAAAGCAGTTTTATCTCTTTTCCCATAAGGTACAGTTACAAAAAATTCAGGTTTATAATTTGTTTCTCTAAAAGGAGAAGAATCACTATATAACTGCCAATAAGAAACTTGTGTATATCCAAAATAAAATGTTTCTTCAAAACCAAAAAAGTTATGAGAAATAGGTTTTTTTAAACTCAATTGAAATTTTGTTTCATTTCTTTTTCTATCATTTCTTTTTTTTGTATCATAAGAAATAGGAAAAAAATAATTTTCTTTATAAGGATATAAGTTAAAAGAAGAAGCAAGCATTTGTTCTATAGTTGTCATTGTTTCTTGATCTTCTATTGTATTTACATTTTGGGCTAAAACTTTTACTTCTTCAGGCATTTCTTTTATTTTTATTTCTTCAAAACTATTTTTTTCTAAGGTTTTTTCCAAGTAAGTATTATTTGCAATTTCTTTATAGATTAGCATTGCTTCTTTATATTTGCCATCTTTTTCTAATTTAGAAGCTTCTTTCAGTAAACTGTTTTTATCATAAGATAAAAGAAAATTAAATAATAAAATCAATATAATAAATATCCTCATTTTACTTCCTAATTGTAAAAATAATATGATAAGATACACAAAAAAAGATTAAAAGTTTCAACTTCACTTATATAAAAAATGGTATAATCGCCCCAATATTAAAAAAAAGGTTATTTAATGCTTGTAGCACCTTCAATTCTATCAGCAGATTTTGGTAAGCTAAATGAAGAAATAAAAGCCATTTGTGATGGTGGTTGTGATTATGTACATGTTGATGTGATGGATGGACACTTTGTCCCTAATATGACACTTGGACCTGTTGTTGTTAATCCTGTTGCAAAAGTTGCAACTAAACCTTTAGATGTACATTTAATGGTTGAAAATAATACATTTTTTGTAGAACTGTTTGCTCCTTTAAAACCAGAGTTCATATCTTTTCATATAGAGAGTGAAACTCATCCACATAGACTTATTCAAAAAATTAAATCATATGGTATAAGACCTGCAATAGTTCTAAATCCACATACTCCACCTGAAGCAATAGAGTATTTAATTGAAGATTTAGATATGGTTTTATTAATGTCTGTAAACCCTGGATTTGGTGGTCAAAAATTTATATCAAGTGTTATTGAAAAAACAAAAAAACTTAAAGAAATGATAAATAGAAGAAACAAAGCCTGTTTAATTCAAGTTGATGGTGGAGTTAACGATAAAAATATTTATGAACTAAAAGAAGCTGGTGTTGATATGGTTGTTGCTGGTTCATATGTTTTTGGAAATGAAAATTACTCAAAAGCAATAAAGAGTCTACAGGTTTAATTTATGAAAATAAAAATTTGTGGAATAACAAATCTAGATGATGCACTTGCAGCAGCTGAAGCAGGAGCAGATGCTTTAGGTTTTGTTTTTTATGATAAGAGTCCAAGATACATTGAACCTTTTGAAGCTAGAAAAATTGTAGATGCCCTTCCTCCTTTTATTCAAACTGTAGGTTTATTTGTAAATGAAAATAGTGGTTATATTAATCAAGTTTGTACAAATGCAAAGATGCAATTAGCACAAGTAATTGATGATGATAGTTTTACTGATTTTGATGTTTTAAAATTTAAGTATATCAAAGTTATTCGAGCTAAAAGTGAAAAAGATATTATTGAAAATATCAATAATTATGTTTTAGTTGACGCCTTTGTTGAAGAGTTTGGAGGAGCTGGAAAAAGAGTTGCTTTAGAATGGTTTAATAAAGTAGATTGCTCGAAAATAGTTCTTGCTGGTGGTTTAAATCAAAATAATATTTCTGAAATAAAAGATTACTCTTTTTATGGTGTTGATGTAAGTTCAGGTGTTGAGGCTAGTAAGGGAAAAAAAGATAAACAAAAAATGGTTAATTTCGTAAAAGCAGTAAATGACATACAATAGAAATTTTTATAATAATCTTACAAATAAGTTAAAAAAAGCTCCAATTGATTTTGATGAATTCTTAGAAATCTTGAAAAAAAATAAAGAGAAGTTTTTTGACAATCCTGAATTAGAGTTTGAATTATTACTTTCAAATGGCTTTCCTTTAGAAATTGAAGATAATAAAGTTTTTTTAAAAACTTCTCAAACAAAAATTGAGGAACAGACTTTTTGTATTGTTGATATAGAAACAAATGGTGGACATGTTAATAAAGGACACCAAATAATTGAAATCGGTGCAGTAAAATATAAAAATGATGAAATAATAGATTCTTTTGAGTCTTTAGTTTATGCAAAAGATATTCCTGAGTATATTCAAGGAGTTACAAATATTACCCCTAAAATGCTTGTAAATGCACCATGTTTAAAAAAAGTCTTAGAAGATTTTAAAGTGTTTTTAGAAGATGATGTATTTGTAGCACATGATATTAAATTTGACTATAATTTTATATCTAATTCTTTAGAAAAATATAATTTAGGTAAACTTCATAATAGAAAGCTTTGTACTATTGATTTAGCAAGAAGAACAATAAAAGCTGAAAAGTATGGTTTAAAATCACTAAAAGAGGTTCTTCATATTAAAATTGATAATCACCATAGAGCTTATAGTGATGCATTAAGTACTACATATATTTTACAAGAGTCTTTAAAACATATTAGTAAAGAGGTTTCGACTGTGGAAGAATTAATTGATTTTTCAAAAAATGCAAAACCTATAATGCCTAAAATACAAGTTAATCAAAGAAGAAATCAAAATAGTAAAAAAGAAGAAAATAAGGAAGAAAAATAATGTTTACACAAGAAAAATATTTAAAAGCTTTAAATTTTGCAGCACAAGCCCATGGTGAACAAAAAACACCAAAAGGTGTTCCTTATATTACACATTTAGTTTCAGTTGCAATGGAAATAATCCATGCTTGTGAACAAAGTGAGTTAAAACTTGAGCAAACTGATTTTGCAATAACTGTATCTCTTTTACATGATACTTTAGAAGATACAGATGTAACATATGATGATATCTATAAAGAATTTGGACCAGAAGTAGCTGAAGCTGTTGATGCTTTAACGAAAGACGAAACACTTGAATCTAAAAAAGAACAAATGGCTTCGAGTATTAATAAATTAATGAGTCAACCTTATGAAATTCAAATGGTAAAACTTGCAGATAGAATATCAAATATGCAAAAACCACCAGAATCTTGGGATAGTTTAAAAAAATTAAGTTATCAAAAAGAAGCTAAATTTATTTTATCTTGTTTAAAAAATTGTAATATTCATCTTTCAAAAAGATTAGAAGATAAAATAAATGAATATACTACATATATTAATTAAAAGTTTTTGCTCTTATAAAGGATATAAATGACTGCATGGATGTATTTAATTTTAGCAGGGCTTTTAGAAATTGGCTTTGCTTCAATGTTAAAACTTACAGATAATTTTACAAGAGTATTTCCCACAATAATATTTTTACTATTTGCAACTGGAAGCTTTTATTTTCTTACAAAAGCAATAGAACATATACCAATAGGAACAGCTTATGCTGTTTGGACTGGAATAGGTGCTTTTGGAACAATTCTTATTGGAATACTTTTTTATAAAGAGCCTGCAAGTGCTTTAAGACTATTTTTTTTATTCACACTTATTGTTTCAATAGTAGGTTTAAAATTAGTTAGTAATTGAATATTTTATATACAGCCTATCTCTTTTTTTCTTAAAAAAAACTTCTTATAATAGTTCTATCAAAACATATTAGAGAGGCAAAGGCCTCAGTTAATAAAAGGAAGCTAGGGTTCCGATCTTAAAAGATGACTGGTCCGAGAGCTACCGACTCTTAAATAGAGTTACACGGAGGGACAAAAGCCCGGGAGGTTTTATGCCTCCTAGTGTGTTTTAAATTCTATTTAGGAGAAATCAGGATGAAAACATCTACCTTTACAAAATCGTTTAGATTACTGTCATTAATAGTTTTATTTTTAGGACTTTTTTCAACTTCACTTTTTGCACAATCAAAAAAAGATTTCAAAGTTGCATGGAGTATTTATGTTGGTTGGATGCCTTGGGATGTTATTGCCTCACAAAAAATCATGGATAAATGGGCAAATAAATATGGTATTAATGTAGAAATAGTACAAATTAATGATTATATTGAATCAATTAATCAATATAGCTCAGGAGAATTTGACGGCTGTGTTATGGCAAATACTGATGCTTTAGGTATTCCTGCTGCTGGTGGTGTTGATTCTACAGCTCTAATCATTGGAGACTTCTCAAACGGTAATGATGTTGTTATCTCAAAAAATGCAAATTCTATTAAAGACTTAAAAGGCACAAACGTTAACTTAGTTGAGTTATCTATCTCACATTATTTATTAGCAAGAGGATTAGAAAAAAATGGTATGTCTGAAAAAGATATTACAGTTGTAAATACAAGTGATGCTGATATGGTTTCTGCTTATACTACACCACAAGTTACATCAGTTGTAACATGGAAACCACAAGTTAGTGAAATCTTAGCAATGCCAAAAGCAAATAACTTATTTGATAGTTCAAAAATTCCTGGTGAAATTATTGATTTAATGGTTGTAAATACACAAACTTTAAAAGAAAACCCTGCACTTGGAAAAGCTTTAGTTGGTGCTTGGTATGAAATGATGAGTTTAATGAATACTGACACACAAAAAGCAAAAGAGTTAAAATCACTTATGGCAAAAGCTTCAGGGACAGATTTAGCTGGTTTTGAAGATCAATTAAAAACGACAAATATGTATTATACAGCAGCATCAGCAGTAGAGTTTAATAATAGTAAAGAGATTATTAAAAATATGGAGTTTGTTGCAAAATTTTCATTTGACCAAGGACTTTATGGTGAGGGAGCAAGTGATTATACCTTTGTTGGTATTGAATTTCCTAAAGGAAAAGTTATAGGAGATAAAGAAAATATTAAATTAAGATTTGATGATACATATATGAAAATGGCAGCAGACGGAAAGCTGTAGTTAGGATAACTAATGAAAAGATTAATAAACCAAGTCCCTTCAAAGACAACTAACTTGTTTTTAGGGCTATTACCTTTTTTATTGATAGCGATAGTTTATATAAGTTCTTCAAATGCGAGATTGGCTGAGAACCCAAATGATAAATTATTACCCTCAATAGAAAAGAGTATAAACTCTATGAGTAAGTTGGCTTTTGAAAAGAGTAAAAGAAGTGGAGAATATGTGTTATTGAATGATACTCTTTCTAGTTTAAAAAGATTAGCTATGGGAGTAGGAATTAGTGCTTTATTTGCTCTTTTAGTTGGGGTTACTATAGGGATTATTCCTTATGTGACTTCAACTGTTTCACCTTTAATTTGGTTCTTTTCATTAGTTCCAACTATGGCTTTATTGCCTATTTTATTTATAGTATTTGGTCTAGGAGAGGTTTCTAAAGTGGTGTTAATCATTTTAGGAATTGCTCCAATTATGACAAGAGAAATTTACCAAAGGGTAAAAGAAATACCAAGTGAACAAATCATAAAGGTTCAAACACTTGGTGCTAATACTTGGCAGATTATCATAAGAGTTATAACTCCTCAGATTTTACCAAGATTAATTGATGCAATAAGATTGACTTTAGGAACTGCATGGATTTTTTTAATTTCAGCAGAAGCAATTGCAGCAACTGAAGGTTTAGGATATAGAATCTTTTTGGTTAGAAGATATTTAGCTATGGATGTAATTTTACCTTATGTTCTTTGGATCACATTGTTGGCTTTCTTAATAGATTTTATTTTAAGAATTTTTAACCAAAGATTGTTTCCTTGGTTTGGTAAGGAATAACTATGAATCTAGTAGAAGCAAAAAATATATGGAAAATATATGGTGATAGTATAGTTTTGGAAAATTTGAATTTTTCTATGAAAGAGGGTGAATTTTGTACTTTAGTTGGACCTTCAGGGTGTGGAAAAACAACATTTTTAAGAATGCTTTTAGGAGTAGAGAATCCAACAAAAGGGAAACTGTTTTTTGAAGGAAATGATTACCCTCAAGAACCTAGTGATGAAAGGGGTATCGTTTTTCAACGATATTCTACTTTAAGTCATTTAAATGTAATTGATAATGTAATTATTGGTTTAGAGTTTGAATCTTCTAAGTTTTTTGGAAAACTTTTTGGAAGCAAAAAGAAAGAAGCTTATGAAAAAGCCGAAGAAATTTTAAAAGCAGTAGGTCTGCAAGATGCAAGAAATAAATTTCCCCATGAATTAAGTGGAGGAATGAAACAAAGGTTATCAATAGCTCAGTCTTTAGTTAAAAAACCAAAGCTTTTACTTCTAGATGAACCTTTTGGAGCATTAGATCCAGGTATAAGTTTAGATATGCATGAATTACTTTTAGATATACACTCAAAGTTAAACTTTGGAGTTGTGATGGTAACCCATGATATAAGTGAAGCTTTTAAATTAGGAACAAGAGTTTTAGTATTTGATAAAGTGAAAGTTGATGAAAAATATCCAAATAGATATGGGTCAACAATAGTTAATGATATAGATTCTAGTAAGGAAAGAAAGAATGTTAAGAAGTGATAAAGTTGTATTAAGTGAGACCTTACCTTCAAGTGTAAAATGGTCAAAAATTATAAAAAGAGGTCAAACAGTAAGATTAAAAGCCTTAGGTGAAAATGCCAGTTTAAGTGCAATGTTTTATAACGCTTTTAATACAGCAGAGAGATTTAATAGTGCTGATACAGTTAAGGTTCAATGGAACGCTTTTTTAGGTAAAGGAAAAGTTCTTTTATCTGAAATGGGAAGAGTTCTTTTTGCAGTTACTGATGATACAACTGATGGATTATTAGATGTATTAGGTGGTATTAGTAATGAAAGAGTTATTAAAGAAAATTTTGGTGGAGAAGCAACTTATCAAAGTTGTAGAAATGGATATCATAAATCAGATAAAGAGAATTTTTTAATTGAACTTGGAAAATATGGAATGACAAAAAAAGATTTAATAGAAGCTCTTAATCTGTTTAGAAAAGTTGATGTAAAAGATGGTTCAAAATTGGTTTTAAATGAAAGAACTGCAAAAGAGGGTGAATATATTGAGTTAACTGCTCATATGGATATTTTACTTATTTTATCAAATACCCCACATGCAATGGATAAAAGTGGAGTTTATAATTCAAGTGATGTTGAAATTACTATTTTTGAAAGTGTTGAAATCAAAGATGACGATTATCTTGATTATTCAGAAGAGGCTAAAAGAGGCTTTATTAATACTAATAGATATTTTGTATAAGGATTTAAGATGTCAAAAAATATAGAAAATGCAATTTATAATGAAAAACTACCATCAGGACTTCCTTGGGGAAAAGTTATAAAAAAAGGTCAAACATTTAGAATAGTTGATTTAGAAGGTTGTCAAGCGGTTGATACACTTTTTTATAATGCTAATAATGTAAATGATAGATATAGTGCAACAGATACAATTAGAGAGCAAGGTAGTATTTTTATAACAACTGGAACAAAACTTTTAAGTAGTGATGATAATGTTTTAATGGAAATTGTTGAAGATACTTGTGGAAATCATGATACTTTAGGTGGACATTGTAGTGCTGAAAGTAACTCTGTTAGGTTTGGACTTGATAAAAAATATATGCATTCTTGTAGAGATAACTATTTAACTATTGTTTCACAGCTTGAGATGAATCCAAAAGATATTACAAATAATATAAACTTTTTTATGAATGTTCCAGTAGAGGAAGATGGTCATTTAGCAATTGTTGATGGTATTTCAAAACCAGGAGATTATATTGAGATGGAAGCACAAATGGATACATTAGTTTTAATTTCAAATTGTCCTCAATTAAATAATCCTTGTAATGGATATAACCCAACACCTATTCAATTAATTATTTGGGATAAATAGTTTGTATATTTTTTATATAAGAACTATTTATTAAATAATAAAAAACAACACAAAAACAACACTGTTTTTTTATACTTAATAAAAATTATGAAAAGAGGAAAAATGTTTAAAAGAGTATTGATTGCAAATAGAGCAGAAATTGCAAATAGAGTTATTAAGACATTAAAAAATATGGGAATTGAATCTGTAGTTATTTATAGTGAAGCAGATAAACATGCCTCATTTGTAATGAATTCAGATATAGCCGTACCATTACATGGAATATCTTTGAATGAAACCTACCTAGATTTTAAAAAGATTATTAATATTTGTAAAGAGTATGAAGTAGATGCAATACATCCAGGGTATGGATTTTTAAGTGAAAATGTAGAGTTTGTAAAAGAGTGTGAAAAAAACGGCATTGTTTTTATAGGACCAGATTCTAAGCATATTGAAGATTTTGGTTTAAAACATACTGCAAGAAAAATTGCCAAAGATAATGGTGTACCATTGTTAGAAGGAAGTGAACTATTAAGCAGTTTAGATGAAGCCAAAACAACAGCTAATACGATTGGATATCCTGTGATGTTAAAAAGTACTGCTGGAGGTGGTGGTATTGGTATGAAACTTTGTTTCGATGAAGAAGAGCTTGTTTCTGCCTTTGATAGTGTAATAAAACTTGCAGGTTCCAACTTTAGTAATAGTGGTGTCTTCTTAGAAAAATATATTCAAACTGCACGACACATTGAGGTACAAATCTTTGGTGATGGACAAAGAAATGTAAAAACATTAGGTGAAAGAGATTGTTCTATTCAAAGAAGAAATCAAAAAGTTATTGAAGAGACACCAGCCCCAAACTTAAGTGATGATTTAAGAGAGCAACTTTTTGAAGCTTCAAGAAAACTAGCCCTTGCCGTAAACTATAAAAGTGCAGGAACAGTTGAGTATATCTATGATACCCAAACACAAAAGTTTTACTTCTTAGAAGTAAATACAAGACTGCAAGTTGAACATGGTATTACTGAAGAAGTTTGCGAGGTTGATTTAGTTGAGTGGATGGTACGAATTGCAGCAGGTGATAATACACCATTGCTTGAGTATAATCACAATCCCAAAGGTCATGCTATTGAAGTTAGGGTATATGCTGAGGATGCCAGCAAAAACTTTCAACCTAGTACTGGACTTATTACAAAAGTGGAGTTTCCAAGTGATATTAGGTGTGATTCATGGATAGAGGACGGATGTGAAGTAAGCCCTTTTTATGATCCCTTATTAGCAAAACTGATTGTTGTAAGTGAAACTAGAGAAGAGAATATCTCAAAACTACAAGAGGTTTTAAAACAAAGTAGAATTTATGGGATTGAATCAAACTTAACGTACTTAGAGCACATCTCAAAAGAGCAGTTTTTTACAAATACTTCATTTTATACAAAAGTCTTAGATAGTTTTGAATACAAGCCTTGTAAAGTGGATGTCTTAAAATCGGGTACTTTAACGACTATTCAAGATTATCCTGCACGTCAAGGGTATTGGGCTGTTGGTATTCCACCATCAGGTGCAATGGACAGTTTGACACCAAGACTTTTAAATAAGCTTCTTAACAATGATGAGAATGCATCATTTATTGAGATGACATTTATGGGTGCAACTTATAATTTCAGACAAGCAACTACCATTGCTATTGGTGGAGCAAATATGCAAGCAAAACTAAATGGCGAAGAGATAAATATGTATGAGCCAATTAGTGTAAATGAAAATGATATTTTAGAGTTTAAAAAAGTTATTGGAAATGGAAATAGAACTTACTTAGCAATCACAGGTGGATTTGATGTAGCAAAATATTTAGGAAGTGCTTCAACTTTTACTCTTGGAGAGTTTGGTGGACATGGTGGAAGAGCTTTAAAAGCAGGAGATGTATTAAGCTTTAATGCAACAAAACAAAAAGAGTTTACACCACTTCAAGATCAAACACAACTTACTGATGAATGGGAAATAGGTGTGGTATATGGACCACATGGAAGTCCAGATTTTTTTACTCATGAAGATATTAAAATGTTTTTTGAAAGCTCTTGGGAAGTACACTTTAATTCAAGTAGGACAGGTGTAAGACTTATTGGTCCAACTCCATCTTGGGCTAGAAAAGATGGTGGAGAAGCTGGATTACACCCTTCAAATATCCATGATAATGCCTATGCCTTTGGAAGTATAGATTTTACAGGAGATATTCCAATCATTTTGGGACCTGATGGTCCAAGTCTTGGGGGTTTTGTATGCCCTGTAACAATTGTCTCATGTGAATTATATAAAATTGGACAAGTTAAAGCAGGAGATAAAATCAAGTTTAAACCAATAAGTTTAGAAAATGCAGATAAAATGGTTAAAGCTTATGAAGAAGCTATTACTTTAAATAAAAATTTACCTAAATTGGATGATTATATTATAGACTTTGATGAAAAGGTAGAGAGTCCTATTGTAGAAAAACTTAACTATAATGAATTAAATATGGATATTATAATAAGAGCTGCAGGGAATGAATTTTTATTGGTTGAAGCAGGAGAACTTAAACTAGATATCGAGCTTAGATTATTTATTCATGCTTTAATGGGCTATATTGAAGAAAAAAATTTAACTGGAATAATTGATTTAACTCCTGGTATTAGAAGTTTACAAATCCATTTTAATTCTCAAGTTATTAGTAGAAAGTTAGTTATAAAAACAATAATATCTGGAATTAGTTCTTTAAGAGATATTGAAAATTTAGAGGTAGATTCTAGAACAGTTTGGCTTCCACTATCTTGGAATGACCCTTCAATTCAACTAGCTATTAATAAATATCAACAAGTGGTACGCCCTGATGCACCTTGGTGTCCTTCAAATATTGAGTTTATAAGAAGAATAAATGGACTTAAAGAGCAAGAAGAAGTTAAAGATATAATATTAAGTGCAGATTATTTGGTTATGGGATTGGGCGATGTGTATTTAGGTGCACCAGTTGCAACACCACTAGATCCTGCACAAAGATTAGTTACTACTAAATATAACCCAGCAAGGACTTGGACAGCACAAAATTCTGTGGGTATTGGTGGTGCATATATGTGTGTGTATGGAATGGAAAGTCCTGGAGGATATCAACTTTTTGGAAGAACCTTACAAATGTGGAATACTTATAGACAAACTAAAGAATTTAGTAAACCTTGGTTACTTAGATTTTTTGACCAAGTTAAGTTTTATCTTGTTTCTAGCGAAGAATTACACGAAATTAGAGAAAAATTTTTATATGGGAAATATCCTTTAACTATAGAACATAAAAGTTTCAAATTAAAAGAACATAAAGAGTTTTTAGTTAAAAATAAAACTAGACAAAAAAATTTCCAAACAATAAGGGGAAAAGCCTTTGAAGATGAAAGGTTAATGTGGAAAGAGAAAGGTTTAGATAAATTTACTCCTAAAGCTGAAACCATAGAAGAGAAAGAACAATTAATTTTAGCAGCTGATGAAGAAGTTGTTGAATCAATCATGTCTGGAAATATCTGGAAAATTGAAGTAAAAGCTGGAGATAAGGTAGAAGCAGGTGAAGTTTTAGTGGTACTTGAATCTATGAAAATGGAAGTAGATATAGAAGCAGAAGTTTCTGGAACTATTACTAAAATATTATATAAAGAGGGTGATAATATAGAAAGTGGAGATATTTTAGTAGTTATAAAAAAGGATGAAAAATGAATTTAAATATCGAACTTCTAAGAGAAAAATATCTAAGTGGTGAGCTTAAAGTAGAAAAAGTAATCTCTTCTATTTTTGAAAAAATAGAGCAAACAAAAAATTATAATATTTGGATTTATACTTTAAATAAGCAGGAGTTAGAGCCATATTTAAAAAATTTAAAAACTAAAAAAATTGAAGATTTGCCATTATATGGAATCCCTTTTGCCATAAAAGATAATATAAACTTAGAAAATATTCCTACAACAGCTGCTTGTAAAGAGTATAAATATATTCCAAAACAATCTGCTTTTGTAGTAAAACAATTAATTGAAGCTGGTGCAATTCCAATAGGAAAAACAAATTTGGATCAATTTGCAACAGGACTTGTTGGAACAAGGAGTGATTATGGTGAGTGTAAAAACTCTATAAATCCTGAGTATATTTCAGGTGGCTCAAGTTCTGGAAGTGCGGTAAGTGTTGCTTTAGAAATGGCAAGTTTTTCTTTAGGAACTGATACAGCAGGTTCAGGAAGAGTTCCAGCTGCTTTTAATAACTTAATTGGAGTAAAAGCAACTAAAGGAGTTATTAGTACATCAGGAGTTGTTCCTGCTTGTAGAAGTTTGGATTGTGTTACTATTTTTGCAAAGACATTAAGTGAGGCAAAAACTGTTTTTAATGTGGCAAATAAATATGACAAAGAAGATATTTATAGTAGAGTTTATACTCCTTCAATTAAAAAAGCAAAAAAAGAGTTTACTTTTGCAATACCCAAAAAAGAGAATTTAGAATTTTTTGGTGATGAAAAAGCAAAAGATTTATATATAAAAGCAGTTGAAAAGTTTGAGTCTTTAGGTGCAACAGCAGTTGAAATAGATTTTGAACCATTTATTGAAAGTGCAAATTTACTTTATAGTGGACCTTGGGTAACTGAAAGATATATTGCAATAAAAGATATGATTACAAATCATGAGGAAACTGTAAATAAAACAGTTGGAACTATTGTTAAAAGTGGTGAAAAAATAGATGCTATAAACTATTTTGAATCAGAGTATATTTTGAAAAAAAATAGAAAATATGTTGATGAGGTATTAGAAAAGTTTGATTTTATATTAACTCCTACAACTGGAACAATATATAAAATTGCTGAGGTAAATGCAAATCCAATACAACTTAATACAAATCTTGGATATTACACAAACTTTATGAATTTACTTGATTTAAGTGCTATTGCACTTCCAGCTGGATTTAGAAAAAATAAACTTCCTTTTGGTGTAACAATAGTTGGTGATAATTTTGATGAAGAACTACTATTTGAATATTCTTCAAGATATTTATCAAAGGATTAATTATGCAAGAAGATGAAATTTTAGTAGGTGTTTGTGGTGCTCATATGAGTGGCTTAGCATTAAACTGGCAATTAGTTGAACTTGATGCAAAATTTGTTAAAAAAACACAAACAAAAAAAGGTTATAGACTTTTTGTATTAGAAAATAAAGACCCTATAAGACCAGGTATGATTTATGACAGCTCAAGTAGTTCTCAAATAGAGCTTGAAGTGTGGTCAATTAAGGTTGAAAACTTTGGAAAATTTATGAAGCAAATTGCTTCTCCTCTTTGTATAGGAAGTGTTTTTTTAGAAGATGACTCTTATGTTTATGGATTTTTATGTGAGGCAGATTTTTTAAAAGATGCCAAAGAGATAAGTGAGTTAAAGAGTTGGAGAAATTTTTTAAAGTAAAATAAAAACTCATTAAGAGTTTTTATTTTGTTATTTCTTTAGCGTATTTTAATCCCAAATCAAAAGCTTTATTATTTATATCATGAACTTTTGCAGGAACTTTAGAAAGCATTGTTTTTCTTAAAATATCATTGTCTACTGTATATCCTGTCATATGGTTTGCAATTGATAGGGCAAGTACTGATTGTGTAATTACATTTCCCACTTCTTCTTTTGCTATAGTAATAATTGGAATTTCATATATTTTCCATTTTTCTCTATCTTCTTGTGTTGGTTTTACCAAGTTTGGTTCTATTACAATAGTTCCACCAATTTTTACACCACTTTTAAATTGGTCGTATGAAATTTGTGCTACTGAAAGCATAAAGTCTATTTCTCCATCATTTGCATATGGATATAAAATTTCTTCATCTTCTAAGGTAATATCAACAACAGTTGGACCACCTCTTACTTGAGAGGTGTAAGTAGCTGTTTTTAATCCATACCCTCCAGCCTTTATTTTAGCAGCTGCAAAAATCTCACCAGCAAGAAGTACACCTTGTCCACCAACACCAGTAAATCTCATCAATGTTTTAGCCATAACTTCTCCTACATTTCTACTTTTGTATTATTTTGATGTGCTTCTTGAACCAATTTATACATTTGTGTATATTCATTAGCTTCTTTATCTTGCTTTAAAATTCCAGTTGGAAAAAGTTTTGCTTTTTCTTCACTTTCTTCTAATTTATCATATTTCATTTTAGCCATTGTAATTTCATCAATCCATTGAAGGTTTTCCATAGCTGTACCCATTTTATTTTTTCTTCCAAGGTTTACATGGCAATTAGAAAAAATATCAAAAAATGAGTATCCTTTGTGTTCTAAACCTTTTACAAAAATTCTTTCAAGTTTTTTAGGGTCTAACATTGTTTCTCTTGCAACAAAACTTGCTCCTGCTGCTATAGCTAAATCACACGCATTAAAAGTAGGGTCTATATTTCCTCTTTTCATAGTAACAGTCCACATTCCTTGTGGAGTTGTAGGACTTGTTTGTGAGTTTGTTAATCCATAAATAAAATTATTTATAACAATTTGGTTAATATCAATATTTCTTCTACATCCATGAATTGTATGGTTTCCTCCAATTGCTAAACCATCGCCATCCCCTGTGATACAGATTACTTTTTTTTCAGGATTTGCTAGTTTTATTCCAGTTGCATAGGCAATAGTTCTACCATGGGTTGTATGTACAGTGTTACAATTAATATATGAAGAGAACCTTCCTGAACAACCAATCCCAGACACAACACAAACATCATCCATATTCCAACCAAGTTTATCAATTGCACGGATTAATGCTTTTAATATTACACCATCTCCACAGCCCCAACACCATAAAGTTGGCATTTTATTTGTTCTTAAATATTCATCATAATTAAATGCCATTTTATAATCCTTTTACTTTTTCAATTATTTCTAAAGGAGCAATTGGTCTACCATTTGATTTAAATAAGGTTGCTAAATCTCTTCTTCCACTTGCTCTTTGTATTTCTTGAATATATTGACCCATATTTAATTCTATAACTAAAGTTTTTTCAATCTTATCACACCACTCTTTGATTTTATTTTCTGGACTTGGCCAAAGTGTAATAGGTCTAAATAATCCTATTTTAATACCTTCTTTTCTTAATCTACTTATAGCTTCTCTTACAGATAAAGCAACTGATCCATAAGCTATTATCATAATATCTGCATCATCTAACATATATTCTTCATAAGCTTCCACTTCATCAAGGTGGGCGTCTATTTTATTAAATAGCCTATTCATAAGATTTTGACAGGTATTTGCATCTTCTGTTGGATGACCTGTTTCATCATGATGTAAACCAGTAAAGTGATATCTATAGCCTTGAAACATTGGATTTAATATAGCAGGTTCATCTTCTTTTACCCCATAAGGTTTATAATCTTTAGGTGCTCCTTCAAAAACTCTTCTAGGGATAATACTATTTTTTATTTCTTCTAAATCAGGGATTATAGCTTTTCCACTCATATGTCCAATTGTTTCATCAAGTAGTAAAAAAACAGGTTGCATAAATCTATCTGCTAAGTTAAAGGCTCTTATTGTTTGAGTGTAACACTCTTCTAAAGTAGATGCACAAAGAGTAATTGATTTAAAGTCTCCATGTGTTGGAGCTTTTACTTGATTTATATCTCCTTGTTGTACTCTAGTAGGAAGTCCTGTTGATGGTCCACCTCTCATTACATCGATTATAACCAAAGGTACTTCTGCAATATAACCTAAACCAATATTTTCAGCTTTTAATGAAATTCCTGGTCCAGAAGTTGCTGTTAAGGCTCTTTTCCCACTCATTGCTGCTCCTAAAGCAGCACAAATTCCTGCAATTTCATCTTCCATTTGGATTGCAGCTCCACCATTTTTTGGTAATAAGTCTGATAATGTATGCATAATTTCACTTGATGGAGTAATAGGATAACCTCCAAAGAATTTACAGCCAGCATCAACAGCTGCAAGTGCTGCTAATTCATTACCTGTTGATATTAATTCTCTTGCCATTTTTACTCCTTAAGGCTCAAGTTTTCTATAATTGTTTTTTTTGATAGCTTCAGATCTTTGTTTTGCTTCTTCTGTAAGTTTTGCAAATTTAAACTCTTTTTTATCTGCTACATATATTGCAAAATCAGGACATGATAATTCACATTCCATACAGCCTATACATGAGTCTTTTTCTATAACTTCCACCATTGCCCCTAATGTTGAATGGGGTTCTTGTCTCATAGCAAGAACTCCAGCTGGACAAACTGATACACATACATCACATGCTTTACATCTATCTTCATTTACCCATACAGGAGTATTTGCAGGAGCATTCATTATTGACATATGTTCTCCTTTTCATTTTTTTTATAAATATATATACTTATTCTAAACTATTATTAAAGAATATTAACTAAATATTATATATAAAATATAATTAAAATATTCTGTCAAACACTTATTTTAAGGGAAGTTCAAAATCTTTGTAATATTGATAATTTATTCTTTTCTCTCACTAAATTTAAATATATTATTAGATATAATTGGAAAAATTTATTTAGGGGAAACTTTGCTTTTATATCAACCAAGTAATGGGTATTGTTACAATAGTGATACTCACTTTTTACATAATTTTATTTCTGAAAATTTAAAAAAATTTAAAAATATAAAAGGTAATTTACTTGATATTGGAAGTGGAAGCGGTATCTTAGGTTTATTAGTAGCAAGGGATTATGATAGATTAAAGCTTAACCAATGTGAAATTCAAGATGCTTTTCAAGAACTTTCTTATAAAAATGCACAGTGCAATAAAATAGAAACTTTCTTATATAAAGGGTCTTTTTTAGATTTAGAATTTGATAAGTTTTTTGATATATGTGTATCAAATCCACCTTTTTATCATAGTAGTGTTATAAAAAGTGAAAATGAAAATATTAAAATAGCAAGATATAATGATAGCTTGCCTTTAAAGCAATTTATAAAAAAAGTTTCAAATATTTTAAAAGATGGAGGCAAATTCTTTTTCTGTTATGATGTAAAACAATTAGATGATATAATAGTTTATTTAAAAGAGTATAAATTAAATATTGAATCATTACAATTTGTTCATCCAAAAAAGCATAAAGATGCTACTTTAGTTTTGGTTTATGCTAGAAAAAATTCTAAATCTCTATTAAATGTTTTAAAACCTTTAGTTGTTTTTGAAAATGAAGATTTTACACAAGAGGTTCAAGAAATATATAAAAAATCTTCAACACATAGTATAAAAGTAGAAATATGAGTTTAGTTAGAAAAGATGGGTATGATTTTGCTTTTAATCCAAAAGGTTGCGAAACTTGTGAGGGAAATTGTTGCATAGGAGAAAGTGGCAATATTTGGGTTAATAAGCAAGAAATAGAAAATTTAAAAAATCATTTAAATATATCATTAGAAGAATTATCTAAAAGTTATATAGAAAAAAGAGGGTATAGATATAGTATAAAAGAGAGAAAATTAGCAGAAGACAATTTTGCCTGTATCTTTTTTGATTTAGAAAAAAAACAATGTGGTATTTATGAAGCTAGACCTACTCAATGTAGAACATTCCCATTTTGGGACTATTTTAAAAAGAATAAAGAAGAGGTTATAAAAGAGTGCCCAGCTATAAAAGAATTTTAATATTATTATTTACAGTATTTATTGTATTTGGTTGTAGTAAATCAAATAGTAACTTGATTAGTAAAGATTTTAAGTATGAACAAAATCAAGAAGAGAATCAATCAATTTTATTTGCTTTAGAATATATCAAACAAGGAAATAAACAAGAAGCGAGTCAATTATTTTATAACCTATACCAAACTACTTTAAATGATGAATATTTACTAGAATATGTAAGGCTTAATTTCTCAATGAGAGAATATAAAGAGGTTATTTCTATTGTTGATAAGAATTTAGAGAATATTAAAAATAGTGAAGATAAGATTTTAAAAATTTATGCTTTAGCTTTGATACAAACTAAGAATTTTGATAAAGCAGAGATGATTTTGAATAAATTACTTAAAAAGTACAATACTGATTCAAATAAAGAGTTATTAGCAAATATATATTTGCTTAAAAAAGATTATGTAAAAGCTAAAGAAATTTTTAAACAAATTTATACAAACTCATTAACTTCAAGCTCTTTACTTAATCTTGTAGATATTATGTATTCTTATTTAAATGAAAAACAAGAAGCTATAAATTATTTAGAATCACATTTAAAACTTTATGGTTGTACAAATCTTATTTGTTCAAAACTATTAGGTTTTTATCAAGAACAAAATGATATTGATGGTGTAATTTCTGTTTTAAAAAAGACTTATAATAGTTTTAAAGAGACAGGGAATGATTATACTTTACAAAAGGTATATAAACTACTTATATATTACTTAGAAAAAAAAGATATTAATGAAGCAATAAGTTTTTTAGAAGAAAGTCAAGCAGATGATGAAAAGTTATTATCTTTATATCAAACAGCAAGAAAAACAGACAAAGCTTTATTTTTAGTAAAAAAACTTTATGAAGAAACAGGAAATATTGATTATCTTGCACAAATTGCAATGTTAGAGTTTGAAGTTGCAAAAGATAAGAAAAAAGTATTAAAAGATGTAATTAAAAAATTTGAAGATGTTTTAGCTGTATTAGATAATCATATTTATCAAAACTATTTAGGATATCTTTTAATAGATTTTGATATTGATGTTAAAAAAGGTTTAACTTTAGTAAAAAAAGCTTTAGAAAAAGCACCGAATAACTTTGCATATATAGATTCTCTTGCTTGGGCTCAATACAAATTAGGGGATTGTGAAAATGCAAAAATCAATATGAAAAAAGTTGTTGATGGTGTTGGATTAAATGATGAAGAAATAATAAATCATTGGGAAAAAATTAAGGAGTGTAGTAAGTGATATTAGATGAAATAAATAAAAGAACATTAGAAGACGTCGAAAGAAGAAAAAAAGAGTATTCTTTAGATTGGTTGGGAAGAAGTTTAAGTGCAAACCCTTATCCTCCAAGAGATGTTAAACCTTATTTAACTTCTACAAAAGAAGAGCCAATAAGAATAATTGCGGAAGTAAAAAAAGCAAGTCCTAGTAAAGGTGTTATAAAAGAAGACTTTGATCCTTTGAAAATAGCTCAAGAGTATTCAGAAAATGGAGCAAATGCCATTTCAGTTCTAACTGAACCTCACTACTTTCAAGGTAATTTAGAGTATCTAACTCAAATAAGAAGATATGTTCCAACACCTTTACTTAGAAAAGATTTTATTCTTGATAAATACCAAATAGTTGAAGCCTTAGTATATGGAGCTGATTTTATTTTACTTATTGCAAAAAGTTTAAGTACCAAACAATTAAAAGAGCTTTATGAGTATGCTTTACATTTAGGTTTAGAAGTATTAGTAGAAATTCATGATAAAGAAGACTTAAAAAAAGCTATGCACTGTGGAGCAAATATAATTGGTATAAATCATAGAAATCTTGAAACCTTTGAAATGGATATGAATCTTTGTGATGAATTAATTCCTATGATTCCAAATGGAAAGATTATAGTTGCTGAAAGTGGAGTAAGTAACATAGAAACTATAAAAAGATTAAGTTCAATAGGAGCAGATGCTTTCTTAATAGGAGAACATTTTATGAGAGTTCCATCTATTGAAGAAGAACTTAAAAAATTTAAGAGTGCTTTAGCATAAAATAACGCTAAAGCTCTTCATCAAATACTTTACTTAGAATTTCACTTTCACTTAATTCTTTTTTTGCTTGTGTTTTTGGTGGATTCTTTATGAGTAATACCATCTCTTTTAAATCATCTAGATTATATTTTGTAAGGTTATTAAGTAAAGTATCATTAATCATTTCTTTTTTTAGTGTATCATTATTGATCATTTTACCTATTACTGTTTGAAGATTTTTTCTTGTTCTTTCAAATACTTTTTCTTCTTTTGTAAGAACTTTACACTCTTTTTCCAAGTAAGTAATTAAACTATCACCTTTGTATTTATATGTTTTTACTGAATTATATACAAACTCTTGAGATTTAACATCTTCTAAATATACATTAGTAAATACATATCCTCCAACTTCAACTAGTCCAACTAAAGATCTAACTGGATTATGAGAACAGATGAAATCTTCTTTTACTCTTACAGGAGCATATTCTAAAGAAGTAATATTATTTCTTAAAACAATAAAGTTTTTATTTACTTCAATTGGTCCACCTTTTAAAGATACTAATTCATTTTTGAAAGCTAAAAAGTCTCCACCGACTCTTTTAGGACTTCCTTCTAAGGTAGTTAGTTCATTATCACTAATATCGAAATCCCCTTCTACTTCATGAAATCTAAGAGGAAGTTTTGAAAGATTTTCTAATTTTCCTGAAAGTCTAACATCTCCGTGAACTCTTACTGAGTTGTCTGGAAGTACATTATACTTTTTGATTCCATTTCTATGAAGCCATCTTTCAACTTCATCTTTCGTAGTAAGTGCTAATAAAGGTTTGTAGATATGTCCAATTACCTCTTCACCTTTATATTTCCACATTTTCTTTTCATCATCAAAGTTTCTCGAAATATGATTTAAAGAAATATCAGTAAAAAGGTTCCATGAAATCTCATCGGCTATATCATTAAGATTTTTTAATTGATTCCAGTAGCAAGCATAATCTTGTCCAACTGTAATAGGTCCACCCCTAAGTAATTCTAATCTATTTTTAGAACAGTCAAAAGTTCCTTCTACATATTTTGGACCACCTTCTAAAGTTGTTAGTACATTATTAGAGCAATTAAAAAAACCAGTAATACTTCTAGGCGCACCCTCAATTGATTCAAGTCTATTATTTGAACAATTATAGTAACCATTAACTTCTTTTGGTCCATAAGATAGATTGTTTTTTAATTCATTATTTGAGCAGTCAAAATCTCCGACTTCATTTGGTGCACCAAAAAGTGAAGTTAATTGATTATAAGAACAATTGAAGTCCCTTACTACTTTTTTTGGCGAGCCTTTTAAAGAAGTAAGATTATTATTTGAGATGTTAAAATATCCATCAATTACATCAAACTTTATAGGTAGTTCATTTTCGTCAATTTTCCCTTCTAAGTTAACACTTCCATGAACAGTTATGTATAAATCTTCAGATATAGTGAAGTTTTCAACTCCTTTTTTTGTAAGCCATTTTTTAACATCATTTACATCATTCATCTAAGACCTTTAAAAAATATGAGAAAATATTTTTTTTAAATTATTTTCTATTATATCATAGTTTAATTTATACTTTATTCAATAAATTATTTAAATAAAGTAGAGCCAACTCTAATCATATTAGAGCCACAAGCAATGGCTAATTCAAAGTCAGAACTCATTCCCATTGAACAGTATTTTGGATTATATTCTTTTAATTCATCAAAAATAGATTTTGTTATTTTAAATGAATTAGTTATTATTTCCCTATCTTCTACATGTGCTCCAATACTCATAATACCTTTTAATTTTATATTTGAACACTCTTTTGATATTTTTTCATAAACTTCTTTTGCTTCTTCTGGAAGCACACCTGCTTTACTGTCTTCTTTTGCAGAGTTTATTTGAAGAAGACAAGACATTGTTTTATTTTTTGTTTTTAGTTTTTTATTTAATTCATATGCTAATTCAAGAGAATCTAATGATTGCATTAAAGTAGGGTTTAAATCAATTAAATTGTTAATCTTATTTTTCTGTAATCTTCCTACAAAGTGCCATTCAAGTGGTAGTTCATCAAGTTCTTGTGATTTTTGTTTTAAATCTTGAACTTTATTTTCTCCAAAAGCTCTTTGACCTGCGTTATATAACATTGCAACATCTTCAGCATTAGAGTATTTAGAAATACCAATTATTTTAACAATATGATGTTCTGAAACTCTAAGTCTTGCTGCTTCTACTTTTGAAATAACTTTATCTAAATTTTTAACAGCTTTATTTTTATCCATTTTTTATCCTAATAATCTATTTAAATCATTGTATATTCCAAGTAGCATTAAGGAAGCTAAAATTACCCAACCAGTAATTGTTAAATAAACAAATACTTTATCACTTGGTTTTTTTCTTGCAATAATCTCATAAAGGTTAAACATAATATGCCCACCATCTAAAGCAGGAATAGGAAGAAGGTTTAGAACACCTAAATTAACAGAAATTAGTGCTGTAATTGCAAGTAAAGCTATAATTGAAGATTCACTTGCATCAGAAATCACCTTTCCTATTGTAATAACTCCACCAATTTCACTACTTGGAATAATTCCTTGAATTAATTTTTGTACACCTAAAAATATCATTTTAGAAGATTCTATAGTTTTATCCCATGCATAAGATAGTGCTTCAATTGGGTTGTGATAAATAGTTACAAGTTTTGGAGCAGGAGATATTCCAATCATTCTTTTTTTAATATTTTCTTTAAACATATTTTGTGTATCTGAAATATGTGGTCTTATGATTTTTGAGATAAGTTCTCCATCTCTTTTTAGGTAAAATTGTAAAGCACCTTCTGTTGAAATTATAGTTTTACCAATATCTTCCCAAGTTTTAATTTCAGTGTTATTTATTCTAATAATTTCATCGCCAGATTTTATTCCAGCTTTAAGAGCAGGAGAGTTTTCTTGAACTTTACCTACTGTAGGGCTTAGTGTATTTGCTCCTGCAAGGGCAATTATAAAATATAAAATTGCTGCAAGTACAAAGTTTGCAAAAGGTCCTGCAAAAAGAATAACTATCCTTTGCCAAGGTTTTTTATTATTATAAGAGTCTGTTCCTTCTTCATAAAGACCAGGTTTAGTGTCATCTTGCCCTTTCATCTTTACATAACCACCAAGGGGAATTAATGCTATTTGCCATTTTGTTCCTCTATACATTTTAGAAAAAATTTGTTTCCCAAAACCAATTGAAAAAACTTCAACTTTTACTCCAAAATATCTTGCAGCTAAAAAGTGACCTAATTCATGAAAAAACACTAAAAAAGAAAGAACAAGTAAAAAAGTTATAGTACCCAATTGAAAAACTCCATTTAAACTTTAAAATAATCTCTTGTGTACTCATATCCTGAATACATAGTTAGAACAACAGCAATCCACAATAGTGTAGTTGCAAAAGGCCAATTCATAATTAAAAAACCTATAGCAATCATTTGAAATACAGTTTTAATTTTTCCTGCCATAGTAGAAGCTACATTTTTACCTTCACTTACGGCAACAACTCTGAGTCCTGTTATAAAAAACTCCCTTGAAAGTATTAAAAATACTGCCCAAGCAGAAGCTCTATCTATAATCATTAGACCAATAAATCCTGCAAGTATTAGCATTTTATCTGCAAGAGGATCTAAAATAGCACCTAACTTTGTCATTTGGTTCCATTTTCTTGCAATAAAACCGTCAAAAAAATCAGTAACTGAGGCAATAACAAAAATTAAACCTGCAAAATAATCAAGCCAAGAAGGATGCCATGAAGCGAAGATTGTAGAATCTCTTTCAACTAAAAACCATAGCATTAGCGGAGCTAATACTATTCTAAAAAGGGCTAGTGTGTTTGGTAGATTTAAGGTTTTTGGCATTATTTAAATGTTGTCCCACCATCAACAATTAGAGTATGTCCTGTAACCCATGATGCTTCTTTTGTACATAAGAAGTAGCAAGATTGTGCTAAGTCTTCAGGTTGGCCAATTCTATTTAAAGGAGAGTATTCAGCAGTTTTTGCTTTAACTTCTTCATAATTTGTAAATGCTTTAAGAGCATCTGTATCAATAGGACCACCTGATACTGCATTTACTCTAATATTCATTTCTCCAAGTTCCGTTGCAGCATATCTAACCATAGCCTCTACAGCTGCTTTATTTGTTCCATGACCTGCATAATTTTCAATATATACTAAGTTCCCTGTTGAAGATAAAGAAACAATAGCTCCTCCTCCAACTTTTTCCATTCTTTTAGCTGCTTGTTGCGAACCACATACAAAGGCATTTACTGTTGCTGTATAGATATTATTTAATCCTCTTGGTTTTAGTTTCATAAACTTACCATAACCACCAACTACTGCTCTACCATAAATCATAGCATTTGAAATAAAGAAATCAACTCTATCAAAATCTTTGTCAATTTCTAAAAATAGTTCTTTATATTTTTCTGGTTCAAGTATATTAAAAGGATATGCCTTGCATTTTACTGCATACTTTTCTTCAATATCCTTACAAATATTTTCAGCAATTTCAGCATTTGAGTTATAAGTAAATGCTACATTAACACCATTACTTGCAAATTTATAAACACACTCTTTTCCAATACCTTTTGTACCACCAGAAATTACTAAAGTTTTCCCCTTCATTTCATTACTCATTATTTAATTACCTCATATTTTTCTAACGTTTTTTCTAATTTTTTCAAGTTTTCTGCACTTGGAGCAGTTAAAGGAAGTCTATATTCTAATGTATCTAATAATCCTGCAATATACATAACTGCTTTAATTGGAATAGGATTACTTTCACAGAAAAGTACAGAATTTAAAGAGTACAATTCTTCATTTATTTTTTTTGCATTTGCAAAATCACCTTCTAAACAAGAATGAACAAGTTTTGATTTTAAATTAGGTAAAATATTTGCCGTAACTGAAATATTTCCTTTCCCTCCACTTGCTAGAATAGGGAAGTCAATGGCATCTTCTCCTGAAATAATAACTAATTCTTCTCTTTTTGATTGTAGTTCTACAATTTTTTCAATAGAACCACTTGCTTCTTTTACTGCATAAATATTTGCAACATCATCATAAAGTCTAATAATTGTATCTGTTTCAATTGCAACTGCTGTTCTTCCTGGAACATTATAAAGCATAAAAGGTATTTCAACTGATTGAGCAATTGCTTTATAATGTTGATATAAACCTTCTTGTGTAGGTTTATTATAATATGGTGTTACTGATAAAATCCCATTAGCTCCTACTGACTGAGCATGTTTTGCAATATCACAAGCTTCATGTGTAGCGTTTGAACCTGCACCTGCAATTACTTTTGCATTTGTACCTTTACATGTTGCAACAGCAACTTCTATACAATCTTTGTGTTCTTTATGAGATAAAGTTGCACTCTCTCCAGTTGTTCCCACAGGTACAACTACGTCTATACCTTGTTCTATTTGTCTTTTTATAAGTGCTTCATATTTTTCTAAATCAACTTTTCCATTTTTAAATGGTGTAATTAATGCTGTCATTGCACCTGTCATAATATCCATATAGTTTTCCCTTCTTTAATTTTTTTCTTTTTTTAATATTACTGTTGTAGAATTTTTTTTATTTAAATATTTCTTTGCAACTTTTCCAATATCTTCTTTTTTTAGTTTTTCGATATTTTTTTCATATTCAAAAAGAGGTTTAATATTTCCTCTTACAAAATAATTTCCATATAAAGATGCTACAGAACTTGAATTTT
Source organism: Halarcobacter mediterraneus (assembly GCF_004116625.1). Taxonomy (NCBI): domain Bacteria; kingdom Pseudomonadati; phylum Campylobacterota; class Epsilonproteobacteria; order Campylobacterales; family Arcobacteraceae; genus Halarcobacter; species Halarcobacter mediterraneus. Next base: position 124,370 of record NZ_NXIE01000001.1, read on the forward strand.
CAAGTGAAAAAATAAAATCAGCTTTTGTATTGATTTTTATTTTTTCAACTTCTTTTTTTGTAATCTTACCATTTTTTATATTTTTTATGATTTTATCAAATTCACTTTTCACATCTTTTGCTTTAATTCCCTCATTACAAACTGCAACAAATAAGAAAAGCCCTGGATCTGTAAGTTCTAAATTATATGCATAAACAGAGTTAACCATTCTTTTTTCATCTACTAATATTTTTTGTAGATATGAACTTTTTCCTGAGCTTAATAATTCACTTAATGCACTTAATGCCACTTGATCTTTATGTTCATAATTTGGAATATGGTATGCAACAGCTAACATCTCAACTTCACTATCTTTATAAATAGTAATATTCTTTTCACCATCTTGTTCTGGTTCAATTGTATGTATTGTTTGAGGTATCTCTTTTTTATTTGCTATTTTTGCAAAATATTTTTCACTTGCTTTAAAAACTTCTTCTTTTGATATATCTCCAGCAACTACAATAACTGCATTTTTTGGTTGATAATATGTAGAGTGAAAATCTCTTATATCCTCTATTGTCCAGTTTTTGATGTCTTGTGTAAATCCAATTGGAGTCCAGTGGTATGGATGATAAATATAAGCATTATTAAATAATCTATATTGTAAATATCCCATTGGGTTATTATCTGTTCTCCATCTTCTTTCTTCTGCAACTACATCTCTTTCTGGTTGGAATTCTTCATCTTTTAAAGTTAAGTTTTCCATTAATTCTGCAAAAAGTTCTAAAGACTTTTCCATATTTTTAGAACTTGACTTAATAAAATATTTTGTGTAGTCAAAAGATGTTGAAGCATTATTAACTCCTCCAAATCCTTTAACTATTTCATCAAATTCTCCTGCTTTTAAACTTTTTGTAGATTTAAAGTTTAAATGTTCTAGCATATGGGCAATACCACTTTTACCCATAATTTCATTTCTACTTCCTACATTATAAAAAATATTTGTCGAGACAACATTAGAACCATTATCCATAGGAATAGCTACTATTTGTAAACCATTTTCTAATGTTTTTGTATGATATTTTAATAAACTATTAGCCATTAAATCTCCCATAAAAATTGTAAATAGTGAAAAATGAAAAATAAATATTTTTATAATTCTAGTTTTTGTCATTTTTCAAACCTTAATTATTTTAAATCTGAACCTATTACTTCAGAAATATGATTATATCCATCTTTCTGCATAAGTTCTAAAATTTCTTCATTAATTTTCCTAATCATTGATGGACCTTCAAAAACAAGTCCTGAATAAGATTGAACTAATGAAGCACCAGCTTTTAACCTTCTATATGCTTCTTCTCCTGTTGAGATTCCTCCAACAGAAATAAGTGTTGTTTTACCATATAATTCTTTTGCAATTTCTTTAAATAGTTCATAAGATTTTTCAGTTAAACAAGCTCCACTTAATCCTCCAAAATCTTGTGCATTTGGAACAAGAGAATAATCAATTGTTGTATTTGTCGCAATTATTCCAGCAGCTCCTGCATTTACTGCCGTTTTACAAAGCTCAATCGCAACATCTACTTCCATATCTGGAGCAATCTTAAGAAAAATTGGTTTATCAGTAAGTTCTTTTGCCATTGAAAATAGCTCATTGATAAATTTTTCATTTTGTAAATCTCTAAGATTTGGTGTATTTGGACTAGAAATATTTATTACTAAATAATCACTTGTATCTTTAAATTTTCTAATTAAAGCCTTATAGTCCAAAAGTGCATATTCTTCCGGTGTTGTTTTATTTTTACCAATATTTGCTCCAATCGGAATAGTAAAAGGATAAACTTTTTTTAGATTTTCTAGTACTTTTGCTGAACCTTCATTATTAAATCCCATTGCATTCTGAACTGATTTTTGCTCTGGATATCTAAACATTCTAGGCTTAGGGTTTCCTTCTTGAGCTCTTGGAGTCATTGTTCCAATCTCAGTAAATCCAAATCCCAATGCAGGCATTGATTTTATCATTGTTGCATTTTTATCAAAACCTGCAGCTAATCCAACAGGGTTTTTAAATTCTATTCCAAAGATTTCTTGACTAAGTTTTGGATTTAAAATAAAGTTTTTCTTTACCATATAATTATTAAGCAATCTACAGTTTGGTAAGATTCTTAAAGCATACTCTCCTAAATGGTGAGCTGTTTCAGGTTGAAACATAAATAGGACTTTTTTAAGTGTGTTATAGGTAAACAAATATTTCCTTTTTATAAAATTTCAATATTTTATCTAAAAAGTATTGAAAAAAAGTTGATGTTAGATATTTGCAAGGTTATAAAGTCTTTGATACTCTTTACAATTGTTTAAAAGATTTTCTTCTTTATCTATACAAACAATTTCACCTTTTTTAAATACTGCAATTTTATCTGCATTTTTTATAGTACTTAATCTATGAGCAATTACAAATACAAATCTATTTTTTGATACTTCATCTATTACTTCTGAAATGATTGATTCACTTTCATTATCAAGTGCTGATGTAGCTTCATCTAAAATAAGAATTTGAGGATTTTTATATAAAGCTCTTGCAATCGCGATTCTTTGTCTTTGCCCTCCACTTAAATTTGTTCCAAACTCATCTAATTGGGTGTTTATCCCTTCTGGTAATTGTTTTACAAAGTCATATGCATGAGCTTGTTTTAATGCTTTAATTACTTTTTCTTCATCTAATTTATGCCCATAAGAAACGTTTGAAGCAATAGAGTCATTAAAGATATAAACTCTTTGGGTTACTATTGATATTTGTTTTCTTAAATCTTGTATATTTATATTTTTTATCTCTTTTTTATCAAAAAGAATTTTTCCTGAACTAATATCATAAAATCTAATAAGAAGATTTATTAAAGATGATTTTCCACCACCACTATCACCTACTAAAGCAAATTTTTCGCCTTTTGAAGCTTCTAAATTAATATTTTTTAGTGCTGTAAAATTTTCATATTTTAATTCTACATTTTCAAATTTTATTTTTTCAATATCTGTAGGCATTTTTTCTTTACCAGAAAGAATTGTTGGATTAATATCATAAACAGTTAAAATTCTTTCATGGGCTGCAATTGCATCTTGAAGTTTATTATACACTGATGAAATTCTTTTTAAAGGTGTATATAACATAAAAAGTGCAGCAATAAAAGACATAAAAGCACCAGCAGTTAGCTCTCCTGAAATAACTTGTGTTCCACCATACAAGATTACAATTGCAGCTGCAATTGCTCCTAAAAACTCCATAATAGGAGAAGTTAGTTCCGATGTTTTAACTGCTTTTATATTGATTCTAAAAAAGTTTTTATTGTGTGTTTCAAATTTTGATAGTTCTGTTTTTTCTGTTGAATTTGCTTTTATAATTTCTACATTGTTAAAGACTTCACTTAAATGGGAAGTTATATCTGAAGCACTTTCTTGTGAACGAAAAGATAATTTTTTCATTTTTTTTGCTAAAATTGCTAAGGGATATATTGCTAAAGGTAATACAACAAGTCCATAAAAGGCTAATTCAGCACTTTGGTAAATAACTACAAAGATTAAAGCAAATACTGTAAGAGACTCTCTGATAAAATCTGCAATTAGATTTGATACTGCTGTTTGTATTCTATTTATATCATTTGTAATTCTTGAGATTAATTCTCCACCATGTTTTTTTTGAAAAAATTCAATATCTAAAGTCAAGATATGAGCTAAAAGTTTATCCCTTACAATTCTAATAATATCTTGACCAATATAAGAAGTATAATAAACTTGGATATATTTACCAAAACCTTGTGCAGTTTGGGCTAAAATTAGAAAAATAGGCACTAAATATAGCATTTCTTGGTCTTTTGCTATAAATACTTCATCCAGTAAAGGTTTAACAATATATGCTAATCCTGCACTTCCTCCTGAAACTAAGATAATACCAATTAGTGCGAAAAATATTTTTAATTTATAGTTTTTATAATAAGGTACATAATATTTAAAAAATTCTTTCATTTTTTTCCTATATTTATTTTAAAAAGTAATGATTATATCTAAAATTCACTAAAATACAAGTTCTTTAGGTTTTTAAAACCAAACTCTTTTAAAGTCAATATTAAAAGTATAAATCCACTTAAAGTACTTGCAAAAGCAAGTCCTGCTGCTCCATAAGGTTGGATAAGTAATAAAGAAAAAACTATATTAAACCCTAAAGCTTTCATTGAAATTTTTGCAGCTAAAAATTGTTTTTCATGGGCATATAACCAAAGTGAAAAAATTTTAGCTAAACCAAAAGGAAGCAAACCAATTAGATACATTGTTAAAATAAGAGCAGTATTTGTTGTATCTTCACTTGTAAAGGCGCCTCTTTCAAAGAGTAGCCAAACTATAAAGTTATCAAAAACAATACCAATTAAAGTTGCAAAAGATAGTAAAATAACTAAGATAAGAGAAGATTTTTTCATAAGCTTTAAAGCTTTATTCTCATCTTTATTTTTTATTGCTTTTGCAATCATAGGAAATAAAGCAACGGATGTAGCAATGGCAAAAAGTGCTAAAGGAAGTTGAAAAACTCTATTTGCATAATATAGATATGAGATTGAACCACTAACTAAGAATGAAGCAAGCCAAGTATCTAGAAATGCTGAAATATGTGCAGTTGAACTTCCTAAAGTAGCGCCAAAGAAACTTTTATAAAATCGATTTTCTTCCTTTTTTTTATATTTTTTAAATGTAAATATTTTACATAAGTTATATTTTTTCATAGCAAGTAAATGAACAAAAACTTGTAAAATTCCACCAATTAAAACTCCATAAGATAAATAAAATGTAATTTCATATTTTCCTAAATCTTTTGAGATTAAAAGTGCAGCAATAAGTGAAAGGTTTAATAGTGCAGTTGAATATGCTGTTGTTGCAAAGTGATTTTTATATTGTAATAATGCAGCCATAAAAGTTACAATAAAAATCAAAGGAAGATAGTAAAAGTTTATTGCAACCAAAGGTGAAGCTAATTGTATCGTTTGTTCATCAAATCCTAAAGCAATTGCCTTTGTAATAAGTGATGAAAATAAAGTTACAATAAGGGATAAAACAATTAAAAAAGCAAAGAGCTGTAAAAATATAATAGAAGAAAATCTTATTTTATATTTTGATTTTGCATAAGAGGGAATAAAAGCTTGTGTAAAAGCTCCTTCAGCAAAGATTCTTCTAAATAAGTTTGGTAGTTTAAAAGCAACAAAAAAGATATCAGAGTAAATATTTGCACCTAAAATAGAAGCAGTAAGTAAGTCTCTAATGAAACCTAAAATTCTTGAAACTAAGATTCCACTACTATTTGTAAATATTGATTTAATTAACATATTCTATATCACTTTTATTGTAAATAACTATTTGAGTTTTATTGATATAATATCCTAAGTGACCTCTTTTTATGATAATTGTTGAGCCATCTTTGGGAATTTGATTTTTATTTTTAAAATAGATTGATATTTTTTTTGAATCAAAGTATAAATACCCTTTTTTATAAGTTGCTTTTATATTTGTGATTATTTCATTTTGTTTATTTATATCAAGTAAATCGTTTTTTGATACAGTTAGATAAAAGTCTTTATAGTTTTTTCTTTTTTCTTTTTTTCTTTCAATTTCAAAACTTGTAATTTCTTTTAAACCTTTGTAAGTCTTGATTTCTTTAATATTTAAATCATAAGAGAAACCTTCTTGCAAGTTTTGAACATTTCCATAAATAAATATTGCTCTATTATTTATTTGTTTAATAATAGCAATATTATCATTTTTATATAAAACAAGACAATCTTCTAAAATAACATTTTTATTTAATTTTTCTATTTTATATAAATCAGCAATATTACTAATATTTTGTTGTTTTATTTTTTCTTGTTTCTGTGTTGAGAAAGTTGCAATAATAGGTAAGTGATCTGAGAAACCTTTTCCTAAATGTACTTTATTTTTCATTTGCCATCTTAGTACTTTTTTATTTTTATATAAGTAATGTGGTTTAAAGACTTTAAAACTATTTTGAATATAAGATATTTTTTTATTATCAAACATAGAATAGGGTAGTAAGATATTATCTGGTGTAACATTTCGTCCTCTAAATTTACTTGAAAATCTTTCTGTAATATTTAGTTCAATCCAAGGATTGAAATGTAATACTTTTTTATTTTTTAATATATCAAACTTCGAGATAAAATTTTTATTTTCAAAAGTATTTAATACATGATTTATTCCTGTTATTCCTGAAGTATTATTTAATCTTTTTTCTGAATATATAGTTTCATATTCATTATAGTTTGAATTAAAATCTCCCAATAAAATATAATCATAATCTTTTGGTAAAGTAGAGACTCTATCGAATAAGTATTTTGCATATTTAACTCTATAACTTTCAGCTACTCTTTTTGAAGGCCAGTGATTATTGAATATTTTGAATTCTATATTATCAAAAAGAAAAGTTGTTTCTAAAATAGGTCGAAAAGTTTTGTCTGAAAATTTTATATTTAAAGCTTTTTCATCAATAATCTTTATTTTGCTTAAAAATCCAAGACCTACACTTGAATTTGAATATTTTTTAAAAGAAATATATTTATACTCAGGGATTCTTTTTTGTAGTAGTTTTAGTACTTGTTTATTTTCTATTTCTTGTAAGGCAATAATATCAGTATCTAAGTCTTTTAAAACTTTTATACTATTTTTCATTTTTATTTCAAAGGTTTTTTTATTCCAATTTGATTTTGTATTTGGTAGATACTCTTTATAGTCTGTTTTATTTGCATTTAAATCAAAAAGATTTTCAATATTATAAGATGCAACAGTAAATTGTTTTGCAAATAAGAATAAGGGAATAAGTAGTAAAAAAAGTATTTTCTTCAAAAATGTCTCCTAATTAAAGAAGACATTTTATCCAATAATATTTTAATAACTATTTTTTACTATTTAATCTTGATTGATATTCTTGAGGATGTTTACATACAGGGCAAACTTTTAGAGCTTTTTTACCTCTGTGAACATGTCCACATACTTCACAAATCCATTCTTCTTCCTCATCTTCACTTACAAACTCTTCACCTGCTTCAAGTCTTGCTAATAATTCTTTATACATATTTTCATGTTCTATTTCAATATTTCCAATTAGTTTTAGCATTGTAGATATTTGAGAGTAACCTTCTTCTTTTGCTATTTTTGCAAAGTCTGGATACATAGTTACATTTTCATAACTTTCTCCTGCTATTGCAATTTTTAGATTTTCTGTTGTTGCTCCAAACTCTTCACCAGTAAGGAGCTTGTTACAGGCTTTTAATTCTAGTTTTGCATGCATTTTTTCATTGTCAGCAGCTCTTTGAAAATGTGCAGCAATATCTCTATACCCTTCTTTTTGAGCAATTTTTGCAAAATATTCATATTTGTTTCGTGCCATTGATTCCCCAGCAAAGGCTTTCATTAGATTTACAGCAGTTAAGTTTTCTGTAATCATTTCCATTTTTTCTCCACAGCAGTGTAATTCTCCACCACCAACTTTTTGTACTTCTACTGTATTACCGCATTTATTACAACGGTATGATTCATATTGTCTCATTTTTTCTCCAAAGTTAAGTTTTTATATTGATAAAGTAAGGTTTAGATGAACCTTTATCATTAATGATTATAATTCATCTAAACTTAATAAGAGGTACTTGTTTATGATAAAGAAGCTTTTATCATCCAAATATTTTTTTCTAGATGTGCAGTATTGTCATCAGCAAAAGCAACAGTTGTATTATCGCCATTTTCTTCAGCTAATTTTGATAATTTTTTAAACTCTTTTAATAGAGTTTCAAAATCTGATAAAATATTTTTTAATACATATTTTGCATCAAAATCTGTTTTTTTATCTTCTTTAATAATAGAGTTTTCTTCTAATTCACTTAATAAAACTAGAGGTTTTTCTCCAAGTTGTAAAACCCTTTCTGCACAATCATCATAAATCGTACTAAATTCTCCATATATTTTTTCAGTCATTTCATGGATAGGGAAAAACTGCATTCCTTTTATATTCCAGTGATAGTTATGAATTTTAGTAAACATTACTAAAGAACTTGCCTGTAATACTTTTAATTGTTTCGTTAACTTTTTCATCATTTCTCCTTTGGATAATTTTTTTCCTTAGATAAATTGTAGTGGAATTAATCTTAAAGGAAAATTATTATCTTCTAGTAAATTTGATTAATAATACTTGTTTTACATTTTTTTACTATTATTCAAAATAAGAAACTGTGTAAAATTAAAAACTAAAACTTTTTTTAGTAAGATTTCAACGCAGGAAAGGGGATAGAAATGATTAATAGTTCACTATTATTAAAAGAGTATAATTTAAAAGTTACTCCTCAAAGAGTTGCTATTGTTGAAGAATTATATAAACATGGTCATATGAATATTGATGAACTTTATAAAAAGCTATTAGAAAAATTCCCTTCTATTTCTCTTGCAACTATATATAAAAATGTAAATGCAATGGTAGAGAAAATATTTTTAAATGAGGTTAAGATTCCTGAAACAAAATCAGTTTATGAATTAGCTAAAGAAGCACATTCTCATTTAGTTTGCTCATCATGTGGAAAAATAGAAGATATTAAAATAGATACATCTGTATTAAATGATTCTATAAAAGAAAAATCATCTTTTCAGATTGAAAATGTTGATATAGTATTTTCTGGAATTTGTACTTCATGTCAAAATAAATCAAAATAGTCTTTATAGACTATTTTGAATTACTAAACCTAAAACAACCATCAAAGCAATACCAGCACTTTTATTATAAAGTTTATTAGCAGTTATTAACACTAGCATTAAAGATACTATAAATGCAGCTGCTATATCAAAGAAGTTTTTACTTAAATCTACATTTAAATCATTTACTATAGCACTTATTCCTAGTACCATTGTAAAATTTGCAACATTAGAACCAATAATATTTCCAATTGCTAAATCAGCATTATTATTCATAGCTGATTTAATAGAAATTGTAAGTTCAGGTAATGAAGTTCCAAATGCAACTAAAAATAGACCAATAACCCATTCACTAATACCAAATGATCTTGCAATATTTCCTGCACTATCAATTGCAAAGTCTGCTCCTGCTACAACAAAGATAAAACCAATAATCAATAAAGTTAATGTTTTTGGCCAAGCAAATTTTTCTTTTGCTAATTCTTCATCAATCTCTTCAACTTGATTTGAACCAATAAGAAAAATTAAATATGCTCCCATCAATAAAATAAATAAAATACCATCTATGATATTAAGTTTTCCATCTATTGCCATAAGAATAAAAACTAAAATTGGAAATAACGACCAAGCAGAATCTTTTGCAAAAAGGTCTCTATCTGGACTTATTTTTTTTGCTACTAAAAATACAGCTCCTAAAACAAGAGAAATATTAAAAATAGTACTTCCTATTACATTTGCAACAGCAATATCTCCACTTCCTTTTATTGATGCAGACATTGATACAGCCATTTCAGGTAAACTTGTACCTAATGCAATTAATGTTGCACCTATAACAAAGTGAGAAATATTATAATGTAAAGCAATTTTTTCGCTTTGTTGAATAATAAAATCTGCACCATAGATTAATGCTCCCATTGATATTATAAATATAAATATATCCATTTATGAGTTCCTTACTATTAGACTTTTTGGTAGATTAAATTTCTTAATTAGCTCTTCTTCTTTTTGTCTTTGTTCTTCATTGTCTATTTCATGGTCGAAACCTAAAAGATGAAGTAATCCATGAATAAAAAGAAGTTTTAGTTCATCATTAAAAGAATGATTATACTCTTTTGCTTTTTCTTCTACATAATCAATAGAAATAACAATAGAGCCTAAAGGCATATTTGGCATATCAAACTCTAAAGGAAAAGATAAAACATCAGTAGCCTTGTCAATATTTCTGTGCTCTTTGTTTAGTATTTGAATTTCTTCATTATTTGTAAAAATTAATTCAATATCTTTTTGAGTTAATTCTTCTAAAATTTCTTCCAAAGGCGAAATATCAATTTCTACATTAGTTTGATTATCTAAATCAATCATTATTTTATCCCTTAAATTTTGGCGGATTATATCTAAAAAAGTATAAATAAGCGTATAAATAGGTACTATGAATTTTATGTTACAATAAAAATTTAAAATTATTTTAGGAGTGTTTATGGAATTAGAAATAGGAACAAAAGCAACTATTGAGTTTAAGGTTAAAGCTTCTGATTTAGCAAAAAATTTAGAAATATCACCTGAAGATGATTTTCCAGAAGTTTTTGCAACAGCAAGACTTACAGCACTTATGGAGTGTGCCTCTGCAAAAATATTAATTCCTTTTTATAAGGAAGGGGAATTTTCTGTTGGTGTTGAAGTGGGCTTAAAACATTTAGCTCCAACATTAGAAGGAGATATTGTTAAGGCAACTGCAACTTTTGTAGGAATGGAAGGAAAACTTTATAAATTTGAAGTTGAAGCTTTTGATTCAGGTGGAAAAGTTGGAGAAGCTACTCATACAAGAGCAATTGTCTCAAAAGATAGACTTATGGCAGGGGCAAATAAAAGAGTTGAAAAATAAATGATTGAGCTTAGAATAGCTCAATCATTTTAGGAACACATAAATCTAAAATAATTCTATCATTTTAGGAACTTCATCAACTGCAAAAGTTTTAAGTTCTAACTTCAAATTAGGTTTTTGGGCTACAACGGCTTTTTTTATCCCTTGTGCTTGGGCTTCTTTGAGTCTTAAGTCTATTGAATATACATCTTTTATTTCACCTGTTAGGGAAACTTCTCCAATAAAAACTGATTCTTTTGAAATGGGTCTATCTCTAAAAGAAGAAATAATAGCAGCAATAATGGCTAAGTCAGCTGAACTTTCTTTGATTTTTATTCCTCCACTTATATTTACAAATACATCATAATGGTTTAAGGGTAAATCAATCTTTTTTTCAAGTAAAGCTAAAAGCATATTTAATCTATTTGCATCAAATCCTGTGGCACTTCTTTTTGGATTTGGGTAAGTACTTTCTGTAACAAGGGCTTGAACTTCTATAATTAAAGCACGACTTCCTTCCATAACAACAGTTAAAGCTGAACCACTTTGTGCTTTACTTTTATCAAAAAACTTTGAGGCAATATCTTTTGCTGATAATAAGCCTTCTGCTGTCATCTCAAAAATTCCTATTTCTGAAGTTGAACCAAATCTATTTTTAAAACCTCTAAGCATTCTAAGTTCTCTACTTGCCTCTCCTTCAAAATATAAAACAGTATCAACCATATGTTCTAAAACTCTTGGTCCTGCTATTGAACCATCTTTTGTGATATGTCCAATTATAAACATTGCAATATCAGACTCTTTTGCTTTACGCATAAGTTCAAAAGTGATTTCTCTAACTTGTGACACACTTCCTGGTGCTGATGTTAAGGCACTTGAGTAAATTGTTTGAATAGAGTCAATTATACATACTTCATAGTTTTCTCTTAAAAGTTCATCAAGAATCTCTTCAAGGCGAATTTCACTTAATAAATATAAGTCATTATGGTTTGCATCAAGTCTATTTGCTCTAAGTTTTATTTGTCCTGCACTTTCTTCTCCTGAAACATATAAAACCTTTTTACCTGAACTTGCAATGCTTCCTGCAACTTTAAGTAAAAGAGTAGACTTCCCAACTCCAGGGCTTCCTCCTATTAAGGTTAATGATCCCGGAACAATTCCTCCACCTAAAACTAAATCAAATTCGTCATTATATGAAGAGAATCTTGTGACATCATCTTGTTTGATTTGAGTTATTGGTGTAGCTTTTGAATTTGTATTTACAACTTTGGCAGTTTGTTTTAAAACTTCTTGTTGTTCTTGATTTAATTCCATAAAAGAATCCCAAGAACCACAGTTGGGACATTTCCCTAACCATTTTGTACTTTGTTCTCCACAAGCTTGACACTCAAAAAGTGAGGTTTTCTTTTTTGCCATATTTTTATCCTATTTTCTTTGTCTTGCAATTATAATGAAAATAAATTAAGAAAATAAAAAATATGGCTATATGCAATATTTTGTGAAGTTTTGATAAAATCAGGAATCATATATATAAAGAGTTTATTAAAATGGAAAAATTTTATGAGTTATTTGATTTAGCAGAGGAAAAATCAAAAATAGATGAAAATAGTACTTGGAAAGGTGGTTCAAGTATTTATTTAGAAGAATTAAAAAATGAAGTTGATGAAGTAATTGAAGAATATAAAAAAGATAGAAAATGTTTTTTAGAAGATGAATTAGCAGATATACTTTGGGATTATTTAAATATATTAATTGCAATAAAAAAAGAAAAAGATATTGATATTCAAAGGGTTTTTTCAAGAGCTTTAAGAAAATATACCCAAAGAGTAAATGCTATCAAAGATGGTGAAACTTGGGCAGCTATAAAAGAGAAACAACAAAAAGCTTTATTGGATGAGTGGAAAGAAAGTATAAAAAAAGGTGAGGAATAAAGTTTTGTCTACAAGAGAGATTTGTTTTACTTGTTATAGACCTAAAAGTAGTTGTATGTGTAAGTATGTTAGTAAAATTAATACAAATACAAAGTTTGTAATTTTAATGCATCCTAAGGAGTATAGAAAAACTAAGAATGGAACAGGACATTTAACTAATTTATCTTTAAAAAATTCAGAAATTTTTATAGGTATTGATTTTTCAAAGCATAAAGAAGTTAATAAAATCATAAATAATCCTAAAATAAACTCTTATCTTCTTTATCCTTCATCTAATAGTATTGAGTTAAATACTCAAAAGTTACCTTTAAACAATAAAGAAAATGTAATATTTATCGTTGATTCTACTTGGGCTTGTTCTAAAAAAATGATTAGACTAAGTAAAAATCTACAAGAGCTTCCTAAAATAAGTTTTAAATATACAGAAGAATCAAATTTTAAAATCAAAACCCAACCAAATGTTTATTGTCTTTCTACTATTGAATCTGTTTTTTGTGTTTTAACTTTATTAACAGAGCAAAAAGTTGAAAACTTACTAGATAAAGAATTAAATTCTTTTTTAAAACCTTTTAATGAAATGGTTAACTATCAGTTAGAATGTGCAGAAAATAGAAAAATAAGAAATAAAATCAAATAAACTTTTAAATTATATTTATATATTTTTGAATTATAAAATTATATTTTAATATAATATTAATACTTATAAATATACAATAAAATAATTTTATTTAAAAGGAGTTTTTTATGTTTAGAAATGGTTCTAAAAATATGTTAAAAGTTATTTTAACTATGTTTTTTTTGAGTACAAGTTTAGTATTTGCTAATACTATCACTGGTAATAATAGTTTTAATACAGCTTACCCTATAGGGAATTGGCAGTATCATAGTTCTATAATTGGAGAGTTAAAAGCAGATGAGACTGAGTCATATTTTTCATTTAGAGCAAATAGAGGAGATAGAGTTTATGTCAAAGTTTTTCATGATGATTCGGATGAAGGAAGAACTCTAGAAGTTTTTGACCAATTTCAAAATAATATAGGGATAAATGTTGGAATTTATGGTTCTTCTTCTTTTACACCGTATTTGCTGGTATCAGATATAGATGGTACATCTTCTGGTCAATTGTTTTATATAAAGGTAACAAGGGGTAATAGTACAGGTAGCATATTTTTTTCTGTGTCAATTAATAATAGGATGAGTGGAGGCTTAGCAACTTTTGAGTTTAATGGAACAGCTGTTAATCCTGGAAATCCAGATATTCTACTTAACCCTAATGGAGTTGATTCTTCAGTAATTTCTATGGATTTAAGTAATAGCTCAAAAATTCCTGAAGGTGCTATTGTAAAATCTATAAAGACAGAAGGTAGGTTATCAAAAAACTTAGGAGGTATTGTTCATAAAATTTCTCCATCTACAAATAATATTTGGTATATAGAAGAGTGGTCAAATTATAATATTTCTGAATCTGATGAATTAGAAGTTGCGCAGAGGTGGGATTTTAAGTATAACTTTAAAGGTACAAGCTCTTCTAATATGAGAGATGTAAAAGCAACTATTGTGTATGAATATGATACAACGTTAGGTTTTGAGAGATAGCTTAAAAAAAGAGAACCATTAAGGTTCTCTTTTTTACTTATTTTTAAACATAAATAGGATTAATATTTTTAGAGTTATGAAGTTCGTCAATCCAATCAGTTTTTCCAGCACCAAAATTTTCAGCTTGGAAGACATCATAAAAAGAGCCATTTTGATAATCAATAGATAAAAGTAAATCAGGTGTAGAATGGAAACCATTAAGAATAAGATTGTCTAAATCTCTTTTATAAGAAGAAATATGAAGACCTTTAAACTGATCAGGGATTTGATCACTGTTTTTAATATTTTCTTTGTAGATATCAAAAATATCAATGCCTTCATTAGTAAGAAACTTGCCATCAACTAAGTTTAAATCATTTAAATTATAACCAGTGATATCCATAGTATCTCGAATGACACTAAAACGATTGTATTTTTCATCAGAGACTTGAGAAGAGCCATTAGAAGCACTGTAAAGAATATGATAGAAGAGTTGTTTTGCATTGTCTCCATTTAAAGCATTTTGTAAAGAATTAATAAGATTTTTATCTTCAAGACCAGAAATAGAGACTTTATAACCATTAGGGTCAATAGTAAATCTAAGTTTAGAGTCTTGAGGTAAAGAAAGCTTGTTTAAATCTAAAAGTTCAGAGAATTGATTATTAACTTCTTGACGCTGAAAAGCTTTGTTTCTAGCGACTTCAACACCTCCATTCATAAAACCTCTTTCTCTAAAAATAGGGTCCATAAAATACCCACCAGTAAGTTCTCCTGATTTAAAATAATGAAATTCATTTAAAAAAGCAGCACTTCTTTCTCTATCTGTTAAACCTTCTATATAGTATGGAGAGTGGGAGTTAAAATATTTATCTCTCATATGACTAGTAGGATGTTCAAATTGTTTAGTAAATTGAACAACTTTAGAATAATGTTCATTTAACATTTTTATTCTTGTGTCAACTTCTCCTTTATAATCATTTCTAGCTTTAATAATAGTTTCTTCTTTAGAGAGTTTTTTTTCTTCATTTTTAACATCATTTTTATTTTCTTCATTAGAAACTTTTTTATTGTTTGTTAAATTTATTGAAGTAAAAGTATTGTTTGAATTAATAGTCATGAAAACTCCTTTAATAATTCTTTGTATTACTTTATTTGAATATTGCTTTATATGTGGTTAAAATATAAAATTACATTATTAAGTATTTATATGAAGATTTGTTTTTTTATAAAAAATAAGACAATAATTAACTAATTGAAACATTATTTATTTTATTACTATTTTATGTAGATATTATGTATAAATTTATCTTTCTTTAAAACTATTACTATTATTATACATTTTTTATCAAGGAGAGAAAATGCTTAATAGTATAAAGTTAAAGGTACTTACCTTAGTTATTTTACCTGTCTTATTGGCGACATTGTTAATCACTATTTTAACTATAAATCTTACATATAGTAACAGTAGTCATACATTAGAAGAGTTTGAAAGTTCAATTGTTAATGAAAAGAAAGAGTTACTTAAGAATCAGATTTTAACAATTTATACAATAATTGATTCAATAATAAAAGAGTCAGAAAATATTGATGAGGCAAAACAAAAAGTTATTAATGTAGTTGAAAAAGCAAGATTTTTGAATGGAAGTGGATATTTCTTTGCTTATGAGAAGATAGGAGAAAATTATCATTTTGCTTTTCATGGTACAAAGCCACAATTAAATGGTACAAAGACAAATATTATGGCAAAAGATATAAAAGGATTTTCTTTTAGAAAGGCTTTAATTGATACTGCAAAAGATGATAATAAGTTTGTAGAGTATTATTATCAAAAGCCAAATACTAAAGAAATTTTGAAAAAAATGGCTTTTTCTAAATATATAAAAGAATTTAACTGGACTATTGTAACAGGAATTTATGTTGATGATATTCAAGAAAAGATTTTAAAAACAAAAAATAGATTAGATGAAGATGTTAATTCTTTAGTTTATACTTTGATTTCTATGATAATAGTTCTTTTTATAATATTAGTAATTGTTGTTTCTTATATTTCAAAAATATCTTTAATTAAGCCTTTAGAAGTTTTTGAATCAGGATTATTGTCTTTTTTATCTTTTTTAAATAAAGAAAAAGAAGATGTTCAACTAATTGAAATAACCACTAAAGATGAAATTGGTAAGATGACTAAGCAGATTAATGAAAATATAACTAAAATTAGACAGACTATTAAGCAAGATGATAAAGTTATAGAAGATGTTTCAAAGGTAGTAAGTAGTGTTAGTTCTGGAATTTTAACACAACAAGTTGAAGCTAAAACTTCTAATGTAATTATTAATGAACTTACTCAAAACTTAAATAAAATGATTTCAAATTTACATAATACTATTAATCACACAATTGAAGTTTTAAAATCATATGAAAAACGTGATTTTACAAAACAAATAACAATCTCTTCAAAAGGTGAATTAAATGATTTATCTTTAGGTGTAAATAGTTTAGGAAAAGAGATATCTGATATGTTACAAACAAATTTAGATAATTCAGATATTTTAAATAAAAGCTCAAATAATTTATCTTCAAATATGAAAAGATTAACAATAAGTGCCAATGAACAAGCAGCTTCTTTAGAAGAAAGTGCTGCAGCTCTTGAGGAAATAACTCAAACAATGAGAGCAAATTCAAATAATATAAATGATTTATCTTCAAATGCAGTTTCTTTGAGAAATGAAGTAAATAAAGGAAAAGAACTATCTAAGAAAACAAGTAGTTCTATGGAAAATATTAATAAACAGGTTGAAGCAATTACAGAATCAATTTCAATAATTGATCAAATAGCTTTTCAAACAAATATCTTATCTTTAAATGCAGCTGTAGAAGCAGCAACTGCTGGTGAAGCAGGAAAAGGTTTCGCAGTTGTTGCAGGAGAGGTAAGAAACTTAGCAAATAGAAGTGCAGAAGCAGCAAAAGAGATAAAAGATTTAGTTGAAGGAGCAACTTTAAGTGCTAATGAAGGTAAAGATATAGTACACTCTATGTATGAAGGATATGAGCATTTAAATGAAAATATTTTAAATACAACTTCAATTGTAGAAACTGTAACAGCAAATTCAAAAGAACAAATGCAAGGAATAGAACAGATAAATAGTGCTGTTTCTTTATTGGATAAAGCTACTCAAGAAAATGCTCAAATTGCATCTGAAACAAATGAAGTTGTAAAAAGTGTTACAGATATGGCTAATGCAGTTGTTAAGGAAGTAAAAAAATCTAAGTTTTAAAGGTATAAGATGATTATATACATACATGGTTTTGGAAGCAGTGGACATGGAGGAAAAGCTAGTTTATTTAGAGAGTATTTTGAAGAAGAAGTTTTTGCTCCTTCTTTATCTTATGTTCCAAGTTTAGCTATAGATACTCTTGAACAAATAATAGAAATATTAATTGAAAAAGATGAAAAAATAGGTTTAGTAGGTTCTTCTTTAGGTGGCTATTATGCAATATATTTAGCTAATAAATATGATTTAAAAGCTATTTTAATAAATCCTGCTATTTATCCATATAAAACTTTAGATAAATTAGGAATGGCAGTTAATTATTTTGATTCTTCTTCTTTTGAAGTAACAAAAGAACATCTTAATCAATTAAAAGCTATTGAAGTTAATACTTTAACTAATCAAAAAAATTTTATGACTCTTTTACAAACAGAAGATGAAATTTTAGATTATAATGAAGCTGTTGAAAGGTTACCTGAGTCAGAACTTATAATAGAAGAGGGTGGTAATCACTCTTTTGAAAATATAGAAAGTTATTTTAGAAAAATAGATAAGTTTTTATTTAGTTAAGAAAGAGTTTTTCTCTTTCTTAAACTATGTTATTTATTTGATTATATTACCAAATGGTCCAAATTGATGTTCTTTTTTCTCCATATTTGGTCTATAAACATCTGGTGCTTTTACTCTATCATCAGGGAAGTCAGAACTTCTATTGATTTTTTCAGGTCTATAGTGACTATCTTGATTCATATAAGCAGCCACATCATACGCTTCTTTATCTGTTAAGATAGGGTTTTCTTTAGTTGCTCCAAGTGGCATATTTGATTTAATAAAATCTGCTGATTTTAATATTCTATACATACCTGCACCTTTATTATATGTATCATCTGTACCCCATAATGCTGGGAACATATAACCATTTGCTTTTCCTGGATTTTTTACTCCTAATCCATCAGCTCCATGACAAGAAGCACAGTGTTGTGTGTAAACTTTTTTACCATTTTCTAAATCAGCTTTATTTTTCTTAATCATTTTTCTATCTATTTTAGCTAATCTTCTACCTTCCATATCAGCTCCACCAACTGGATAACCTTGACTTAAAAAGTGCATATAAGCTTTCATAGCTTTCATTTCTTTACCTTCAGCAGGTAGTGGATAACCATTCATACTTCTTTGCATACAACCATTTATTCTTGCTGTTAATGTTCCTATACCATCTTCTCTTGGTCTATATTGAGGAAATTCTCCATAAGTTCCTATAAAAGGAGCTGAATATTTTTTTGTACCAGCATCTAAGTGACAGTTTTGACATGCATTATTATTTCCTGCAAATCTCATACTTACATCTTCTACTTCTGGTCCAATATATTTATATGTATGTACAATTAATTCTTTACCATATTTTACTAATTTACCATAATCATTATCAGGTAAATCCTCTATATTAGGTATTTTATATTCCATTTTAGGTTTTGTAAAACCTCTATATTCTCTTTTCTTTAACTCTTTTGGCTCAAATGCAAAAGTACTTGTTGCAGCAAAAGATATTAAAGCTGAAAGTAATACTAATTTTTTACCGTTGATTTTCATGTTTTCTCCTTCATGTTTTATAAAAGTATTATACAAATATAAAGTTAGTTTTATGTTTACTTTTAATGATATATATTAAGAATTAATTAAGAAAGTATATTTGAAGGTAGTTCCAGTTTCTTTTGTAGATTCTAAAAAGATTTCTATATTATTTGCTTCACATATATTTTTTACAATATTTAATCCTATTCCAAAACCACCTTTAATATGGTTTTCTTTATAGTATCTGTTAAATATTGTTTTCTTATTTATTATTGGGTTTGCATAATTATGAACAGAAAAAACTATACTGTTTCTTTGTGTATCCCTATAAAGGTTTATTGAAACTATTGTATCTTTAAATGAATATTTTATTGCATTGGAAATAGTATTATCAATAATTCTTTGTAAATGAGTTCTATTTATAGAGATAGAAATATTATTTTCAATATTTAAATTAAATTTAATATTTTTTGGTATAGAGAGGCTTTCGAACTGATCAACTCTTTGATTTAATAAATAGCTAAAGTCAATATTTTCTTTATTGTATTTAACACTTTTTTGTTTTATTAAGTATTCTATATCTTCATAAACTAAAAAAAGATTTTTTGTGGCATTTATAGAACGTTGTATTTCTTTTGTGTCTTTTTGTTTTTCTTGAAGAATCTCTAAGTTTAATTGAATTACTCCTAGGGGAGTTTTTAATTCGTGCATTGCATCATTAAAAAAAGCATCTAAATATTCATTTGCTTTTTTATATGGTTCAATACTCGCTTTAATTAGTAAATATATGGAAATAAAAATAAATAAACCTATGCACAATGAAAGAATTAATATTTTTAAATATACTTCTTTATAATAAACATTTTTACTAAGGGTTAAATATTTTGCATTTAATCTATTTTTTGAAAGTTCCATTTCAAAGTTTATTTTTTTAGTACTTTTAAAATTTAGATTTCTAGTCTTATATAGTATTTTTCTATTTTTATCAAGTAAGGTTGCTTCAATTTTAAAAGATTTTGGAAAGATAAAAGTATCACTTTTGGAGTTTGAAAAATCATATATAGCTCTTTGTATTTTTTGAGCATATTCTACAAGAGCTCTATTTTGAGTATTTTTATAGTTTTCAATTTCTAAATTTGTGTAAAAATAAGTAGGTATTGCAATAAATAGAAAAAATATTGCAGTATAAAAAAGAGAAATTTTAAGTATAAAGTTTTTACTCTTCTCTATCAATTTTATATCCTATACCTCTTTGATTTTTAATTAACTCTTTAGAGGTTTTATCTCTTATTTTTTTTATACAAACTCTGATATCTGCTTCACAAATATATTTGTCATCCCAAACTTCAGTTCTTAGTTCTTCTATTGTTATAAATTGATTCTTTTTTGAAATTAGATAAAAAACAACTTCTGATTCTTTTTTTGTTAGATTTACAAGCTTATCTTCCAAATAAAGTTCTTTTTTTACTATATCATAGGTAAAGTTTGGTTTTAGTCTTAATTTTTTTGTTGTTTCATTACCATAAAAAAGTTTTATTAGTTGTTCTATTCTGTATTTTAATTCTTTGGGTGAGAAGGGTTTCTTTATATAGTCATTGCAGCCAAGTTCATAACCTAAACTTAAGTTATTAATATCAGTTAAAGAGGTAATATAAATCACAGGAGTATTATTGCCATCTTCTCTTATAGTTTTTACCAACTCATAGCCATTTAGTTTAGGAACTCTAATATCTAAAATAAGAATATGATATTTATTGTCATAAATTGCATTTAAAGCTTCTTCTCCATCTTCATAATCATCAACTTCATAGGCTAAAGATTCTAAATAATCTTTTATACTAAGTTTGTAGTCTAGGTCATCTTCAAGTAATAATATTTTCATTTAATTCTTACCTTAGAGTTAAGATTTGTAGCTTCATAATCAAAGCTATTTTTTATGTCTATATGATGATTGTTTTCAATTGCAGTGAAAATATATCCTAAATGTTTATGATTTAAATCATAATATGAAAAATATGCAAATGAGTAATTTTCATTTGAAGTATATCCATAATCTTTTAAATTGTTTAGGTCTAAGTCTTTTAAGTCAAAAATATTAGCATTATTTACTAATACAAACTTTGAAATAGTATTATTATTTTTTAAATCTGTTGCAATAGATAAATATTTTTCGTCTAATAGTACAAAAAGTTTATATCCTTTTTCTTTCAATTCTTCTGATAAATATTCAAAGTCAACAATAGCTTCAATAGAACCTAAGAATTTATTATCTTGTAAAATAGGCGAAATTGCTTTTATATTTAATCTTTTACCAAGTTCTATTGAAACTAAAGGTTTTTTCTCTTTTTTTACTTTTACCAAGCCATTTCTAAATGAAGCTAGAGGAATATCTTTTATATCTAAATTCCAACTTCTTAGGTAAGTTGTTAGGTCTTTATTATGGATTTGTATTTCAAAATTACTATTTTGAAATTGTTTTAAAGTTTCTATTTTTTTATTTACTATTTTAAAACTTTCTTCTCTATTACTTTTTAGATAACTATTTATAATCTCTTTATCTTCAGAAAGTAAAATTGCTAAAGATAAAGCATATCTTTTTTGTTCTTCAAAAAGGTTTTTAGTAGTACTTAGAGAGTTTTCTAATTTACTTAGAAGTTCATTGCTATTATTTATATTATTTAAAAAATAAAAAATAAAAACAATAAAAAAAGAGGTTAAAAGTACTATTATAAATAAATACTTATTAGTTTTTGAGTTTAAATAGCTCAATAGTTACCTCTTTTTTTGAGAAATATTTTATTCAGCTGTATAAATTTCGTCTAATAAACTATCAACAAAATCATCTGGGCTGAACTCTATTAAGTCGTCTTGCTTTTCTCCAATACCTACATAAAATATTGGTAGTTCAAGTTGGTTTGATATAGAAAATAGCGCTCCACCTTTTGCCGTACCATCAAGTTTAGTCACAATAATTCCATTTACTCCAACCATTTCATTAAAAGCTTTAGCTTGTGCTATTGCTGTATTACCTTGTGTCCCATCAAGAATCATAAGTTTTTGATGAGGAACACCTTCTTTTGCTTTATTACATACTTTTACAATTTTTTTAAGTTCATTACTTAAATTTGTTTGTGTTTGTAGTCTTCCTGCTGTGTCAATTATTACATTATCTATATCTTTTGCAACGGCTGAAGAAATAGTATCATAAGCTACTGCACTAGCATCATGCCCTTGTTTTGTTTTTATAATCGGAACATTAAGTTTTTGAGCCCAAGTATCAAGTTGTTCAATGGCTGCTGCTCTAAATGTATCTCCAGCACCTAAAATAACACTTTTCCCTTCTTTTTTACTTAGGTTTGCTAATTTTGCAATTGTTGTTGTTTTTCCTGCTCCATTTACTCCAATAATCAATCTTACAAATGGTTTTGGTAAATTTGATAAATCAACTTCCGGTGCATGTTCAAAAAGCATTACAAGTCTATGTCTTAGCTGTTTTCTTGTAATCATTTCAGGAAGTCCATCCATTGCTTTTTCAATAATTTCATATTCCATATCTGCTTCAATTAGCATTTCTTCAATATCTTCAAAAGCAATCTTTTCTTTTTTTTGTGGAACAACTGATTTTATATTTTCAAATGTTTTTGATAAGGCTTTAGTAAAAAAACCTTTTGAATCCTCATTTGAAGTACTAGTGTCTTCTTCTACTAAAGAAGTATTAGTTTCTTCTTGAGGTTCTTCTTTTTCTATTGTTTTTTCATTTTCTTCTTGAAGAATTATCTCTTCTTCAAGTTTTTCATCTTCTTTTTTCTTTTTAAAAAAACTGAACATCTAATTATTTTCCAAGAGCATTTTCAATATCTACTTCCATCATTTCTTCAGGAACAACACCTACATATCTTTGAGCAATATTTCCTTCAGGGTCTATTAGAAAAAGAGTTGGGATACTTTTTACAGAACCAATTTGATCAGCAATTTTGAAGTTATCTTGAGTATTTGTTATTAAATATGAGATTTCATACTCTTCAATAAATCTATTAAGTTCTTGATCTGTTAATAAAGTTCCATCTTTTTTCCCTAAATTTAATCCAACAATCTCAAGTTGTCCTTCATATTTTTTTCTTAAATTATTTAAATGAGGGATTTCAGCTCTACATGGAGGACACCAAGTCGCCCAAAAGTTTAATAAAACAGCTTTACCTTTTAATTCAGGTATAAGTACTTTTTCTTCTTTTTTCTCTATTGTTAGACTACTTTGATCTTGTGCTTTCAATGTAAATTTTGTTTGAACTTCTTTTACAATTTCTTTTTCTTCTTTTTTAGAATCACAACCCGTAAGTAGCAGGCTTAGAGAAATTATAAAAAATGCTAATATTTTAAACTGCATTTTAATTCCTTATTGGTAGAATATTTAAGGTAAGAATTTTACCCAAGTAAGGCTTAAATATGAAAGAAAATCACAAAAGTGATTTTAGAAAATTGTGTATTAAAAAATTAGAGTTTTCAAGCCACTTTTCAAAGTATTATAAAGATAAGAAAACAGTAGAGAAATTAGAAGAATTTATAAAACTGAATAATTTCAAAAATATATTGTTATATATTCCAATGAGTATGGAAGTAGATGTACTTCCATTAATCAATAGACTAAGAAAGGCAAAACTTAATGTTTTTGTTCCTTTCATGGTGAAGGACAGTTTTAAATTAGTAAAGTATAGATTACCATTAAAAAAGAAGAGATTTGGTATTAGGGAACCAAATAACTCTTTTTGTATTCATCCAAAAGTAGATTTAGCCATTGTTCCTGTAGTAGGAATGGATAAAGAATGGAAAAGAATAGGTTTTGGTAAAGGAATGTATGATAGATTTTTTTATAGGTTAGATTATAAGCCTACTATTGTTTTTACTCAATTAACACTTTGTAAGTCAAATGAAAAACTAAGCAATAAATATGATATTCAAGCTGATTTTATAATTACAAGTTAAGGGTTTATAATATGGAATTAATAATAGTAGGAGTTGTAGTTGCCCTTATAAGTGTTGCAATTACAATATTTGTAGTAAAAAAAATTAATAAAGCAAAATTTGATATTTATATTGAACAAGCAAAAGCAAAAGCAAAAGTTATTGAGCATGAAGCAAAAGTTATTTTAAAAGATGCTCAAATAAAAGCAAAAAAAGATTATGAAAGAGAATTTAAATCTGCTAAAAAAGAGTATGATGAAATGCTTTCAAAAATCGAAAGAAAAGAAAAAGAGTTAAATCATCACTTAGAGTCTGAGTTAAAAGCTATAAAAGAACAAAAAGCACAAATAGTTGAAAAAAATGAAAAAATTACAACTATTAAAGAGGGTCTAAAAAGACAACAAAAAACTTATGATGAAAAGATTACTAATACAATAAAAGTATTGGAAAATGCTTCTGGTTTAACACAAGATGAAGCAAAAGAGTTAATGCTTGAAAAAGTAAAAGAAGATAGTCGAGCTCAAATTGCTTCAATTTTTAGAAGAAAGTATAAACTTGCAGAACAAAAAGCTAAAGATGAAGTAAATAATATGCTTTCTCAAGCAGTTACTCGATATGCAGGAGAGTTTGCAGCAGAAAGACTTATTAATAATTTACCTATTAATGATGAAGAAACAAAAGGGAAAATTATTGGTAAAGAAGGGCGAAATATTAAAGCTCTTGAGATGTTATTAGGTGTTGATATTATTATAGATGATACTCCAAATACAATTACAATATCATCTTTTAATCTTTATAGGCGTGCAATTGCAACTAGAACTATTGAAGAACTTCTTGAAGATGGAAGAATTCAACCTGCAAGAATTGAAGAGATTTACAACAAAGTAAAAACAGAGTTTGATAATAATATTTTAAAAGAAGGTGAAGATGTTGTTATGGAACTTGGTATTAAGTCTATGCACCCTGAACTTATCAAGTTAGTTGGAAGACTTAGATATAGAGCTTCATATGGACAAAATGCCTTAAAGCATACTTTAGAAGTAGCAAATTTAGCAGGATTAGTGGCTGCTCAAATGGGTGGAGATGCAATTTTAGCAAGACGTGCAGGACTTTTACATGATATTGGAAAGGCATTAACTCATGATATGCCAGGAAGTCATGTAGATTTAGGTGCTGAAATATGTAGAAGATATGATGAACCTGATACTGTAATAAATGCTGTTTATGCCCACCATGGACATGAAGAACCTATAAATGTAGAAAGTGCCGCTGTATGTGCAGCAGATGCTTTAAGTGCTGCTAGACCAGGTGCTAGAAGAGAAGTTTTAGAAAGCTTCTTAAAAAGAGTAGAAGAGGTTGAAAATATTTCTACTTCTAAAACTGGTGTTATTAATGCATATGCAATTAATGCAGGACGTGAAGTAAGAGTTATAGTAAAAGCAGAGTTAGTAAATGATGATGAAGCAATTTTACTTGCAACTGAAATTGCTAAAGAAATTGAAGAAAAAGTTCAATATCCAGGTGAAATTAAAGTTAATGTAATAAGAGAGCTTAGAGCTTCTTCTTATGCAAGATAAGGTTTATCCCCTTATCTTTTTCTACTTCTTTTTACACTAATTATCCAAAAATAATTTACAAAAATAGCACAAATAATACTTGCAAATATTCCAAAGGTTATTGCACCTATCCAAAGAGAAATAGCTATTTGATCGAAATTATCATACATTGATTCAAAGTTAAATTCTATATAATCTGTATTTCCTAAAATAATATTTCCTATTTTATATTCAAAATAAAAAAGAATAGGCATAGTTAAAGGGTTACTTGTAAATATAAGAAGAAAACTAATAGGAAGATTCACACTAAAGTAAATTGCTAAAAGAGTTACTAAAACTACTTGTAAAGGCATGGGTAAACAGGCTACAAAGATTCCAACTAAAACTCCTCCAACAACTTTTTTTCTAGAAAGACTCCAAATTTCTCTCTTATGTAAAAAGTTACCAAATATTTTTAAAAGTTTTTGTTCTTTTATTTTTTCATGGCTTGGAAGCACTTTTTTTAATTTCTTTCTTGGCAAAGAAATCCTTAATAATAAATTAGAAGAAGTTTACCAAAACTTTTTTGATAAAACAAATACTTAATAAACTTTTACTATAATACGAAAAATTTAAAAAATTAAGTAAGAATAATATGACTAATAATAAACCAACAACAAAAATAATTGCAGGAAAGTATAAAGGAAAAGTTTTAGAACTGCCTTCCTTAGATGTTACAAGAAGTTCAAAAGCAAGATTAAAAGAGTCTTTGTTCAATGTAATACAATTTGATATTTGTGATAAAATATTCATCGAAAGCTTTGCAGGTAGTGGAAGTATTGGACTTGAAGCTATTAGTAGGGATGCCAAAAGAGCTTACTTTGTAGAACTTGATAGAAGTTCATATAAAGTATTATTGAAAAATTGTAAGTTAGTTGAAGCTGCTAAATGTCAAACTTTTATGGCAGATACTTTTGTTCAAACACCAGCAATTTTAGAGAGTTTAAAAAATTCAAATGATGAAATTATTTTATATGTAGATCCACCTTTTGATTATAGAGAAGGAATGAATGAAATATATGAGAAGTCATTTGAAATGATAAAAAATATTGAAAATGAAAATATATTTTTAATTGTTCTAGAACATGTTTCAAGTTTAGAAGTACCTGAAACTTTAGGTAGTTTTTCTTTGAAAAAAACTAAAAAGTTTGGAAAAAGTTCTTTATCATATTTTGAATATACGAAAGCATAAAATATGATAAAATGGGCATTAACTTTACTAATATCTTTAGTTTTATTAGTTTT
This sequence comes from Halarcobacter mediterraneus, assembly GCF_004116625.1. Taxonomy (NCBI): domain Bacteria; kingdom Pseudomonadati; phylum Campylobacterota; class Epsilonproteobacteria; order Campylobacterales; family Arcobacteraceae; genus Halarcobacter; species Halarcobacter mediterraneus. The sequence goes on from NZ_NXIE01000001.1 coordinate 151,080, forward strand.
TTTTCTGCCGTTTTTTTATACTATTTCTGCTTATGAGTTGAATCCTTCAAAAATACTTCTTTCTCCTTCTTTTGAACATATTATGGGAACAGATAGATTAGGAAGAGATATCTTTGCACGAGTTTTACAAGGGGGACAAACTTCTTTAATAATAGGTTTTCTAAGTGCCTCTATTGCTTCTTTAATTGGACTTTTTGTTGGTATTAATGCAGCTTTTTTTAAAGGAAATGTTGATAAAGCAACAGTTATATTAATAGATTTATTTCTTACTTTTCCAACTTTCTTTCTTCTTCTTGCTTTAGTCGCTTATATTCAAGCTTCAATTATTGTTTTAATAATTGTCATTTCTATTACAGGTTGGATGAGTATGGCAAGACTTATTCGAAGTGAAAGTTTTGCCATAGGTAATCAAGCTTTTATAAAGATATTGAAACTTGCTAATGTTTCAAAAACAAAGATTATATTCAAGTATTTTGCTCCGCTTTTAGCTCCTATTTTTTTAATCTCATTTACTTTTGGAGTTGGAGGAGCAATTTTAGCAGAATCAGGACTTTCTTTTTTAGGTTTAGGAGTTAATCCTCCTGAAATGTCTTGGGGAAGTTTATTAAGTGATGGTAAGGCTGTTCTTGATATAGCTTGGTGGGTTAGTTTTTTCCCTGGACTTATGATTTTTTTAGTCACTTTTAGTTTAATGCAAGTTTCTGATTATTTACAAACAAAATTCAATTCAAAAGAAATTCAAAAAACATAATATGTAACTTTCTGAAATTTTTATATGATTAATGATATACTCCATTCTTCATTTTAAATAAAGGAATCCTTTGAAAAATATAACTAAAATTCTATTTATACTTTTAGTTTTTCCTATTTGTTTATTGGCAAATGCTGAAAATAATGCCTCAATTTATGGTGCCTTAACACTTTTACCTCCTTTGGTTGCTATTTTATTAGCTTTTATTACAAGAAATGTGATTTTCTCATTATTTATGGGAATTTTAGTTGGAACTTTCTTAGCAAATATTAGTGGCGATAATATTGTTGCTTCTTTTTTTAATGCTTTTGTTGATATGTCAGCAAAAATGATTGGTTCTCTTGCAGATTCTTGGAATGCAGGTATCGTATTACAAGTTTTAACAATTGGGGGAATGATAGCAGTAATTACTAAAATGGGTGGTCCAAGGGCAATTGCTCAAAAACTTGCATCAAAAGCAAAAAGCCCAGCAACTGCACAATTTTATACTTGGTTAATGGGGTTTTTTATTTTCTTTGATGATTATGCAAACTCTTTAGTTGTAGGACCTATTATGCGACCGGTAACTGATAAATTAAAAATAGCAAGGGAAAAATTAGCTTTTGTTATTGACTCTACAGCTGCACCAATTGCAGGTCTTGCACTTATTTCTACTTGGGTTGGATATGAATTATCATTAATCAAAGATGCTTATGTAGCAATTGGGCAACCAGAAGTAAATGCTTTTGCAATTTTTGTAGAAACATTACCATATCGATTTTATAATATTTTAATGCTTGCTTTTGTTTTTATTTCAGCTCTTTCTTTAAGGGAGTTTGGTCCAATGCACACGGCTGCTAAAAGGGCTTATGAAAAAGGACAAGTAACAAATCCAAAAACTGATTCTACTTTAATGAATCAAGAAAACTCTTTTATGATGCCAAAAGAAGATACTTCTTATTCTATTTTTAATGCTTTAGTTCCAATTGGTGTTTTGATTATTGTTTCAATAGTTGGATTTTATATAAATGGAGTTAGTTCTTTAGAAGGCAAAAGTTTACAAGCAGTTCAAGCTGATCCCTATAGTTTTTCATCTATTCAGTTGGCTTTTGGTGCGGCTGATGCTTCTATTGTAATCTTTGAAGCAGCACTTTTAGCATCTTTAGTTGCTATTGGAATGGGACTTCAGCAAAAGATTTTTTCTTTACATGAAGCAATTGAAACTTGGGTTTTTGGGGTTAAATCTCTTATTATTACAGCGGTTATTTTAATCTTAGCATGGTCTTTATCTGCTGTTATGAAAGAGTTAGGAACTGCTCATTATCTTGTAACAATGTTATCTGATTCAACACCTCAATTTATTTTACCAACAGTAATTTTTATATTAGGTTCAATAATTTCTTTTTCTACTGGAACTTCTTATGGAACAATGGGAATTTTAATGCCTTTAACTATTCCTTTAGCTAGTGCTGTTGGAGTTTATACAGGTTTAGAAGGAATTGAATTACATAATTATATTGTTTTAAATGTTGGTGCTGTATTAACAGGGGCAATTTTGGGTGATCATTGTTCTCCTATTTCTGATACTTCAATTTTATCATCAATGGCTTCCTCTTGTAATCATATGGATCATATCTCTACACAATTACCTTATTCACTTTTTGTAGGTTTTGTTTCTATAGTTTTTGGATTTTTACCAGCTGCTTTAGGCGTGTCTGTATATATATTATTGCCACTTGGATTAGCTGTGATTTTCTTAACTATAAGATTTTATGGAAAACCTTATATGACAAATTAAAAAGAGGACTTCTCCTCTTTTTAAAAATAAGTTATCTTATCCCTGCTTCAAATTTTATTTGAATTCCATCATAAACTCTTAATGTATCATTTACATCTACTTGTCCAAATGTAGGATTTGAATTTACTGATTTTTTAGGAACAAAAAATCTATAAATTTTTCCAATGATTATATTTGATCCATTAAGAATATTTCCTACATCTTTAATAATACCGTATCTAGTACCTATTTTTAAGGTTGGCTCATCTTGTGGCATACCATAAACTTCTACCCAAACAGAGTTACCATAATAATATTCTCCATATACATATTCTTGATAACCTGGTGCAAAATTTGCAAACCAATCAAAAGTAGTATATTTCCCATTATTTAATTCTTCTCGAAAAGGTCCATAAAAATCTCCTTCATAAAGAACAACTCCTTCAATTTCTGTAGCTTTCCAAAGATATGCTTCAGCATTTGCATTTATAGTAAATGAAAAGATTAAACTTAATAAAGTAAAGATGGATTTTCTTATTTTATTCATTCTGTTCCTTTTAGTAAATTATCTATAATTTTATTTTTTTTTAACTTGAAAGATTATAAAATTATATTTATAAAAATTATGAGGTGTAAAATGAAAGTAACAAATGAAAGTAATAATATTTATACAATATATTCACAAGATAATATACCAAATAAAAATAATGGTATTGAGAATGAAAGTTTCTCTTCTCAAGTTTCTAGTGAAGAAAGACAAGAAAAAAGTCCTATTTTAGTCTATTTAGATAAAAATAATGCTTTTGATGATTTGAGTGAAGATGATGCAAGTTTATTTAGAGAACTTTTATCTGATAATATTCTAGATGATAAAGATATGGAAAAACTGTCATTTGAACAAACACAAATAATGAAAGATTTTGTTTTAAAAGATAGAGAAGGAGATTTATCTCTTCCTGTTACTTCTTTTCAAGGAAAGTCTTTTGACCTTTTGAATGCTTCTATTTATACTGCTGATGATACTTTTAATAGAGCTTTATATGATACAATGTTTCAAACAGATGATCAAAGAGTAAGAGCAAGTTATTTTCATATCTTAGCATATAATCTTTCACAACTTATTGCAGATGAAGAGCCATCACCGTATTATGTGAAGGATGATCCATATAGTTCAATAGGAGCTAATTTTGGACCCCATAATAAAGATAAAGTTAATATAGATTTTAATAATTTTTTAAATACTTATAAGTCTAAATTGCAAGGGAAGCTAAATGAAACACAAGATAATATTGAAATTTATAAACAGTTTAAGCAAGATTTCGATTTTTATTCAAAATTATTAAATAATTTTAATAAATATAGTTAATATGAAAAAAAAATATTTTATATTCCTTTCTATTATTATATTATTTTTATTTATATATTATGACAATAATAAGGAAGTTAAGGAAACTGTAAATATAAATGATGAACCTATTTATGAGTTAATTAATAATGAGACAAAAAAGAAAATTGAAGATAAAGTTAGATTAGAAATAAAAGAAAATAAAATAGATGAAACTAAAAAAGAAGATAAGTTCATTTTAAAATCAGCAATTGATTCTAAAGAAAAGTTTTTAGTTCAATTAATTATGAAAAAAAAGCTTGATAAAAATTTTTTAAAAAGAAAGGATAAAGATAGATACATAACTATATCAGGTCATATTCAAACTAATGGAGACAAATCTTTTTTTCCTATGAGTTTAGAAGATAAGTATTTAGAATTAATTAATCAAATATTTCTAGAGTTAAAAAACATTTCAACAAAAGAAACCTATCGTTGTGAAGGTTATTTTCTTAGTGATATAAATCCAAACTATTCATATAATATTTTGATAAATTTATATAAGAATAAAATTGAATGTTATATAGATTCCCAGAGTGATAATAGTTATACCTATGAAAATAGAAAAAAGGCAAAACTACTTAAGACTAATAAAGATATTGATAAGGAATATAAAATCGAATCAATTTTTTGATGTAAATATTAATTGAACTAAAATAATAAATATTTTAATTTTTTATATTCTATTTAAAAGTTTATCAAGTAAGTTTGTACTTAAAACTCTTTTTGCAAAACCTAAGATATAAGTAGCTTTTGTTACATAATATCTTGGTTTTGGTTTTGTTGTTTCCATGATTTTTAGTACAATATTGGCAACAGAAGTTGCTGGAAGATTAAAAGGTGTATTGTCTTTATCATTTTCAAGTCGTTCTTTTAGTTCTTTTTTATAAGTATTAGAAAAAAAACTATTTTCAATATCTATATTTTTTTTAAATTTCTTAAGGGCATTTTCTCTAAATTTTGAAGTTACTGGACCTGTATTTATTGTAGAGATATAAATATCACTATTGCTAGTTTCAAGTCTCATTGTATCTGCAAGTCCTTCTATTGCATATTTACTGGCATTATAAGCACCTCTAAATTTCAATGATATTATTCCTAATACTGAAGAGTGTTGAATAACTTTTCCATAGCCTTGTTTTCTAAAAATTTTCATAGCTTGAATTGTAACTTCATGTAATCCAAAAAAGTTTGTTTCAAATTGTTCTTTTAAAGCAAGAGTACTGATATCTTCAACTGCTCCTGGTTGACCAAATCCAGCATTATTGAAAATAGCATCTAGTTTTTTATCCTGAGCTAAAATATATTCTAAAGCTTCTGAAATCTCTTCTTTTTTTCTTACATCAACTTTTAGAGTGATTAAACCTAAGTTTTTTAATTTTTGTATATCTTCATCTTTTCTAACACTTGCATATACTTTATATCCATTTTCTTTTAAGGTTAGTGCTGTTTGATATCCAATTCCACTAGAACAGCCTGTTATAAAAATATTTTGCATTATTTATCCAATTTATTAAGTATATTTTTTTAAAAATGCAATTATATCAAAAAAAGTATTTTAGTATTCTCCTACTATAATTTGTTCTAGAGTTCTTTTCGGTACAAAGTGTGTTTGTTTTTCATCTCTGTAGTAACTTGTATCAAAATTTTGTGCATCTATTAGTTTAATTTCTTCATCTGAAATTCCAAGTGCTATACCTATCATTACATCATAAGAATCAGGAATTACGAAGAGGTTTCTGCAAAGTTCTTTATTGATTGAAGCTAAAGGTGCAGTTGCTAGTCCTTTTGTTTTTGCGGCTAAGCTAATAGCTGTAAATGAAGCCCCTGCATCAAACATAGGAAAACCATCTATCATCTGGTCATTTAACATAAATATAAAGGCACTTGGTCTTTCTTCTTCACTTTGTGACCAATCTTTTATAGTACTTGCCCAAGTTGTATTTTGGGCTAATTGATTTACTGCTTCTTTATTTGTCACAAGAATATATTTTATTGGTTGCATATTTTTTGCACTAGAAGTTATTCTTGCTAAATCAAGTATTTCTCTTAAATCTTTTAACTTAATTTCTATATCTTTTTTAAATCTTCTTGTAGTTCTTGCTTCTTGGATTAGTTTTTTTAATTCTTCATATTTCATTTAAACTCTTTTTTTTGATTTCTTGATATTATACCAAAAGTGAATATATAGGAAAAAAATGCAAAATATAAAAGAACTTTTAGACAAAGAAGTTTGTAATAGAAATAGTAATTGTGAACTTTCATATGAAAAACCTGACCCACTTTTAGTAGCAAGTAGATATAAAGATGAATATGCGATTTTATTGTGTGCTTTATTTGGATATGGAAAAGCTTCTTTAATAGTAAAGTTTTTAGATAGTTTAAATTTTGATTTGCTAAATGAAAAAGAAGAAATAATAGATAAAGAGTTAGATAATTTTTATTATAGATTTCAAAATACAGAAGATGTAAAAACTATATTTAAAACTTTTAGAAGAATGAAACAAGAAAACAGTTTAAATGATATTTTTCTAGAAGGCTATAAGAAAGAAAATGATGTTTTAGAAGGTCTTGATACTATTCTTTCAAAGATATTCAAAGCTTCAAATTATAGTTCTCAAGGTTTTACTTTTTTAGTTTCAAGTCAATTGAAAAGAGATAAACAAGGAAAAATAAAATATATAGGAAATGCACCATATAAAAGATGGATGATGTTTTTAAGATGGATGGTTAGAGATGATAACCTTGATTTAGGATTATGGAAAGATATAGATAAAAAAGATTTAATACTTCCTTTAGATACCCATACTTTTAAAGTTTCACAAAAACTTGGATTGCTAAATAGAAAAACCTATGATTTAAAATCAGCAGTCTTAATAACTGAAAAGTTAAAAGAGTTCGATTTTCATGACCCTATAAAATATGATTTTGCACTATATAGAATAGGACAAGAGAAAAAACTATAATTAACTATAATCACTATATTAAAGCCCATTTTATAGTTAATTTAAGAAATCTAATAAATATAGTTAGCTACAATTATTAATAAAAAAATATAAAAAAGTACACCTCTAGGTACACTTAAAAGTACACCTTTATTTTGGATGTATTTTAAAAGGATTAATATGAACAAGTATATTAGTATTGAAATTCCTAATAAAGATTGTAAAGGTATGTTCTTTAATTGTGAAACAGATTTAAAAAAAATTACATCTGTAAAAGAAGCAAATAAACTTATTGGAAAAGTTTTCAAGATACAATTAAGAACAAGAGTAAATGGTAAGATGGGTAAAAAGATATTTACTTTTGAAAGTAAAAAGATTACTTTTTTAAAAGCTATTGAGTATGTAGCTAGCAAAAGAACAGAAGTAAGAGAAATTCTAAAAAACAATGGAACTTTACGTAAACAAAAAAAAGTGGAGGAGTCTTCTGTTAAAATAGAAGAGGGAGAAACTTTTTTAGATAAAGTTGAAACTTTTCTTGAAACAAAAGAGATTTCAGCAAGAAAATCAACTATTCAAAACTATTCAACTGCTTTAAATATACACTCAAAACCATTACATAACAAATCTATTGAAAGTATTACAATAAATGATGTTCAAAAAATAATAAATAGTATGTTGACAAATAGAGCAGCAGCAACAGTTGTTTTATATGCTAGAACATTAAGAGCTTTTCTAGCAAAGCATAAGGCATCAGTGATTAATGAGTGGGAAGAACTATCATTACCTCATGTTGATAATAAAGTGGACTATACACTAAGTTTAAAAGATACCAAGAAAATTATATATGCAATGAGAAATTATAGTGGTACAGAAATTGAAGGCGAAACTTTTTATCAGTTTGAGGAGATAAAAAATATATTCACTTTCTTACTTTCTGGAAGAAGGATTAATGAAGTATTACAGTTAAAATATAATGATATTAATTTAGAAGAAAAGACATTTAAAGTACCAGCTTCAACTGCTAAGGGAAAAAAAGAATTAGTTTTTAATCTTGATAATTATTTATTAGATGCAATTAAAAGTCAAGCTAGATTAAATAGGATTGATTTATCAAAAAATTTAATAGATAAAAAACTTTTTAAATATACAAAAGAAACACCAAGGGTACACTTCCAAAATCTTTTAAGAGCAATGGGATTACCAAAATTAAGGCTACATGACATAAGACATATGTTAGCAACAACACTTGTGCAAAATAAAGTTCCTATTGCAGATATTAGTGTTTTACTTGGACATAGTAGTATTGCAATAACAGAAGCTAGATATGCAAATAAAAGTAAAGATCAGGCGAGTAGAGCACTTGATGCTTTTAATGATATTATAAAATAAAAAATATTAGTTCTGATAATATTTATAAAGAGTAGAAATGAAGAATCATAACTCACCTTATTCTTACTAGTCTATATATTAACCTTAGTTTTTATTAATTTGTTTATATAAAACTTAAAGATTTTAATTTGTAATTTTATCTTCAAAGATATAAAAATTTTATTCTTATTGTAGAATTAAGTTTTTTAGTTATTTTTTATTAAATTATACTTGTAATAATATTGATTAGTATGCACATAATTTTTACTTTTTCATTTTATTGTGTTATTTTAATATTTTATAAACTATTTAAAAATTAACACTTACTATTTTTTTGCAAGTAGATTTATTAAAATTACTACATTCACTATTTATTTAAAAAAGAGTATTTTTCTATTAATTACATTTCTCTAAATTAGTAAAACTAATTAAGGAATAAGTGTATATTTTCATCAAGTTAAATGAGTTTTATTAGTTAGTAAATTATATTTTATTATTATAAACTATAATATTTAAGTTTTAATATAATAATTATTTATTAAAACTTATTGTATACTTATTTTATTTCAATTATATATTTATTTAAAAAATTACAATTTTTTCTTCAATATCCTATTTATAGAGTGTTGATAGAGTAAAAGTGATTACTAGGAGATATTAATGTTTAGAGATAAAAATAAAGTATTGTATTTAGTATATTTTGAGTTTAATAAAATATATGACCCTGGTAATATGTCTACATTTGTAATTAATGATCAAAATTCAAGCATATATTTAAAAAGAAAAAAAAAGTTATCAGAGCTTAGAAATAATGTGGAAAGAGATGGAGGGGAAATATATGATTTATCTGATAATAAAAATCTTTCAAAAGAAAGTGAAATTGTCAATAAGATTAAAAAAAGTAATGAAAATATAATTTTATTTATAACAAATAACAAAAAATTATTTACAAATTTTAATAGACCAATATATTTATTTAATATTGACGAAGAATCTTTAGATTTAAATAGTGAGGAATTAGTTAATGTAAACATGAATGAAATCATTTCATTTTTGAAATCATTTCAAACTAATGAGATTAAACAAAAAATCTATATGATATTTTTTATTTATGGCATTATATTTGAACTTGATATAAAGTTATTGATAAAAGACACTGCGTATGAAGTAAAAGAAAAAAATGAACTAATAGATTTAATAAATGAGGATTTAGACTTATATATATTTAAAAGAATTTTGACTTCTAGATTATCAATTATTTTGTATAGATTATTCTTTTTTGATTTAAATGCAAAAAAAACAGCAGTAGGTAGATTTTTTAGAAATAGCTTAAATGTAAAAAGTGAAACTTATAGTTTTAAAAATTTGAATAATAATCACGAAGGCTTTTATTTTACAAGTTTAGAAAATAAATCTTTTAGGGGTTACAAAATACCGTTTTATCAAATTAGCTTACCAGATAATATTTTTGTTGAAAAAATAAAAATTGCAAAAAAGCTACTTAAACTAAATGTTAAAAAGAAAATAGTTTCAGAAGCATTGGAAATAAGTGAAGATGAAATAGATACACATATTTATGGAGATGATAATTTAAAACCTACTAATTATATTGAAACTGCTAATAAAATGTATTCTAAGCGAGTTTCTTTAGAACAGTGGAAAGAATAAATATATTTGTTAAGAATTTACTACAGATTAATCTGTAGTAAAAAAAGTATTATTATTTAAGTACTCAACTAAAACACTCCTACTCAAATGTATCTTATTGCCAATTTTAACAAACTCAATCTCACCTTTTGAAATCAATTTTTTAGCCATATCCACTTTTATAATCTTCATCTCCTCAACTTCCTTTAAATTAAATAACACTCCACAAGGAATTATCTCATCGTAATTAGTTTTCATTGTTTGCTCCAATTTTAATTTTTCAATTAAGTGGAGTCTCAATATTTTTTTATGTAAAAAATCTGTACATCAAAAATATTTCATCTACATATTATTAATAAGATAAGAGTCTAGTAGTGTTTAAAAAAGCTAATTTCTTAGTGTAAAAAGAGATAAAAATGATTGTAGATAACGAAAGTATTTCTTCCAAACCAGGAGAGATAATAAAAAGATTGTTAAAAGTCAGATTTAGAAAGAGTAGCTTTCCAATGAGAAAAGTAAATAACCCAAACTATAACCCACTAAAAGGAGCATAAATGATACCACCAAGTGTACTGCTTACTATAGTAATATCAGCAGCAACAATAATCAAAGAGACATTAGATAGTGAGGATTGACTTTATAAACACCTAAACTCTTAAATATTTAAATTTAAAAGGATAAAAAATGTCAGTAAAACCATTAAGTAACGAACAGTTAAAACAACAAGCACCAACATTGTTTACTTCAAATGCCCATAGTGAAGTAAGTTCTAAATATCACTTCATACCAACAATAGATGTGATTGAAGAGATAAAGTCACACAATTGGCATCCAGTAAGTGTAAGTCAAGCAGGTGTAAGAGATTTGCAAAAAGAAGGTTATCAACAACATTGTGTCAGATTTAGACACTTTGAGGATCTGTTAAATCCAAGTGATAATGCAGTTGAACTATTATTATTTAACTCCCATGATAGAACTAAAGCTTTTAGTATTAGTGCAGGTATTTTTAGATTTGTATGTTCTAATGGCTTAGTAATCTCTGATAGTGTATTTGAAAGCTATAAAATAAAACATTTAGGAGAAAGAGATAATGATGTAGCAACAGCGGTATCTAATATAACAGCTATAAAAGATAAACTTCTATTAAAAATAGACAAATTATCATCTATAAAGCTAAATGATAGTGAAAAACAATCCTTTGCTAAATCTTCAATACCTCTAAGATTTGAAGAACACCTAGAGGTTAATCCAAATGATTTACTACTACCACATAGAGAAGAGGATTTTCAAGATGATTTATACACAACCCTAAACATCATCCAAGAAAATCTAATAAGAGGAAATATAAAAGGGGTAAATAAACAAACCAACAGAAAATTTACTTCTAAACAAATTTCTTCAATATCTACTGATGCAAAATTAAATAAAGAGCTTTGGGATATGGCTGAGAAAATAGCAGGTATAAAAGAACCTGATTATCTAATGGCAGCATAAGGAGTTAAAAATGAAACTAGTTAATTATGCTTTACAAAACCAAATAGAGTATCTAGGGGAAAATAAATCAAATACTAACTTTAAAGAGTATTTACAATCTATTTTAGAAGATACTTCAAAGCCATACTATCAAAGAGCAGATTATATAGGTTTATCTCTAAATGAGATAAAAAGTAAGATTGATTGTCTATCAAGAGATATTAATGAACTGCAAGCACTAAAGAAGAGACTATCTTTATCTTTAGAGATTGCAAAAGAGCAGGTTGCTAATATCTTTATTGCAAATGGCATAGATAGAATAGATGGAAATATAATCTCTTCATTAACGCTGTCAAAAGAATCCTCAAAACAAAAAGACATCATTAAAGTTCTAGATGAAAATAAAGTGATGGGATTAGGGTATGTGAAGTTTTCTGTTGATATGGATGGAATAGAAAAAGCACTAAATACAAAAGAGGGTAAAAAGGAGTTAGCAAACTTAGTTGAACTAACCCCTCTTAGTGTAACAACCCCTTCAAAAGTAAAAGTTAATACCAAAAGAGACAAAACCAATTCGAATAATGAAACCCAAGAGATTCTAATTATAGAAGAACAAGTTGCATAAGGAGTAATCTATGTTTAACGATGAACAAATAAAAACATTAAAAAATGAGTTAGATTCAAATAGAATTAAATCTAGAGAAAAAGGAAATATCAACCTCTCTTATTTAGAGGGGTTTGATGTAATTGAAACAGCTAACAGTATCTTTGGCTTTGGTAATTGGTCTTATAGTGTTTCTAAACTAGAACAGGTATCACAAGAGATAAATACCAATCAAAACTATGTAGTATGTTATAAAGCAGTTCTAAAAGTATTGGTAAACAATCTTAATCATACCCAAGAGATAAGCAGAGAAGATGTAGGCTTTGGAAATGGAATTGCTAAAACATTAGCTGATTCACATGAAAGTGGAGCAAAAGAAGCTATTACAGATGCATTAAAAAGATGTTTAAGAAGCTTTGGTAATCAGTTTGGTAATTCTCTTTATGACAAGACTAGAAAACATAATAATGTTAATTTAGAGAATAAGGCTACATCTAAAACTAATCAAAGTCCTTCTTCTCAAAACAACTATCAACATCCATCCTCTAATCAATTCTCCAATTCTAACCAAGGCTTTAATCAGTTTGAGTATCAATCACTATATAACTTAGGGTTAAATATTGTTGAACAAAACGGATACTTGCTTGTAACTGGTGATGATATATTCTCCAAAAAAGATTCTATTAAAGCTTGTGGGTTTAGATGGGATGGTAAAACAAAACAGTGGTATAAGGTCTTAGAGCAGGGAGCTGCATAATGGATACAGATACAAATGAACTAATACCTAAAGAGCTTTTAGAAACTATCCCTAATTTGTATGAAACTGAAAGAACATTAAATCCTATTTGTCATGTAAAACTATTTACACCTTTTAGTCAATGGACTTGGTATATTATAGAAATATCTAAAGATGATTTAGATACTTGTTATGGTTATGTTCAAGGATTAGATAGTGAACTTGGATATTTTTCATTAAAAGAGTTAGCATCTATCAAAGGAGTATTTGGTTTAGGTGTTGAAAGGGATATTTGTTTTTTAGCTATACCTTTGTCTAGAGTAAAGGAGAAGTAGTGTGTTCTATATATGAAGATTTAATTCCTAAAAAAGTTTTATTCTCTTTAAAAGAGATTGAACAAATGGGAATTATAAAAACTAGTATGAGTAAAAAATTGATACTTCAAAGAAAACTAGAGATAGTTAAAATAGGAAATAAAAATCATATATCAAGAATAGAACTTATTAGATATCTTGATGAAAATACAATATCTTTAAACTCAATTGAATTTTCTCAAAATAAAAATATTGCCTAAGGCTACATTTGTAGCTTTAGGTAGTAATCTTCTTTGAAACTATTTTTTTTAGTTCCTAACTTTGTACATTGAGAGTAAGTATAAATACCTATGTATGGTCTATTTTTATTTTTGTATACAAAGGTAATACTAGGGATATGTGTTATTTAATAATTTAGGTTTTTAATATTATATATAAACACTATATTAGATACTACAAATAATATATAGACTATTAATACTAACAACATAACATTAAGCTATTATCAAACTATAACAACAAATAACAATCTAACCAATAACATAACCTAGAACTATTAGCATCATCTCTTAGCTAGCAAGTCCTAACTTGCTAAGTGTAGGAAGATACCTCTATTGTCTAAGATCTATTAACTAGTAAATATTTTTGTATACAAGATTCCTTTAACTGAATAAATATTAAAGGATAAAAAATGAAAATAACAAAAAGAAGTAAAAAAAGAATTGCAAGTACGAAAGAGTACATTGATGCACTACAAGAAAAACATTCTAAGTTATGTGTTGTAAGATTAGACATGGGTTATAAAAAACCTTATAGTGAAGAAATGAGTTTTAAAGAGGTACATAAGGACATTAATAGAAACCTGAACAATAGAAGAAATAACCAATCTATCTATGAACATAATGTTGGTTATATCTTAAAAAAAGAGTACACAGAAGATAAAGGTATTCATATTCATGGTATCTTTATATTTGATGGTCAGAAGGTTCAAAAAGATGTACATAAAGCAGACCAAATAGGAAAGTACTGGGAAGAGCAAATAACAAAGGGTAAAGGTACTTACTATAACTGTAATAAAAATAGTTACCCAGAGCATGGTATAGGTATGATTGATTATAGTGATAAAGAAAAAAGAGAGAATCTTGATAAAGCCATATCTTATTTATGTAAAGATGAACAGCATATAAATGAAGACTTAGATAAGAATTTTAGATCAATAGTAAGAGGTGCAAAGCCTAAGAAAAAGACTAATGCAGGTAGACCAAGAAGTAATAAGTTTTAAGCTAATAAAAAAGAATTAGAAGATAACATAACAAAAAAAGATATAACATCAAAGCAAGGAGTTAAATGCACTTAGAATATAAAGAAGTTGAAGGCTTTGAGTTTGTTAAAATAGGACAAGCAGTTATGAGTGATACTCCTATTGTAGCTAAAGGAACTAGTGGTAATTATAAATTAACCTTTGAGTCATTTCATTTAGATTTTTTAACAGCAGAACAATCTACTTACTTGGTATATGAAGATGAAGATTTAATTTATGTTGGATACTATTCTGGAAGCTTTAAAGATAGATGGCTAAGAAAACAAAATGATATCTACTATTTTTGGCATAGTGATAATATAGACGATTACTGTAACAAAGTTCTACTAGAAAATGGCAGTAATATTACAATATGGCTAAGTGTTGACCCTTATGCAAAAACACATAATGATGTTGATGTAAATATTAGTAAATACCTAGAAGATAAAATTATTATGACTAAAAAACCTAAACTTAATAAAGTAGCTATAAGTTTAGAGGAGAACAAGAAGAATACTTTACCAGTAAAAGAAATATTAAGAGCAATTAAGTAAATGACTATACTACATACAACAGACTTACACTTTAACAAACATTGGTTTGAATGGATATCTAAACAACAAGATAAATATGATGTGTTTTGTATTACAGGTGATTTTTTAGAAGATTCTAAAGATGAGACTCTATTAGAGCAAATAGAGTGGATTAGTAATTGGATGAAAAGTTTTACTAAACCTCTTTTCATATGTAGTGGTAATCATGATATTGAAGAGCTTGAGAATGAAGAGTGGTTTTTAAAAGTTAATAACATATATAGCGATAATAGTATTAAAACAATTAATGGATTTAAATTTGGATCTATTCCTTATATAGCTGCTGAGTTTTATGAGTATGATGAATGTGATGTGATACTTTATCATTTACCACCATCAAATACCAAAACTTCAATCCATAAAAAAACAAATGAAGATTGGGGAGATAAAGAGTTTTATAGAAATATAAAAAAAGGTATTTTATCTCCTAAGATTGTATTGTGTGGTCATATGCATTATCCAACAGATGTAAGAGATAAAATCAATAATACAACTATATATAATCCAGGTGTAGATGTGTCAAAGAAAGTGCCTAAGCATAACATTATCAAAATCTAAAATAGTTTTAACAAGAGAGTTAATAATAAAAGATAAAGTGAAATAAAAATCATAAGTCTAAGAATCATTAAAAAACCTCTAAAGTAATTAATCCTTAGAGGTTTATTTTTACCATTCAGTCCCACAATCTCTACACATATATCCACCATCCCAATCAATAATGTCATCAGTTGAACCACAATTTGGACACTTTCGATCACGAGCAACAATAAATACATATGATGTAAAATCTATTTTCATAACAAATCCTTTATTTTTTTATTCGCTATAGCAAATATGATAAAAATTCTAACCATATTAAACTTAAATTCTAATTCGCTATAGGAAAGTATATGTTAGAGTTTTTAGATATTGATGATAAGGATGTTAAGGAGTTTCACAAAAGAATTGTTGAAAATGTAAAAAGAATAAGAACAGCTAAAAAAGTTACTCAGGCAGATCTTGCACAAACAATTGGTCATAAGTCAGTGAGCACTATAGGACAAATAGAATCTTATTATAAGAACAAGCATTATAATATTGAACAACTTTATAAAATATCTATTGCATTAGAAGTAGATATCTGTGAATTTTTTAAATAATTCAAATTAATTATATTTTAAATATAGAGTAACTTTTAATTGGTAGTATAAGTTATCTTCCCGTGATTTATGATTTTTATTCTCTAAGCCTACAAAAAAAGGTTTTGATTTTTTATCACAATTACAATCATCTCCTAAAAGTTTTGCTATACCGTAACCTGTTGCTGCTAATGCAACACCACCTAAAATAAATGGAAACATCTTATACCTCCAAAGTATTAATTTTAAAAAATATGACATAGACTTTGGAAAGGTTGTATCGTTTTATGATTTATTGTTTTGACTTTTTTTAAATTATAATATTTGTATATTCTAATTAAATTGACTATTAATACAAAAGCTTTTGATTAATTCCAAATATTAATAAAGTAAATTATCTATCTCATTTTGAGTTAAAAACTCTTTTGAAGTCAAAAAATTACCCTCTTCATCATAAAGTTGGCATGATTTCTTTTGAGATGTATCAACATCTTCAAATGCTTTTTCAACTAAAGATTCAATCTCCTCTTGTGTCAAGTACATTTGTTCCATTGTCATTTCTTATAATAGTATTTAAAACTTCTATCAATGGGATATTTTTTTATTATTTCTATCATCTCTTCAATACTAAATTCTCTAAACCCTAGTTCTTCTTTTTTTTCATCATCAAGTTTTTTAAAGATTACAGACATATTTGCTCCAACTTTTCGTACATAAAGTTCTCTAGCTGGTGAATCTATTTTTTTTAAATATTGTTGAGCTTCTAATTCAGTATCAAAAAGTTCACATAAGCAACTATTAGATACATCATATGTAAGATAAAACCCCTCTTTTTTGTCATAAACTCCAAACTTTGTAAGTATCATTCGTGTATCAAAGCAGTTATCTTCGTCTAAATTATTTTCATCTATAAAATCATAAAGTTGTTCGTAAGTATGAACTTCTCCCACTTTTGATTCTAAAAACATTTTTATATTTTGTATACCAAGTTTTAAATATAGTTGTTTAAAGTCTTTAAATTCAAACTCAATTGTATAATTTAAATCTTTATTGATATTATCGTATAAAACTTCCATAAATTTTCTTTTAACACAATTTGGTATCTCTTTTACATATGTATCGAAAATCGGTTTTTGCTCTATAATACTTAATTGTTCTTTTAATGTATAGTTTTTTAAACCAAGTTGTTTTTTTCTCTCATCAGAAAGTTTTTTCAAAAGTATAAACACTTTTTTTATTACTTTTTCTTGAACAGCGTCTCTATCATAGTCATGAATACTATACAAACGCTTAGATGCTTCCCTAGAAGTATCGAATTCTTCTCCATGAACCTTATGTTTAACAACATCAATTGAATCAAACCAGTATTCACCAGAAACTAATTTATGCGTCTTTATATACTCCAAGCCATCAGTTTCTTGCTGAAATTCTCCTAGCTTTGACTCTATATACATATGTGAATTTTGAATATCCCATTCATCATAAAGCCTAAGAAAACTGTCAAGTGTAAAATAATCAAGTATTTTGTTCCCATATGTTTTTGCCAAAGAATCTAAAAAATTTTCTTTTATCGTTTTAGATAAAGACTCTTCCATTTTATTTCCTTATAATATATTTATATATTTTTCTAGCTTTTCTAAATATTTTATTAAAAAAACATCAACAAAATAACAATTTAAGTTTATTTATATAATTTTGATTTTTTTTATAATATTCTTTTTGTTTTTTATATATTTGGAATAAAATTGAGTAAAAAAAAGTATCTTTATTTTTTTCAATATCAAACAAATATATATTATTTCCTGATTTAGTTTTTCCTACTTTATTAAAACCATATTTTTCTAATTTATTTTTAAAGTGACTTCTTCCATTTGTATCTTTATATTCTACTGTAAAAACTTTTTTTACATTATGTTCAACCATAAGACTTATTATCTTATCGCCTAAAGATGCAATAAAGTATTTAATTAATCTTTTATTATAATATTTAGAATTAACATCAATAACAAGAGAACCAACATGTAGAATTATTTCATCATTTATATTATGATCAATAATATCTTCTAACTCAAAATCATTTTCGTCAATTATGCTATTTCTTAATTTTTCATATGTATAATTTAAAACTACTTCAACATGAATAAATCCTAATATATTTTCATTTTCTTTTAAAATAGACCAAAATTTTGGTGATTTATTATAAATATCCTTGAGAGATTGAAAAGATAAAGTTTGATTATTTTGTTTGTTATCAAAATAAGATTTTTTTGCTAGTAAATCTATTTGTCTAAGTTCAATATCTGGAATAATATAATTTTCATCATAATAAGGATAAGAAATAGAACTTATACTTTTCAGAAAAGCATTTTCTTTACTATATAGTTTCATATGTAAACATATTATTTTCTCATAAAAAATTGATATCAATATATCACTAGAAATTATTAAAATAAGAATATATATATTTTTAAAAATAATTATACTTAAAAAGTATAAAATAGAATAAATAAGAAAAAGTTTTATAGCCAAAACTTCTTTTTCTTGTTTATTGATTTCCCATAATAAATTCAAAAACTTTGTTAAAAATAAGTATAAAGCTATGAAAAAAATTGGATTAGGGTATTTATTATAATCCAAAATAACTATAACAGATAAATACAATAAGATAATGATGATAAAATCAATAATAGTATGTGTAATTGTATAATCTTTTTTAGTGTATTCATTATCTGTATATAAGTAATCCATTACATAAGAGATTAATATTAATAAAAAGAGTACATACCTTTCAATATTATTTATCATATATATATAATCAAACTTATCAAGAACATTGTATATAACTGAACCTAAAAAGGATGGATATACTAAACCTATAATAAATTTGTGTTGTAAATTTTCTTTTTCCTCAAAACTCACTTTAAATTCTACCTTATTCTATTGATTTGCTTTGCTAGAGACTTAGTTGATAAATACTCATTTCCTTTGGTGTTAAAAAACATAAATTAGGATAGATAAAGTGGTTTTCCCACACCCACAATTAATGAGTAAATTTAACATCTGATAATGGAATTTCTGTTAGAAGTCCTAGTTTCATTTAGTCTCTTTATATAAAATTTCTATGTTAAAAATTCATAGTTAATTCTTTAAGGTTACCTCTTTTTATAATCTCTAATTTGATTAATAATTCAAATTTATCGAAATCTTGTTTTTCTACAATTTCATCTAGTTTTGATAACTGAAGATTGTTTTTTTCTATTAATAATGCTGCATCTTGTTTTTCAAAACTTCTTGGATATTGTATTAAAAGTACTTTTATACATTTTAAACTATTATGTTCAATAGCTTTTTTAATAATCTCTTTTATTTCAATTTTTTCATCTGATTCTAGATGCTTATGAAGTGCATCTTCTTTATCATCTTTAATTATTATATTAATATCAAAATGTAGACCATTATTAAGATTTTTTATGTCACTTTTTATAATATTTGAACTATTATCTTCATGACTTAAGAGATCAATATTTTTAAATTTTTTTTGGTTTATTTTAATTAAAATATTAAAAATTGAATTGATTTGTTTATTGAAATTTGAACCAAAAGAATAAGAAGTATAGCTTAAAGTTTCGCTAATTATTAAATCATATATCTTATTGGATTCCATACCAATATCAATAAGATTATTTATATAAGTTACTAATCTATCACTTTCTACAAATAATGCCTTTTTCAAATAAAATATCAATATAGTTGAATAGGTTTTTAATAATTCATTTTCACTTTCAGGTTCTATAGCTTTTACAAAATTAAAAAAAACTTCTTCTGTTTTACTTATGTAATCATTATTTACTCCAAGTCCATCAAGCTTTTTATATAACTCCATATACTTTAAAATAAATTTATTCTTATTTTTCTGTGATAAACTATTAAATTTTGTAGAATTTAAAAAATGAGAATAGTGATTATTTACAATCTCAAAATTTGTTACACTACTAACTTTTATATTTAAATTATTTAAAAATTGAATGTATATGTTAAAAGATACTCTTTCATCAATAATAAAATCATGAAGAAAAAAATCTGAATAAATTTCAATACACTCTTTAATATTTAATATACTTAGATTATTTTTTATTATCTCTTCTAATTCATTGTGTAAAGTATCAATTGTTATTAAAATAGAGTTTGATTTATATTTTTTATATTTTGAAATATAATTTACAAATTCAAGTTCATATTTAAAATTGTTTTTATTAAATATTTGTAGATAATTTTTTAAATCATTTGATAAAGATTTATTATTTGAAATAAAATTAATAAAGTCTAATTTATAATATTCATACAAGTTATCATATAAATTTTTATAATCAAAATTATACTTTATTTCAAATATGGGATAAATATTATGCCTTAAATTATGAAAGCTAATAATAACTTCAATAACTAATTGTATTTCATTTATCTCCTTAAGTTTTTTATTTTGAAAATATTTAAAAAAGTAGTTTATTGCTTGTTCATAATTTTTAATTTCAATAAATTTTAGTATTGCATTAAGTGCAATAAATTCATATATTTCATGCTCTAAATATATTTTTTTTACAATTGAACAAAAAGGACACCTCTCTTTACTAGAAAGTTCCTTTACCTCTCTTAATGTAAAATCTTGAGGATAAAACATTGTTTTATAGATTAAAATATCTCGATATAAACTTTTGTCTTCATAGTATGTGTTTTTATACATCTTTTTTAATTCGTTGTATTTAAAATATGTACTTCTTGAAGCACTTAATTCCCCCTCTTTATTAAGTCTAACTTGTTTTTCTAAATTTGATTCAGAATTAGTTTCATCTCTTCTTTCTTTACTATATAATTTTTCTTTTAAAGTAATAAAGTTTTGAGATATATGGTTAAATTTTTCATCAAACATTTTTTGCTTTAGTATATTTTCAAGTTTTTGCATTAAATTTATAGTATTACTGTCTCTATATTTATATCCCAATTTATCAATTAACTTATTATATATTGTAGCAATAAGGATATCATCTAGTTTTTTTTCCTCATATATGGGGATAGCTTTTTCTTGATAGCCAAATTTTTCAACATAATTTATGTATATATCATCATAGCCATTATGATTTAATATACAATATTCAATAATAGAATAGGTTAATTTTTTAAAATCATTAGGAGGTAAAGTAACTTTAGAAAAAGTAATTTGATCAACTGTTTCACAATTTTCTAATAAATCATCCATTTTATTAACAATATCAATCATAAAAGTTTTAAAAGCTTCAAGTTTTGAAAACTCTGAAATATTCTCAAATATAAATTCTAATAAATTTAAGGATTGATATATTTGTTTATTTTTTTGAAATAGAAATAATAGGTTTTTAAGATGTTCTATGAATTCATCATCAAATTCTTTTTGTTTAAATTTAATATTTAAAATTTCATTTTCTCTTATAATTTCATCATTAATATTAGATATTGACATAATATTTTACAGACCTTTTTTAATATTTAAATTTTTCGAGAATAGATTTTATTTTCATTTTATTTTTTGTTTTACTAACAGCTAATATCTGATTAGAAATCTTTAAAAATAAATAATATTATATGTAATACTCTTTAAAAAATAATGAAATGTTTTATGGAAATATACTTTTTTTTACATTTATTAAAAATACTTAAACGATTTTGATTTAAGGTTAGACTATTTTAATTACAACCAAATGGGCAGTTGATAATAGACTTTATGAGAAAAAAACAGTAGTATATGTCGATTTTTAAGGCTCTATTGCTTTTAAATAGAAAAATTTATAAAAATATTGTTTTTTTCTAAAAAACGACACAACCTTTCCATTACTAGTGTTAAACTTCTTTTATAAAACAAAAAGGAGTGACCAATGCTACCAGTATTTATTATAGGTGGAGTTGCATTAGCTGCAACTGGCTTTGGATTAAGAAAGTATGTCCAAGAGAATGATAAACAAGAGCTATTAGAAGATGCTTATATTGGTTTTACAAATTGGGGAGATAATCTTGGAAGAAAAATAGCTGATTTTGGAGATAGCTTTTTTGAGAATAAAGATGAAGAAGAACCCAAAGATAGTATTGAAAAGTTTGATGAACTAAGTTCTATTTTTTTTGAGCATTTAATACCAATGTTTCTAGAAACTTATGGAAGTTTTAAGAATCTTCCAGAATTAGAAATGAAGCAGTTTTATACTTTAGAATCAGAGGCAAATTATAATCTATTTAAAATAACAGATAAATCCAAAATCGAATTGGATTCTTGTGTTAGTAAATTTGCAAAGGGTATTTATGCTGTAAAAGTAGAATTAGAAGAAATAAAACTATTATGTAATGGTAATAATAATTTTAAAACTCTTTCTAAATCTACTAAGAAAAAGATTAAAAATACACATTTACTAATGATTAGACTTATAAAGATTTATAATCATGATATCATTGATGAAGATGGTCAGTTATTAGAACAATATATAAGAGAACTAGATGAGATTAAAATTATCGCAGATAAGATTATTTAGTTTTTAAGAAATCACAAAGGTCAATTTCGAGAATTTGTGAGATTTTCAGAAGTTGTTCAAGATTAAAATGTTTGCTTTTATAGTATATCTCAGCACCTGATACTACAGAGACTGATTTATATCCCATTTTTAAAGATAAATCAAGTTGAGATAACTTTTTTTCTTTTCGATATTTGGCAACATTTTTACCAATAGTTTTATAAAGCTGTTCAGGAGTGATATCTTGCATATTAATACAACCTACTATAAGAGATAATGGTAGAAGTTTATCTTATATGTATAGATAACTCAATCAGTAAATATACAATGTATTATACGAAGGACTTAAATGAAAGATTAAGTTTAATGCCTATAGAGAAAAAAGGCAAATATTATAGTTTAGAAGGTTATGCCCTGGGTAAATTAGGTTTTAATGATATAAAGAACTTTGCAACACTAAGTGGTATAAAGTCTTTATATCCTGATTTAACTAATGAGTTTATTACTGATATTTTAAACTCAAAACTAAATAATGCATATCTTATAAAAAACCAAGGTTTTGAAGATATTAGTAATAGGAAACAAGACTTTGAAGATTTAAGTGGAGCTATTCTTAGGAATAGCCCAGTAAATTTTATTTACTATAAAAAACAAAGAAAAGTAAATCCATATAAACTTATCAATAATAATGGTATTTGGTATCTTCTGGCAGATGAAAATGATAAACTAAAAACATTTACTTTTTCAAAAATTACTAAATTTAGGTGGGAAGATGAGAATAAAAAATTCTCTCCTAAAAAAGATTTTTTAAAAGAGCTTGAACAAAATAAAAGTAATTGGTATACCGATAAAATTGAAGTTATTCTACAAGTAGACAATGAAGCAAAAGAATATTTTAATAGAAAAGAGATATTCCCAAATCAAAAGATACTTGATAAGAATGATGAATATTTGACTATTTCTACAAAAGTATCTTATGATGATGAAGTATTAAAAGTTGTTAAGTATTGGATACCTTATATTAAGATTGTTGAGCCAGTATATTTGAAAGAGAAGTTAGCTAAATTATTAAAAACTTATATATCTTAGTCAATCTCCATGTATAGGAGTATATTACTTATTATTAAATACAATTTAGATAAAATAATTAAAAACAATATTATAGGACTATTTATTTAATGGCAAAAGCAAAAGCAGTAAAAAAACAAAAGAGTATGGAAGAGACGCTGTGGGACAGTGCAAATAAGTTAAGAGGAACAGTTGAGTCAAGCGAATATAAGCATATAGTTTTAGGACTGATTTTCTTAAAGTTTGTAAGTGATACATTTGAAGAAAGAAAAGAGCAATTAATATCAGAGGGTAAAGAAGCATTTTTAGACATGGTAGAATTTTATACTATGGAAAATGTTTTTTATCTTCCTAAAAACTCACGTTGGTCATACATAAAACAAAATGCAAAACAAGATGATATAGCTCTTAAAATAGATACTGCTTTATCAACTATTGAAAAAAACAATCCATCTTTAAAAGGTGCATTACCTGATAACTACTTTTCAAGACTAGGGCTTGATGTAAGTAAGTTAGCTGCTTTAATAGATACTATCAATAACATCAACACTATAGAAGATAAAGGGCATGATATAGTAGGTCGTGTTTATGAATACTTCTTAAGTAATTTTGCCATAGCTGAAGGTAAAGGTAAAGGGGAGTTTTATACTCCTAAATCAATAGTAAATCTAATAGCAAATATGATTGAACCATACAAAGGTAAAATCTACGACCCTGCTTGTGGTTCAGGTGGTATGTTTGTTCAATCTATAAAGTTTATAGAAGCTCATAAAGGAAATAAAAAAGATATTTCTATCTATGGACAAGAATATACAGCAACTACATATAAACTAGCAAAGATGAACTTAGCTATTAGAGGAATATCTGCAAACCTTGGAGATGTACCAGCTGATACATTTGCAAAAGACCAACACAAAGATTTAAAAGCTGATTTTATCATGGCTAATCCTCCGTTTAATCAAAAAGATTGGAGAGGAACAAATGAACTACTAGATGACCCAAGATGGTCAGGATATGAAGTACCTCCAACATCAAATGCAAACTATGGTTGGATACTAAATATGGTTTCAAAACTATCTCAAAATGGTGTTGCAGGTTTTGTCCTTGCAAATGGTGCATTAAGTGGTGGTGGAGATGAATATGAGATAAGAAAACAGCTTATTGAAAATGATTTGGTAGAATCTATTGTTATCTTACCTAGAAACCTTTTCTATACAACGGATATTAGTGTTACTCTATGGATTTTAAATGCAAATAAAAAGAAAAGAGAGTTTGAACAAAATGGAGTAAATAAAATTCATAGAGATAGAACAAATGAAATCTTATTTATGGATTTAAGACAAAAGGGTGTTCCTTTTGAAAAGAAATTTACACAGTTTGATGAAGAAACAATAAATGAAATATCTACTACTTATCATACTTGGCAAAGTGATAAAGATTCTTATGAAAATATAGCTGAATACTGTTATAGTGCTTCAAAAGATGAAGTAGAGAAAAAAGATTATTCCCTAGTACCTAGCAAATATATTGAGTTTGTAAATAGAGATGAAAATATTGACTTTGATACAAAAATGACAAATCTTCAAAGTGAATTTATGCAACTTCTAAAAAATGAAGAACAATCAAAACAAGAACTATTAACAGTATTTAAAGAGTTGGGTTATGAAATCAAACTATAAAAAGCTTGGTCAATATATTCAACAAGTAAGTATTAAAAATACTGATTTAAAAGTTGACAATCTTCTTGGTGTAAGTATAACTAAGCAATTTATCCCTTCTATTGCAAATACTATTGGTACTGATATGTCAAAGTATAAAGTAGTAAAAAAAGGTCAGTTTACTTATGGTTCTATTACTTCTAGAAATGGAGATAAAATATCTATAGCTTTACTTGAAGATGATGAAGCTATTGTTTCTACATCATATACAGTATTTGAGATTATAGATACAAATGAACTAATTCCAGAATATCTTATGATGTGGTTTAGAAGACCAGAGTTTGATAGATATGCAAGATATATGTCTCATGGTAGTACAAGAGAAGCATTTGGATGGGAAGAGATGTGTGATGTAGAATTACCAGTTCCATCACCTGAAAAACAAAAAGAAATAGTAAAAGAGTATCACACTATCGTGAAGCGAATTAAACTAAATGAGACACTAAATCAAAAACTAGAAGATACAGCACAAAGTATCTATAAAGAGTGGTTTGTAAATTTTGAGTTTCCAGATGAAAATGGTAAGCCATATAAATCAAATGGTGGTGAGATGGAATACTCGGATGAATTGGATATGGAGACGCCTGAAGGGTGGATTTCATTAAGTCTTGAAGAAGTATGTACTTTAATTACTAAAGGTACAACACCACAAAATATGTTTAATAAAAAATTTGATTCTAGTGTAAATTATTTAAAAGCAGAATGTATAAATATGTTTCATGGAATAGATGAAAAAAGACTTTCATTTATCGAAGAAGATACGCATTTAAAAGAACTAAAAAGGTCAATACTAAAAGAAGATGATTTATTGTTTTCAATTGCAGGCACATTAGGTAAATTTTCAAAAGTATATAAGAAAATCTTACCTGCAAATATAAATCAAGCAATAGCAATTATACGAGTGAATCAAGATAAAATTAGTTTAAATTATATTGAAGGATTATTTTTAAGTGGTTGGCATACTGAATTTTACAGAGATAATGTTCAACAAGCTGTACAAGAAAATTTAAGTTTAACTACAATTAAGGCATTACCAATTTTAATACCATGTAATTCTGTTTTGGAAAAAATAAATCTTGTAATGAAATCTATTCTGAAAACTTTTGAACAAACAAATAAAGAAAATGAAATGTTGATTGAATTAAAAGATGTTTTACTTTCAAAAATGGCAACGATAGATGGGTAAGGAGTAGATAATGAATGATAATTTTAGAAAAATTAATTTATACATATTGTCACTAGGGCTTTTATTTGCATTTTTCATTATTATTACTATTAAGTTTCCTAATGATTGTTTCAATATTAAAGATTTAGAGGACTGGAAAGATATTTTATTATCAAATGTTATCCCAATTATTTGTTTAATAATGCTTTTTTACAGTTTCTTTGCTTATAAGAAATTTGAATTTGATTTAAAAGGAACAACAGATATTCCTTTTACCGTGACAAAAGTTGAAAGTATAAACTATGAACATTTAACATTTTTAGCAACATATATTATTCCATTAATAAGTTTTGATTTTGAAAGTGTTCGTCAAATGATTGTTTTAGGTTTATTACTTGTTGTAATGGGTGTGATATATATTAAGACTGATTTATTCTATGCAAATCCATCATTGGCATTATTGGGATTTTATATATATAAAGCCAATGGCTCTTTTAAAAATGGAATTAGAGATGATATTGTTATTATAAGTCGTGAAAAATTTATTGTTGGACAGAAAGTTTCATATATAAAACTTGATGACAGAATTTATTATGCTAAAGGAGTAAATTAGTGAATATAGAAGAATTAAAAAATGAAATTGAATTTTTTAATGATAATACGGATGAAATAGGTGTTTCAATTTATGCTGTCTTAAAAAATGAATTAAATCCTGTTAAGCTAGACATAGAAAGTGAAGCTTTAAATGGTCTAAAAACATTATTTTTAGATAGTCTAAATGAAACTATTATTAATAATGATGAACTTTCTGTTTTAAATTTATCTTCATCTGATGATAGAGTAAATGCAATTTACCAGTATGATGTTGATATTCCAGATGAATTATCTTGTATTAATAGTGTAATAACTACTGATAATTTACCTTTGATGAATATTTCTGATACAAGTTTATTAGATGTTCAATCTCTACTAATTGAAATTGGTAATGATGAGAAACAAATGGTTTTATATAAAACTATGGCTTCTATTAATATTTATGGTCGAACTAATTTCTTTTTGAAAAAGAGTAAAACAAGACTTACTAAAATTGATGATGAATTTTTAAGAGTAAGTTCAAACTTCCAATTAATGAGAGTTAATAATGAGTTATTTGTAATTGATTTAAAAAGTTTAGAAAAAAATTTTGGATTTCATGAGGTTATTAAAAAAGAAGCAACTCTTGGAGTAACTGCTATTGAAAATATATTACTAGTAGAAAATACGGAAGTTTTACATGAACTTATTGAAGATGTAAAATATGCAAGAAAATTTACAAAAGTAGCTAAATCATCTCCTGTATTAAAAGCTAAAATTCCAAATCAAAATATAATAAATTTTTGTAAAGCTTTCCCTAGATTAGTTGGAAAGATTAGATTTAATCAAAGTGAAGATAAAATCCTACTAGATACTAAAGTTTCTAAAGATTTATTTATCAAAGTATTAATGGATGACTTTTTAACATCAGAACTTACTAAATTCCATTATGAAAGTGTTGCTAAAGATGGGTTAGATGAAGATAGTAGTGATGAAGTAGAAGAAAGTTAATTATAAAAATAATTATAGAGGATAAATTTTGGGAAAAATGATAAAAGCATCAGTATTTGATATTGAAATTTCTGATAGAAGTCTTTTTTTATCAGAAAAAACATTAGAAGATATCTTAAAAGAATTATCTTCTAAACTTGATGACAATGACTCAAGTAATACGAGAGTACTTGATATAAATGCAAATGATAAAGAAACTTCAATTTGGTTTGATTCATTCGATGATATAACAAGTTTTTCTCAAGAAGAAATATTTAATAATACAGTTTGCTTTTTACTAGCTAAGGATATGAATTATCAGTTTGTAGAAAATAAAGAAGAAAAGAAGATTGAAAATTCTGCCCATAATGAAAAAATAAAACCAAAAATTCCTGCACATTGTATTTTTATAAAAGATAAAAATATTTTGCTAATGGAAGAAACTTCTGAAACTCCTACTATTTCAACTCTAAAAAGAGGGATAATCAATAATTTATCTCTTAAGAATAATGATTTAATCTATAAAGCAAAATATAGAGAAAATATAATAGAACGATTAAATTTATTTGTGGATAACATAAAAACAATAGAGATGATAGATTTAGATATAGAACAATATTTAAAAGAATCAGAAGACACAGATGGTTATATGCAAAACTTTTTACATAATCCTAATACAAAATTGACAGCAAAATTACAAGTTGAATCAAATGATTGGCAATCTAAAGTAGTTAATTTCTTTACAGATACTTTTAATAATAGGGCATCAAAGGAAGTAAAAAATATTAAAATTACATATAAAGATGAAAAACAAAATGATGATATTATTTCACTTTATGAGAATTTAGTTTATTTGAAAATAGAAAAAGATATGTATATAGAAGATATTTCAGGATTAGAAGGACTTGATAGATTAAAATATTCTAAAGAGGTATATAAGACTATGATTGAGGCATACAATGAAATTAATAATTAAATATATTATTATATTTATGTTGATTTTATCAGGTCTCTTTTTTGATAATATAATCAATATATATAAAGATATTATCCTGAATACCAATATAGTAGTTTTATTAGTCACTTTAATTGCTGGTCTATTTGGTTTTATAGTTGCAGTTATACCTTTTGCAATACAACTGTTTAATCAAGATAATTCAGATAAAAAAAATAGTTTTCTTAATAAGTTAATGACAAAAAAGAAATTTGATTTTTTTGTAAAACCTATGTTTAATAGGTTTATAAAAATGTTATATGTTATGTTTATTTTATTTCTATATACATTTTTATTAAATATATTACAAACTATAGATTTTAAGGGCATAACTTTTATTTTTAAAGAGATTTATGAAATACCTTTATATAAATATGGGATTGTATTTTTATTTTATTTATATGTAGTATTGATTATTCAGTTTTTTACAATGTTAAGAAATATTATAAGAGATTTACAAACATTAGTATTTAACTTTTTTAAAGTAAAAGAAGAAGAATTTAAATATATGGAAAATAAATAATGACAAATACTATTTATATGAACAATTATAATTTACAATTTGTTACTTTTAAGAGCTTCGGGATTGTAGCCCGATGTACTCTAAGTGCACTTAAAGATTATGTAAGTTATACTTTCACTAACACACCCCCTCCACCTCTTAACAATGTGCCAAAGAGAGGGTCTTCTTTATGAATAACCTTCAAGAACAATTACAATCATTAAAAAATCAAGAAAACACTTACCAAAAAGAACATAAGACTTTTGAAGAACAATTAGAACTTTTAAAACAAAGAGATTTAATCATTTCAAATCCTCAATATGTACTTACGAAACTACAACATATAAATTATTATAGACTTAGTGCTTACTTTTTACCTTTCCAATATCCTAAAAATTTAGAAAATAAAAATAAATTTTTACCAGATACAACTTTTGAAAATATAATAAAACTATACTACTTTGATACAGAACTTAGAAAGATTATATTTGAAGCTATTGAGGTTATAGAGATTTATCTTAGAACACAAATAGCTTACCATCATGCAAAATCTTATGATGCTTTTGGTTACTTAGATATATCAACACTAAGAACAAATAAACAAACAGAATTTGATGAACTTCACAAAGATATATTAAAAGAAAAAGAGCGTTCTAAAGAAGTATTTATAAGGCACTTTAAAAATAAATATAATACTACTGATTTGCCTATTTGGACAGTTGTAGAGATTATTTCATTTGGCTCTTTATCAAAACTATTTATGCTTTTACAAGAAAAAGAACAAAATGAAGTAATATCATCTATGGGTGAAATTAATAAAGTAGTATTTTTCAAATGGTTCAAAGCATTATCAAGTGTAAGAAATGCTTGTGCTCATCATAGTAGACTTTGGAACAAGACTTTAGGCGTTAGTTTTGAAGTTCCAAGAAAACATGAATCTTTTAAAGAGTTATCAGATAGTAAAAATAAAATCTTTTTTGCACTAACAGTTATAGAGTATATATTAACTTGTATTGGTGAAGATGAATTAGAATTTAAAGCTAAAATAAAATCCTTAATAAAAAAATATCCTGAAGTAGATATAGAAAAAATGGGATTTATAAAGAACTGGGAAAATAATCCAATTTGGAGAGATAAATGAGTAAATTTGAATTAATCTATTTATGGGTTGAAGAGTATAAAAATATAAAAAATCAGAGGTTTAATTTTAGTCCTAGATTTGAATGTAGGTATGATAAAGATACAGAAGAACTAGCAATAACGGGTAAAGAATATATAAATATTTTCCCTGATAATCTTAATATTACTGCAATAGTTGGAGAAAATGGTAGTGGAAAAAGTAGTTTATTAGATTTTATTTTAGAACAAAATGAATATAACGGTATATTTGTTTTTAAATATAATAATAAATTATTAGTCTTTCATAAAAACTTAAAAAAGGAAAATATAAAGAATGAAACTCGATTTGAGATAACATTAAATCCTGAATCATTAAACAAATATGGAACTTCATTACTTTTTATGAAATCATTCATAGATATTAACACATATAAAATGAGTGACTTTTTAATACCTCGAAGATTTTTTCATTTGACTGAAAAGATAGATTTTATTTCAGATTTACATAAGAACTCTGTAGAGCTTTTTAATATTGTCTCAATTAATTCAAAAAAAGAAAAAAATGATGATACTCTAGCTTCTTCTTATTCTAATTTAGTTCTAAATAATCATTTTAGTTATCTTAAAAGTAAGTATTTGCATATAATTTTAAAGCATTATCCCAATTTAAAAAGATTTATTGCTGAACATTTTAAAATTGAGAATATCAAATTTCAACTCAAAGATTTGGGAAAAATCTTTTTAGCTTCACCTAGTTTTAAAGATAATTATAAAAGAGATGAATTTTTAAAAAATATGTATACTAATTTTGATGAAGAAAAATTAACAATCAATAGATTTAAAATTCTTTGTTTGATTTTTTGTTATTTAAAAGATGATGAAATTAAAAAATTTATATTAAGTCAAAAAAATATTAATTTTGTCAATATATATAATTCCTTAATGACTCAGAATTATGATTACTTTTTTATCTGGGATAGTTTTATAAACCTAGTAGAGTCTGATCTTGAATTTGAAAAGTTTATTGAAAAATACCTTGAATTTATAGAAGAAATAAGGCATGATATTTTGGAATTTAGTTTTACTCCAATGTTAAGTAGTGGGGAGGAAAAACTACTTTACCTAATTACAAATATGTACAATCATATTTTGAATATGAAGAAATCCGGAGTTAGTAAATTCACAATAATTGTTGATGAACCTGATACTTTACTACATCCAAATTGGCAAAAAAAGTTTATTTCGTTAATAACAAATTTTATAAATGTCTTTTTCAAGAATGACACTTTTAATTTTATAATGACATCACATTCTCCATTTATTCTCTCAGATCTTCCAAAAGGTAATATAGTTTTTTTAGATAAGTATAAAGAAAATGATTATGAAGTAAAAAATAACATACAAAAAATAGGTAATTGTAAAAATGTTACTAGTGAGATTAATATTAAAACCTTTGGATCAAATATTCATACTTTATTGTCACATGGATTTTTTATGAATAATGGACTTATGGGAGAATTTGCAAAAAATACAATAGATAAAATAATTAAATTTTTAAATGGCAATAACTCATTTATTGATATTCCAATAAATAAGATTAAACATACTATAAATTCTGTTGGAGAAGATTTTTTAAAAACAAAACTTTTGGATATGTATTATAAAAAATTTAATGATGATTTTATAAGAGAACAAAGAAAACAAGAGTTATTAAAACAAAAGAACTTAATTGAAAAAGAGTTAAAAGAATTATGATTCAAATATCTTATCCTGAAGACACTATATTAGAAAAGTTTTATAATGATTATAAATCTGAAATATTAAGACGTATTACTGTAATAAAAAAACAAAAGAAAATATCTTGGAAAAATAAAAACTACAGTTTAACAAAAAAAATAATTAAAATTATAGAACAATTTGAAAATGAAGAATATCTAAAAAGAGTTATGCTTTCACCTCCAAATGAATTAGTTAAAATAATTCAGATATATAAAAAAATGTATGAAGAACCCCGATTTAAAAATATAGGTTTACAATTTTTTTATAATAAATTTTATGACGAAAAGAGAACAATAGATATATTTTTACGTAGTATCTTTGAAAAATATGGTTATGATAAAATTGATAAGCTACAATTTATTAAAATTATAGATTTAAAAACATGCCCATACTGTAATAGAAACTATACCTTCTCATTAAATGAAGAAGGTAGTGTGAAACCAGAAATTGATCATTTCTATCCTAAATCACTTTATCCTTTCCTTGCATGTTCATATTTTAATTTAATCCCATCATGTCCTACATGTAATGGATTTGGAGCAAAAGAATCAAAAGATACATATTATCAGTATCCTATAACAAATCCGTATGAAGTAAAAAAAGATGAGTTTAAATTTTCTATTAGCCCTAATAATATAAATTTTTTTAATGTTGAAAGTAAAAAATATGATTTTGATAGTTTTGAAATTGAATTATATGGGAATAAAGCTAGTCTAGAAGTATTTAAATTAGAAGAGCTATATAAGGAACATAAAGATGTTGTTGTAGAGCTTTTAATAAAAAAAGCATATTATCCAAAAAGTTATATAGAAGAATTAAAAAATTTTGGTTTTTCCGAGGATGAAATTTACAGATATTTACTGTCTAATTATAAAAGAGATGAAGATTTACATAAAAGACCTTTAAGTAAGCTGGTTAGAGATATCAGTGAAGAATTAAAATTAATTTAGAGAGATTAATAATGAATAAATTTACAGAAGAAAAATTAGAACTAGCATTTGTAGAGTTACTTGAAAATCAAGGCATTATCTATCAGTTTGGTAAAGATATACAAAGAGATGAAAGTGAAGTATTACTAGAAGACGATTTAAAAGAGTATCTAAAAAGTAGATATAAAAGTGATAATATAACTGATAGTGAAATTACTCAAATAGTAAGGAAACTACAATCTTTCCCTGCAAGTGATTTATACGACTCTAATAAATCTATTATGAAACTAGTATCTGATGGATTTATTTTAAAAAGAGAAGATGCTTCACAAAAAGATATTTACATAGAGTTTATAAATTATGAGGATGTGAATAAAAACAGTTTTAAAATAGTAAATCAACTTGAAATTATGGGCTATGAAAAAAGAATACCTGATGGAATACTGTATATAAACGGTATTCCATTGGTAGTGTTTGAGTTTAAAAGTGCCATAAGAGAAGAAGCAACTATCCATGATGCTTTTGTACAACTAACTACAAGGTATAGAAGAGATATACCTGAACTTTTTAAATATAATGCCTTTTGTGTCATAAGTGATGGAGTGAATAATAAAGCAGGTTCATTTTTTGCACCTTATGAGTTCTTTTACTCTTGGAGAAAGATTACTGGAGATGAAATAGATGTAGATGGTATTGCATCTATGCACTCTATGCTTCAAGGTATGTTTGATAAAGAAAGATTAGTAGATATTATTCATAACTTTATCTATATGCCTGATAAATCAAAAAAAGAAGAAAAGATAGTTTGTCGTTACCCTCAATACTACGCTACAAGAAAACTCTATGAAAATATAAAGTTACATCAAAAACCAAATGGTGATGGTAAAGGTGGTACATACTTTGGAGCCACTGGGTGTGGGAAGAGCTTTACTATGCTTTACTTAACAAGAATGTTAATGAAAAGTGTTGAGTTCTCAAGTCCTACTATTATACTTATCACAGATAGAACAGACTTGGATACACAGCTTAGTTCTCAATTTTCTAATGCTAAAGGCTTTATAGGTGATGATGGAATAGTAAGTGTTGAAAGTAGAGCTGATTTAAGAGAAAAACTACAAGGTCGTGAGAGTGGTGGAGTATTTTTAACTACTATTCATAAGTTTACAGAAGATATAGAGATACTAAGTGAAAGAACAAATATCATCTGTATATCTGATGAAGCACATAGAAGCCAAATAAACCTAGAGCAAAAAGTAAAGACTTCTAAAGATGGTTTGAAAAAAACTTACGGTTTTGCAAAGTATCTACATGACTCATTGCCAAATGCTACTTATGTTGGATTTACAGGAACTCCTATAGATGCTACTCTTGATGTATTTGGAGATGTAGTAGATAGTTATACTATGACAGAATCAGTAAGAGATGAAATCACAGTAAGGATAGTATATGAAGGAAGAGCTGCTAAAGTTCTACTTGATAACTCAAAATTACAAGATATTGAAAAATACTATGATGATTGTGCAAAAGCAGGAGCAAATGAACACCAAATAGAAGATAGTAAAAAATCAATGTCAAATATGAGTGAAATACTTGGTGATCCTGATAGAATAAAAGCAATTGCGAAAGATTTTGTAGAACATTATGAAAAAAGAGTAAGTGAAGGTGCCACACTAAAAGGCAAAGCTATGTTTGTGTCAAGCTCAAGACCTATAGCTTATGCACTCTTTCGTGAGCTTATTGCTTTAAGACCACAGTGGAATGAAAAAAGTGTAGCAGATGATGGTGTAGAACTTACTGATAAAGAGAAAAAAGAGATATTACCTCTTGAAAAACTAAAAATGATTATGACTAGAAATAAAGATGATGAAAAAGAGTTATATGATTTACTAGGAACTAAAGAGTACAGAAAGACTTTAGATACACAGTTTAAAAATGAAAAATCAAACTTTAAAATAGCTATAGTAGTAGATATGTGGCTTACTGGGTTTGATGTACCATTCTTAGATACTATTTATATAGATAAACCAATACAACAACACAACCTTATACAAACTATTTCAAGGGTAAATAGAAAGTTTGCAGGAAAAGAAAAAGGGCTAGTAGTTGATTATATAGGTATAAAAACAGCTATGAATAAAGCCTTAAAACAGTTTTCACAAATGGATAGTCAGAACTTTGAAGATATAAAAGCCTCAATTGTAGTGGTGCGTGACCAATTGGATTTATTATCAAAACTATTCCATAAGTTTGATAGTAATTTATATTTCAATGGAACACCAACAGAACAATTAGATTGTTTAAATAGAGCTAGTGAATATGTACAGCTTACAAAAGAGCTTGAGACAAGATTTATGTATCTTGTAAAAAGACTTAAATCTGCTTATGATATTTGTTGTGGAAGTGAAGAGTTTACTCAAAATGAAAAAGATTATATTCACTTCTACCTAGCCATTAGAAGTATTGTAATAAAGCTTACAAAAGGTTATGCTCCTGATACTGCACAAATGAATGCAAAAGTTAGAGAGATGATAACAGAAGCACTTAAAAGTGATGGCGTTGAGGAAATATTTAAATTAGGCTCAGAAGATGAAGCTCAAGTTGATATTTTTGATGAAGATTATATTAATAAGATAAATAAAATCAAATTACCAAACACAAAGATAAAACTACTGCAACAACTATTAGCAAAAGCATTAGAAGATTTTAAAAAAGTAAATAAAGTAAAAGCTACAGACTTTTCTAAAAAATTTACAGCGTTAGTTGAAAAATATAATGAAAGAAAAGAAGAAGATGTCCTTGTTAGTGAAGTCTTAGAGGACTTCACTGATGAGATTATTGACCTTTATGAAGAGTTGAAAAAAGAGAAAGAATCTTTTGGGGATATGGGTATAGACTTTGAAGAAAAAGCTTTCTACGATATATTAAAAAGTATTGCTATTAAGTTTGATTTTTCATATCCAGAAGATAAGTTAATAGAACTATCTCGTGAAGTAAAAATAGTAGTTGATGATAAAACAAAATATACAGATTGGGATGTAAGGGATGATATAAAAGCCGAACTAAAAGTTGACCTTATTATGCTTTTAGCTAAACATGGATATCCACCAATTACAAAAGATGAAGTATTTAAAGAGATATTTGAACAAGCAGAGAATTTTAAAAAGTATAAAAATTAATTAACATTATAAATGGAGGTTAAAAAATGTCAGAAGTGAGTAAATTACTAGTAGAATCAAGAAAAAAACTACTTGATTTAACTTTTGGAATGACCCCGATAGTGTAGACAGTTTTTTAATCAGTTAACACCTACGACTTATTAAGATTTTCATTGTACCTTTTCTCAAATTCATTATAAAAATGAGGGAAGTATTATTGGCATTCCCTCATTGCTAGTCTCAATTATTTTAAATAGTTTCACTCCAACATAAAATTAAGTCTTCTAAAAACTCTTTTACATCAGGTTGTATCTGCTGAAATTGTTTGATTTCTTTTTTAGTTTTAATTATTGCATCTTTACACTCATTTAGTATTGAGGTATATTCACTATTTGATAATCCACAGCTTAGTTTTGCAAAAGCTTTATAGGTTTTTTCTTTCCACCATAGTTTACCATCACTAAGTCTTAAAGCAGGGATGTCATTTTTTAAATAAATAGTAGTAGTAATTACATCATAAATAGGTGCAAGATATGAGTCTTCAAAATCATTTTGATAAAGAATCCCATAATTTTTAAGATGACCATCACCATTTTTTAGTAAATGATTCATAATTATAGCTTTAAAAAAGATTTTTAAACTCTCTTTTCTTTTTGTTGGTGATATAATATCTTTTATTACTCTAACACACTCTTCATAACTTCCATCATATTTTTGTTCTGTTCCACGTGCTGTAAGTACACACATATCCTCAAACCCTAAATATTTGTCATTATTTATATCAAATCTTTTCATTACAAACATTGTAAAATCATCACTTATATAAAATTCTGGTGTAGGAAGTCCAGAATAATTACAAGCTTTCATACAAAAATATTCATTTAATGCTAGATTTGGATAGTTCTTTTCCCAAGACTTTACAATAAAATGCTCAAACTTCATTGTAGTTTTATCATGTGCTTGAAGTAGTAGTTTTGGCTGCACCCCTGATACACCTGAACGTATAGCAAATCTTTCAAGAAGTTCATCAAATAGATTTTTTGAAGATGTGTTTAGAATATCATCTAGTTTTAAACTTTCATCTATGTTAGGTACTTTTTCAAACTTTACCCGACCTAACATATAAGGACCAATAAGTTTTAATAAGTTTATATCATCCATTGTTTGTATTTTGGAGAAATGATTAATAATAGTTTCTTTTAAAGCCCCTTCTGGCATATTCATTTGAAATATAGGATGAAGTTTTTTACTATTCCAACTAGCACTTCTAATTGGCATAGTAAGACTTACAACATCTTTTGCAGATTCTTTGTAATTAAATACGTATTGTTCATTTTCTAAAGATAAAGAACCACTATCTGTTTTGTTAATAAATACTTTAATATTATTGCTCATCTTGTAGCTCCTCTAATGTCTTTGGTCTTCCTTTTGGACGCAATGCAAACTCTTGACCTAATAAATCTAATAAAGTCTCAACTTTCTTTATTCCAACTTCATCTATAAATCCATTTTCAATTTTAGATATAGTTCTTTTCGTAATACCTGAATATTGTTCTAAGTCATTTTGTGACCAATTCTTACTTTTTCTTAAATGTTGAATTTCTTTTCCTAGTTGTGATAGGTTCATTTTGATCCTTTTAAGAAGTATATTTCATATAATAGCAAAAAATTTATAAAAAAAGAAGTATATTTCATGTTTAAAATTCATTTTAGAGTGTATTTTTGATACTTGAGGTAAAAATAATTATGACTTAAATATAATGATAAAAAATAACATGAATAAAATATGCTGATAGGTATATGAAGATTTTAGAACCAAAATGGATAGATGATAAAATATCTGAGGATTTAAGTAATTATCTCAAATTTGAATAAGTAGATAAATAAGTACACCTAAAAGTACACCTTTTAAAAATATTACTCTTTTAATGGTCTATTTAAAGTATTTCCTCTCCTATATAGAATAGGGCAGGAGAAACTTATTGATTAGTCTATTAGATTCTAATATTTTAGATAAAGGTATTTCTTTTTCTTGTATTAATTGAAATATAGTATTTACTATTGTTTCAAGCTTAGTATTTCCTAATTGATTTCCAAATACTAAAATATTAATCCCTGAATTAATAGCTAACTTTAGTGTTTGTTTCAAAGTATAGTGATTTGATATTGCTTTCATTTGTAAATCATCACTTACTATAAGACCTTTAAATTTCAGTTTTTTTCTTAATAACTTAGTATTTATATTATATGAAAGTGTTCCAGGATATATTTTGTCTAGTTGTTTATTAAAAACATGTGCTGTCATTATAAAATCAGCTTTATTTTTTTTAATAAGTTCTTTATATGGGAGTAATTCTTCTTCACTCCAAGTATTTGATATATCTACAAAGCCTTTATGGGAGTCTTCTTTTGAAGAACCATGTCCAGGGAAATGTTTTAGTACAGAATAAATACCATTTTTCTTCTGTTCTTCTATAAAAATTGAAGCTATTTCAACGACTTTATTTGTATCTTTTGAATAAGCTCTTTCAAGTTTATTTATTACATAGTTATGTTGGTTTTTATTTAGATCAACTACGGGTGCAAAGTTTAAATTAAATCCATAGCTGGTAAGTTCTTTTGAGAGTTTTGAATAAATATTTTGTATTTCTTTTTTTGATTTTTTTGAAATTTCTTTGGCACTTGGATAGTTTGTAAAACCATTTGTTTTATTCAGCCGTTGAACTTTGCCACCTTCTTGATCAATAGAAATAATCATTTTATAGTCTGAATAGTTTTGAATATCATTTATTAGTTTTTTTAGTTGTTTAGGGGATTTTATATTTTTAAGTTGTTTTGTCTTGTAGTCTTTACTAAAAAGAATTATTCCACCAAGATTGTATTTTTTTATATCTTCTTTTAGTTGAGTATTTAAAGAAAAACTATCAAAACCTATAATGATAGTTTTCCCTATAAATTTTTTTATTTCTTCTTCTGTATAAATATCTTTTGCATTTAAAGAAGAGAATAAAAAAAGAATTAGTAAAAAAACTTTAAATAACTGTACCATCTTCAATTATAATTTTATTTCTTCCACCTTCTTTTGCTTCATAAAGTAGCATATCTGCTTTTTGAATAGCATTTTCATAAGAAGAGTGATTATTTCTTATAGCAACACCAGCTGAGAAAGTTACATGAATTTTTTCTGATTTATATATAAAGTCATTGTCATTTATTATTGTTTTTATTCTTTTTAAATATTTAAGAAGTTCTCTTTTTAAATTAAAATGAATAATTGCAACAAACTCTTCTCCTCCGTATCTACCTACTATATCAAATTCTCTTGTATTTTTATTTAATACCTTTGCAAAAGTAGAAAGAATAATATCTCCAGCTTTATGTCCGTGAGTATCATTTATCTTTTTAAAATGGTCTAAATCAAAGAAAATTATTGCAAATTGATTATTTGTTCTTTCATATGCACTTTCAATTCTTTTAATTGCTTCTTCATAAGCTCCTCTTGTTAAAAGACCTGTTAAATGATCTTTTGCACTTTCTTCTCTTGTTTTATCTAGCTCTTTTTCAAGCTCTTGCACTCTTTGTTCTAGTTTTTGAACATCAGATTTTCCTGAGTGAAGTTTTTCTCCTACACTTGTCATTTCATTTTCAATTGAAAGTGCTGCATCTATAAGTTGACTTTGAAGTTGTGATAGTTCTTCTAAACCACTTGTATTTTCCATATCAATTGATTGGATTTGTGATTTAATATTAGAAACTTCTTCTGAACCTTTTCCACTACTTTGAATAGCATCATTAAAATATTGTCCCATGAGAGTAAGTAGTTTTGCAATATCAGAGGTTTTTTGTTTAACTATCTTTTTATCTGCTTCAAATCTTTGTGTAATGAATTCTTGCATTTCTTTTTGAATATCTTCTTCAAATATTAAAGCAGGAGAATTACCTATTTTCACTGAGAATTTTTTTAATTCTTCATTTACCCCAATACTAATAGATGGAGTTACAGCTTCTTGAAAAAGTTTTGATAAAGAATTTACTTGGTCTTTTGAAACTCTATTTAGTAAAACAGGTATCATATCCTCAAAGGTTTCAATACCTTTTGCTTTTATTTCTATTTGTTCATTTTTTGTTAGTTTTTGGACTAAGCTTTTAAATTGTTTACATTCTGTTACAGATAAATTGTATGTTTTTGAAACTTTACAAAACTCTTTATGATATTCATTAGGAGTTGCGGGAACTCCTCTTTTCCTTAGGTTAAGAAGTGTGTCTTTTACAACACTATTTATTTTGTTATCCATCAATTTTCCTAATATATTTTAAAGTTTATCCTAAAAGTTTTTTTGTCATTTCGTTGATTCTTTTTCCATCTGCAACACCTGCTAGTTTTTTAGTTGCTTGTCCCATAACTTTACCCATATCTTTTATTGTTGTTGCTTGTAGTTGTGAAATGATTTCTTTCATTTGTGTTTCTAAATCTTCATCAGATAATTGTTGTGGCATATATTTCTTGAAAATATCCACTTGTTCCTGTTCTTTTTCTACTAAATCATCTCTATTAGCTTCTTTATATTGAGCAATTGATTCTTCTCTTTGCTTAATACCTTTTTGAATAAGTTTTAAAACATCTTCATCTGATAATTCTTTTCTTTCATCAACTTCAATTTGTTTAATCATTGTATTTATAGCTCTAATAGAATCTCTTTTTACAATATTTTTTTCTCTCATTGCAATTTTTAAATCATCTTTTAATTGTTGTTTTAAACTCATATAATATACCTTTTTGTTTTATAAAATTATTTTTGATTAATTATAGCTTGTTTTTTTTAACTACTCGTTAAAACTTTCTAAGAGTTCTTCAAGCTGTAAAAACCTTTCTACCTTTTCTTCATAAATTTCTTGAACCTCTTCAAGCTCCTTTGAAACGGCGACTATCCCTTTTTGTTCATAGCAAGCTGGATTAGCTAAACATTGATTTATTTCTTCAATTTTATCTTCAAGTTTTTCTATTTCTTTTGGTAAAGAATCATAATCCCTTTGATCTTTATATGAAAGTTTAGTTTGTTTTTTCTCTTTGTTTTTTATTTTTGTATTATTATTGTCTTGTTTATTATTGTCAGACTCTAAAAGACTTAAGTCTTTTAACTCTTTTTCTATTTCAAGGTATTCTGTATAAGGTTGAAAACTTTCTTCAACAATTCCATTATAACCTTTAAACACAAATAGTTTTTTTGCAATTTTATCTACAAAATATCTATCATGGGATACAAAAATTAGTGCCCCTTGAAAATTTTGTAAATACTCTTCTAAAATATTAATTGTTGGGATATCTAAATCATTTGTAGGTTCATCAAGAATTAGACAATCAACTTTTTTAGTAAAAAGCAAAGCAAGGGCAA
The DNA here is from genome assembly GCF_004116625.1 of Halarcobacter mediterraneus. Lineage (NCBI taxonomy): Bacteria > Pseudomonadati > Campylobacterota > Epsilonproteobacteria > Campylobacterales > Arcobacteraceae > Halarcobacter > Halarcobacter mediterraneus. Next base: position 192,984 of record NZ_NXIE01000001.1, read on the forward strand.
CTCTATTTTTTTCTCCCCCACTTAATACACCAATTTTTTTATCTAAATATTCTCTTGGAAAAAGAAAGTTTTTTAAATATCCAAAAACATGCATATTTCTTCCATCATCAAGAACAACTCTATCCCCACCATTTGGACAGAAAGTTTCCATCAGGTTTTTATTATCATCAAGCATTTCTCTTTGCTGGTCAAAATAACCTATATCAAAGTCTCCTTTTTTGAAGGATCCAGAATCTATTTGTAATTTTTCCATAAAGATTTTAAGTAAAGTTGATTTTCCACTTCCATTTGGACCTACAATAGCGATAGTGTCTTTTTGTAGAATTCTTGTAGTAAAATTTTTAATTAACTCTTTATCTCCTAAACTCTTACAAATATCATCTAATTCATAAAGCATTTTCTTTTTATTTTTTTGTTTCTCTTCTGTATTAAATGCTTTTTGTTCTCTTTGAAGTTCTAGAGACATTTTTTTTATAGCACCTGGATTTGTTTTAGCTTTTTTCTTTAAATCAAAGTATTCAGCTTTTCTTCTTTCATTTCTTTTTCTTCTTGCTGTTACACCTCTTTGCATCCAGTGAGCTTCTCTTTTTACAAGTCTTAAAAGGTTTTCATGGTCTTTTTGCATATTTTCTAATATTTGTTGTTTTTGCTCTAAATAAGAAGAATATCCCCCATCAAATCTTTTTAAGTTTCCTCCTTCAACTTCCACAACAGAAGTTGCAATATTATCAATAAAATATCTATCATGGGAAATAAATAGTAAGGTAAAATTGTTTTTTAAAAGTAGGGTTTCTAAAAATTCAACCATATATACATCAAGGTGGTTTGTAGGTTCATCAAGAAGTAAAACATCAGGTTTTTTAAGAAGAAGTCCAGCAAGACTTACTCTTCTTTGTTCTCCACCACTTAAAAGATTTACATCTTTATCTTCATATTGTTTTAGTTGAAACTCTTTTAAAACTCTTTCTATAGTATTATCTAAATCCCAAGCATTGTGGAAATCAATATATGTAGCAAGTTCACTTTGTCTTTTTAAAAGTTCTTTATTTTCATAATCACTTGCTATTTGTAAAGTTATCTCTTCATACTCTTTTTTTGCTTCTTTTATTTGAGCTAGTTGTGCTTCAATTGCATCTCTTACTTTAAGGTTAGGTTCAAACTTAGGTTGTTGATCTAGCATCTCAATTTTTAAAGATTTATCAATAGATATTTCACCAGAATCTGCTTCAACTTGGTTCATTATTATTTTAAAAAGAGTTGATTTTCCTTGACCATTTTGACCTATTACTGCTATTCTTTGACCTTCTAATAAGGTAAAATTCACATCTTTTAAAATAGTTTTTATATCATATTGTTTTGAAATGTTTTGTAAGTCTATTAGTGCCATTTATTTCCTAAAAAATCATATTGTTGTTAATTTTAAAGTAGATATAATATCTAAAAAATGGTTACATATGACTTTTTTGTTAAATCCCTTTTCAATGATATTTTTTATAATTCTGCTATAATGTCTTTTGTGAAAAAGTTTGATTTATTTATTATAGTTTATTGTATCATTATTATTTTATCAGTGATGTATGCTACTCAGCCTTTACAGCCACTGTTAGCAAGAGAATTTGATATCTCAGTAACAAAGGCTTCTCAGTTTACTGCGATTATTATGCTTTTTCTTGCAATTTCTCCAATAATATATGGATATATTCTTGAAAAAGTAAATGCAAAGAAAATGCTAATAAACTCATCTATAATTCTTTTTATTACTAATATTTTTCTTGGTTCTTCAACCACATATGAATTTTTTATGTTTTTTAGAACAGTTGAGGCTTTAGTTGTTCCTGCTATTTTAACTTCGTTAATGAGTATTTTAGCAAATATGGACAAAGAAAATGTGAAGTTTAATATGTCTATTTATGTAGCCTCAACAGTTTTTGGTGGTTTAGTAGGTAGAGTTTTTTCTGGTTTTATTGCCACAAATTTTTCTTATCAATTTGTTTTTTACTCTCTTTCTTTTGCTATTTTAGTTTCTATTTATTTTATTAATAAATTAAGTTATGAAGGTGAAGCGGATATTGTTAAACCTAAAATAAGTGATGTATTAGAGATTTTAAAAGATAAACGTTTTACTACTATTTATTTATTAATGTTTTGTGTATTTTTTGTTTTTGCAGGTGTTTTAAATGTCTTGCCTTTTAGATTAAAAGATATCTCAACAGATATTTCAGAATTTCAAATTTCACTTTTATATTTAGGTTATGGAATGGGAATTTTAGTCTCTTTAAACTCAAAAAAGATTATTAGGTTTTTTAAAACAGAAGTTAATACTATTATCTTTGGTCTTGTTTTCTTTCTTTTTATAACAGTATTTTTAGTTTTACCAAATATTATGACGATGTTTTTACTTATTTTTCTTTTTTGTTTAGGAATGTTTACTGTACATAGTGTAAGTACTGGATTAGCAAACTCTTTAAAAGCTTCTCAAAAATCTTTGACTTCAGGAATGTACCTTACTTTTTATTATTTAGGAGGAGCTATTGGTTCTTTTATTCCTTCTATTATATATGAAAAATTTGGTTGGAATATTGTGTTGTATATTTTTTGTTTTATACTGTTTTTAACATTGATTTTAATATTTACTAGAAGAAAACTTTTTATTGAAGAGAAATAAAGTAAGATAAAGCTAAAGAAAAATTCTTTAGCTTTTTACATCATGAACAACAGCTATTTTACCTGACCATTTTTCAAATATATTGCAAGCAACTTTAGCTCCATCTCCACTAGCACAAGAAAACATTGTAGGAACGCCACTAGCTAATCCTGCAACATATAAGTTTTCAGATATGATATTATTATTGTTATCAAGATAGATAAGATTAGGTTTTGGTACAAAGTTATTATCTTTTACTTCAAGACCCTCACAATCAATTTCAAATTTATGTAAACCTGTAGCTAAAACTACAATTTTAGCTTCAAAAGTTTCATTTTGTGTTGTAACAGTAAAATTTTCTGCATTCTTCTCAATCTTTGTTACAGTATCACTTTTTAATTGGCAAGCAGGATAATTTTCCAATTGTTTTTTCATATTTACTAATAAGTCTACACCATTGATTCCTGGTTCTACTCCTGCTACATTGCAGTATTTACCTACTTTTAAATCACTACCATCATTATCAAGCATTAAGTAAGTTTTATCTTTAGCCCAATCAAACTTATCATTAGCACTTGCAAGTGTTAAAGCACAACCAAAACCAGCTGCACCTGCTCCAACAATAACTACATCATATACCATATAAAATCCTTTCAATATAATTTTATGTAGTATATAGTTTAGTTAATAATAAATCACTTAAGTATTTTGAGAATGATACTTAAAATTATATAATTAATTTTGGTGGTCAATTTCTAAATCATCATATGGGTCAAGATGAATATTTATTTCCCATTGTTTATTTTTATCAAGGTTTTTTATCTTTTCTTCCACTTTATCTGAAACTCTGTGGGCTTCCATTAGGGTAATTAAACAATCAAAAACTAAATGAACTTCTACAAAGATTTTATTTGCAGCTTCTCTTGTTTTTAGTAAATGAAAAGTATTAACTCTTTCTTCTTCTTTTATAATCTTTATTATATCTTCAACGATACTTTCATCAACTGCTTTGTCTAATAGTTCAAGAATACCTGTTTTAATTAGTTCAAAAGCAGAATATATTATAAAAATAGAAATTGCTCCACCTACAATAACATCAACTATTTCAAAACCTGTAAATGTTACTAACAACAATGAAACAAAAACAGCAATATTTGTATAGACATCTGTTTTATAGTGTAGGGCATCAGCTTTTATAATCATACTATTAGTCTCTTTTGCTGTTTTATTTAGAAACAAAACTAAAGAGATTGTTATAATTGTAGAAATAAACATTACAATAAGTGAAATTTCTAAGTATTGAGAAGCCTCTTCATGTATTGCTTTTTTTACTGCTTGATAAAATAAAAAAACTCCAGATAAAGAGATTATTACACCTTCAATTACAGAGGCTAAAGCTTCAATTTTTCCTCTTCCATAATTAAATTTTTCATCTGCTGGTTTTTCTGAGTTTGTGATGGCAAAGAAGTTAAAAATAGATACAAACATATCAAGTATAGAATCAACTGCAGATGCCAAAACTGCAACTGAACCACTTGCAACTCCTACTGCTAATTTAATAAGAGTAAGAATTGCAGCAACACTACTTGATATAAGAGTTGCTTTTTTTTGTGGGGTCATAATAATATTAAGAGTAGTTTTCTTCTACAAACTTTTTAACTCTTTTTATACCTTCTTCAATAGTAGCTAAATCAGTAGCAAAAGAGAATCTAAAATAACCTTCAGTTCCAAAAGCTAGTCCAGGAACTACAGCAACACCTTCTTTTTCTAAAAGGTCAGCACAAAATTTCATAGAGTCTCCACCAATTTCTTTTATATTAACAAAAAGATAAAAAGCTCCTTGTGGTTTTACACAAGAAATACCTTTGATATCATTAAAAGACTGTACGGCTACATCTCTTCTTTTTTCAAACTCTTTTCTCATTTTTTCAATATCAGCATCTGCACTTCCATCTAAAGCTGTAACAGCTGCTTGTAAAGTAATAGAGTTGACATTTGAAGTTACTTGACCTTGTAGTTTTGTCATAGCTTTTACAAGTGCTTTATGGGCAGTTGCAACATAACCATATCTCCATCCTGTCATAGCAACAGCTTTACTAATTCCATTTATTGTAATTGTTCTTTGGAACATATCTTCATTTACAGAAGCTACTGCAGTAAATTTATTACCATCATAGATGATTTTTTCATACATTTCATCAGTAAATACTAAAATATCAGTTCCTTTTAAAACTTCAGCCAATGAAAGTAGTTCATCTTTCGTATAAACTGCACCACTAGGGTTTGATGGTGTATTTAAAAGTAAAACTTTTGTTTTAGGCGTAATTGCTGCTTTTAATTGTTCTGCTGTAATTTTAAACTCTGTTGAGTCATCTGTTTCTATAAATACAGGAGTTCCTCCTGAATATTTTACTTGTTCAGGATATGTAACCCAATATGGAGCAGGAATAATTACTTCATCTCCTTCTTCAATTAAACATTGAAAAAGGTTAAATAATGAATGTTTTGCTCCATTTGATACAATGATTTCATCTAAATTATATTCTAATCCGTGGTCAGTTTTTAATTTCTTGATAATTGCTTTTTTAGTTTCAATGGTACCTTCAACAGCTGTATATTTTGTATGTCCATTTTTGATAGCTTTTATTGCTGCTTCTTTGATAACTTCAGGTGTGTCAAAATCTGGTTCACCTGCACTAAAACTTAAAATGTCTTTACCCTGTGCTTTAAGTTCTCTTGCTAAAGCTGTAATCGCCATTGTAACTGATGGTGATAGGTTTTCCATTCTACTTGCAATTTTCATTTTATGTTTTTCCTTTAGTAAATTTAGAGTATGATTGTATCAATTATTTACTTAGAAAGTGGTCAGTAAAAGTGATAGAAAAATTTAAAATTGAAATAAATGAAAAAATTTATAATTTAAATTTAAAAAGAAAAATTTCAAATAAACATACATATTTAAGAATAAAATCTAAGGATTTATTAGAGATAAGTTCTCATATCTTTTTTACAAAAAAAGATGCAGTAAACTTAGTTAATAAGCAAGAAAAATGGATAGAAAAAAAAGTAAAAATATTTTTACAAGAAGAAGAAAATAAAGATACTTATTTATTATATGGAAAAAGATATGAAAAACAAAACTTGTCTTTAGAAGATATTGAAAATATTTACAGAAATGAAACAAAAAAGCTTATACCAATTTTAGTGGAGAAGTTTTCAGGTATTATGAAATTGTATCCTTCTTCTATTAAGTATAGAAAAAATAAAAGGACTTGGGGTTCATGTAATTATAAAAATGGCTTAAACTTTAATATTTTGCTTACACAGTTTCCTATTGAAGTGATTGAGTATGTAGTAATCCATGAATTGGCACATATAAAACATAAAAATCATTCTAAAGCATTTTGGAAATTAGTACAAAAGTATTGTAATGATTATAAACAAAGAGAGAAACTTCTTAAGAGTTTTTTATAATTTTTCTAATTTCTTCAATTTTATCATGAAATTTTTCATTTGTTAAGTGATTGCTAAATATTCCATATGAACGTTCTTTATAAATAGGACTATTAATATTTATTTTTTCTTTTTTTTCTCTTTTGTTTGTAACAAAAAACTTTAGTTGTTCTACTTGAAGAATAGGGTACTTTTTTAATAGTGTATTTATTAAACTCTTGTTATACTCAAACTCCATTTTATAAACAGGATGAGTTAATACAAAATACAAAGTATCAGCCTTAATATAGGCAAACTTAATGCCTTTTTTTAAGTTAACTGGTAACAAGTCAATAAAGTTTTGAATTGTTTTTTGTGTATTGATTTTCCTGAATTCAGGATTATTTTTAAGATGACTAAGTATTTCGTTAATTTTTTTCATACGCTAATTATAGCAGGAATTTTATTATCTTTTAGTGGGTGTGGATATAAAGACAATCCTACTTATGTAGATAATAATAAAAAACAAGTTTCAAAATAATATGATATATGATTATGTAATTATAGGAACAGGTGTAGCAGGACTCAATGCTGCAAGATTGATTCCCAAAGATAAAAAAGTATTAGTTTTATGTAAAAAATCTCCATGGGATTGTAATACTTTTTGGGCTCAAGGTGGTGTTGCTACTGCTGTTGATAAAGAAGATATTGAACCTCATATAAAAGATACTTTAACAGCAGGAGTTAATGAAAACAATAAAGAAGCAGTAAGAGTTTTAAGTGAAAATTCTAGGGCTTGTATTGATGACTTGATAGAAGCAGGTTTAAAGTTTGATTTAAATGCTAAAGGAGAGTTAGCCTTTACAAAGGAAGCAGCACATAGTAGAAGTAGAATATTACATGCTGATGGAGATGCTACAGGAAGAATGCTTCATTTATTTTTATTATCTTTATGTAATCATGATATTCGAACTGATGTTGTTGTTAATGATTTTTTAATTAAAGATGATATTTGCTATGGAGTTCAGTTTTTTACTAATGAAACTGAAGAAGAAGTGGTATATGCCCATAATACTATTATTGCAAGTGGTGGTGTAGGTTCAATTTATAAATATCATACCAATTCAACTGCAATAGCAGGAGAAATTCAAGGTCTATGCCTTGAAAAAGGTTTAAGACTAAAAGATATGGAAATGATGCAGTTTCATCCAACTGTAGTAAAAGGTACTCATTTTGCAAGAAAGCCACTTTTAAGTGAAGCTTTAAGAGGAGAGGGTGCTTATATTGTAGATGAAAATGGATATAGATTTTTATTTGATTATCATAAAGATGGGGAGTTAGCTCCACGGGATGTAGTAAGTCGTTCAATCTTTGATTATCATCAAAAAACAAAATTAGGAATTTATCTTTCTTTTGATAAATTTGAAAAAAACTTCTTCAAAAAAAGATTCCCAAACATTTATTCAAATTTAAAAGATTTAGGATTTGAATTGCCTTTTGAAAAAGTTCCTATCTCTCCAGCTTTTCATTATTCAATGGGAGGTATTCAAACAGATATCTCTGCAAAAGTTATTGGAATGAAAAACTTATATGCAATTGGAGAATCTGCTTGTAATGGGATACATGGTGCAAATAGATTAGCTTCAAACTCTTTGTTAGAAGGGATTGTTTTTTCAAAAATAGCTGTAGAAAATAGTCTTAAAGCTAATTTCAAAATTCAAAAAGACAATTATACTAAACCAATAAAAAAGTATGTTAGAAATCAAGAAATTGATAAAGAAATTAAAAACTCTCTTAGAAAACTTATGTGGAAAAATGCAGCAATTGTAAGAGAAAAAAAATCTTTAAAAGAGGCTTTAAGCACTATAGAGCAATATTTACAAGAAAATGTTGGAAGACTGCTATATTTAAGGCTACTTACGGCAAAATCTATTTTAAAAGCTGCAATTGAAAGAGAAGTCTCAATTGGAGCTCATTTTATTAAGGAGTAACAATGTTAAAACTGTTGATGGTATTACTTCTATCATCTATAACATTATTAGCTAGTGGTGGAAATTCTACCCCTGGAGAAATTGCACCTGATTTAACTATGACTTGGGTTGGATTTGCGTGCTTGTTTATATTTGTTGTTGGTTATTATTTTGTGGCAGCGGAGGAAAAGTACGGCATAGATAAAGCTAAACCTGCTTTATTTATTGGTACTTTTATGTTTGTATTAGTAGCGTTATATTATGCTTTAAATGACTTAAGTATGGATTTAGTACATACTCAAGCTCAACATCTAATCTTAGAAATTGCAGAAATTTTCTTTTTCTTATTTGTTGCAATGACTTATATTGAGTCTTTAATTCATATGGGAGTTTTCGATAGATTAAAGTATAATCTTGTTTCAAAAGGTTTCAGCTATAAAAAAATGTTCTGGGTAACTGGATTTATTGCATTTTTCTTATCTCCTATTGCTGATAACTTAACTACTGCATTAATTCTTTCTACTGTATTAATCACTATTGAAAAAACAAGAAAAGACTTTTTAGTACCAGGGGCTATTAATATTGTTGTTGCAGCTAATGCAGGTGGTGCATGGTCTCCTTTTGGTGATATCACTACACTTATGGCATGGACAGCAGGAAAAGGTCATTTTACTGATTTCTTATTTTTATTCCCAGCTTCAGTTTTAGGTTATTTAGTTACTGCATTTTTATTATCTAAATTTGTTCCAGATGATAAACCAACATTTGATGCAAGTAAAGAAAGTAAACCAGAAATGGCAGAAGGTGCAAAAGTAGTAATGGGACTTGGTGTATTTACTATTTTTTGTGCAGTAATGTCTCATCAGGTATTACATTTACCTGCTATGTGGGGTATGATGTTTGGTCTTTCTTTACTTAAAGTTTATTCTTATGGATTACAAAGAAAATATGGTACTGAGCATTTTAATATATTCCATTCAATGGCAAAAATTGAAAATAATACTTTAATGTTTTTCTTTGGTATTTTAGCGGCAGTTGGAGCATTGTATTTTATTGGATGGCTAGGATTAGCTGCAATTGTATATCAACCTGATGTATTAGGACCTACTTGGTCAAATATTGGTGTTGGTTTCTTATCAGCTATTGTTGATAATGTACCTGTAATGTCAGCAGTTCTTAAAGCTAACCCAGATATGGGACTTGACCAATGGATGCTTGTAACACTTACAGCTGGTGTAGGTGGTTCTATGATTTCATTTGGTTCTGCTGCTGGAGTAGGTGTTATGGGTAAATTACATGGTATTTATACTTTTGGTGCCCATATGAAACTTGCATGGACTATTGTAATAGGATACTTTGTTTCTATTGCAGTTTGGTATTTTCAATATGAGATTCTAGGTTTTTATCATATTGGATAAATTTTTTTATTGTTGTATGAAGATTATTTCTTCATACAATGAATTCTTCTTACTTTTTTAAAACTTTTTTTAATTAATTTCAAATTACACTTTAGCTATAATCGCCTATACTTTTAAAACAAAGGAAATTGTTTAATGAAACATGTACCAATAGTTGTATTAGATTTTGGTAGTCAATATACACAAATTATTGCAAGAAAACTTAGAGAAGCTGGTGTTTACTCAGAAATTGTACCATTTAGTGAAAGCATAGAAGATATTAAAGCTAGAACTCCAAAAGGTATTATTCTTTCTGGTGGACCAGCATCTGTTTATGCTGAAGATGCTTATCATCCTGATAAAGAGGTATTTAATTTAGGGCTTCCTGTTTTAGGTATTTGTTATGGTATGCAACTTATCTCTCAATATTTTGGTGGCTCGGTTATTCCTGCTGATCATCATGAATATGGTAAAGCAAAACTTACATTTGAAAAGACAAGCGATATTTTCAAAGACACTACAGATGGTCAAACTGTTTGGATGTCTCATGGAGATAAAGTTGATAAATTAGCCGATGGTTTTGAAGTTATTGGAACAAGTGAAAACTCTCCTTTTGCCGCAATTGCAAATATGGATAAAAGAATTTATGCTTTTCAATTTCACCCAGAAGTTTACCATTCAGAGCAAGGGTCAAAAATCCTTAAAAACTTCGCAAAATATATTTGTGATTGTGAATCAACTTGGAATATGGGTTCATTTGCTAAAGAACAAATTACTAAAATCCAAGAGCAAGTTGGAAACAAAAAAGTTCTTTGTGCTGTATCAGGAGGAGTTGATTCTTCTGTAGTTGCTACACTTTTAGCTGAAGCTATTGGAGATCAACTTATTCCTGTATTTGTAGACAATGGTCTTCTTAGAGCAAATGAAAGAGAACAAGTAGAAGCTATGTTTAAAAGTAGAGGAGTTAACTTAATAACTGTTGATGCAAGTGAAACTTTCCTTTCAAGATTAGCAGGTATTACAGACCCTGAAAGAAAAAGAAAAATCATCGGTGAAACTTTTATTGAAGTATTTGATGAAGAAGCAAAAAAACATGATGGTATAGAGTTTTTAGCTCAAGGTACACTTTATACAGATGTTATTGAATCAGTTTCTGTAAAAGGACCTTCAAAAACAATTAAATCTCATCATAATGTTGGTGGACTTCCAGACTGGATGACATTTGAGTTAATAGAGCCTTTACGAGAAATTTTTAAAGATGAAGTTAGACTTTTAGGATTAGAACTTGGACTTCCAAAGGATATGATTGGAAGACATCCTTTCCCTGGACCAGGACTTGCTATTAGAGTTATGGGAGATGTAAATAAACCTGATTTAGAGTTACTAAGAAAAGCTGATGTTATTATGCTAGATGTTCTTCATGCAACAGGATTATATGATAAAACATGGCAAGCCTTTACAGTACTTCTAAATGTAAAATCAGTTGGAGTAATGGGTGATAATAGAACTTATGATAACACTGTATGTGTAAGAATAGTTGAAGCAACTGATGGTATGACAGCTACATTTGCACATATTCCACATGATATCTTAGAAACAATTTCAAGAAGAATTATCAATGAAGTTGATGGGATTAATAGAGTTGTTTATGATATTTCTTCAAAACCACCAGCAACAATTGAGTGGGAATAAAAGCGATAGCTTTTATTCATCTTGCACTAGATTTAGGTTCGAAGTACTTTTAGTACATCTTCTCCTAAATCTAGCACAATCTAAACAAAATCTATCACTTTTCACAGTTTTTATTTTAAAAATCTAATTTTATCTTTCATTATTTTAATAGTTTTTAACTATAAATCACTTCTTAAAAAATGTATATTTACTAAAATTTCAATATAATAACTTTACATTTAATAAGGATATATAATAATTATGAAAAATGACAATTTAAAAGAACTTGTGATTGAATATTTTAGGAAAGTAGATAATGGTGACTCTAGTTATCTTGAGTTATTCTCAGATGATGTTGATTTTTTCTTCCCTAAATTTGGACAAAAAAAAGGAAAAAAGGCATTAATTGAATTTGGTAATAGAATAGGAAGTTCTTTAACAAGCATATGGCATGATATAGATGGCTTTCAAATAACAACTGCTGAAAATAAGGTAATTGTTGAAGGACAAGAAGGAGGAGTGATGAGTGATGGAACTTCTTGGCCTGATAATAATATATCAATAGGTCGTTTTTGTAGTGTATTTGAGTTTACTGGAAAATTTATTAGTCGTATGTATGTATATGTAGATCCTGATTTCCCTAGCCGAGATTTAGAAAGAATTTCAGTATTGTCAGAGGGAAATAACACATAATAAACTATTCAAAAAAGATTTCTGTAGGTTATATTTTCAGCTAGACATATTAGTTGGTTTTATATATAATTTATTATTGTTAAATAGTTAGATGTCAGTTAAGCACTCATGTTTATTAAAGGAGATTAAATGGATATAAATAACATCATAACTTTTATAGCGGTAGCGACCCTGTTGGTTATTTCACCTGGCCCGAATGGTTTCCTTATTGCTAAAACAGTTCCAGTGTCTGGACAAAAAGCGGGCTTCGCTAATATTTGGGGATTCGTTGGTGCTTTTTATGTGCATGGAACATTATCTATATTTGGTATATCAGTACTTCTTGTTCAATCTTCTCAAGCGTTCTTTATCTTTAAATCTTTAGGTGCAGCTTATTTAGTTTGGATTGGTATCAAATCACTTATTGCTGCTTTCAAAGTTGATAGTATTAAAGTATCAGATTTAGCTCAGAAAACTACGAAGTCTATTTCGATGCGCACAGCATTTTTAGAGGGCTTCTTAACAAACGTGCTCAACCCCAAAGTGTCAATGTTCTATTTGGCGGCCTTTCCGCAATTTATATCCATAAACGAGAGTTCAATGAATGCATATGCATTGGTAACTGCTCACGTTGTGGTGAACTTTGTGTGGTTTTCAACAATGGTATTGATGTTGTCACGTATAAAAAGTGCTACTAACAACGTTCGATTTAGAAGGTGGTTAAGCTCCATCACTGGTATTGTATTTATTGGTTTTGGGGCAAAGTTGGCATTAATGAAAAGTAGTTAACAAACCAATTAATATGACCTCAAGACGCTTCGCTTCTTTTGGTAGCTTATTGGGGCGTTAGGTTAAAAAATAAAGGAAAGTTATGAGTATTACAAGAATAAATGAATTCCAATCAGCAGAAGGAAAAGAAGATGAACTATTTGATTTTTTAAAATCTTTAATCCCTTACATTACTTCATCTGATGGATGTCTAATGTGTGAAGTATTAAAAAGTGATGAATTTCCAAATAAGTTTATAGTAATAGAAAAATGGGACTCGAAAGAATCTCACATAAAATCTATTGAAGCTTTTCCAAAAGATCAAATGCAAAATGCAATGTCACTCTTTGGTGATACACCAAAAGGTGGGTATCACCACACCTAACAAATCATAGGAGAGAAATATTTGACCCTGTGGCTCAAATATTTCTCAACTCAAACGTTATCCAAAAACAGGAAATAAACTTTTACAAAGTTTTATGATATAATACACTTATACATCACTACATAAAGGAGTATTTATGCATAGATTAAATTTAACAATTGATGAAGAATTATATGAACAAGTAAGAGCAGTTAGTTTTATAGAAAAGAAATCAATTTCACAAATGATTAGAGAAAGTCTTAGTGAATATATTGCAAAAAATTCAAAAACTAAAGAACAAGCTAATTTAATACTAAAAGCAGATGATGAAAAAGAGATTTTATCAATATTAGCAAATGATGAATTTACCTCAAATGAAGATTTTAAAAATAAATTTAACTTATGATTATTTCATATTCTAAGACATTTGAAAAGAAGTTTTCAAAATATGATAGAAAACTTCAAGAAAAAATATTTAATGCCATTCAAAACTTGCCAGATGGAGATGTTAAAAGATTAACAGGTAATGAGATACCTCCTATTTATAGAATCAGAGTTTCAAAGTACAGAATACTTTTTCACATGAATGAGGAAGAGATTCAAATATTAAAAGTTGATAGCAGAGGTGATATTTACAAGTAGTAAATTGTCTAACAAAACTTTGCAGTGAACGCACAGCGTCACTGAAGTCAAACGTTATATTATAAAGATAAACAACAAATGAACTATCAAACATTTAAACCACATAAAGATTTAGAATCTATTGTTAAGTTTTATTGGACTTTAGAAGTGCCTTTTGATTCAAAAAATAAAAAGCAAAAAATTTTACCAGATGGCTGTATAGAAATGACTTTTAATTTTGGAGACAAAATTAAAAGATATACTTCTAAAGAAGACTTTATACTTCATCCAAATGCAATGGTAATGGGGCAGAGAACAAAATCATATTATATTTTGCCTATTGGAGATGTAGATACTTTTGCTATATGTTTTTATCCTCTTGGTTTTGCAAATTTTATACAAACACTTCTTAAAGACTTGGTCGATAAAGAAACACCAATATCACAACTTTTTGAAAAAACACAAGCTGAAGAATTAGAACAACACATGGCACATGCAAAAGATACCCAAGAAAGAATCAATATTATTGAAACTTTTTTATTAAAAAAACTTAATTTAAAAAATACAATAAATAATATTGTAAAATCAACAGTTGATACTTTATTAAAGACTAATGGAAAAACTCCAATAAATGTCATCTTGAAAGATAATATTTCAAAGAGAAGACAGATTGAAAGATACTTTAGAAAACAAATTGGCATAAGTCCGAAGCAATTGAGCAAGGCAATTCGATTGCAAGCAACTTTACAATTACTATTCAATAAAAAATCTGAAACTTTGACAGACATTGCATATGAGAGTGAATATTTTGATCAAAGTCACTTTGTAAAAGATTTCAAAGAGCTAACTGGGATTACACCCAAAGACCTTTTAAACAATGAACATATGGCTCTAGCTTCACTTTTTTATAAATAAATCTGAAGTGTCGCATTTCTACTATTTTAAATCTTATTATTAAGTTATAGTTTAAATCTCTATATGAGTCAAAATAAATTTAAAAGGAGAAGTGATGAAAAGTTATATTTCAATGTTTGAAATTCCAGCTACTGATATTTCACGAGCAATTAATTTTTATCAAACATTATTAGAGATTAAAATTGAAAAAATGGATGTTGAAGGTATGCAAATGGGAATATTACCTTATGAAGAACAAATGGTAACAGGAGTAATTATAAAAGCAGAAGGATATGAACCATCAGCAAACGGAGTAACAATCTACTTAAATGTAGGTGAAAATCTACAATTATTTCTTGACAAAGTAGAGAATAATGGTGGGAAAATCATAGTACCTAAAACAGCTCATGCAGATGAGAATGGCTACTTTGCAATATTCCTTGATTCTGAAGGAAACAAGATAGCTTTAAATTCACCTAGTTAAAGATAAAAAGTGCTATGATTTAAAAAACTAGTTGCTATAACGTTATAAAAAGGATTAAATATAATGAAAAGAATAATATTGGTTATTTTACTATCAGTATTTTTATTTGCTGAAAACAATTTACCAGAAGGGGCAATTAAAAGAGGTTCTTTATCAAATACAAAATTAATTAACGATGCTAAATTAGGAGTAATCTCAAAAGTTGCACAAATGGGATGTAAGAAACCTGAATCATTTAAGCCTTTTGTTTTGGCTATGCCAATGGGTAAAGTAGGTTCAAGAGTATGGAAAGAATTATGGATAGTGCAGGGGTGTAATTCTAAATACCCAGTTGAAATTATCTTTAGTGAAGATGGATTAGGTGCTGCAAATTGGTCAATTAATTAATTATTATAGAGTTAAAAGATAATTTTTGTTATGATTTAAAATCACTCTTTATATAATTATTTAGTTGTATGAGTATCTAATTTATTCATTAAAGGAAAAAAATGAAAAAAATCTTATTTATCTTCTTATTATTTTCAAATATCATTTTTGCAAACTCAAATATTACTCCAGAAACGATCATGTATGGAAATTGCCTTAATAGTTATGAAAAAAAATATATGAAAAAATCAAATAATAAAGCTTTTGCATATGCAATGCAAACTAATGGTAAAAGTTCTTGTGGTTGGGGAAGTAGATATAAAACTATAGAAGAAGCTAGACAAATGGCTTTAAAATATTGTAGTAAAAGAAAATTAAATGTTGAGTGTAAAGTTATTGATGAAAATGGAAAACTTATTGTAGAAAAAGATGACTTTATACCAATTGTTCCAAAATCAAATAGATATTTATCAAAAGATGAATATTCTAAATATCTAGAAAATGGAAAAGAAATTATAAATAGTAGTAAATGTCTTTATTCTTTTAAAATTTATCTTAGAGGTAAAGAACATCAGTCTTTTTATTTTGCTAGGGATAGTAAAGGAAATGAAGTATGTGGAAAGAGTAAAAATAAATTTTCTATCCAAGAAGCAAAAGAAACTGCCTTTGCTCAATGTAAAAAAGCTTTAAAGAAAGAAAATATAAATGCAATATGTAAACCTTATGCAGTTAATTTTAAGATTGTAGGAAAAGCAGAAGATTTTGGATATGTTAAAGGTAAAGCTGATTATTTAGATGCTATTTATAGAGGGAAAATAAATAAGATTAAAAGATATATTTCTGAAAATGCTGATATAAATGCTATTGCAAAAGATGGTAGTTCTCCTATTTTTGTTGCTGCTGCAAAAGGGGATGAAGAGTTTTTCTTATCTTTAATTGAAAAAAAAGCAAATCCTAAACAAATAATGAATGATGGTAGTAATTTATTAATAGCAGCTGTATTAGGTGAAAATCCAAATATTATAAGATATTTATTGTCAAAAGGCTTTGATATTAATACACAAAATGATAAAGGATATACTCCCTTGCATATTGCTTTTAAAAAGTTTGATACTTATCTTATTGAAATTTTAATGCAAGAAGGAGCTGATGCTACTATTAAAGACAAAAAAGGTGTAAGTGGATATGATTTAGCCAAAAAATGGAAAATTGACCTTGATGTTCTAAAGAAGATAGATATAAATCGAAAAAAAGACAATTGTAATCAAGTATTTTATGCTGCTAAAAATGGTGATGTTTTAGGTTTGAAAAAATTAGCAAAATTAAAAGCTAATTTTAAAAAATCATGCGATTTTGATTCAATTACACTTGACTATTCAAAAGATGATAAGAGAATAACTCGAATACTTCTTGATAATGGAATAGATATAAATGTTAAAAATAATAGAGGTGAAACAGCTTTAATGAATGCAAAAACTGCTAAAAAAGTAAAAATTCTTTTGGATTTAGGGGCAGATAAAATGATTAAAGATAAAAATGGTAAAACAGCTTATGAGCGTGTTAAAAATGATAAGTATGTAAGTGAAGAGATTAAAGATTTACTTAAATATTAAATTTACTTTTTTCAAATGAAAAAGAAAGAAAGTGAGATATGATGTGAAAAAAGTTCTAATAGCAGGAGCTACAGGCTATTTAGGTGGATATGTAGCAAAAGGTTTAGAAAAAAATTTAAAAAATGGTTGGCGTCTTCCTACTTTTGATGAGTTAAGAACAATTCTTGATAGTAAGTGTGAAAAAAATACAATCAATTCTAAATTGTTTCCTGATATAAAACTTTTATCTAATAGTTAAAAGTGAAAATGAATAGATTAATATATATCTTTTTTTTCTTTTTTTATACCACTATTTATGCAAACAGTGAATTATATGAATCTGATTTATATTATTTAGAGGAAAATGAAGTATTATTATACAAAGTTTTAAATTGGTGGAGCACCAAATCTCAAGAAAATAGTATTGAATTTTGTTTTAATAATCTTAGAGTTAGAAGCAATAAAACTCTTAATTTAGATTATGATAGAAAAGCAAAAATATTGAAAATATATTTAAAAGAAGAGTTTGCTAGTTTGGTATCTATTTTTGAAAATAAGAGTACATATTTAAAAACTGATTATTTAAATAGAAGCTATTTTAAAAGTTTAAAACCAAAAAATATCAAAAGAATAGATATGATTAGTTTAAACAATATTAGTTTTAGTGAATATAAAAAGATAAAAAGTATGAAGAAAAATCTTGCTTTTGAACTTGAAGGAAAAATTGCAGGATTATTAGCTTATACAGGACAAGTTTCTTTGCATAAAAGTGGAGATTTTTTAAGAACTTGTCCTAATAACTCAAAAGAAAAGTTTGATATCTCTTTTAAGCTTTTAAATATAAAAACAAAAGAAATATTAGTTAAATACAATAAAAAAAATTAATAAGGAAATTTATGTCAAAAGTTATATTAAAAGGTTTTATTTTGGTTCCCCAATCAGAACTTGAATTAGTTAAAAAAGAGTTAATAACTCATAAAAACCTTACTTTGAAAGAGGAGGGTTGCATCACTTTTAGTGTTACAGAAAATATACACAACCCTCTTAGTTTCGAGGTTTATGAAGAGTTTGTTGATAAAGTTGCATTTGAAGAACATCAAAAAAGAGTTAAAGCTTCAAAATGGGGTAAAGTAACTGCAAATGTAACACGCCACTATGAAATTATTGAATAAAATAATAGTTTAAAAATATGAATTTATAATGATTAAGAAAAAATATCAAAAACTTTGTTATACTCTAGACTATTTAGATAAAAACTTAGATTTTTAGGGCATTTAGTATATTCTTAGGTAATTGATTGTTCTATTGGTTTATTTTATATAAAAACAAACAAAAAGGACATAGATGGCTAAGCCTAATTATAATTACGAGAAAAGAGCTAGAGAGATAGAAAAACAAAAGAAAAAAGAGGAAAAACGTTTAAAAAAACTAGCTAAAAAAGAGGGTGATTCTGAAGAAAATACATCAGAGATATCAGAAACTCAAAGCTCTAATATAAATATTAAATAAAAAGAAAATTATGTTTAATAATGATGATTATTGGGAAGAAGAGTTTAACCAATACAAATCAGAAAAGATGTATAAAATCTACTTTGATAATTGTACTTTTATTAAATGTGATTTTTCAAAAGCATTTATTGACTCTTGTAAGTTTACAGAATGTATTTTTATAAATTGTGATTTATCTTTATCCATATTAAAATCATCTACTTTCAATGATGTTATCTTTAAAAACTCTAAATTGATTGGTATTTCATGGAGTTCATGTGATGAACCTTTTGATGTAAGTTTTGATTCATGTAATATATCTCAAAACTCTTTTCATTTTTTAGACTTAAGAAAAATGGTATTTAAAAACTCTCTTATTAAAGATACTGGCTTTGAGGAGTGTAACTTAGAAAATTCTATTTTTGATAATTGTGACTTAGAACTGTCTTCTTTTATAAATAACAGTTTAGTTAAAGCAAATTTTGAAACATCTAAAAACTACGTTATAGACCCTAAATCAAATGATTTAAAAGATGCAAGCTTTTCTTTACCTGAAGCACTTAGTTTTTTATCAGTACTTCCTATTAGAATTAAATAAATTTTAATAGTATTGTAAGGTTATTCAATCTTTTATCTAATATAGAAATTAAAGCAAAAATGGTAGAATCAATCAAATTAAAAAATAATGAAAAGATTAATTATGACAAAAGTATTGATTTTGACAGATATATTTGGGAAAAGCTATTTTTCAAAAAACTTATTAACATTTAATGAATACTATATATTAGACCCATATGAAGATGAGTTTATATTATTTGAAGATGAATATGAAGCCTATAGTAAATACATAAAATTATGTGGACATGATAAATATTTACAAAGAGCACAAGAACTTTGTCTAAAAGAAAAGATTGAAGTTATTATTGGTTTTAGTATAGGTGGTAGTATTGCTTGGAGATTAAGTGGTTTAAATATTCCTTCATTAACAAAAGTTATCTCTTTTTATCCTTCTCAAATAAGAAACCATTTAGATGTAAGTCCACAAGTTCAAGTAAATATAGTTTTTGCAAAAGAAGAACAGAGTTTTGATACAAAAGAAATTGTTAAAATATTAGGAGACAAAGGAATAGAAAATCTTGAAATAAGTGATTTTGATCATGGGTTTATGAATAAAAAATCAAAAAATTTTAATGAAAAAGCTTTTGAAAAATATAAAAAGGAAATATTAGATGACATTTAATGATTTTGGTTTAAAAGAACCAATAAACAAAGCCCTTGAAAAAATAGGATTAGAAAAGCCAACACAAATACAAGAAAAAGTGATACCTTTAGTTTTAGAAAAACAAGATGTTATGGCTCAAGCAAAAACAGGAAGTGGTAAAACTGCAAGTTTTGTTATTCCTATCCTAGAATCATTAAAAGCTAATAAAACACAAAAAAAAGCAAAAATAAAAGTGTTGGTTTTAGCTCCTACAAGGGAGTTGACTCTTCAAATTGCCCAAACATTTTCAAACCTTAGTCAATATTTTCCAAAAGCCCTTTCTATAGTTTCTATTATCGGTGGAGAAAAAATTGGGGAACAACTTTTAAAGATACAAAAGGGTTGTGATGTAGTAGTTGCAACTTCAGGAAGACTTCTTGATATTATAGGTAAAAAGCAAATTGATTTATCTACTATTGAATATTTTGTTTTAGATGAAGCTGATAAGATGCTTGATTTAGGTTTTGTTCAAGAACTTGATGAGATTCTAAAAATTATTCCAAAAAATAGACAAAATCTTTTATTTTCAGCGACATACTCACAAAAAGTGATTGATATAGCTTCAAAAATAACTACTAATGCTGTAAGAGTGGAGATAAAAGATTCTACTACTCATGTGGAAGAGATAAATCAAAGGGCAATTTTTGTAAACAAAGAGGATAGAAGTGCACTCTTAAGACATCTGATAAAAGAAAATAAGTTTAAGTCAGTATTGGTTTTTATGGCAAACAAAAGAGCAACTGATAATATAGCAAATAAATTTATTAAAAAAGGATATGAGGCTGAATCTTTCCATGGAGATTTAAGCCAAGAAGAAAGAAATCTCACTCTAAATGATTTTAAAAATAAAAAAATCGATATTCTTTTTTCAACTGATATTGCTTCAAGAGGTTTGCATATTGATGATATTGATTGTGTTGTAAATTTTGATTTGCCAAGAAGTACAGAGGATTATATTCATAGAATAGGAAGAACAGCAAGAGCAGGAAAAAGTGGAGTTGCAATCTCATTTTTAGATAATGAAAACCTAAGTCATTTCAAACTAATTGAAAAAAGATATAAATTAGATATAAAAAAAGAGCAAATTGAAGGTTTTGATTTTACACTTTTAAAAACCACAAAACAAAAAGGAACTGCACCTGTAAAAGGGAAAAGAAAAAGTAAAAAAGATAAGTTAAGAGAGCAAAAAATTTGACAATAATGATTAAATTACATATATTTATGTATAAAAGGAGTTATTATGGAAAATTATTTTGATAAAGAATTTGAATTAAGATTTTTTGAAATGAATAGATTAGGTGAAGCTTCACCTATTGCCATATTAACACTACTTCAGGAAACTGCTGCTGATCATTGTCATTATGCAGGGCATGATCTTCTTTCTTTGATGTCTGAAAATCTTGGATGGGTATTGCTTTCAGGTGCAATGAAAATGGAACGTTATCCTCTTTATAAAGAAAAAATAATTATAAGAACATGGATATCAAAATATCATTCTATTAGAGGATTTAGAGAAAATATTATTTATGATGAAAATTACAATATTATAGGAAGAGCAAGAGGTTTATGGGTTTTTTATGATATAAAAAGAAGAAGACCCAAGAAGATACATTCTGATTTTTTAAAAAGATGGTCATCTTATAAAATAACATCCCTTGAACATGATATAACTAATAAAATTGAATCTTTTGATTCTGTTCAATATAGAAAAGAATTTAAAGTTAATATGTATGATACCGATACTAATAAACATGTTAATAATCTGAGGTATTTACAATGGCTTATAGAATCTATACCTGATGAGATATTAAACAATTATTATTTATATTTTATTGATGGACGTTTTATTTCAGAGGCTCAATATGGAGATGTAATTTTGTCTTCAACAAAAAGAGATATTGAGGAAAACTCTTTTATCCATACTATTCAAATTAAAGGTAGTAATAAAGTTTGTGCAACAGGAAAAACAGTATGGAAACAAATACATAAATAATTAGAAAAAGGTATTTTACCTTTTTCTTTCTTTTATAAATTTTTTACATAAGTTATATAATCATGTGTATATTCATTAAGAGTTTCTTCACTTAAAACTGTTTCTGTATCATATGTAATATAAGCTTTTCTATAATTCATTTTTACATATTTAGCAGTAATCTCAAATGGATATAAAAACTCTTCAACTCTTTTTTTATCTTTCCCTGTTGGAGAAAACACTTCTTTAGAACCTCCACAACTAACTGCAACTGCAAAAGATTTATCCTTAAGCATAGATGCACCTGCATGGGCAAATCCTGGCTCTAATACTTTATCAAACCATTCTTTTAAAAGTGAAGGAGAGCTAAACCAATACATTGGAAATTGAAAAAGAATAATATCGTGCTCTAAAAGTAATTTTTGTTCTTCTTTTACATCTATTTTAAAATCAGGATATTTTTCATATAAATTATTGATTGTTATATTTTTTATATCTTTTATTCCATTTACTAATCTTTTGTTTACTATTGATTGTTCAATATTTGGATGAACTACATTCACTAATATTTTTTTCATTTTTAATCCTTTTAATGTGATTTAAGTGAATTGTATTATAAAATAAAACAAAATGTAAGTATGTACTTTTTTGTAGTATACTATACAAAAGGATAGTTTAAAATGAAAAAATCTGATTTAAAACCCCTAATAGACACACCTTTTGGTTATACCTTGTCTCTTATATCAGGTAAATGGAAAATGGTAATTTTATATTTATTAGATGAATATAAAGTCATAAGATATAATGAATTACAAAGAAAAATAGGCTCAATTACTTATAAAATGTTAAGCTCTCAATTAAAAGAATTGGAAGAAAATAAATTAATAAATAGAAAAGAGTATCCTTCAATTCCACCAAAAGTAGAATATAGTTTGACAAAGAAAGGAAAGTCTCTTATTCCTATTTTAGATGAAATGTGTAAATGGGGGTCAAAAGAAAGACCTGATTTAGTTAAGTATATAGAATTAGATTCCATATGCTAAGATGAAAACATTAACTGCTTTTTTCGCCATTTCATTCATCTGTTTTTCTGTGAATTTTTCATCAGTTTTGAAAAGGAAAGGATAAAGGATTTCTGATTCTAAAAGACCAAAAAAATGTTTTGCTGCTAAATCTGTATTAGTTTTCTTTAGTTTATTTACTTCTATTGCTTTATTTAAATATTTTGAAAGTATTTCTTGACTTTTTAAAACTCGATTTTTGTAAGTGATTTTTCCTAAGTCAGTAATTCCTGATTGACTGATAGTAAGTCTTCTTATTTCTATCATTTTTTTCGAATATACGAAATTAAGAAATCTTTTACCAAATTTATATAATTGAGTAGGTAAATCGTTTATTTCATTTTTTGTATCTATAACTTTATGAACAAAATCAGATTCTTGAGCATTCTCTATAGATATAACTTCAAAAAAAAGTTCTTCTTTAGAAGAGAAATAGTTATATAAAGTTGCTTTCGAACCACCAAGTCTTGAGCTAATTTTAGACATTGATGCTCTTTCAAATCCAAATTCTTTAAAGATTTCTGATGCTGCTTTTAATATTTCTTCTTTTTTTTCTTGGGTTTTTCTTCTCATAAAATTACTTTCTAATTAGTTAAAGGAATATTAACATTTAAATGGATAATATTCCTTTAAGTATACCGTACTGTACAGTTAAAATTATAAGAAAGAATTAAATGAAAAAAGAAAAAGTTATTAATCTAAATTTTATAAAAAGGTTTTTTGTATTTATTATTGGGCTTTTTATTATGGCTTTTGGAGTTTCCTTTTCCGTTAAAGCAGATATAGGAGTATCCCCAATTTCATGTGTGCCTTATATTTATAGTTTAGGCTTTCCCTTATCTATAGGAGAATTTACAATACTTTTAAATGCCTTATTTATGCTTATTCAAATAGCAATACTAGGTAAGAAATATAATCTTATTCAATTAATACAGCTTCCAGCTATTATCCTTTTTGGTTATTGTATTGATGCTGCAATGATTTTAGTTGAGAATATAGTTTTATCAAACTATATAGAACAATTAATTTTATGTTTAATTTCTTGTGTTGTTTTAGCTTTTGGAATATTACTTGTCGTTAAAACTAGGCTTACTTATCTTCCTTTAGAAGGTTTAGTAGTTGTAATTTCTCAAGTTTTTAAAAAAGAATTTGGGAAAGTAAAAATTTCTATGGACAGTATAATGGTAATAATAGGAGTAATTAGTTCTTTTATTTTTTTAAATCAATTAGTTGGAATCAGAGAAGGTAGTATTATTGCTGCTTTATCTATAGGTGCTTTAATTAAGTTTTTTAATACTAATTTACCTTTTATTGAGAAATGGCTTACTAATGAAGTTATTGAAAAATCAAATATTGAAAATATCAGTAATAAATATAATGAGACTTTTATAATTACTATTTCAAGAGAATATGGAAGTGGTGGGCATGAGATTGGACAATTCTTGGCAAAAGAGCTGAAAATCCCTTTTTATGATAAAGAACTAATTGATTTAACAGCAGAAAAAACAGGTTATACACCAGAATATATCCAAGAAAATGAACAAAAACTTACAAACTCATTATTATATGACTTATATGAACAAAATTTTACTTATGTAAATGATGAATTGCCACCTAAAGATGTACTTTTTTTAATTCAAAGTAAAATCATAAGAGATATTTGTATGAAAGAGTCTTGTATAATTGTAGGACGATGTGCTAATTTTATTTTAAAAGACCATCCAAATTGTGTTAATATTTTCATTCATGCTAACAATGAATATAGAAAAGAAAAAATCAATAAAGTTTATGGTGTAAATCCACCTTTTACAGATAATGATTTAAAAGATTCAGATGAACAAAGAGCAAATTATTGTACTCACTTTACAAAAAAAGATTGGAGAGATGTTACAAATTATCATATTACACTTGATAGTTCTTTATATGGTTCAAAAGAAAGTGCAAAAAAACTTATTAAACTTATAAAAAGTAGAAATTTATAAGTAGATTTTTTTAAGGCAGATTAATATAGAATATCTTTCTTATTAAAACTTAAAGAGATGAAATGAATATTGATACCTTAATACTTTTTATGATTATGACTATTGTATTTCTATTAATTTCATTTTTTTCATTATGTACATATGGATTATTAGCAAAGAAATCTAAAGTTTGCTTATCAAATAATAACAGAATGACTTGGTTCCATCGTATTACAGGTGGTATATTTATTAAAATGAGACTGGGGTTATTACAATTAAAAAATACACAAAATTAAATTATTTAAAGTCTATTTTTATTTTTCTGCTTCTATTATCTTTACAAATTTTAATATATTTTATTTATATAAAACCTATAATCATACAATGGGGTTCATCTAATAAAGAGTTTTCTATGCAAATGCTTGGAGATAATAAATCTCTGCCTATAACCTCTACAAGAGCCATTACAATAGATGCTTCAAAAGATATTGTATGGCAATTACTTATGCAATTAGGTGCAAAAAAACAAGGATTTTATAGTTATGACTTTTTAGAAGAGAATTTAAAAAGTAAAGATAAAAATCCAGATTTAAAAATAGGTGATATTATTCATGGTTCAGCAAAAGAAGATGGCAGATTAAGTTCTTATAATTTTAAAGTTTTAGATCTCAATCCTAATGATTCTATTGTTCTAGAAAATTGGGGGACTTTTTTACTTAAAAGTATAAATAAAAATCAAACACGTTTGATTATACGAACTCAAGAAATAAAAAGTACAAGTCTATTGACAGCTTTTAAAAATGAGTTGATTATACCTTTTCATTTTATTATGGAAAGAAGGATGATGTTAGGTATTAAGATGGAAGCAGAACAAAAGAAAAATCCAATTTTATCATTTAACAAAGATTTAGTTTGGTTAGTGGGTGTTGCACTTTCCTTTTTTCTTATTTTATTGATTTTTATTGCTTTAAAGAGCACTTTTTATAAAATATTAATTAGCTGTCTCCTTAGTACTATATGGCTAGTTATTGTTTTTTTATTTAATCCTGAACCAACTTATATTATGGCTTTTTTATTAGTATGTTTCTTTTTATTTATAAAACTTAATAGGATTAAATCATAAGCTTATAATGAAAAGTTTACCAATAAATGATGTTTTAGATGACATCAAACAAACATTAAATCAAAATTCAACACTTATACTACAAGCACCTCCTGGGGCAGGGAAAAGTACAGTTGTTCCTATTTCACTTTTAAAAGAGTCTTGGGCTGAAGATAAAATAATTATTATGTTAGAACCAAGAAGAGTTGCTGCAAGAATGGTAGCTCAACAAATGGCAAAACTACTAGGAGAAGAAGTAGGGCAAACAGTTGGTTATCAAGTTAGGATGGATAGTTGTAAATCTAAGCAGACAAAACTATTGCTTGTAACAGAAGCCATCTTAGTACGAAAATTACAAAGCGATCCAGCTTTGGAAGATGTAGGTTTAATCATTTTTGATGAGTTTCACGAAAGAAGTATTCATACTGATTTATCCCTTGCTTTATCTTTGCAAGTTCAAGAGTTACTAAGAGAAGATTTAAAGCTTCTTATTATGTCTGCAACTTTAAACTCTAAAGAGTTAACAAAACTTTTAGGCGATGATGTCCCAGTTGTAAGTTCTAAGGGGAAAAGCTATGAAGTAGAAGAGTTTTTCTTAGATGAAAATATCAAACAACCAGATTATAAAACCATAAGTACAGTTTTATTAAATACTATACTAAAAGCAGTAAATGAAGATGAAGGGGATATTTTAGTTTTTCTTTCAGGGGCTAAAGAGATAAATAGTTTACAAAAACTTCTTTGTGAAAAATTAGAAGATACTACAATAGAGGTTTTACCTTTATACTCAAGTTTGAGTAAAGAAAAGCAAGATAAAGCCATATCAAAATCAACTAAAAGAAAAATTATACTCTCAACAAATATTGCTCAAACTTCACTTACAATCGAAGGAGTAAAAATTGTTATAGATACAGGATTAGAAAAACAATCTTTTTATAACTACTCAAATGCAATGAATCATTTAGAACAAGTTTTTATTTCACAAGATTCTGCAACTCAAAGAGCAGGACGAGCAGGAAGACTAAGTAATGGGAAATGCTATAAGCTATGGCATAAGGGAAAGATACTACAAGAGTCAAGTAAGCCAGAGATACTAAGGACAGATTTAAGTTCATTCTTACTAGAAGTTGCACTTTGGGGAGAAGATATAAATGAACTAAAACTACTAGATATTCCTTCCCAAGAAGTTTTAAATAGTACAACAATAGTTTTACAAGAACTAAAGATGTTAGATGAAAAAAGTAATATAACAGCTATTGGTAAAAAAGCACTTGCTTTAGGAGTTCATCCAAGGTTTGCATATATGATACTAAAAGCAAATGAGTTAGGCTTTGCCTATGAAGCTTGCCTTTTAGCTTCACTTTTAATAGAAAAGGATATTTTAAAAAGCAAATTCCAAGATGCAAATATTTATTCAAGATTTATACACTTGTATGAAAAAGATTTGGATAACTCTTTTATAAATAAACATGTAGCAAAAAATATTTTAACTGCATCAAAATTTATATTTTCAAAACTAAAAGCAGTTGAAGATATAAAAAAAACAAATAAAAGAATAGACGAAGAGGGTGTATCTATTTTAACGCTTTTTTCTTATCCTGATAGATTGGCAAAATTAAGGGTTAAAAATGACAATAAATATAAACTAAGTAATGGCAAAGGAGCTATTTTAAATAAGGAAGATACACTATTTAATGAAAGCTTCTTGGTAGTTCCAATTTTAAATGCAAATAACAAAGACTCATATATAAATCTTGCTTCAAGAATATCTTTAGATACTATTTTAAAAGAGTTTGAATCAGATATAAACATTCAAAAGAGTATCACATATAATAAAGAAAATAAAAAATTTGATATAAAAGAGCAATACTTTTTTTATGAACTAGAACTTTTCTTTAAACCTATAAGTGATGAAAACCAAGACTTTTCTAACTTACTTTGTTCCCTTTTGCAAAAAGAGGGATTAGAGCTTTTAACTTGGAGTAAAAAAGCAAAAGCCTTAAGACAAAGAATAAACTTTATAAATGAAAATAGTGATTTAGAATTTCCTAGTTTCAAAGAAGAAGCATTAATAGAAAGTATTTCCATATGGCTAGAACCACATTTACATAATATAAAAACAGTAAAAGAGTTGGAGTCCTTAGATACATATTCAATGTTACTTAGTCTTTTACCTTGGGATAAACAACAACTTTTAGATACTCTTGCTCCAACTCATATAAAAGTTCCAAGTGGTTCAAATATTAAAATTGATTATAGTGATATTACAACTCCTATTTTAGCAGTAAAGATACAAGAGATGTTTGGTATGTCTGAGACACCAAAGATACTAAATAATAAAGTACCTCTTCAAATTCATCTTTTAAATCCAGCCTTAAGACCTATTCAAATAACTTATGATTTAAAAAGTTTTTGGGAAAATTCATATGATGAGGTTAAAAAAGAGTTATTTTCTAAGTACAAAAAACATTATTGGCCCAATAATCCTTTTGAAGCAATTGCCACAAACAAAACTAAAAAGAATATGAAGGATAAGCTATCTTAGACTTTTTGCAAACAATATTAAACTCTTTGTCGGTGATGAGTACTTATGAAGCCATTGCAATGATTTTAGCAATAGCATATATTCTACTTGCTCTAAGACAAAGCTTATGGTGTTGGCCAGCAGCATTTATCTCAACACTTATTTATACAATACTATTTTTTGATGTATCTTTACTTATGGATTCAGCTTTAAATGCTTATTATCTTATTATGGCAATTTATGGTTGGTATTCATGGAAATATGGTGGAAAATTACAAGAGCAAGAACTTGAAGTATCAAATTATGGTTTAGAAAAAAATATAAAAATTATAATTGTATTATCCCTTGTATCTTTAATTTTTGGTTATATTATGGCAAATTATACAAGTGCTGACTTTGCATATGTAGACTCTTTTACCACTGTATTTGCAGTTTTTACAACATATATGCTTGCAAAAAAGATATTAGAAAACTGGATTTATTGGATTGTAATTGATATGATTTCTATTTATATCTATATTCAAAAAGGACTCAATCTTACAGCTATTTTATTTGTGATTTATACAGTTTTAGCACTTATTGCTTTTAGAAAGTGGAAAGAAGAGTATGACCAAAGAACAGTTAAAACAATACAATATATTTAAAAATGAAGAATTTTTAAGTCTTAAACTACTTAAAAACCAAGGTTTTTGTAATATTAATTATTTACTAAAGACTTCAAAAAACAAATACTTAATAAGAGTCTTTAAAAATGAAGATACTGTAAATATAAGTAGAGAGTTTGAGTTCAAAATTCAGAAAAAAGCTTTTAAAAAAGGTATTGCAGGAAAGCCACTATTTTTAGATAATAATAAAACCTTTATGGTATGTGAGTATTTAAAAGGAAAGCATAAATACAGTTTATCAAATATTGAACTAAAGAATTTAGTAAAGACTATAAATAAGCTTCATTCTATAAATATAAATTCAATAGAGCTAGATTTAAGCAAAGAGTTAAAAAAATATACTCATCTAAGTAATAAAAAAGCTAAAAAGAGTATATTAAATATAAAAAATGAGATAAAAAAACTAAAAACTTACAAAAAACAGCTAGTTTGCTCACACCATGATTTAAATCCAAAAAATATCATTTTTGAAAAAAGAAAAATCAAGTTTATTGACTGGGAGTACAGTTCTATTAGTGATTGTTTTTTTGATTTAGCAACTATTTGTTATGAGTTTGATTTAAATAAAAAACAAGAAAAAATTTTGTTAAAAACTTATTTTAAAAAAGTAGTTAAAAATGATATGAAAAAACTTGAAATTTATAAAACTATTTATAAGCATATATGTAAATTGTGGTTTATTAGTTTGGAAAAAAATTGAGGAATTATATGTCAGAAAAATTAAAATCTATGGATAAAGGTGTTTTATTTATGATAGTAAGTGCTTTACTTGCTGCTTTTAACGGAGCAGTAGCAAAAGCATTATCCGAAAGTATGGATCCAATAGAGATAGTATTTTACCGAAATCTTATAGGTTTTATAATAGTTCTTTATAGTTTTAAAAGAGTAAAAGCATCTTTTAGTTTTACAAAAATACATTTATTACTTTTAAGGGGTGTTTTTGGAGGAACTGCAATGGTTCTATTCTTTTATACTATTGCTACTATTCCTTTAGGTGAAGCTGTAGTATTAAATAAAACTTCGCCATTTTTTGTAACAATTCTTGCATATTATTTGATGAAGGAAAAAATAAACCTTTCTACTTTCTTTGCTCTTATTATAGGTTTTTTAGGTGTTGTTTTTATTATGAAACCTTTCGGTATTGAAATCTCAATTGAACATATTTTTGGTGTTTTAAGTGGATTTTTCTCAGCAGCTGCATATGCAACAATAAAAAAAATCAAAGATATTTATGATGCAAGAATTATTATGCTTTCTTTTATGGGTGTGGGAATGCTTATACCTTTAGGTTTATATTTATTTACTCCTTACGTACAATTTCAAGTTTACACTGAAGCTTATATTTGGTTTTTTCTTTGTCTTATGGCTATTATTTCTACAGCTTCACAATGGTTTTTAACAAAAGCATATAGTCTAAGTAAGGCTAGTATTATTGGAGTGGTTAGTTATACAAATATTCCTTTTGCTTTAGGTTTTGGAGTTATGTTAGGAGATACTTTTCCCGATATTTATACTTTTATAGGTATTGTACTTATTGTTATTGGTGGAATTTTGGTTAGCATAAAGCCTAAAAAAGTTTAATTTAAAATTAACATATGTTAATGACTTTTAGAAATTATAATCTTATAATCTAAGAAAATATTCTAGGAATAAGATATGAATAATGAAATTGTAAAAAAGTATTTAGCTAAATTAAATATAAATGAAAATATACAAACTATTGAAGATATTTCAAATTTAATGTGTCTTCATCAAAAAACTTTTCCTTTTTCAAGTTTAAAGGTTTTATTAAAAAAAGAGATATCTTTAAATTTAGAAGATATTTATGACTCACTTATTGAAAAAAAGCAAGGTGCTTATTGTTTTGAACACAATAAACTTTTTTATGAAGTGTTAAAAGAACTAGGCTTTGATGTTGATTTTTATTTGGCTAGAGTTGTAAATAATACAGATAATGAAGTTCCTCAAACCCATAGGTTCACACTTTTAAATTTTGAAAATGAAAAATATCTAATAGATGTTGGAATAGGGTTTCGTTCTCCTTGCATTCCTGTAAAGTTTACAAAAGAGTTTTCTTTTAGTCATTTAGGTTTTTCTTATAGAGTAATAAAAGAAGATAATGTTTATCTTTTACAATCAAAAAAAGAAGACAAAATTTTTACTATGACAAAGTTTGATTTAAATAGATGTTATGAAAGTGATTTTGAGTTAGCACATTTTTATTCACATAAACATTCAAATGCAATTTTTGTAAATAATTTAGTACTTTCTTTAATAAATGAAAAAGAAATACGAAGTTTGAGAAACAATGAATATTTCAAAATATATGAAAACTATCAAGAAAAATCCACTTTTAATTGTTTTGATGAATTTAAAAGCATTTTAAGTAGTGATTTTAATATCTCTTTTAGTGATGAAGAACTTAAATTACTCTATAATAAATATTCAAGAATATAAACAAATTTCTATTTTGCTTTTAAATAAATTTTGCTATATTAATTTTTAAATAAAAAGAAAGGCTTTTATTGTCAAAAGTAGAAAGAAGTATTGGATTATTTGGTGCCATTTCAATAGGTGTTGGAGGAATGGTAGGTGGGGGAATTTTTGCTGTTTTAGGTGAAGCTGTATCTTTAGCTCATGGTGCTACAGTTCTTGCTTTTTTATTTGCAGGAGTAGTAGCTTTATTGACTTCTTATTCTTATGCAAAATTATCTGTAAAATTCCAAAGTAGAGGTGGAACAGTAAGTTTTATTGATAATGCTTTTGGACATAACTTTTTATCAGGAAGTGTAAATTTTATGCTTTGGTTAAGTTATCTTGTAACAATATCCTTATATGCAGTTGCTTTTTCTTCTTATGCTCAAGCACTTTTTTTTGATAATTCAAATAATCTTCTTAATCATCTTTTTATTAGTTTGGCTATTGTTTTACCCTTACTTATAAATTTAGTAAGTGCGTCTTTTGTTAGTAGATCAGAAACTATAATTGTAATAACAAAAGTTCTTTTACTTATACTGATTATTGTAGTTAGTTTTTCTTTTCTTGATACAAAAAGGTTAGACCCTTCTAAGTGGGAAGATGGTTTTTCTATTTTAGTTGCGGGTATGATTATTTTTGTTGCTTATGAAGGTTTTGAGTTAATATCAAATTCAGCAGAAGAGATTAAAAGTCCTAATAAAAATCTACCTAAAGCTTTTTATATTTCAGTTGTTTTAGTGATTATTCTTTATTTATTAATAGCTATTATTACAATTGGAACTGTAGATGAAAAGACTTTAATGGAAGCAAAAGATTATGCTTTAGCAATTGCAGCTAAACCTGCACTTGGTCAAATAGGTTTTATAATTGTTTCAATTACAGCCTTACTTGCTACTTTTTCAGCTATAAATGCAACAATTTACGGAAATGGTAGATTGGGTTATATCTTAGCTATAAAAGGAGAACTTCCAAAGGTATTTAATAAAGAAAAAAATAGTATTCCTACTTTAAGTATTTTTATAACTGCTTTTTTTAGTCTATTTTTAGCAAATAGTATTGATATTAATCAAATAGCAATTATAGGTAGTGCGAGTTTTTTACTTATATTTTTTATAGTAAATTTAGCCGCATTAAAATTATATAAAGAATTAGAAGCAAATAAGATTATCATTATTCTATCTTGTAGTATAAGTTTTATGGCTTTAATTACCTTATTGGTACATACTTTTTTCACAGATAAAAATGCAATAATTATCTTTTTTGTTTTTATTATTATTTCTATTTTATTTGAGTTATTTTATGGAAGAATTGTAAGAAAACAGATTTTTAATAGAAATTATGAAAATAGTAATAAATATTAAAATTTATGCTTAAGTAAATATTTATCTTATAATTATTTAAATATAATAAAGAAAAAAAGAAAGTAAACTTACTCCTAAGTTATAGGGTTTATAAAATGAAAATTTTAAAATATGAAAAAATTGAAGCAAGGTTTATACCTTGGAATGAAGACTATTTTCATGTAGCAAATGCTTTAATTGATTTTATTCGTACAGATATTTTCGATGTGTTACATATTGGATCAACTTCAGCAATGGTGGGTGGAAAAGGAATTATTGATTTATCTATTCTTTATGAAAGAGACCAGTTGGATTTAGCTGTAAAACATCTTAAGTCTTTAGGTTTTCAAGATCAAATTAGTAATAATCCTTTTCCAAATGAAAGACCAAGAAAAGATGGAGCAGTTATTTTTAATGAGAAAAAATATTTAATTCATGTACATGTGATAAGAAAAGGAAGTATCGAGTATAGAAAGCAATTAAAGTATAAAGATTTTATGCTCTCAAATCCAAAAGCAAGGGAAAAATATGAAGAGTCTAAAAAGCTTATTTTAGAGCAAGGGATTTTGGATCAAGAAGAGTATGGAAAACAAAAATCCCCTTTTGTAAAAGCTGTTCTTGAGAAAATAGAATAAAAAAACTAATTATAAATATTTATTTTTTTTTAATTCAATTCTTGATAAAAAGTAATTATGAAAGAAAAAATATATTTAATTCCAGGTCTTATGACCGACGAAAGACTTTGGAGTAGAATAACTCCACATTTAGAAAAAAATTATGATTTAATACATCTGCCTATTCCTTTAAGCGAAAATTTTGATGATGTTATAAATCTAATAGACAAAGATATAAGAGAAGATAATATAAACTTGTTAGGTTTCTCTTTAGGTGGATATATTGCATCTTATTATGCAGTAAATTTTCCTAAAAAAGTTAATAAATTGTTTTTATTGAGTTCTACTCCTAGTGAAACAGAAGAAAAAGATATTTTAAGAAGAGAAAAAAAACTGCATAGTTCAAGAAATGGTAGTTTCACTCCTTTAAATGAAAAAAAAGCATTGGACTTATCTGAAATAAAAAATGATGAAGAATTATTAAAAATTATTTGTGATATGTTTAATGATTTAGGAAATGAAGTTTTTGTGCCTCAATTATCACTTACTCTAAAAAGGAAGAATCTCTTTAAGCCTTTAAAAGAGTTACAAATACCAGTACACTTTTTTTATAGTTTAGGCGATAGATTATTAAATCATACTTCAATTGATGAATTAAAACATTTAGATCATGATTTTGAGTTTTTTGCAAGAGAAGGATCTAGTCATAATATTTCATTAGAGTTTCCAGAAATCCTAAGTGAAAGGATAAGGAAATGGATGGAAACAAGTTAATTTTTAATTTTCTTTTTCTTATATTTTTTTCATTTTTAAATGCAAATGAATTAAAACCAGAAAAGTTAGTATCTAATTTAGAAGGAGTTCCTTGGGGAATGACTTTTATTAATAATAAAGAGATGCTAATTTCTTTAAAATCAGGTAAACTCTTACATCTTGATTTAATCAATAAAAAAGTACAAACATTAAAACTTAATCTTGATGTCTCTTATCGAGGTCAAGGTGGTTTAATGGATATAAAAAAATCTCCTAATTTTGCTCTTGATAATTATATTTATTTAACCTATGTAAAAAATATAGAAGGTACACCTACAACGTTGGCAAGAGTAAAATATAAGGACAAAAAGTTATATGACTTTAAAGACTTATTAATTACAAAATCTCAAAGTGATACTGCAAGGCATTTTGGTAGCAGAATTACTTTTGATGAAAAGAATTTTATTTATTTTTCAGTTGGAGATAGGGGTGTAAGAAAAAACTCTCAAGATTTATTAAACCATTCTGGAAGTATCTTAAGATTGAACTTAGATGGTTCAATACCTAAAGATAACCCTTTTATAGAAAATAAAAAAGCTTTAAATGAGATTTATTCTTACGGTCATAGAAATCCACAGGGGGTTTTTATGATAGAAAGACTCGTAGATTATGGATAAATGAGCATGGCCCAAGAGGTGGAGATGAAATAAATCTAATTAAAAAAAGTAAAAATTATGGTTGGCCTATAATTTCTTATGGTAAAGAGTATTGGGCTCCTTTATCTGTCGGAGAAGGTACACATAAAAAAGGGATGGAACAAGCTATAAAATATTATATCCCTTCTATTGCTCCAAGCTCATTAATTGTTTATTCAGGGAAAAAATTTAAAAAACTAGAAGGAAAACTTTTAGCAGGCTCTTTAGTATTAACACATTTAAATGTAATAACTTTAGATAAACAAGGGAAATTTTTAAAAGAAGATAGACTTTTTGAAAATTTACATGAAAGAATAAGAAATATAGTTGAGTCTCCAAGTGGAGAAATATTATTCTCAACTGATAATGGAAATATTTATATTTTAAAATAAATTTGCCACTAAATTTAGTGGCAAATCATTATTACTTACTTTGTAAGTTTTTTGGTGTACATTTTTTTGAAATAATACATAATGGACAAAAATCTGCAAGTCCAGCTATCAATGGAATAATACCTAAGTAAAACCATACAATACCAGTATAAATTCCTACTGCAATTAA
This sequence comes from Halarcobacter mediterraneus, assembly GCF_004116625.1. Classification (NCBI taxonomy): domain Bacteria; kingdom Pseudomonadati; phylum Campylobacterota; class Epsilonproteobacteria; order Campylobacterales; family Arcobacteraceae; genus Halarcobacter; species Halarcobacter mediterraneus. The sequence goes on from NZ_NXIE01000001.1 coordinate 228,334, forward strand.
AACAATACCTATAAGAATTCTAAATTTTCTACAGAAATTTCTAATCTTATCAAATTTATTCATTATAATCTCCCCTTATACTTTTTTATAATTTTATCTTATTTTGCTTAGATAAAATTTAGTTATATTAATTAAATAAAATTTTCTTTGATGATTTTTTAATGCTACGTTTTAGTGATACAATTATTTTAAATAATAAATGAGGGACAAAATGGATAAAAATCAAATAAAAAAAGAGTTTGCAATAGTTATTAGAAATGCAAAAATTGCAGCAGCGATATTTTTTATACTCTTGACTCCTAGTATTGTAATGGTTGTAAAAGATGTAAACTATGTTTTTGGGCAGGATGAAACTTTTTGGTTTCGTGCTTCAATTGCTGGTTTTGTAATATATATGGGATATACTATTTTTTTATGGAAATGTCCAAATTGTAAAAAGTTTCCTGGACGTGGTTGGTTTAGAAAAGAGTGCCAACATTGTAAAGCGGAACTTTCATAAAGGGTTATTTTAACCCTTTAGTTTTTTATTTTCACCTTTAATATTTATCTCTTCAAAATTAATATCTGATTGATAAACTAAAACTTCAACTCCACTTGAAATAACTTCTTGAAAAATTTCATTATATCTTTTATCTATTTCATGTGCAATTCTAAAAGGCAAATTATCTGTTCTTTGAATAACATAAAGCATAACAGCTCTATGACCTTCTTGAACCATATCTCTTAACTCTTCTAAATGCTTTTGACCTCTTGTTGTTTTTGCATCGGGAAAGGCAAGAGTATCACCTAAGTTTAGACTTACACTTTTGATTTCAACAAAGCATTTTTTATCGCTATCATTATTCCAAAGAAGAATATCTATTCTACTATTTTGATTTCCATATTTTTGTTCTGGCTTTAGATTATCATAGCCTTGCAGTTCCTTTATTGTTCCATTTTCAATAGCTTCAATTGCAATTTTATTTGCAACACCTGTATTTGTACAAATAAGGTTTTCACCCATCTTTGTTAGTTCTAAAGTATATTTTAGTTTTCTTTTTGGATTATCATGGTGAGTAACCCAAACATCACAGTTGTCTTCAATACAAGAAGTCATGGCTCCACTATTTGGTACATGAGCTGTAATTTCTTCCCCATTGTCAAGTATAATATCAGCTAAAAATCTTTTATATCTTTTTATAAGTTTTCCATGTATTAATTCTTCAAATTTCATAAAAGGCCTTTTTGTTTTTTTGTATTTTATAGAACTTGGCTTATTTTTATATAAAATCTTTAATATAGAAAAAGTAGCTATAATCTCACATGGAAAAAATAAAAAAAGTTTTTGTAGATGGTAGTGTAAATCCTCAAAAGAAAATAGGTATAGGTGCTTTTTATCTCTATGATGAGTTAAATAAGTTTAATGAAGAAGATATTAATACAAAAAGATTTGAAAACACTTCTTCTACTAAATTAGAATTAGAGTGTTTACTTTGGGCTTTGAAAACTATTGATAGTAAAGATAAACTTCTTATTTATACCGACTGTCAAAATATATTTTCTCTTTTAAATAGAGAAGAGAAATTAAAAAAAAATAATTACTTTACATCAACAAATAAAAAAATAAAAAACCACTTACTATATGAAGAGTTTTTTTATTTAAATGAAATATATGATTTGGAGTTTATAAAAGTAAAAGGACATAAAAAAAGCTCAGAAAAAGATGAAATAGATTTGATTTTTTCTAAAGTTGATAAGAAAGCTAGAAAAGAGCTTAGAAATATAACTTTGGATACAATTTTAAAATGAAAGAATTAATAACAGAGTATGGATATCAAAAGTTTGTAAAAGAGTTTAACAATCTTTTAAAAGTAGAAAAACCCCATTGGGTAAAAGAGAAAGAAATAGCAGCTCAATTTGGTGATAGAAGTGAAAATGCTGAGTATATTTCTGCAAAAGAGATGATAAGAAATATTGATAAAAGATTAAGATTTTTAGATAAAATTATTAAAAATAGTGATGTTATTGATATAAATAAAATTCCCCATGAAAAGGTAAATTTCGGTTCATGTGTAAAGCTTTTAGATTTAGAAAATGAAGAAGAAAAAACTTTTTGTATAGTTGGTACATATGAAACAAATCCAAATGAAAATCTAATCTCAAATAAATCTCCACTTGGAAGAGTACTTTTAGGAAAAAAGTTAAATGAAGAGTTTGAATTTACAATAAATGAAAAAAACTATGAATATGAAGTAATAGAGATAAAAGAATATGAACATAAATGATTTAGAAAATATTTTAAAAAATAATCTAAAAGATAGAACAAATGAATTTAAAAGAGTTTTTCATGGAAGAGGAAACTTTTATGAGGGCTTTTCTTTTCTGACTATTGATAGTATAGATAAAATACTCTTTGTAACTTTTTTTGAAGAGATTTCTCAAAAGCTTGAAAGTGAAATTTTACAATGTTTAGATTCACTTTATAATGAGTTTAACTTTAGGTGTTTTATTTTACAAAGAAGATATTTAAATGGTGGTGAAAATGAAGTTTTAAAAGGTAACTTATCTAACGAAGTTTATGCTTTTGAAAATAAGTTAAAATATCAATTAAATTTTTTAAATAAAAATATTGGTTTTTTTGCTGATATGAAAAAAGGAAGAGAATTTGTACTTTCAAACTCAAAAGGTAAAAAAGTTTTAAATCTATTTTCATATACCTGTTCTTTTAGTGTTTGTGCTTTAAAAGGTGAAGCTAAAGAAGTAGTAAATGTGGATATGTCAAAAAGTAGTTTAAATACGGGAAAAATTAATCATAATCTAAATAATTTAGATACAAAAAAAGTAAAGTTTCTACCCCATAATATTCTTAAATCTTGGAGTAAAATTAGAAAATTAGGACCTTATGATTTAATTATTATTGACCCGCCTTCCTTTCAAAAAGGAAGTTTTGCAGCAAGTAAAGATTATGAAAAGATTATAAAAAGACTCGATGAATTTGCAAATGAAAACTGTTTAGTTTTATCTTGTTTAAATGCTCCAGAACTTGATACAAATTTTATCAAAGAGTTATTCTTTTCAAAAGCTCCTTCTTTTAAATATATAAGAAGAATTGATAATTTACAAAGTTTCCCTTCTAAAGATAAAGATAGAGCTTTAAAAATAATGCTTTATCAAAAGGCTTAATAAGTTTTTTGATAAAATTACACAATTTTTACATTTTAGGAAGAGTATGGTTGAAAAAAATAGATGGCTAATGGCTTTAAGTGCCGTTGGTGTACATATTTGTATTGGTTCTGTTTATGCATGGAGTGTTTATGTAAATCCTATTCAAGAACAAATGAATTGGTCTTTAACTGATGTAACAATTTCTTTTAGTATAGCAATTTTCTTTTTAGGATTATCAGCTGCACTTATGGGTAAATTTGTTGAAAAAAATGGTCCAAGAGTAGCTGCAATTATTGCAGCTTCATTATTTGGTTTAGGAACAATTGGATCTGGTCTTGCAATTTTGATGGAATCAAAAATGCTTTTATATTTCTTTTATGGAGTATTAGGTGGTTGTGGTTTAGGAATAGGGTATATTGCTCCTGTTTCTACTTTAGTTAAGTGGTTCCCTGATAAAAGAGGAATGGCAACAGGACTTGCTATTATGGGCTTTGGTTTTGCTTCTGCTATTTGGGGACCTGCAATAAAGGTTTTAATAGAAAAAGTTGGTATTGCAAGTACTTTTTTTATTTTAGGCGCAATTTACTTTGTAATAATGTTTCTTTCTGCTTTATATCTTCAAAAGCCAGAAGAAGATTATTTACCTAAAAAGTTTAAAAAGAAAATAAAAGAGGGTAAGAAAAAACTAAAAGAAGACTTAGAAACTTTAACATTAAAAGAAGCTATAAAAACTCCAAGATTTTATGGTCTTTGGATAATGCTATTTATAAATATAACTTGTGGTATTGCAATTATTGGTGTTGCATCTCCTTTACTTCAAGAGGTTATAGGTATATCTGCAATAGCAGCAGCTGCAGCTGTTGGATTAATGGGAATTTTTAATGGAGCAGGAAGACTTATGTGGGCTTCAATTTCAGATTATATTACAAGACCCGTTGTATATGTGATTTTCTTTGTAACACAAATACTTGCTTTTTATATGTTGCCTTCAATTAGTGAGATTATTGTATTTCAAGTAGTATTATATTTTATTATGACTTGTTATGGAGGTGGATTTGCTTCAATTCCTGCATATATTGGAGATATCTTTGGAACTAAAGAATTAGGGGCTATTCATGGATATATCTTAACTGCATGGGCTGCTGCTGGACTTGTTGGACCTCTTATTATTTCTATGGTAAAAGATTCTACAGGTTCATACTCTCAAACTTTATATGTATTTGCAGGTTTTTTTGTAGTTGCTTTAGTTGTATCTATTGCAATGATTATAAATATTAAATCTATTAAAAAACAAAAATATAATCATTAAATAAAAAGAGTAGCTTTCTACTCTTTTTAGCATAAATTTATTTGACAATTTTGTAAATTTCTATTATTATTTTAACTTGTCCAATGATTGGATGAAATTCTTAAAACATAGGAAAAATAAATGCAAATAAAAAAACCAGTTAAACTATCTTTACCAAAACAAATAACACTTGAAATAGAAAAAGCTATAAAAAATGGTATTTTTAAAGTAGGTGAAAGAATTCCTTCTGAACCTGATTTAGTAAAAAAGTTTGCTGTTAGTAGAAATACAATTCGTGAAGCAATTCAATCTTTAATTCAAGCGGGAGTTTTAGAATCAAGACAGGGTAATGGAACTTATGTTTTAACAAATGATAGGTTTGAAGCAAATATTTTAACTCGTTTAAGTAACTCTAAAATTCAAGAAGTACATGAAGTTCGTAGCTCTTTAGAAAAAGAGATAGTAAAGTTAGCCGCACAAAGAAGAACGCAAAGTGATTTAGAAGAGATTAAAAAAGCATTAGATGAAATAAATATAAATAAAGGCTCTTTTGAAGAAAATAGTGAAGCAGATTTGAAGTTTCACTTAGCCATTGCAAAAGCTTCTCATAATTCGATTTTTTATGATTTATATAAATCAATTTCTCAATATATTTGTTTTTCTGTAGCTAAAAGATTGGAATTAACACTTATTGAAGAAAAGTTGATTTCTCAACTACATATAGAGCTTTATGAAGCTATTTTTTCCCAAGATGTGAAAAAAGCAGAAGAAACTATAAATAAAATTTTAAAGATATAAAGGTTTTTGATGAAAATAAATTCACAATTGATTCTAGTCTTTATAGGATTAGTTTTTGTCTCTTTTAATTTAAGAGCTCCAATTACTTCTGTTGGTCCTATTTTAGATTTAATACAAAATGAATATAGCTTAAATAGTAGTATGCTAGGTTTTATTACAACGCTTCCATTATTAACCTTTGCAATTTTTTCTCCTTTTGTTGCGAAAATTAATCATAAATTTGGACATGGTTTAACTATGTTTTTTGGACTTCTTTTGATTATTTTAGGAGAATTAATCCGTTCATACACAAATATTTATGGGCTTTTTTTAGGAACAACTTTGATAGGAATTGGTATAGCTATTGGAAATGTATTAATTCCTAGTGTAATAAAACATAAATTCAAAAAAAATATGGGAAGTGTACTAAGTATTTATATTACTTCTTTATGCGTTTTTGCGGCAATTGGTTCAGGATTGAGTATTCCTTTAACAAATATTTTTACTTGGAATACCTCTTTAGCTATTTGGGTTCTTTTAGCAATTATTTCTTTGATTATCTGGTTGCCACAATTAAAAAAGAGTGAAAAGTATAATAATACAGATGATTTAAGTATAGAAAATGATATGCAAAGTAAATCTATTTGGAAATCACCACTTGCTTGGTGGGTTACTTTGTATATGGGGACGCAATCTTTGTTATTTTATACTTTAATTACTTGGCTTCCTTCAATTTTGGTTTTTAAAGGTTTTGATAATCATTTTGCTGGGATGATGTTATTATTTTTCCAATTAGTAAGTTTACCAATCACTCTTTATGTACCGATTTTAGCCAATAAAATTAAAGAGCAGAAGTTAATTGCAACAATAATTTCTTTAAATTATTTACTTGGAATGATTATTCTTTTATTTGCAACATCAACTTTTTTTATTATTATTTCAATGATATTCTTAGGAATTGGAATGGGTGGAGCAATTAGTCTTGGAATAGGGTTTATAAGTTTACGAACTCCCCATTCAAAAAAGGCGGCAGAACTTTCAGGAATGTCCCAATCAGCAGGTTATCTTTTAGCAGCAGTTGGTCCTATTTTAATAGGTTTTATTTATGATATGACCAATTCTTGGATATTTTCACTTTGGGTATTGATTCTTTTAATATTTTTATTAATAATTTTTGGAATAAAAGCTGGAAAAGATGAAGTTACTCATCATTAATATGATATGATTAATTATCATATTTTGGAGTTTCTTATATGCTTATTAAAGTAATTATCTTTTCTTTTTTAGCTGGAATAACAGTTTTTATAGGAGGAGTTTTTTCTTATTATTTTGAAAAAACAATTCATAATCGGAAAATAAAAATAACCACTATTCGATTTTTAACTGCTTTTGCTACTGGTATTATGCTTGCAGCTGTATCTTTTGTATTAGTACCAAAAGGTATGCATGAATTATCAGCTATTTCAAGCATTTCTATTTTTTTATTAGGTGCACTTATTTTTTATTTTCTAGATGATTATATTCATAAGAATAGTAAAAATATCCCTCAAGTCATTGCAATGCTTTTAGATTTTATACCTGAATCCATAGCTTTAGGAGCACTTTTTGTATATGATTATAAAGTAGGAATTTTATTAGCTATTTTTATTGCTTTTCAAAACCTTCCTGAATCTTTTGGCTCATATATTGAATTAAGAGCTTCTGCTTTTTCTAAGAAAAAGTCTTTAATTATTTTATTTCTATTTAGTTTTATAGGAGTGTTTTTCTCTTTGTTAGGATATTTCTTTTTAAAAGATAGTCCAGTTTTAACATCTTCTTTAATGCTTTTTGCAGCTGGAGGAATTTTATATTTAATTTTTGAAGATATTGCTCCTTCAATGAAGTTAAAGAATAGTAGATTTATTGCTTTTGGTGTTAATTTAGGTTTTATAGTAGGAATGTTAGCAGAAGTATTAATTTCTTAATTTCTTCTACTATTTTGAAGTTACAAAATTATCTGTAGGTCTTCCTATATGATACCCTTGACAATAATCAACATTTAATTGTTTTAAAGTCTTTACAATTTCTTCATCTTCTACAAATTCAGCTATTGTTTTTATATTTAATTCCTGCGCTAAAGTTGTTATGCTGTTTACAAAAGCTTTATCTTTTTCATCTTTATTTATATTTATAATAAAATCTCCATCTATTTTTAAATAATCAATTGGAAATTTTTTAATATAATGAAATGATGAAAATCCACTTCCAAAGTCATCTATAGCAAATTTATATCCTTCTAATTTCAAATTATTTACAAATTTCTCAAGTAAAGAAAAGTTTTTTACTGTTTCTCTTTCTGTTATTTCAAAAACAATTCTTTCTCTATTTATTTCATATTCAGTAACAAGAAAATTTATTTGTTTTATAAAGTTATTTACAATTAATGATTTTGGAGAGAGATTAATAAATAAAATACCTTTATAATCTGTTTCTTTTATTTTTTTAAAGGCTTTTTCTATAACCATTAAATCCATTTTATTAATAACTCCTCTTGCTTCTGCAATTTCAATAAATTCAAAAGCGGAAACAATCTTATTATTATGTTTAATTCTCATTAGTAATTCATGAATTACTAAATTATTAGACTCATCTGCAAGTGTTTGAATTGGTTGAAAATATGGATATATTTGATCATTTTCTAGTGCTGATATTAGCAGAGCTGATTTTTCATGATTTTCTTTTAGAACATTAGATATATCTTCTTTTGTTGGAGTTTTAATTGAATTTTTACCTTCTTCTTTAGCTTTATACATCATATGATCAGCAATAATAAACAACTCTTTTTGAGAATGAGTATGGTCGGGATAAACTGAAATACCAATTGAAATAGTTATTCCTACATTGGTTCCATCAGGAGCTGTTAATTTTTCTTTTGCAATTCTTTGGGCAATTCTATTTGCTACAACAATTGCACCATTTACATCACATTCTGGAAGAATTACTGTAAATTCATCTCCACCATATCTTGCAGGTATATCTTCATCTCTTTTTTCTTCTTCTAGAATATCAGCAATTGTTTGTAAGAATCTATCTCCAAAAGCATGACCAAAGTTGTCATTTATAGGTTTAAAGTTATCACAATCAATAACCATTAGTGCAAAAGAATAGTTGTGCCTATTTGCTCTTTTTATTTCATACATCATCATATCATTGAAAACTCTTTGATTAAAAAGATCTGTTAAAGGATCTCTTGCTGCATAATATTCTAAATCTTCTGTGTATTTGTTTATTGCTTTTACAGAACCAACAAGGTTTGCCATAGTTGTTAAAATTGAATCAACAACTATATATCTTATCGGATCTGTCGAAAGTACTGATTGTAAACCTATTCCTACAATTCCTCCAATTTTTGGAGAATCCAGAAATAATGATTTGGATCTGTATTCAACATCTTCTTTTTTTAAGTTTTCAATACTTAATCCTCTATTTGCAATTATGTGTTTAATTGTAAAGTCAGTCATTCCTTCAAAGTATTCTGAAGATTTTATCATTCCATGAATATATTCTTCAAATACTTCTTTTATACCTTCTTTTGGGTTTCCTAGCCAAAAAATATCTACTTCAAATTGGTCATCATCAACTCTAAAAATAGTCATTAAAGTATAAGTTTCCATAATAGTGTTTATTTGAACTAATAAATCACTAATATATTCTCTCCAATCTTTAACTACATCAGAGGTAATGATAAATTTATCTAAGAGTTTTATTTCAAATTCAAGAAGTTCTTTATCAACAGCAACATTTTTAAGTTTTTTAGCCATTGAGTCTACATTTTTTATAATTTCATTAAATTCTTTGAAGTATAAGTCAATATCTTTTGAATCAAACTCTTTAAAGTCACTAATAGAATTAATATCTTCAACTTTTTCTTTAAATAGTTCTAGTTTTTTAGTTACTTTTTTTGTTGTATATCTTGATGAAATAAATACAGAAATTAAAAATATTGGAATAATAATTAAAAAGAAAATTGAAAATTGGTATTTAGATTCAAAGAAGATAGAATTTAAATCTTGTTTTACTTCTACAGCTCCTAATACATCACCTACTTTTGCATTTGTATGACATTGTAAACATTCATTCGATGCTGTTAGGGGTAGTATCTTTCTTACTATATTCTTTTCAAAGCTTTCAAAAGAGTTTATATCTTGGTTTAATATAGATACCAAAGTTTTATCTTTATGTTTTTCTTCTATATCTCCAAAAAGAGCTTTAACTTTATTAGCTCTATAAATGTTAATTTCATAATTACTGTTTTCAAAATTATCTTCTAAGGATTTTGTAAAGAGATTTAAATCTTCTCTACTCCAACCTTTTTTCATAATTTGATACATTGAAGAGAATACTTGTTTTGAAATTGTTTCTGAGTGATCTATTGCTTCTTTTTTTATTAAAGAAGTATGAAGATAAGTACTAAAACCATAGCAGAGAAGAAAAATTATTATTGCTAAAATAATTTTACTAGAAAAAATATAGTTTTTGAATGTTTTGCTTTTCATTTAAGGCCCTATAAAAAATAAGTTTATACTTTTTGTAATTATTAAAGTATCCAAATAATAATTATATAAGGCTTAGACTTAAGTATATCTTCAGATTTTTCTTACATCAATAAAACTTCCACTTTCAAATTCATCTTTTCTTTTTAAGGTTTCAAATAACTTATTAGCTGCTTCAAAAGATTTTTGAATTGGTCCATTTTTTAAAGTTTTTGCAGAAGTGAAAATTTCATCATCAATATCAAATCTTATATAGTCAGTCATAGGTGTTTCAATTACACCAGGAGCAATTGCTAATAGTTTTGTGTCTAACATTTCCTTTGCATAAAGATTTAGTAACATATTTAAAGAGGCTTTTGATAATGAATAAGAAGCCCAGCCTTTAGAGCCTTTTATTGCAGCACCTGATGATATACCTATGATAGTTGAAACTTTTATACTTGCTAAAATATCAAGAAGTTCTTTATTTGTAAATAGGTTTAAATCAAGAACTTCTTTTATTTCTTGTGTAGCTAGTTTTGTAACTTCTTTGATTTCTCCTAACATTCCTGCATTTAAAAATACTGTATCTATACTTTTTATATCATTTTTAATAAAGTCTTTTAATCCTAGTTTTATTTCATTTAACTTTGATAAATCAAACTCTTTAAATATAAAATTTTTATTTTCAATATTAGGTTTTGTTCTACTTATCCCATAAACTTTAAAGCCTTTTTCTAAGTATAGATTTGTTAATGCTAAACCTAAACCAGAACTACAACCTGTTATTAAGATATTTTTTATTTTAACTCCCATTCGTAATTTTTGTCATTTTTAACTTTTGAAAAATATAAATTTCCTGTATTTCTCCAAGCATCTAAAACAATACTATTTTCAAAACTTATATCTTTTCTTGTTAGAATTAAGGCACTATGCTCAAAATACTCATTTCTATTAGCAATAATTCTTTTAAACTCAAAACTTTTATATTTTTTTCTTTTTAAAAAACTTAATAAATCATTAGCATAATGATAACATAAACCTTTATCTTTGATTCCTAAGTTTATTAAAGTATTATGGAATAAAGCATAAGTAGTTACTCCATATGAATGAGCTAAGAATTTAGAATATAAAATTATATCTTTAGAAAAGTTTTTAGCTTCTTCTTTATCTATTCTTTTAGAGGTACTAGTAACAGTTTTATATAATGAGTTTGTTTTATTTTCTATTTTGATATAAGATATATTCTTAGTAGAACAAGCACTAAAAAAAATTATAAAAAGAAAACTTAATAAATAGATTCTCATAGCTTTATTATAGTTTTATTAATTTAAAGTGACTTTACAAAACATTACTCTTTGGCTATAATCAGCAAAATTAATGAATTATGGAGTTAGAAGCTAAGCTTCTTTATAGTTGGTGCAACAGTTAAAAATAAACAATGATATAAAAAATTTAAACTTTACAAAAATAGAAAAAAACCTTTTTTATTACAAATATGATTTAAGAAATGTAAAACCTTTATTAAAATCTACAAATCCAGATATTTCTCTTGAAGATACTGCAACTTTTAATAGTTTTAAGGGGGAAGTTTATGAAAATATAATTTATGAATTATTATTAGAATATGCTTCAAAAAATGACTTTATAAAAAGTTTTGTTTTAAAAGGTCCTCATCAAAATAGGGTTGATAAATTCTATAAAACAGGCTTAATGATAGATAGAAGTCTTCAAATAGTGTATAAATCAAATTATAAAGATATTTCAGAATTTGATGCATTATTTTTTACAGAGGATGCTTTATATTTTGTTGAAATGAGTACTTCAAAGAAAACAGTTAGTTTAAATAAAAGACTTGATAAAAAACAAGCTTTATTAAAAGCTTTATTCCCTCATTTGCATATAAGAGCTTTAATAGTTTTAACAGAAGGGACTATAGGAATTAAAAGATTTCCTTCTTATTGTACTATTTGGATTACAAAAGATTTAGAAGATATAGATTTTTTAAAAAGAATAGTTTTTAATAGAAAGAAAAATGGCTTTAAGACTAAGTTTACTTCTTCTAAATTTATAGAAGCTTATACTATAGAACATAAGAGATTTATATATTTTCAAACCTTAGAATGGATTTTAAAAAGAAGTAGACAAAATAAAGATTTAATAATAGATTTGAAGTTTTTTAAGACAAAAAAACTTTTACAATATTTTGATATTTTTACAAAATTGTATATTGGTTTTTTAACAAAAGAGGAGTTTAAAAAATTAGTTCCTTCTTATGAGGCTGAAATTCAAAATGTTTTTGTATCTTTAGAAAAAATAAATACTAAAGAATTTGATCTTGTTTATTATGTTAAAAATATAAATGGCAAGCTAAGAAGAGTACGACTTACAAAAAAAGAATTATCTATAAAAGACAAAGCTTTAGATGGTTTTACAAATGCCGAAGTAAGGTTTATGAAGTATTTAATTGAAGATAAATATTTATTAAGTTTAAATCAAATTGAATTGATTCAAAAAAAACTACATGAAAGTGGATTTAAATAAGATTTTTTCTTGTATCTTATCATATTCATAAATATCTTTTCTAAATTGTAACTTATCTTTTTCATCAACCCAAGTTGTTAAATATATAAAGTGAACAGGTATTTTATTTGATAATATAAAACTAGTTTCTTTTTTTTCTTCAAATATATCTTTATCTAATTGACTTATATTATTATCTAATAGTGAAATCTTTTCAAATAGTTCAAAAGGCTTTTCAATCCTTACACAGCCATGAGAGAGCATTCTATTATTTAATTTAAAATAGTTTTTATCTGGTGTATCATGTAAATAAACAGAATATTGATTGGGGAACATAAATTTAATTTTTCCTAAAGGGTTTGTTCCTCCTGGTTCTTGAATAAATCTCATTGGTGCTTTTTTTGGTGTTCCTATTAAATCATTATTTAAATAATCTATCCAATTAATATTTAAGGAGTTAAATTCAGCAGAGTTTGGCTCCCAATTTTCATGAACTCTAATATTCTCTTTTATTAAATAACTTGAATCTCTTACTAATTTGGGAATAATTTCATCTTTTACAATTGTTTGTGGTATTTTCCAATAAGGATTTATTGTGATTTTTGACATTCTATGGCTAAAAATTGGAGTAGGGGAGTTTTGTTTACCTACTATTACATTCATTTTTAATGCTAATTTATTTTCTTGAAAAACTTTTAATTTATATTCTGGAATATTTATTAAAATATAAGTATTTCCTAAATTTCTAGGAAGCCATCTCATTCTTTCTAGATTTATTCTTATTTTTTTTATTTTTTTTTCTATTGGCATATTTAGTTTCTCAAATGTCTGATTTCCTACAATACCATCTTGAATAAGACCATATCTTTTTTGAAATTGAATTACTGCTTTATATAATTTATTATCAAAATACTCAAGACAATTTTCTTCTATTTTTTCACATGAAAAAGTATTTAAATCTTTGCTTTCATAAAGTCTTTGTCTTAAATATTTAATTTCAGGACTAAAATCTCCTCTTTTAAGAAACTCTTTTTTTTGTGGAACTTTTGTATACCCGCCGTCATTTAGCAAATTTTGAAGTTTTTCTATTTTTTTTTCTAGTTTTTTAGCATAGTGTAAACTAAAATCAACTTGATTAATGGCAATTCTTATATTATTTTCTTTAAAAGCTTTTTTTAAAAGAGTCACATTATTTTTATTTGCTTGATATTTTAACCATTTTGCTTTGATTTGTTTATTTTTCTCTAAATTCTTTAAGTATGATAAAAAATCCTGCCAATTTATATAACCTTTTGATAAATAATTCATATATTTTTCGTAGCTTTGTGTTAAAAGAATATCAATTAAGCTAATTTCTTTTTTTGATAAATAATTCTTTTTTTCTAGAAGCTTTTCTATTCTTTCAATTTCAAATAACTTATTTATAAAAGGTTCTAATGTTTTATTATTTTTGATTTCATATATTAGTTTAAATGCAATATCTTTTAATTCTTTATTTTTTTCAAACCAAATTATCTCTTTTTTAAAAGACGAGTAATATTTTTGAATATTAAGAGTATCTTTTGTTTTTAAATCAAATGATGCAAAAACTTCAATAGAGTGGCTCAATAAAATAATTAAAAAAAGAAAAAGAATTTTTGTTTTCATATTAAATAACCATGTGATTTTTTTTATTATAGATTAAAATAGCTAAAAGAAGGGAAAAATACATTTTTATTTAATTTAAACTAATATTAAGAAATGTGACAATATACTTAAGTAGTATAAAGGAGTTTACTATGGAAGTAACAAATGGGAACTTTAAAAATTTAGATATATTTAAAAAAAATATTTCTAATGAAGAACAAAAGGTAGAAAAAACAGAAGAAAATATGAATAGTGAAAAAAATAGTTTAGTTCATAATTCTGCTGTAAATGTATCTATTTCAATGGAAAGTGTTAAAGTATTTCTAAATATTAAAAGTGTTGAGTTTACTCAAGCTAATACAAATGCTCAAAATTCTTTAATGAATATTATCAATAATACAGAAGTTTATGATTTTCTTTCAGGTAGGGAAATAGATGGAGGCTTAAGTCTTTCTTCAATAGGCTATGAAGGTAAACCAATTACTGAATTATCTTCTGATGAAGCTAAAGAGTTAGTATCAGATGAAGGTTTTTTTGGAATAGAAGAAACTTCTCAAAGAGTAGGTTCTTTTGCAATAAGCTTAGCTGGAAATGATCTTGAAGCATTAAAAGAAGTGAGAAAAGGTATTGTTCAGGGTTTTGAAGAAGCAGAAAAAATGTGGGGTGGAACTTTACCTGATATTTCTTATAAAACTCAAGAAAAGACTTTAGATATAATTGATAAGAAAATAGAAGAACTTCTTAGCACAGACTCAGAAAAAGAATTAGAAAATACTTTAAATGAATAGGGTTTTATAGATATTTAAGTAGAGTTAAATAATAATTCGTTTAAAAAAGGATAATTATTGGCTTTACTTGATAATGCTAAAGATGTTTTACCTTTAAGTAGTATTGCAGAATTATTAACTGCAAAGGTAAGAACTTTAAAAATGTATGAAGATAAAGGTCTTCTTCCTCATAAGAAGTCTTCTAAAAAGTTATATTCTATAAGTGATGTAAAGATGATAGCTTTTGTTCACTATTTAGCAAGTGTTAAAAAAATCAATGCAAATGGAATAAAGTATATTATCGAGATGCTTGAAAGTAATATGGATGAAAAAAATAGAACAGATTTTCTTAACTTAATAGAACAAAAACTAGAAAAACTTTCAGGTGTAGATGTAACAGATGTAGAAGTAATTTAATACTTCTTCATCTTTATTCAAGCTTCTTTAGAAGCTCTTTCTTTTCTTTTAGCTTTCATTTTATTTAAAGCAAGTCTTCTCATATCAGCAGTTGTATCAAGTTCATCCATTATTTCTAAACCTAATAATGTTTCAATACAATCTTCTAATGTAATTAATCCCTCAGTTTGATCATAGTTATCTAATACTAAAAACATATGTTCTTTTTTCTGAATAAATTTATTTAAAGCTTTTCCTACAGGTATATTTTCATTTAAAGCAAATAATGGTTTCATTATTGATTCCATAGTTGCATTTGTATCTCTAATAGCTTGCTTAAAAAGTTTTTTTGTAAGAACAACACCTACAATATTATCAATTGATTCGTCATAAACAGGAACTCTTGAAAACTTATATGTTCTTTTATCTTCTAGCACATCTTTTATTATTGTATTTTTATTTACTGAATACATTACTGATCTTGGAGTTAAAATGTCTTTTATTTTAATCTCATTTAAAGTTAATGTATTTTCAATAATATCAGACTCTAAGTCACCAATTACACCTTCTTCTTCACTAAGAAGTGTTGTATGTATTAACTCTTCTCTTGATATAGAGTCACTATTATCATTGCCTTTTATTTTTTTTGTAACAAATTGAGTTGTTTTAATTATCGGATATGTAAGTAAAACAAAAAATCTAATAGCTCTTGCAGCGAAAGGCGCTAATTGTTTCCAATATACTGCACCTATAGTTTTAGGAATAATTTCTGCAAAGAATAAAATTGCAAATGTAAGTACAATAGATACAAACATAACTAGAGTTTTATCTCCATTAAATACATTTTGTGCTTGAACACCAATTGCAGTTGCCCCTAAAGTATTTGCAATAGTATTAAGTATTAAAATTGAGGCAATAGAACTATCTATATCTGTTTTTAGATTTTTTAAAAGTTTCCCTGCAATAGGGTTATTTTGTTCTAAAACAGAAATATAAGAAAAGTTTGTTGATAGAATCACTGATTCTAAAACTGAACATAAAAACGAGATACCAATAACGGCAATAAAGAGGATTATTAAAAGTTCCATTTTGAACCTTTAAATAGTAGAAATAAGCTACGCCTCTGGGAACTATCTTCCAAGTAAGTCTCCTTAATAAAATTAACAACGTATAATAGCAAATTTTATCTTTAAATCAATCTTAGTTGACAAAAAAAATAAAAATCTTGTATAATTATTAAAGAAATGCAATAAGGAGGTTATTATGGAATATGGACTAATACCGAATATTGATCAATTTTCAAAAAATAGTGAAATTTTATCTCAGCAAATTCAACCTTCAAATGAAATTTCTAAGATAAAACAAGGAGAAGAATCTAAAGAAATTGCAAAAGAAAAGTTTCTTAAAAACAAAGATGTAGAAGAAACTTCAAAAACAACATCAGAAAGTGTATCACAATACCAAGAAGTTGTTTTGACAAATCTAAACTTTGGTTTTAATAATCAATCAAAAGATTTTTATGTAAAAGCAATAAGAGGTGAAGCAGAAAATCAGTATCCAACTGACGAAATGATGAGATTAAAAGCCTTTTTTTTAGCAGAAGCTAAAGAAGAAGCAGCTAAAGCTGTATAATTTAGCTGCTTTTTATTAAGAGTTTATTTCTTTGTCTAAGTAAAAACCTGTATAGGATTTTGTTTCTTTATGATTTCTTGCTAGTTCTTCAGGTGTTCCTTGTGCAACAATTTTACCACCTTTACTTCCACCTTCTGGTCCTATATCGATTATCCAGTCAGAATTTTTTATAATATCTAAATTATGTTCTATTACAAGTACAGAGTTTCCTACTTCAACTAAGTGATGTAAGACTTTAGTAAGTCTATCTACATCCGCAAAGTGTAAACCTGTTGTTGGTTCATCTAATACATAAAGAGTATTTCCTGTATCTTTTTTACTTAATTCTTTACTTAACTTGATTCTTTGAGCTTCTCCCCCTGATAAAGTAACTGCATTTTGTCCTAAAGTAATATATCCAAGCCCCACATCTGAAAGGGTTTGTAATTTTGCTTTTATTTTAGGTACTTTTACAAAAAACTCTAAAGCTTCATCAACACTCATATTTAAAACGTCAGAAATATTTTTCCCTTTGTAAAGAATTTCTAAAGTTTGAGCATTATATCTTCTTCCTTGGCAATCATCACATTTAACCATAATATCTGGTAAAAAGTGCATTTCTATTTTTATTTCACCTTCTCCTTGGCATTTTTCACATCTTCCACCTTTTACATTAAAAGAAAATCTTCCTATTTTATATCCCCTTAATTGTGCTTCTTTTGTTTTTGAAAATAATAATCTTATTTCGTCCATTAGTCCTGTATAAGTGGCTGGGTTACTTCTTGGAGTTCTTCCAATAGGAGATTGGTCAAGATAAATTACTTTATCTAATTTTTCTAAACCTTCAATTTCAACACCATCTATTTTTTTAACTCTTTTTGCATGGTTTAATAACTCTTTTGCAACAGGAAGTAGAGTTTGTAAAATTAGTGAAGATTTACCACTTCCTGAAACACCTGTTATTGAAACAAGATTTTTAAGAGGAATTTCAACATCTAAATTCTTGATATTATTAATATTAACATTTTTTATTTCTATGAACTCTTTTTGTGGTCTATTATGTAAATAATCTATTTTTTTCTTTCCACTTACATATTGTGCTGTTAAAGTTTTTGCTTTATTCATTTGTTTTAATGTACCAGCGAAAACAATTTCTCCTCCATATTTCCCAGCATTTGGACCTATATCTACAATATAATCTGCTGCTTCAATAGTTTCTTTATCATGTTCAACAACAATTACTGTATTACCTTTTTCTTGTAAGGCTTTTAGTGTTTTAATTAATTTATTTGTATCTCTTTCATGTAAACCAATTGATGGCTCATCAAGTACATACATAACTCCTGTAAGTCCAGAACCAATTTGTGAAGCAACACGTATTCTTTGTGCTTCTCCTCCTGATATTGTCCTAGCATCTCGACCTAAAGTAATATATCCAAGTCCTACATCATGTAAAAAGAAGACTCTTTCTTTGATTTCTTTTAAAATTGGAGCTGAAATCATTTTTTCTTGTTCATTTAAATAGTCAAAGTTTTTTTCATCTTGAAAAAATGCATGGGCTTCTTCAATAGGTTTATTGATTATATCTGCAATGGTTTTTTTAGCTACATAAACACTTTGAGAAGAGGGCTTTAATCTATTTCCTCCACAATCAGGACAAACTTTTTCTGTCATAAACTCTGCCATATCTTTTTCATCTTTTATCATGTCATAGGCAATTTTTATAATACCTTCCCATTTACGTGTTAGTTTGTGTCTTTTCCATGTAAATTTAGCTTCTTCAACTCCTCCATGAAGAATTGATTTTTGTTGATGTTCTGGTAGATCTTTAAATGGTATTGTTATATCAATTGAAGCAGCTTCACAATATGCAATAAGCATTTTAAAGTAATAACCTTTGTTAAAGCCATAAATAATTTTTATAGCTCCATCTTCAAGTGGTAACTCTTCATTTACAACTTTTTTCATATCTAAAGTATATCTAATACCTAATCCATCACAAGAGGGACAAGCTCCCTTTGGAGAGTTAAATGAAAATGATAAAGGCTCTAAAGGTTCAAATGAAATTTTACAATCAAAACATGCCATATGCTCAGAGTAATGAATATGTTTTTCACATTTTACTTCTTCATGGTTTAATACTTCAATTTCAAGTTCCCCAAAACTTTCTTTTAATCCTTTTTCTACATCTTGCGCAATTCTATCTTTATTTTCATCTTTAATTACAACTCTATCTATTACAACTTTAATAGTATGCATTTTGTTTTTTTCTAATTCAATATCTTCATCAAGTCTAGCCATAACTCCATCAATCATAGCTCTTACATAACCTTTTGTTCTTAAAGATTCAAGAAGATCTGCAAAAGTACCTTTTTTTCTATTGATTAGTGGAGCTAGTATTACAGTTTTTGCTCCTTGAGGTAAGTTTAATACTTGTTCTATTACATCACTTGCACTCATTTGAGAAATCGGTTTACCACATTTGTGGCAGTGCTGTTTTCCTATTCTTGCATATAATAGTCTAAAGTAATCATATACTTCTGTAATAGTTCCTACTGTAGAACGTGGATTTTTAGAAGTGGTTTTTTGATCAATTGCAATTGCAGGAGTTAATCCTTCTATTCTCTCAACATCTGGTTTTCCAACTTTATCTAGAAATTGTCTTGCATAAGCACTTAAAGACTCAATATATCTTCTTTGTCCTTCAGCATATAGAGTATCAAAGGCTAAAGTAGATTTACCAGAGCCACTTAAGCCTGTAAAAACTATTAGTTTATTTTTTGGTATTTCTAAATTTATATTTTTTAAGTTATTTTCTTTTGCATTATATATTTTGATTGTATCTTGCATAGTATTCCAGTACTTTTTGATTTTAAATTTGCATTATACCAAATAAAAATGAAACTAAATATAGATAAAATGTAAGTTAGTAAATTTATCTCTTTTCTTAACTATTTTAAAAAATAATTATTAGAAAAGAGTTTTATAAAGCATAGTAGTTAAAATAATAAAATTTAAAATAAGAATATATTTTTTATAAGAAGTGGCTTTTATAGAGTTTTTCATTTTTATACCAAAAAATACACCAATTAAAGATGCAAGCCCTACAACAAGCCCTTCTTTATAAAGCATTTGTTCACTTATTGCCAAAGAAGTGAATCCTGCTACGGAAGAGAAAATTACAAAAAATAGACTTAGGCTAGTAGCTACTTTTAATGGATATTTCATAAAACCAACTAAAATTGGTATTAACATTACTGCTCCACCAACACCAATACTCATTGCAATAATTCCAATAAAAAAACCAACTGTAAAAAGTCTTAATTTACTATGTTGTTTTATTTCTTCAGTGGGTTCAGAAGGTGAGAAAAAAATTTTTACAATAGAAAATATAATGATTAGTATAAATAAATATTGTAAAAAGAGGTCAGAAACTAAAGAGTGGATAAAGCTATTTTGCAATCCTCCTACAAAACCACCAAGTCCAATAACAATACCATCTTTGAAAACAGATTTTGCTTTCTTTGAGTTTAAAAAAGAACCATAAATTGAAGAAAAAACCATTTGCATAATAGAAATTGCAATGGCTTCTTTCATAATAAAACCACTAGCTATAAGCATAGGAACAAGAATCATTCCTCCTCCTACACCAAAAAAACCAGATACAAAACCTGTAATAATTCCAAATATTGAAAGTTCTAACATTTTATTTCTTTATTGAATTCATAGCATCAATAAATCTATTGTAATCTTCTTCTAATTTTTTATCTTTGTTGCTTACATCTATACCATCTTCTTCTTTAAGTACTTCTTCTAAAATATGAATTCTCTCTATAAGATATTTAAACATCTCTTTATTAATATCTGGTAAATCATCATGGGCAAGTCTACAGTTTTTCTTATCTTTTTTAATAATTTTAGCTGGAACTCCAACGGCTGTAGAGTTTTTAGGAACATTACAAACAACTACAGAATTTGCACCAACTTTTGAGTTTTTATCAATTATGATATTTCCTAATACTTTTGCTCCACTTCCTATAACTGCATTTGATCTAATAGTAGGGTGACGTTTACCTTTATCCAGACTTACTCCACCTAAGGTTACTCCTTGATAAATAAGAACATCATCTTCAATAATAGTTGTAGCTCCAATAACAACCCCAATTGCATGATCTATAAATACTCTTCTTCCAATTGTTGCAGCTGGGTGAATATCTGTTTTTGTTAGTAAAGATCCTATTCCTACTAAAGCTCTTGCTGTTTTTGTCCAACCTTTATTATAAAGTTTATTTGCAATTCTATGATTAATAATTGCCCAAACACCTGGATAGTTAAAGAATAGTTCAAAACTAGAGTCTAATGCTGGATCATTTAATTTAGGAACGGAAAAATCTTCTTTTATTTGTTTCCATAAAGATATTTTCTTTTGATCATTTAAAATATGTGTTTTAATTTTTTCATGTATATTTTTTTCTTTTGCTTCACTCATTATAACTCCATGCTGTTTTTAGATAGCTATTTTCATGTAAATATTTTTCTAAAATTTCATAGGTATTTCTATCTAAATCTTTTTCTAATATATTTTTTATTTCACCTGTGTCATAATCAATATCTTCTAAGATATCAATAATTTTTTGAGATTCAATAATCTTTTCTAATTTTAATTCATTATTTTCAAAAACAACATTAACCTCTGTAGGATGAGAAAATAGATTATGTTTCATTCCTAAAGTATCTTGATATGCTCCTACATTAAAAAATGCAAGATAATATTCTTCTTTTTCTAAATCTACATTATGTAAATATAAAGGTTTTTTAGCATTAAACTCTATTTCTCCATCACTATCACAAGTAATATCCCATAAAGAAGCACTTCTTGTAGGTTTTTTATCTAAATGACTAATTGGCATGATAGGAAACTCTTGATTTATCCCCCATAAATCAGGAAGTGATTGGAAGATAGAGAAGTTTAACAGATATTTTTCTTGTATCTTATTATCGATTCTTTTTAACTCTTCATAGTCTTCTATTTCAAGTAAATTTATAGATTTCTTAATAATTAATTGAGCAAGTATTTCTGCATTACTTCTATCTTGTAAATCAATATAACCTAAATCAAAAAGTTTTAATAAAGATTCTAAATGATCCATACTATCATGCATATATTCTAATGCTGTTTTTATATTAATGTCTTCATATAATTCATTTAATTCTTCAATTAAAGGTGGATTTACTTCTTTTAGCCTTAAGTTATTTTCTTCGTACTCCGCTGAAAATAGTTCAAGGACAGGTGTAATTAAAACAGTACTATTTGCAGAAATAAATCTTCCAGACTCTGTATAAATATCTGGTTCTTCTACACCTTTTTGTTTTGCAATATTTTTTAAAGTAAAAATTACATCATTCGCAAACTCTTGTAAGTGATATTGTGTAGTTCTTTGATATTGTGAATATTCAACTGCTAGTCCACCACCAATATTTATAGCACTTAAGTTTGTAGCTCCTAAGTTTTTTAGTTCGGCATAAATATGTCCTGACTCTTTGAGTGCTTTTTTTAGTGGTTTTATTGTCGTCATTGCTGAACCAATATGAAAATGAATCATAGTTAAGTAATGAAGAAGATCGTTCTTCTTTAGTAGTTCATATGCTTCAAGTATTTCAGTAGAACTAAGACCAAATTTAGAATCAATACCACCTGACTTTGCCCAAGCTCCACCTCCACTATTAAATAGTCTAACTCTAATTCCTACATTTGGTGTTGGTAAAGAGGTCTCTTTTTCTACTTCTAATATCATTTCAAGTTCTGTTAGACCTTCAATAATAATAGTTATATTATGACCCATTTTTTTTGCAATAAAAGCTATATGAATCATTTCTTTATCTTTAAATCCATTAATTGTAATAGGAGAACCATAATTATTATAAGTCATAGCTAAAATAAGTTCAGCCTTACTTCCTGCTTCTAAACCATATCCAAACTCCTCTCCTGATTTTACAAGGGGTAATAAAAAGTTTGGAAGTTGATTTACTTTTAAAGGAAACACTGCATTAAATTTTCCTTTATAATCATACTCTTTTATCGCATTTTCATATAATGTAAACAATTTTGATATCTGTTTATTTGTTAAATGGGGGAATCTAAGTAGTAAGGGACCTTTAAAATCTTGTGCTCTAATATCTCTTACAATATCTAAAAGTGCAGGTTTTGATGCATAATTTATTTTTGCTAATCCATTTTCAATGAAAAAGTTATCATCAGACCAAATATCTATACCATAATTTTCCAATATTAAAAATCCTCTATTTTTATAGTTTTTTCTTCTTGTGTTTCAATATTTTTTACATAAATAGTGTTATCATTCAGTTCATTTTCACCAATTAAAGCAACTATATTTGCTCCTTGCTTTTGAGCAAGTTTAAAGTGTTTTCCAAAACCTCTTGATGTATATTCCATAATAGTTTTTGTAGTTTTTCTTTTATTATTTACAACTTTAGATACTAAATTTAATGCTTTATCATCCATTGCGCCTACATAAACTATATCCTCTTTTTGTTCTTTCATTTTTACAAGTTCTAGTAATCTTTCTATTCCAATAGCAAACCCAATTCCAGGAGTTTCTCTTCCACCAAGGAATTCAACAAGTTTGTCATATCTTCCTCCACCTGCAATTGCACTTTGTGATCCAATCTCATTTGAAGTAAACTCGAATGCTGTTTGAGAGTAATAATCTAAACCTCTAACAAGATTTGTATCTATCTCATATTTAATATTATTGAAGTCTAAAATCTCTTTTAACTTTTCAAAATCTGTATCACATTTCTCACAAAGATTATTAGTGATTTTAGGAGCATTGTATAATAGTTTTTGACAGGTTTCATTTTTACAATCTAAAACTCTAATTGGATTTGTATGAATTCTTCTATTACAGTCTTCGCAAAGGTTTTCTTGAATGTTTGTTAAATACTTAATAAGTTTTTCTCTATACGGAGGCATACAAGTTGGACAACCAAGTGAATTAAGCTGTAAAGTAAATTTAATTCCAAAAAAATCTAAAATATCTTTTAGCATCATTATAATATTTGCATCTTCATAAACTGAAGCTTGACCAAATACTTCACAACCAAATTGGTGAAATTGTCTTAGTCTTCCTTTTTGAGGTCTTTCATATCTAAACATAGGTCCATAATAGAACCATTTATATGTTCCACCAGCTCTATCAAACTTATTTTGAACAAAACTTCTTACAACACCTGCTGTTCCTTCTGGTCTTAAACAAACGTCATTTTCACCTTTGTCTATAAACTGATACATCTCTTTATTTACAATATCAGAACTTTCACCTACTGATCTTTTAAATAAAGCTGTTTCTTCTAATATAGGGGTTTCAATATAGGAAAAACCATAGTTTCTAGCAATTCTTGATGCATTTTCAATAAAGTATGTAAAGTATTTACTATCATCATTTAAAATATCATTCATTCCTCTTAAACTTTGAATATTAGCCATTAATAAATCCTTCTATTTTTTCTGCAATTTCTTCGATGCTTAAGCTTGCATCTATATAAATATGGTTTAAATTTAATATTTCTATTGTTTTTTTCATTCTGTTTTGAATATCAAGTAAATACTCAATTCCTCTTGATTCTATTGAATCATTTGATTTATTTCCTAATCTTTTAATTAACTCTTCTTTTGATAATTCAAGTAAAATAACATGACTAGGTAGTATATTTTGTGTTGCAATTAAATTTAAATTTGTTACAAGTTCTAAAGGTAGTTGTTTTGCATAAGAGATACCACTAATTATACTTCTATCACTTATAACCATCTTTTCTTCATTTGGTTTAATAACTTGCTCTATATGTTCAGCTCTGTCTGCAAGAAATAAAAACATTTCAGCAGTTTTACTTGTCGCTTCACCATTTAAAGCCATTGCTCTTAGTTTTAAACCTATTTGAGTTCCACCTGGTTCTTTTGTAAAAACCGCATCTTTGTGGTTTTTTTTCAAAATATCAAGTTGAGTTGATTTACCAGCTGTATCAACTCCTTCAATTACTACATACATTTTAATACCTCGTCTGGTACAAGATGACAGAACTTACCATCAAACCTAATTATCTCTCTTACAATTGTTGAAGAAACAAAGGCATTTTCTAATGTTGGCATTAGATAAAGTGTTTCTAGTTTTTTATTGATTGATGAGTTTGCATAACCCATTTGTAGTTCGTATTCAAAATCAGAAACAGCTCTAAGTCCTCTAATAATAGTATGTATTTCTAGTTCTGTTGCTAAATCAACTAATAAAGTATCAAAGCCAATAACTTTAACTGTTTCCATATTTTTTGTTGCAGCTTTAGCAAATTCAACTCTTCTTTCATGGGAAAACATTGGACCTTTTCTTTCACTTTTTGCAACTGCAATAATAACTTCATCAAAGATATTTGCAGCTCTTCTGATAATATCCATATGTCCATTAGTAATTGGGTCAAAAGTCCCACTATAAATAGCTTTTCTATAAGAGTCAAGAGGTTTTTTTAAATTTTCTGCCATTATTATTTCCATCTTTTATATAAATTGTGGTCAATTTTTAATAAATCAAACCATTTTCCTATCATAAAGTCTTCCATCATTTCTAGTGAATCTTGTTTTGAATAATATGCAAGTGTAGGGGGAGCAATAGTTACACCTAGTTTTGAAAGTTTTAACATATTCTCCAAGGCTATTGAAGAATAAGGCATTTCTCTAGGGGCTAAGATAATATCTCTATTCTCTTTAAGCATAACTGTAAATGCTCTAGTAACTAAGTTATCGCTGATTCCTACAGCACATTTTGCAAGGGTATTCATAGAGCAAGGAAGAATAATCATCTTGTCTGTTTTAAAAGAACCTGATGCGATAGGGGCTTCTATTTGAGTTTCTTTATAGATAAAAGAGTCTTTTCTTTCATTTATCAAGTCTTTTATATTTATATTTTCTTCAAGTTTTAAGGCTTTTTTAGCACTTTTTGAAATTACTGTATGAACTTCTATATTGCTAGGAAGTTTTTGTATAAATTTTAAACCTAGTCTAGAACCACTAGCACCAGTTATCGCAACAACTAATTTCATTTAAAACCTTTTTTGATTTTTAGAAGAAGTAGATGTTAGCTAAAAATGACTTTATTTTCAAAAAGATAGATAAAAATACAAATAAAAATTATCAAAAAGTACATTAAGTTTAATCTAATATTAAGCAATGTTTATATATCATTTTGTATAAGTATTTTATATCTTTTATTTTACAATATGTTAACTAAAAAATATAAAATAATACTTTTTGTAAAGGAAATAATATGTCTAATATTTTAAGTTTTGTGAGAGTTAACAACAATAATGAGATTTATACAAAAAAACAAATAGAGGGATTAGAAAACTATATAGAAAAAAACAATATTTCAATTTCTCAAAATATAGAAATTGAAATTGATACCCCAGAAGAAGAAAAAAATATTTTAGAGTTTTTAAAAAGATGTCAACCTTCATCTACAATTATTGTTTATGATTTAAATGTTTTTGGAAGAACTATTGAGACAATTTTAGAAATTGTAAAATTTCTTTTATCAAACAAAGTTAGAATTATTGTTGTTAAACAAAATTTAGATTTAATTGATGATAAAGATATGTTAACACAGATGATTCTTGGTGTTATATCAATGACAGTAAATTTAGAAAAAGATTTAATGAGTATAAGAACTAAAGAAGCTCTAGCTGCAAAGAAATTAAAAGGCGAACATTTAGGTAAACCAAAAGGCACAATTCAAAAGTCTAAATTTGATAAACAAAGGGATAAAATTGAAGAGTTATTAGCAGTTGGTTTATCTGTTAGAAAAATTGCAAAACTTTTAGGGTATAATAATCATATAGGATTAAATAATTATGTTAAAAAAAGGAATATTAGACATAATTTGCCAAGCACCTTAGAAATAGCAAGCTAAGGGATTAAAAAAGGAGTAAAAAATGTTTGCAATATATAATAAAGCAGGTTTGAACTTTAGAAGTACTATTGACAATCTTTACTCCTTATCAAATGTAGACTCAATATCAAGAGTTAGAAATAATACAGAAGAAGGTCTTCCTAAAGATCATTCCCTTAAAAATAAAAAAAGAACTGGTAAAACTTTTGAAGAAGAATTAAATAATAAAGATACTTCTGATGTAACATCTGTATATAAGGAAATTGCAAATATAGATACAAAAGAACCTATATTTCATATAAAAGAACTGATGAAAACTGATGTAATTACTTTAAATGAAGATGATACTATTAAAAAAGCATATGAATTAATGGAAGAATATGAAGTTAGACAAATACCTGTTTTAAGTATAGAAGACGGGAAAATTATAGGTATGGTGACTCATAAATTATTAGTAGAATATATTTTTAATGATTTAGAGTATGCAGAACACAATGCCAATAGAACTTTAGATACTTTGGATTTTGGACAAGTAATAACAGCAGATCCTATAACAGATATAAGAAGAGTTGCAAAAGTTATGTCTGATTTTAGCTTAACAGCTATTCCTGTAGTAGATGAAGAGGATAATATTAAAGGAATAGTTTCACGTGCAAATATTTTAAAAGCAATTGCAAATACTCCTCCTTTACAAATTTGGGGATAATCTTTTTTATAACTAACAAATAATTAATACATCTATTATAAGATTCCATAACTATAATACTATGGAGAATATATTTGAGTGCATTAAAAGTTTTAGTTTTAGAAAATAAAGATAGTTTTAATACTCAGATTATAAAAGTACTAAAAGATAATGATTTTTATATAGACATTTCCAAAGATGATAATGATTTTTTATCACAGATTTATGAAAAGCATTATGATTTATATTTAATAGGTATAAATGAAGATTCTTTACCTCGCTTTAACTTAATGAAAGCATTAAATGATTTTAAGGATTTGACTTTAAAAATGGTTATAACATCTACTCCTGATATAACTAAACGCTCTTTTTTATATGGTTGTGATGAATGTGTAATTAAAAATCTTGCAGATGAGAAAGAAATAATTTTAAGAATTAAAGCTTTAATTAGAAGACAGTTCAGAGTTTATGGTGATTTTATTCTTTTAAAAAAAAATATCAAATATGATATTTTTACAAAAAAGATATATAAAAATAATGTTGAAGTTTTTTTAGGAGAAAAACCTTCGATGATTTTAGATTATTTATTAAAATATAAAGAGATATTTGTATCTTCAGAAAAACTAGAAGTAGGTGTTTATCCCGCAAATAGTAAATCTAAAAACGCTTCTATACGATTTCATATACATAAAATAAGACAAGCACTAGGTAATGACATAATTATTTCTAGTAGAACAAATGGATATAAAATTAATATTGATTTATAAAAAAGAAGAAATTAAATTTCTTCTTTTTTAATTTATAGAGAGTTTTTAAATAAAATATAAAATCCCCAAGCAAAATAGACAATGCACCAAGTAGATAAAATCCAAAGTAAAGAGTTAGCCATTAAAGTAACTGTTTTATCTTTTGAAGCATCAAAATATCCATTGCTTTTACCTACTTTCCATGCCATAGTAGCAATAAAAGTCACTCCCACTCCTCCTAAAGAAAGAAAAGTTAAAACAAACATACTAATTGAAGCCCATTCAATATTTAGAGGATATTCATAAATGTTATATCCAAAATTATTCATAATATTAAATCTTAAATATTCTCTAAATCCAGAGATTACTAAAAGAAATACTATAAATAGTAGAGATGTTAGATAACTATTTTTCATTTTATTTGATAATACAATCATAAGAAGTGTAAAAACTATAATTAAAATAGAGTATATATCAGCAAGTTTATTTATTTGAAAACTCCAAGTAATAAATAGAATAAAACTAATAACAAAGCCACTAATAGCAATTTTTGTTCCTATTTCTCTAGTTTTTGTTAAAAAGCTTTCGGAAAACTTTTTAGTAGATTTTAAAAAATCACTATAGTTTTGTAAAAATAATCCAACGGCTGGAATACTTAAACTCATTAAAAATAAAAATCTAATTGTTTCAGGATTAAAAGTTAAACCTGAAGTATCAACTGTTCCATTTGGAGCATACCATTGCATCCATTTCTCAGGTTGAATAGCTTGTACTGAAAATACATGCATTAATAAACCTGCAAAAACCAAAAGGCAGAAAGATATAACTCCAATAAGTTTGCTTGAAGAAGAACCTTTTTTATTTGCATAATAATACCAATAATACATACTGTATCCTACTAATAAAGTATATATAAAAATCACTACCCAAAGCCCTGATAAAGTATTAATTGTGTACCAATTAGGATCATATATCACTTGAGTAAATAATAAAGGAGCAACTCCTAAAACTATTAATAAAGAAACACTTAACTTTCCAGTTTGAAGTAAGTGTGGTGTTATAATTTTCCACGTTTCATCATCTTTTTGTTTATATGTTCCATAAAGTGATAAACCAAGACTTCCTATTGATAAGAATACAAATAAAGCATGTAAAGCCCAAGTTAATATGTATAAACCTTGAAAAACAACAGGATAAAATGGAACACCTGCTGGATCTCTTAATAAATTTAATATATCAGCATTCATTAATTCTCCTTATTTTGACTTGCAATCCAAGTTGCAATGGCATCAAACTCTTCATCAGGTAAATCAATTCTTGGCATATATGGAATAGCCCCTGTTGCTAAAGAGTATTGTAAAAATGATTTAATCATATCTTTGTCTTGACCTATAAACTTATCTAATAAAGGTCTAAATTTACCAGTTTTTTCTAAAGAATGGCAATTTGAACACGCAATTTTTGTAAGTAAATGTCCAACTTCAAGTTTATTTTCATCAGTTATAGTTTTCAATCTTTCAGGAATCCATACATTTGTTTTAAGTAAGCCATGTTTTGCAACAATTTCTACTTCATTTTTTATATTTTTCCCAGGTACTTCTCTACCCATAATTTGATTACTATATACATATTGTCCTACAACATATGGCTTTCTAATACTTTCTCTTAATTTTTCTCCAGGCCATAAACCAAAAATTGCAACTACAAAAAGCATTGTTATAGAAAAAGCTCTATTTATAAACAATGGTTTAAAAATAGCAATAGCAAAATATAAAGAGAATACTACAATTAAAATGGCTTTGTTTCTAATCATATCAGCCATATAGATTTGTAATAGAAGTTTTGCATTTTCTGGAAGTGTTGTCATATACCACATAAAACAGATTAAAGTAATAAAACCACCAATAAAACTAATAACACCCATTTTTCTTATTAATTCTATTTTTAGTTCTTTATTATCTAATGCAGATGCAATAATTAAACCAATTACTCCAGACATCATTATCATAAAACCTATTCTTAAGAATAAATGAGGGAAGGTTGTTAGACCAAAAAAAGCATCACTTACTGAACCAGTTTGATAAAAAGCATCATTCCCTGGCCACATCATAAAACTAATAATTCCTATAATTAGGAATAAAGTTCCTACAGAAGCTAAAGCAAAAGCATAAGTTAATTTAAGGTGAGTCTTTCTATTTATTTTATTAATAAAATAAACTAAAGCAAAAACACCAACAACTTCAAAAACAAAAAATACCCATTCTGTTGCCCAAACCCATACAAAGTTATGTATTAAAGCACTGATTCCCCTTGGACTTGCAGCAGTTGCTGTATACCAAATTCCTGGACCAGTTATTGAACCTACAACATATGAAAAGATTAGTAAAAACATTCCATATTTTTTCATATACCCATATAAGTCTGCTCTATCTTCTTTATATGCTTTATGTGCAAGAAAAGCAAATAGTAAAGCAGCACCAACAGAAGTATGTGAAGCAAGGATATGAATTGTCCCTGTTATTCCCATAATCCAGGCTGAACCTATTTCTGGAAAATAGAAAAGAGGAAACATTCCTATTTGTTCCATAATTTCTCCTTCAATAATATTTATTTTGCAAAATTGCAAAACTAAGATGCTATGTTAATGCTAGAGTGTTAATTTTGTGTTATTCTTAATTAAATTAATTATTAATTCTTACTTCAAATACTTTATAGTAAAATATTCAACTTTTTGAAAATGGAGAAATTATGAAAGTATTATTATTAAAAGATGTAAATGGAACTGGAAAAGAAGGTGATGTAGTTGAGGTAAAAGATGGCTATGGTAAAAATTTTTTAATTGGAAAAGGTCTTGCTTTACTTGCAACTAATGAAGTTTTAAATAAATATAAAGCACAACAAAGAAAAAAAGCAGAAATTGAAGCACAAGAAATTGCAGAAGCAAAAGAGTTAGCTGAAAAACTAAATTCTACAAAATTAACTATTAAACATAAAGTTGGAGCTAATGGACATTTAATAGGTTCAGTTACAAATAAGGAAATTAGTGAAGAGTTAAGTACTCAATATGGAATTGAACTTGATAAAAAAGCTATTACATTAAAAGCTAAAATAAAAGCAGAAGGTATTTTTGAAGTTGATTGTAAATTAGGGCATGGTATTCATGCAACATTAAAAGTGGATATTATAGGAGTTCAATAGTGTTTGACGCAACTACTATACTTGCATATAAAGGACAAGGTCAAGCCGTAATAGGTGGAGATGGACAAGTTACTTTTGGAAATACAGTTTTAAAAGGTAATGCTACAAAGATTAGAACATTATATAAAGATCAAATTTTAGCAGGTTTTGCAGGAAGTACAGCAGATGCTTTCAATTTATTTGATATGTTTGAAACTCATCTTGAAACAACAAAAGGTGATTTATTAAAAGCAGTTATTGCTTTCTCTAAAGAGTGGAGAAAAGATAAAGTATTAAGAAGACTTGAGGCAATGATGATTGTTTTAAATAAAGAACATATATTTATTTTATCTGGAACAGGTGATGTTGTTGAACCTGAAGATGGAAGTATCGCTTCAATTGGAAGTGGGGGAAATTTTGCTATTTCAGCAGCACGAGCTTTAGCAAAACATTCAGATTTAAAACCAATTGATTTAGTAAAAGAATCTCTAATGATTGCTGGAGAACTTTGTATATATACAAATCAAAATATTAAAATTTTAGAAATAGAGGATTAATAAGCTTATGAATATGACACCCAAAGAAATTGTCCAATTTTTAGATGATTACGTTATTGGTCAAAATGATGCAAAAAAAACAATTGCACTTGCTTTAAGAAATAGATATAGAAGAATGAGAGTAAAGCCAGAACTTCAAGAAGAAATTATGCCTAAGAATATTTTGATGATAGGAAGTACAGGTGTTGGTAAAACTGAGATTGCTAGAAGACTTTCTAAAATGATGGGATTACCATTTATTAAAGTTGAAGCTTCAAAATATACTGAAGTTGGTTTTGTTGGTCGAGATGTTGAATCTATGGTTAGAGATTTAGTTTATGAATCAATTAATTTAGTGACAAAAGAGTTTGAAGAAAAAATTAAAGATAAAATTGATGAAGAAATAAATAAGCAAATAATTGAAAAACTAGTTCCATCTTTACCTGATACAGCAAGTGAAAGTGCAAAAGAATCATTTATTAAGACATTTAATAAAATGGAAGAAAAACTTTTATCAGGAGAACTTGATGAAAAGAAAATAGAAATTGAAGTTCCTAAAAAAGCTCATGTAGAAATTATTGATTCCTCAATTCCTATGGATATGAGTTCTATGCAAGAAAGTCTTAATAAAATGCTTGGTGGACTTAATAAAGAGAAAATAAAAAAAGAAGTAGCCATTAAAGATGCAAAAGTTTTATTAAAAGATGTAGCAAGTGATAAGCTTTTAGATCAAGAAGCTATTAAAGTAGAAGCTATAAAAAGAGCAGAAAATGGTGGTATTATTTTCTTAGATGAAATTGATAAAATAGCAACTGGTTCAAAAGCTCAAAATCAAGACCCATCAAAAGAGGGTGTTCAAAGAGACTTATTACCAATAGTAGAAGGAAGTTCTGTTCATACAAAATTTGGGCAAATTAAAACTGATCATATCTTGTTTATAGCAGCAGGTGCATTTCATGTTTCAAAACCAAGTGATTTATTACCAGAATTACAAGGAAGATTTCCCTTACGAGTTGAATTAGATAATTTAGATGAGGAAGCTTTATATAAAATTTTAACAAATACAAAAAGCTCTTTATTAAAACAGTATAAAGCTCTTTTAGAAGTAGAAGGTGTTGAATTAGAGTTTGATGATGAAGCTATACATGCTTTTGCTAAATATTCAGTAACAGCAAATGAAAAAACAGAAGATATTGGAGCAAGAAGGCTTCATACTGTTATAGAAAAAGTTATTGAAGATATCTCTTTTAATGCAGATGAAAAAAAAGGAGAAAAAGTTTTAGTTGATAAGCAACTTGTTGAAGAAAAATTAGATGATATTGTTGATAATGAAGATACAGCAAGATATATTTTGTAAAAGTTTAAATCTAATTTTGATAAAATTGGTAAAAATCTAAAATGGGGAAGAAAATGAAGATCGTTACATTTAAAGAACTTGATGATTCACTAATTGATAGTAGACATGAAGTTGAATATTTTCAAAGTGGAACAAATGGTAATGCACAAGTAATAATATTAGATATTGATACAATATTTGATTTTGAAGAAAATAAGCATGAAATTTGTGTAGAAGATTTTAAATCAATAGCAATTATTGAAGATGATAGTGATTTTGAAGCTTTTAAAAACTTTGGAATAGATGCTTGGATAAAAGCAACAGACTTAGGTGACTTAAATGGTTTATTAAACTTAATTGAAAAGAGGTATTTCTCATAATTATAGATTCACATTGTCATTTAGACAACAAACAATTTTATGACGATATTGATGAGGTTATATGTCGTGCCTTAGACCATGGAGTAAAAGGTTTCTTAATCCCTGGTGCTGACCCTGATGATCTTCCTAAAGCTATGCAATTAGCAGAAAAATATAAAGAAGTATTTTTTTCTGCTGGTGTTCATCCTTATGATATTAAAGCTTATGATAAAAAAATATTACAAGAATATATTTCTCATCCTAAGTGTATTGCAGTAGGAGAGTGTGGTTTAGATTATTTTAGATTACCTGAAGATGAACAAGAAAAGAAAGAAGAAGTTCAATTACAAAAAGAAATTTTTATAAAACAAATAGAGTTTGCAAAAGAAGTAAAAAAGCCTTTAATAGTACATGTTCGTGAAGCTTCTAATGATTCTAGAACTATATTAGAAAACTATGGAGCAAAAGAGGTTGGTGGTGTTTTACATTGCTTTAACGCAAGTGAACATTTATTACCTTTATCTGAACATAATTTCTATTTTGGAATAGGTGGTGTTTTAACTTTTAAAAATGCTAGAAAATTAGTTGAAGTTTTACCTAAAATTCCTAGAGATAAAATTATTTTAGAAACAGATTGCCCTTATTTAACTCCTCATCCCCATAGAGGAAAAAGAAATGAACCTTTTTACACTACTTTTGTAGCTCAAAAAGTTTCTGAACTTTTAAATTTAGAACTTAGCGAGGTTGAGAAGCTTACCGTGGATAATACTAAAAATTTATTTAAGCAGTTTTCTACAATTATTTAGATAAAATATTACCTATTTCACAAAAATAGGATAGTATTTGAGAAAACTTGCTTTATTATTTGCCCTTTCATTTTACTCGTACGCTTCGTTAATTGGTTCTAGTTACTCACAAAGAGATTTAAGTATTTTAGAAAATTTAGATATTAACCCTTCATTTATTACAGACTATAAACTTCAAAAAGTTTATGAACAATATCAAAGTAAATATAATTCGAATAACTATATTGAAAAGTTAAATGAGGCTTCTTTATTTGTACCTAAAGTAAAAGATATTCTTAGACAAGAAGGAATACCTGATGTATTTATATATATGGCAATGGCAGAATCTAACTTTACAATTGATGCAAAATCAAGAGTGAGAGCAACAGGACTTTGGCAATTTATGAGT
Source organism: Halarcobacter mediterraneus (assembly GCF_004116625.1). Taxonomy (NCBI): domain Bacteria; kingdom Pseudomonadati; phylum Campylobacterota; class Epsilonproteobacteria; order Campylobacterales; family Arcobacteraceae; genus Halarcobacter; species Halarcobacter mediterraneus. The sequence goes on from NZ_NXIE01000001.1 coordinate 262,963, forward strand.
GCTACAGGAAGAAGATATGGTTTAGAAAATAATTTATATGTTGATGAAAGAATGGACTTAATTAAATCAACAAGAGCTGCTGCAAAATATTTAAATAGATTACATACATTATTTGGGAAATGGTACTTAGCTGCAATAGCTTATAACTGTGGTGAAGGTAGAGTTATAGAAGCAATTACAAGAGCTACAATAGATTTATATGTTGAAAAAAATCCTAAAATGAAAAATAATGAAAAGATTAAAGAATATAGAAAGATAATAAGAGCTTATCAAGAAAGAAGAGTTAGATTTAGAGAACTTAGAAAAGTTTATAATAGAGTTAAGAAATGGGGAATAGAACCAGATATTAATGATTTATTAAAAGTTCAAACAGTTGTAAGTAGACAATATATTCCAAGTGAAAGTAGAAGATATATTAGAAAAATTATCTCTTTAGCAATGATGAAATCTCAAAGTTTTATAAGACATGATGAAAATTCGCACTTACTTAATATGGGAATTTCAACAACGGTAGCTACTGTTCCTGTTAAAGGTGGACTTCATTTAAGAAATATTGCCCAATCAATTGGAATGACTTATGATGAGTTGTTAGGTTTAAATAAGCATATTAAACAATCAATAATTCCTCCTAATGAAGAGTTATATGAGATTAATATTCCATATAGTAGATTAAGTAGATTCAATGAGAATAAAGATACTATAAAAGATACTCAATATCTAGTACATATAGTAAAAAGAGGGGATACTTTATATGATCTTTCAAGAAAATATAATATACCTTATAAGATTATAAAAGACTATAATAAATTAAAAACAAATCTTTTGTCATTGAAACAAAAAATAATTCTTCCTATGCCTAAAAGTATGTACAATAAAATCAAACTTTCAAGTATTAAGAAAAAGGTAAAACAAATTAAAAAATACACTGTTAAAAGTGGTGACTCTTTATATTCGATTGCAAAAAAATATAAAATTAAAATTGATAAATTAAAAAAAGATAATAATTTAAAAACTTCACTTTTAAGAATAGGAGATAAGATTGTTATTCGATAAATCTTTAAAAATAACTATTTTTAGTACCTTATGTACAACTTTTATTTTTACAGGATGTTCTACAAAAACAACTTCAGGTTATTATATCCCTTTTGTAAGTAAAGAATCTTCTTCGAGCACAAATAGAAATCTTAATCCTTTAGGGGAACAAGAAATTAGAAATTCAAAAGCAATGCATCGTGCAACAATGAGACCTTATAAAGTTCATGGGAAATGGTATTATCCTACACTGGCAAAAGTAGGGGATTCTCAAAAAGGTATTGCATCTTGGTATGGACCAAATTTTCATGCTAAAAAAACCTCTAATGGAGAAGTTTATGATATGCATGCAATGACTGCAGCTCATAAAACTTTACCTATGAATACTATGGTAAAAGTAGATAATTTAGAAAATGGGAAGTCAACTATTGTAAGAATAAATGATAGAGGACCTTTTATTACTGGAAGAATTATTGATTTATCAAATAAAGCTGCTCATGCAATCAATATGGTTGGAAAAGGAACTGTTAGTGTAAAAATTACGGTTCTTGGGTTTAATGCTAAAATTGCAAAAACAAAAGAAGAAAAACAACAAACAGCAAGTGTTGGAAGATATTATGTTCAAGTTGGTGCTTTTAGTAAACTTGAAGGTGCAAAAATTACAAAAAGAAAATTTGAGTTAATTTTAGAAGATAGATATAGTGTTATAATTAAAAGTACAGATTTAAATAGAGTTTGGATTAGTGGTTTTAGGTCTGAAGAAGAAGCACAGGATTTCAAAGAAGCAAATGGATTAAGTGGTGCATTAATTATTGCAAAATAGGAACAAATATGATAGAAATTAATAGAAAAACAAAAGAAACAGATATTAAATGTAAATTAGATATTCAAGGGAATGGAACTTCAAATATAAATACTGGAGTTGGTTTTTTTGATCATATGTTAGAAGCACTTTCAAAACATAGTGGTATAGATATTGATTTATCATGTGAAGGTGATTTACATATTGATGCACATCATACTGTAGAAGATTGTGGTATTGTTTTAGGGAAAGCTTTAAAAGATGAGATTTTCCCAATTAAAAATGTAGAAAGATATGGTAATGCTACTGTTGTTATGGATGAAGCTTCTACTACCTGTGCTTTAGATTTATCTAATAGACCTTTTTTAGTTTATGAAGTGAATTTAAGTGGAAAAGTAGGAGAGTTTGATGTTGAACTCGCTGAAGAATTTTTTCATGCTATTGTTATGAATTCAGGTCTTACTTGCCATATAATAAATGAAAGAGGAAGAAACAAACATCATATTTTAGAAGCCAGTTTTAAAGCTTTTGCTGTTGCTTTAAGACGAGCAATGGCTAAAAATGAAAAACTAGGAGTTCCTAGTACAAAAGGTGTTTTATGATTGAGTTACTTGTTCTTGATGTTGATGGAACTTTGACTAATGGACAAATAACTTATACTAATAGTGGAGATGAATTAAAATCCTTTGATGTTGCCGATGGTTTGGCAATTGCTACTTGGACGAAGAAACTTGGTAAAAAAGTAGCTATTATTACAGGAAGAACTTCTAAAATAGTAGAAACAAGAGCAAAAGACTTAAATATAACTCATCTTTATCAAAAAGTTGATAATAAAGATGAAGTTCTAGAAAATATTTTAAAAGAAGAAAATTTATCTTGGAATCAAGTTGCTGCAATTGGTGATGACTTGAATGACTATAAAATGTTAAAAAAAGTTGGTCTTTCTTTTACTCCTGCAAATGGTTCAAAATATATTAAAGATATAGTGAATATACAATGTAAAGCTTTTGGTGGAAGTGGTGCAGTAAAAGAAATGATAGAATATATTATAAAAGAAGATGGAATTGAAGAGGAATATGTAAATTCATGGTTGTAAGAGTTTTTGTAGTAGTACTTTTAATTTTATCAGTAGTTAGCTATTTTATACCTGTTAATAATAGTACAAAAAATGATTCAATTGATGATATGCCTCTTTTAGTATTTAAAGATTCTACAATGTATACTCTAACAACAGAGAATATGAATAGAATAGTTTATTCAAAAGAAGTTCAAAGATTTAGAGATAGAGATGTTATGTATGAAGGTGCTTTAACTTTAAAAGGAAAAGATAAAAATAATAATGATATTACTGATATTTTATATTCAGATATTATCATAAAAAAAGCTGAACTTTATAAATTTTTAAAGAATGTAAGATTTAGAAGAGATGACTTTGTTACTTTAAATACAGATGAATTGTTTTATGATTCTTTGAAAGAAGTAGCAACAAATACTTTACCCTTTTATGGTACTTATTATAGTAATAAAATTGAAGGAGAGAGTTTATATTTAGATATGAACTCTTATCATATGAAATCAAATAATACTCATTTTGAAATAGAAATTGAAAAAAATTAAAGGAAATATTTAATGAAATTATTATTAAAAGTTGCATTGATTTCTACTTTTCTTTTTGCTAATGCAAATACAGAGAAACTCATAATTGATGCAAAAAACTTTGAGACAGATGATAGTAAAGGTGTTTCAATATTTACAGGAAATGTAAAATTGAAGATGGCAAAAGATAAACTAAACTCTGATAAATTAGAAGTTTTTATGAAGCCTAAGTCTCAAGGTAAAAATGTAGAGCCTTTAAAATATATTGCTACAGGAAATGTAAGTTTTACAATTTTTTCAAATGGTAAACATTATGAAGGAAAAGGTAGTAAAGTTATTTATGATCCAAAAAAATTAGAGTATACTGTTATTGGTAAAGGTTATTTAAATGAAGTAACAGAAAGTAGAGAACTTTATGGAGAAAAAATTTTTATAAACCAACAAACAGGAAGTGCTAAAGTTAGTGGTACAGATAATAAGCCTGTTAGATTTATTTTAAATATAGAAAGTAGTAATAAAGAAAAATGAAAATAGTAGATGCCCAATTTTTAACATCAGCACAAAGTATTATAGACTCTCCTGCTCCAGATAAAGCAGAAGTTGCTTTTTTAGGTAGATCTAATGTAGGAAAGTCTTCTTTATTAAATACTTTAACAAATAGAAAAGGTTTAGCTAAGTCTTCTTCAACACCAGGAAAAACTCAATTAATAAACTATTTTGATATTAAGTTTAAAACCTCAAATGAAGAGTTACCTTATCTTTATGCAAGATTTGTTGATTTACCTGGATTTGGTTATGCAAAAGTCTCTAAAAGCTTAAAAAGAGACTGGAATAAAAACTTAACAGGTTATTTAGAAGAAAGACCATGTTTACAAATATTTGTTCATTTAGTTGATGCCCGACATACAGAGTTAGAAATAGATAAGAATGTGGATGATTTTTTACAAACAATAAAAAGAGGAGACCAAATAATTATTCATGCTTTTACAAAGATTGATAAATTAAAACAAAATGACTTACAAAAATTAAAAAGAGCATACCCTGATGGAATTTTTATCTCAAATTTAAAAAAAAGAGGTTTAGAGCAACTTCAAAATAAAATTACAGGATATCTCTTTGGAAATTAATTTTGTTAAACCTGATGTAAGTCATATAAAATCAATGCAAGAACTTGTAAAAGAAGAAGTAGAGAATGGAAATATTCTTTTAAGAACAGAAGATGAAATGGCTAATACTATTAGGTCTTATACTTTGGTTGAAGTAGATAGTAAGATAGCTGGATTTACTGCTTTGCATATTCATTCAGCAAGGTTAGCAGAAGTAAGAAGCTTGGTCGTATCTAAAAACTACAGGGGACTTAAACTTGGAAAAAAATTAGTAGAGGCCTGTATTACTGAAGCTAAAAAGCTAGGCTTGGAACAAATTTTATCATTAACATATGAAAAAGGCTTTTTTGAAAGTTGTGGTTTTCATGAAATTGCAAAAGAGGATATTCCTGAACATAAAATTTGGGCTGATTGTATTAGATGTAAGCATTTCCCTATTTGCGAAGAAATAGCGATGGTATATGACTTATGAAAAAAACTCTGCTAATAATATTAACTTTTCCTTTTATATTATTAGCAGAAACTAATTTTTCTTTTAAAACTAATTTAATTAAACTTACTAAAGAAGAAAAACTTTTCTTAATTGAAAAAAATATTGATTGTGTTGTTAGCAAAAATTGGCCTCCTTTTATTTTTGAAGATAATAACAAACTAGTTGGAATTTCAAAAGACTTTTGGGATTTGATCAAAAATAAAACTTTAATTAGTTCTTCATGTCGTGATGTTGGTACCTTTCACGAACTTTTAACTTTAATACAGAATAAAAAAGCAGATATTAGTTTATCTTCTGCAGTAAGTGAAGAAACTCTTGATTTTGCCTTATTTTCTAAACCTTATATTTCTTATCCTCTTGCAATTGCTACAACTATGGATAAACAATATATTTCAAATACTTCTTTACTTAATAATAAAAAAATTGCTGTTGGTAAAAATTATAGTTCTTATCAAATTTTAAAAGCAAAGTACCCTAAAATTGAGTTTGTTGAAGTTGAAAATAATATAGAAGCTTTAAATCTTCTTGCTAGAGGGGATGTTTATGCTGTTGTAGATATTTTGCCTGTTTTATCTTTAATTATTTCAGAATATGGTTTTAAAAATATAAAGATCAGTGGAACAACAGAGTTTAATTTTGATGTTAGATTTATGGTTAGAAATGATTATGAAGAACTAGTTTCAATTATAAATAAGGCAATTGATTCTATTACGAAAGAAGAGTTAAATCAAATCAAAAATAAATGGCTCTCCGTGCGATTAGAAAGTGTTGTTGATTATTCTAGATTTTGGGAAATAGGATTTATTATCTTTTTAGTATTAATTATTTTATTTTATAGACAATACATTCTTAATAAACATAATAAAAAATTACAAGAAGCTAATGAAGAAATAGAAAAGAAAACCATTGAATTGGAAAAAAAGACTAAGCAATTAGCAAAACAAAAAGAGTTGTTTGAAAAAATTTATAATGAATCAACTGATGGCATTTTTTTAGTAGATTTAAAACAAAATAGAATTATTGATTGTAATGACTCTGCTTTAAAAATATTAAAATATACTTTTAAAGAAGAGTTTATTCAACTAAAATTAGAAGATTTTTTCCCTTTTAAACAAGCAAATGGAATATCTTCAATTTTTAGAATATATAAAATGATTGATATAGCAATAGAAAAAGGTTCAAACTCTTTTGAGTTTATTTTTAAAAATAAAAAAGCCCAAAATATTTGGTTAGAAGTTGTATTAACAACTATTAATTTAGATGATAGTAATTTAATGCATGTTGTTTTAAGAGATATTGATAAAAGAAAAGAGATGGAAGAGGAACTGAATATCCTTACTTTTAATTTAGAAGGAAAAGTAAAACAAGAAGTAAAAAAGAATGAGGAAAAAACAAAACAATTGTTACAGCAAAGTAGATTAGCCCAAATGGGAGAAATGATTTCTATGATTGCCCATCAATGGAGACAACCTTTAACTGCAATATCTGCTACAACTAATAATTTACTTCTTAGAATGATGATAAAAGATAGACCAAAAGATGAAGATTTAGAAAAAGAGATATCTTTGATTTCTGATTATTCTCAATATCTTTCTAATACAATAGATGATTTTAGGAACTTTTTTAAAAGTGAAAAAGAGAAAATTGATATAACTTTAGAAACTATCGTAAACAATTCAATTTCAATTATTAAAAATTCATTGGAATCAAATAGTATTAAATTGTCTATAGACTACTCTTGTAATGAAACAGTAAATGTTTTTGCATCAGAAGTAAATCAAGTAATTTTGAATTTAATTAAAAATGCAGAAGATGCTATTTTAGAAAGTAATTTAGAAGAAGGAGAAATAAAAGTATCAACTTTTTGTGAAGAAGCATTTTGTTATATTACTATAGAAGATAATGCAAAGGGAATTCCTGAAAAGATTATAGATAAAATCTTTGATCCTTATTTCTCAACTAAAACTTCAAAAGATGGTACAGGTTTAGGTTTGTATATGAGTAAAATTATTATAAAAGATCATTGTGGAGGAGAGTTAATAGCATCAAATAGTAAAAATGGAGCTATTTTTACAATAAAAATACCTAAAAGTTTATAAGAATTAATTACTCCACCACATTCTTAAATATAATCCTAAAGTTGAAGTATAGCCTACTTCACTAAAATTAAGATTTTGGTTTTTATCATAGATAAAAGTTGTAGGAAAAGCTTTTATATTAAATTGTTTTGTTAAAAAACCATCTTCATCATTTACTACTTTAAAAGTAAGATTGTTTTTTTCTAAGTATTTTTTTATTTCTTTTTCATTTCCTGATTGTGTGGCAATAGTTATTACTTGATAGTTTTTTGAAACTTTTTCAATATTACTTGCTTCTAATTCGCAAATAGGGCACCATGTTGCCCAAAAATGAATTAAGAGAGGTTTTTCCTTATCTATAAGATATTTCTCATTATTTAGAAGTTTAAATTCTTGTATATTTAACTTTTCTTTATTTAAATCAAGAGACTTATAATAGCTCACAATATTTAATACAATAACAAAAATTACTGTATATTTAATAGTTTCTTTTATATATTTTTTTATTTTACTATTCATTTAAAACCTTAGAAGTATTTCCTTATGATTATTTATAAATCATAAGGAAATTTTAGCATTTTAGTATAAAGTGAATGTTTATAATATTTTATATATATGGTTTTTTATTATAACTGGTACAAAAAACATTGATACTACATATGAAATTAATGTTCCACCAATTAATGCAACCCCAAGTCCTCCAAAAACTGCATCAGTTGCAAGTAATGAAGATGCGAATACCATTGTTAAAACAGTTAGAATAATAGGTTTAGATCTGGTTGCTGTTGCTTTTGCAATGGCTTGATTTATAGTTAGTCCTTCATTTTGAATTAATTGTTTTGTAAAATCAATAATTAAAGTAGAATTTCTTGAATTAATTCCAATAAGTCCAATAAAACCAATCAAAGAAGTTGCTGTTAGGTAAAAGGTGTCATTAGTAATAGTATCCATAATAATATGTGCAAAAATTACTCCAATAATTGAAATAAAACTAGCTAAAACTATTCCTCCTGAAATAGCGAAGCTTTTATAGTAAACAACCATTAAAAAGAAAATTAAAACTAAAGCTATAATAAATGCTCCCCCTAAGTCTATAAAAGTATCTATTGTTACTTTTAATTCTCCATCCCAGATAAGTTTAAATTTTTCATTAGTTTGCTTGTTTATAAACTCTAAATTTAACATATCACTTTTTATCACTTTATAGTCTTTATCAAAATTATTTAAAAAATCATCTCTTGCATCAAGTAAAGGATATATTTGACTATCTTTGTTTGTTTCAGCTATTACATTTATAAATGGAGTTAAATTTTTAGAAGTTAGCGTTGCTTCTGTTTTTGTTTTTGTGATTTTAACAAGTTCATTTACTGGTATTAAATTTCCATATTTATTTACAAGTTTTAGTTTTGAAAGTTCATTTAAAATGGCTTCTTTATTATTTGTATCAAATATTCTATTATCATCAAGCCTTAAGAAAATAGGTATTTGACTTTGTTTATTACTTTCATTAACAGCTGCAACACTTAAGCCTTGGTAAGCTAAATATATAGTATTTTTAACTTGTTCTAAAGAAATACCACTTTCAATAATCTTATTGTTGTCTAAACTTAATTCGAATTTATCAAGTTCATCATCTGCCATAACATCTACATCTACCAAAGTTTTTTGCTTTTCTAAAACTTTTGCTACTTTTTTTGAAAAATCTCTTCTGCTGTCAAAAGAGTTTCCTCCATAAACTTCTGCAACAATTGAGGCTAAAACAGGAGGACCAGCTGGTAATTCTATTAATTTGATATTGGCTTCATAGTTAGAACATTTTTCTTGAAGTTCTTCTCTAATTGAACTTACAAAGTTATAACTAGTAATATCTCTATCTTTAAATTTTTTTATATTTACAACAATTTCAGCTTGAGATTGTTTATCCTTTAAAGAACTTTGTTTTACTAAAGCTGCAAAGTCTAAAGGTTGTCCTTGCCCTAGAAAAACTGAAATATCTGTAACAATATCTTTGGTAATCAAAATTTTTGAAATACAAGAAGTTACTTCTTTTGTTTGATTTAATGAAGCTTTATCATGTAAATCTACATAAACTGAAAAAGTATCAGAATCCTTACTTGGTAACATTTTAGCTTTTGTAATCTCTATAGGAAAAGTAAGTACACTAAGTAAAAATAAAATAAGTGTAATTACATAAACCATCAAGGATTTAAAAGGATTTTCTAAAATTGTATAAATAAAATTTTCAAGTTTCATATAAATCCTTTATAAAAATTTCTTAACTAAATAAGGAGTAAACATATATGCAACAATTAATGAAACAATAAGTGCAATTGGTACAAATACAGGAAGAGGGTTCATAAATTGTCCCATCATACCTCCTACAAAAAACATTGGAATAAAAGTCATAATAATAGCTATTGTTGCAATATTTGTTGCATTTCCAATTTCATTTGTTGCAGTTATGGATAAGGTTTTGATATCAGTAGTTTTTTTATCCTCTTTTCTATGCCTAACTATATTTTCAATTACAATAATTGCTGCATCAACAAGCATACCTAAACTTACAATTAAAGCAAAAAGAGTGATTCTATTTATAGTTTCATCTAAAATAAAACCAATAAAAAGTGTCATTGATAAAATCATTGGAACCAATAATGAAACAATCATAGCTTCTTTAAAACCTAAAGTAAATATTAGTAAAATAGCAATAATTATAATAGAAATTAAAAGATTCTGAACTAAAGAGTTCACAGCATTATTTGCTGTATATCCATCATCTCTTGTAATAACATATTTTATATTTTTATTTTCTAGTTTATTTTCTATACTTTTGATATATTCAAATATCTTTTCATTTATTATTACAGAGTTTGAACCTTTTAATTTTGATATTTCTAAAGTAAGTTGAGAAATACCCTCTTTGTGTTCCTTCGTATATAAAATAGCTTCTTTTTTATTTTGGATATCAAAGCCTTTAGTAACTTTTGCTACATCTTTTAAATAAATAGGGGTATTAAAATTATATGAAATAATAATATTTTCTAAATCTTCTTTTGATTCTATAGCATTTTTTATACTTAATACAGTTAGGTTTTTTTCTTTATTATCACTTTTTATATTAGGAGTAATCTGTGATAAAGCTTTTACTCTTTGGGCAATTGCCCCTAAAGATAAATTATAGCTAGCTAATTTATTTGCATTGAATTCAACATTATATTGATCTTTTTTTTCTCCTTTAAAATCAACTAAAGCTACATTTTCTATTTTGTTTATTTCATGGGAAATCTTACTTATTTCATTATATAATTGAGTCTGAGAGATTTTATTATTATCTACATAAAAAGCAATAGTTGCAATGGGAATATCTGTATCTATATCCATTGTTTTGACAATAGGTTCTAAGGCTCCTTTTGGCATCATATCTATATTCCTCATCACTTGGTCATATAGTTTTAAATTAGAATCTTTTTTATCTTCCCCTATATAATACTGTACTTGAACTATTCCTACTGATTCTTTTGCATAAGAATAAATATATTCAACACCTTTTATTTCTCTTATTTTTTTTTCCAAAGGTTCTATGATAACTTTTTGTATTTCACTTGGTTTTGCACCAGGAAGAGGAACTATTACAGCTCCTCCACTTACTTTTATTTGAGGATTTTCTTCCCTTGGCATAAATTCTAATGAAATAAGTCCTAAAGATAAAATAAAAATACTCAAAATAAAAGTTAAGGGATGATCTATAAAGGTTTTGGCTAACTTCCCTGCAATATTATAGTTAATATCATTCATTATTTTGCCCTAAAATAACTTTACTATACATACCAGGATAGATATTTTTATCTTTTTTATCAAACTCTATTTTTAGTATAAAAGAGTGAGTCATATTTACAGTATTTGGAATAATTGATTTTATCTTTCCTTTTGTTTTATAGTTAATAGAATCAATTATTACTATAACTTCATCATTGATTTTAACTTTTGATAGCTGACTTTCTGAAATAGAAGTTTTTATTTTTAATGAGTTTAAATCTGTTAAAATAAATGCAGGAGAAGAGGGCATAGCTAATTCACCTTCTTTTATACTCTTTTTTATAATTAAACCATCATTTGGTGCTTTAATTTTTAAATATTCATATTGAGTATTTATTTCTTTAACTTTTGCTTGAGCTATTTTTAGCATTTTTTCTGTATTTTTTAGTTTTAGTTCCAAAAGTTCTAAATCATATTTTGCAACTAAATCTTTTTTATATAATCGTTTATATCTTTCATAGTTTAATTTTATATTTTCTAAATTGTTCCTTTGTATTTCATAACTTGATAAGGCTTCATTTTTTAGACTATCAATATTAGAAGAGTCAATTATATATAAGATCTCTCCTTTTTTAACAAAGTCTCCTTCTGAAACATTGACTTCTTTTATATATCCCATAAATTTACTTGAAATGATTTTCTCATTGTCTGAAATAACTGTTCCTGTTAGTTCTTGTGCATATAAGTTTAAACTAGTTATAAAAGCTAGAATCGTTAAAAAATATTTCATTTACTCTCTCCGTTTATATTATTTCCAATTGCTAAATTAAGTTTTCCTTGAGCTAAAGAGTGCTCATATTTAGCCAAAATAAAAGCTGCTTCATTTTCTCTATATATAGCTTCTTGTTTTAAAAGTTCTGACATTGCAATTAATTGATTTTTATACATTTGTTTTGATTGTTCTAGAACTTCATATGCTAAAACCTTTGCTTCTTTTTTTTCTTTTAAAAGTTTTTCTTTTGCTTGAAGATTTAAAGTGGCTTTTTTCAGTTCTAGTTTAATAGCATCTTCTAGTTCTTGTTTTTGTAAGAGAGATTTTTGATATTCAAGTTTACTTTTTTGAAATTCATATTCTCTTGCTGGGTCAAATAGTGGAAACTTTATTCCAATCATAGCTAAGTAGTAGTCTTTCTCACTTGAAAAGTTTACTCTATCATCATTTACACCATACTCTAAGTGAGTATAAATATTTGGATAATATGCTGCTTTATTAAGAGCGATATTTTTTTTATTAATTTGATTAGCAAGGGTAATTATTTTTATGTCATCTCTATTTTTTAAAGCTTTTTCATAAGAATTAGTTGGATTAAGAGAATTATTATATGTTTTTAATCCTTGAATATCTTCTATTTTTTCAATACTTGTTAAGAAAGATAAGTAAGCAAGAGCAAGTTCATAATTATTTTTAGCTTGAGTTAGTTTACTTTGAATATTTAAAGAGTAAACTTTGGCTTGTTTTTTATCTATTTTTGTTACAAGACCTTCCTTATAAAATTCATTTGCAGTTATTTCGAAAATATTAGTAACTTCTTTTGCTTTTTTTATAGCTTTAATATACTCTTTTGCTACAACTGCATTATTATAAGCTTTTAGAACTTCATAAGATAAATCTTTTATATTTTTATTTAAAATAGTCTTTTCTATTTTTTTCTGTAAAGAAATCATATCTTTTTGGTTTGATAATTTAAAGCCAGTAAATAAAGGAATATTATAGGTTACTTTTGTTGTAAAATTATTTCTATTTTCAGGTTGATTTAAATCAAAGGGCTGTGTATCAATAGGTCCTCCAAACTCTGAAAATCCAAAATCTTTAAAGCTAGCTTCCCTTGAAGATAGTTTATAATTAAAAACATAACCTGCATGATTAGTTCTACTAGCTTCATGTATTAAATTTACATTACCATAAGAAAAAGATTTAATCTTTTTTAAATCAGAATTTTTTTGTTCAATATTTATTTTTTGTTGTTTTATTTTTTTACTATTTTCTAAAGTAGCTGCAAGAGCTTTTTCAAAATTTATAGTTTGGGCATTTGCTATTGAAAATATTAATAATATATATAAAAAAAACTTATACATTTGCTCTCCTATAAGTTAAATTCAGGGATTATACTATAAAAAATAAAATATAAGTATTATAAGAAAAAATTATCTATTTTTATTTTCCAATTTTTTAGTTAATAGTGCTAAAAGTAACACTACTATACTTATTATTAAAAAGCTAATGACTTCATTTAAAAAAGTTTCCATAATAAATCTTTATTTAAAGGACTGGGCTAAGTTACCAATAATTAATGACCATCCATCAATTACAATAAAAAAGATTAGTTTTATGGGTAAGGATATCATTACAGGAGGAAGCATCATCATACCTAGAGACATTAAAATAGAAGCAACAATAATATCAATAACTAAAAAAGGTAGAAAAATCAAAAAACCAATTTCAAAAGCTGTTTTTAATTCACTTACAATAAAAGCTGGCATTAATAAAGTTAAAGGTACATCATCAATATTTTTTGGGTTTTCTTCTTTTTTTATTCTATAAAATAGTGCTAAATCTTTTTCACGAGTATTTTTAATCATAAACTCTTTAAAGGGTTTTACACCTTTTTCAAAAGCTACTTCATATCCTATAGTTTCCTCCATATATGGTTTTATAGCATCATCCCAAGATTTTTTAAAGTATGGTTCCATTATAAAAATTGTTAAAATCAAAGATAAAGAGATAATTATTTGACTAGGGGGTGTTTGTTGTAAACCTAAAGCTTGTCTTAGAAGAGAAAATACAATTACAAGTCTAGTAAAACTTGTTACCATTAAAATAAGTGTTGGAGCTAAAACAAGTAAAGTTAAAATAATTGCAATATTAATTGTTTTAACAAACTGAGCAGGTTCTTCAAGTGCAGCAATAGAAAGATTTACTACTGGTGGTGTAACCTCTTGTGCAAATAATGAAAGTGAAAAAATCAATAAACTAAATAATAGTTTCAAAAAGTGTCCTCATTTAAAATAAGAAATTACTATATCTAAAAAATAATTAAATCTCAAAAGTTGTTTATTTAGTATCTTTTATATAACCTAATTCTTGAAGTTTATGATAAATCTTTTTTACCATATCCCCTGCTGCACTTCCTCCATGTCCCCCATGTTCAACTATTGCCGTAATAACATATTTTCTATCAGAATCATATGGACCATAAGAGGTAACCCAAGCATGAGATCTGTGATAGTATTCAAGTTCACTTTCTTTCATTCTTTTCTTTTCAGATTGTGGTATTGAAACAACTTGAGCTGTACCTGTTTTCCCTGCCATAATAATTTTACTATTCCTTGAATATTTATATAAAGTCCCTTTTTTATGATTATTTACTTCATACATACCTTTTCTTATAATATTTAAATGTTTTTTCTCATGGGGAATTTCAAGTGGTTCTTCATAGCTATCTTTTGCAAAATGAGGCTTAGGAAGTTTCCCTGTAGCTAAAAAGGCTGTGTATCTTGCAATTTGCATAGGAGTTGTAAGCATTTCTCCTTGACCTATTGATGTAATTACTGTTTCTCCTACATACCAAGGTAAGTTATGTCGTTTTAGTTTCCAATCTTTATTAGGATTTGTTCCATAATGTTCATTATCTAAATCAATACCTGTTTTTTGTCCTATCCCATATTTTCCTAAAGTTGTAGAGATTTTATTTATTCCTACTTTTAAACTGCCTTTATAGAAAAAGTCATCACAACTTTCTCGTATAGCTTTTACAAAACCAGTTTTTCCATGTCCACTTTGTTTCCAACATCTAAATTTTCTATTACCAATTTGTAAAACACCAGTACAATAAACACTATAATTTGGTGGAATTCCATTTTCTAGAAAAGATAAAGCAACACCCATTTTTATTACAGAACCTGGAGGATATTTCCCATTAATTAATTTATTTGTAAAAGGATGATTAAAGTCAGTTCTCATTTTATTCCATTCTTTTACTGAAATTCCATCTACAAAGATATTGTTATCAAACTCGGGGAAAGAACTTGCAGTTAAAAGTTCCCCTGTTTGAGCATCCATAACAATAACAGCTCCACCTTTTCCTGGAAAAATATTTTGTACATATTCTTGAAGTTCTATATCAATAGAGATAGTTAAATCATTATCAGTTGATGGTTTTTTTTCTTCAAGAAGTTCAATTTCTTTATTTAGAGCATTTACTTTAATATTTCTATATCCTAGTTCTCCTTGAAGTTTATTATTATAATATTTTTCAAGTCCTATTTTTCCAATAATTCCACTATGTTTAGAAAAATCATTATTCTCAATATCTAGTCTTGAAGCTTTTCCTACATAGCCTATAATATGAGAGGCATTTTGTCTATAAGGATAGATTCTTTTAACTTCAGGCTTTATTTGAATATTATCTAAAGAGTTAAACAGAGTATATTTTTTAAAAAATTTATCATAAGGTATATATTTTACAACTTTTACAAAATCATGTTTATAAGGAGAGTCTACTTTCTTATATTCTTTATATAACTCTTCTTTTTCATATTCAGGAAAATGTTTATTTATCAAGGATATTAATTTGTCTAAATTTTTCTTATTTTTATATGATCTTAAATGAGGTTTTAGGTTAATTGAAAAACCTAACTTATTCATCGCTAAGGCTTTTCCATTCCTATCTTTAATAATTCCTCTATTTGGGACATCATAAATTTTTTTTATATAATTTCTTTTTGATAATTCTTCATAATAAGTATTTGATTTAATACTTAAAAAATAGACTCTAGCAAGTAAAGTAAAGATTACGATAAATATAAAAACAAAAATTAGGTTTAATCTTTTCAAATAAAAACTCCAAAGATAATCAAATCAAGAATTAAATTTATCAATAATGTTAGGTTTAGTTGCATACTTGATTCATTGTTTAAAATCCATAATATATATATTCCACAATAGAAAACTAAAATATAAATATATAGATTAATACCATCAACGGATAAAACTCTTGTAATATAAGGGATAATAAAAGCATAAATAAAAAAACATAAAAGTAATATAGAAAAAGGTTTAAACCCATTGTTTATTTCAATAATTAAAATTGTAAGACTTAAGAAAAATAAAGTATATGTGTAATTTCTCTCCATACAAACGTAAAAAGCAACAAATAATATACCAGTTAAAAGAATAGGAAAAAAATATATAGAAGAAATTGCATTAATAATTAATGAAAAAATGCAAAATAAAAATATATAAAAAGGATTATCTAAATTGTTGATTTTCATAAGTTATTATTGGCTTTTCTTTTTGTGATTTTAAGGGAGGATTATAATAAAATTATACTTATATATATATCAAATACTATTATTACTTTTTTCTTTTTTGTCTCTTTCCTTTTTTGTTAGGTCATAAATAAAAGCAAATATTTCTGAAACCGCTTTATACATACTAGGAGGTATCTCTTTATCAATATCAATTGCAGAAAGAAGTTCAATTAAATCTTCATCTTTTTTTATAGGTATATCATTGTCTTGGGCAACTTTAATTATATTTTTTGCAATATCACCTTTCCCTTTTGCAATTACTTTAGGAGCATTATCAATTTCCATTTCATATTCTAAAGCTACAGCTTTTTTTATATTTTGTTCATTCATTTTAAACCTTTATATCTATCCCAAAACCTAAAGTATTTTCATTTTTTGTATAAATATTTGTTTTTTCCTCTTTAACTTCTTTTTTTAAATCTATTATATTAATAGACATAGGAATTAGTTCTACAGAGTTTAATGCTCTTTTCAATTTAAATAAGTTTTCTCTAATAGCTTGTTTAAATTCATTTTTTGAAGCATAAATAGTCAAATCCAATTTATTTTTATCAAATAGTGATAAAAAAAGTTTTGTGTCTCCAAACTCTTTTAAATTTAAGTTTATTTCACAGTAAAACTTTTCATCTTTTCCTTCTTTCATTGAAATTGAACCATCTTCTAGCATATCCCAAAGGAAAGGAATGTAAACATTATTACTATTTGAAACAATAGATAAGAGTTGATGATACTCAATTTGTGTAATCATTCTTTCAACTTGTCTAAAAGTTTCAAGAGATTTTGAATCTGTTTTATTTGAGAGTTCTTCTTGTACTTTAAGAAGAACAGTTTTTAAATCATCTTGAATAGGGTTATTATTTATCTGTTTATCATTTAAATTATTGTTTATAAAATTGTTACTAAAATTATTTATAGTATGTTCTAATTTCTCTATTATTTTATTAAAATTTTGTATAATATTTTGATTAGGATTCTTTATATTTACTTGTTCTATTGTAGTTTTTAAAGAGTTGACTAAATTTTCAAGAGTAGAAGAAAAATTTGTATGAAAATTACTTAAAATAGATTTATTATCTACAAAATTTCTATTTACCAAATCCTTTGATTGAAGTAGAGTGTCTATTTGCTTTAAAAGATTATCTTGATTTGGTATATTTTTATTTAGAATTATTTCATTTTTTAAGTTTTGTAATATGTCTTTAGTTTGAGTTAAAACTTCACGTTTGACTTGATTTAAATTCTGTATTTGGTTTGTTGCACTATTTTCAATTTTTGATTGAGTTAGTTGTATATTTTCTAATATAGGTTTTAGTTTATTTGTTAATTGTTCAAAATTTATTATTTGTTTATTTTGAAGCCCTTTTGTTAAAGACTCTAGCTGGGTTGACAAGGTTTTTAAATCATTAAGGTTTTGATCTTCTTTCCCTTGTAGGCCTTTTATGTTCTGATTTAATATTTTATCAATCAAATTATTTATTTTTGTATTTTCTTGAGAAGGAGACTCCTTTAATAAAGCTTTTAATTGATTTAAAATAGTTTCCAAATTATTTGTTAAAGAAGTTTTTCCTTGATTTTGTATTAATAGTTTTGACTCCAAAAAAATACCTGAATTTTCAATTGAGTTTTTTAAATTATTACTATTTATCGTTTCTATATTTTTTAAAAAGTTTTCAATTTGTGGTTTAAATTTTTGTAAATTTTCATTATTTTGAATATTTTTTAATAAAGAGTCAATTGTTTTAGAAAAGTTACCCAAATCTTTAAAAAGTGTAGTATTTTTAAGTAATGTTTCTATTGAAGAGTTAGTTTTTGTGGACATTTTTGTTTCATTAAATAAATTTTTTAAAATGTCACTTATATTTGTATCACCTTTTTTTAAATTATCTAATGTTTGTGTATCAGCTTCTTTTAAAGCCTCTTTTAAAAGCTTATTATTATTTGGTAATAAAATATTCAATAAGTTATTATTTGAAACTAACATAAGAAAAGTATAGCATAAATAATTGGAAAATTTCTGCTTTTCTTTTATATAAAAAACTTTTAGATATAATTAAAAACTATTTTAAAAAGGGATAAAAATGAAATTTGAAGTAGTTACTCCTATTGATGGTTTTGAAAATGAAAAAGAATTTGAATTATCAAAATTAGATGACTTTTTTTCAGTTATAAAAGGTGTTGAAACAGGGGAAACTATAAGATTAATGAGTTTTGGAGCTTTAAAGTCATTAGAGTTTGAACTTCCTGAAGATATTGTTTCTAAACTACAAATTGATAACATTGAAGATATTTCAATATTTTATATATTTGTTTTACAAGCACAAACTTCTGATTCTTCAATGAATATTTTTACTCCTATTATAACAAATAATAAAACTAAAAAAATGGGACAGATTCATTTAGATATCCATGAATTAGGCTTGGATAGTTTAAATGATATTTTGCCAAAATTTTAAAAAAGATATAGATTTTATGCATGAAAAACAATTAAGAATTAGATATATTAGAGTTTTAGAAAAGTTCTTTACAAGAACAGTTTCTTTATTAAAGTTAGAGAATTTTGATAAAAACTTATTTAAAGAACGAACTGTAAAAAATTATGAAGATATTAAAAAAGTTAAATCAGTAGAATTAAACTCTCAATATTTAAGTCAATTAATTGCTTTTATTAATAAAACCCTTCAATATGCTGAAAACTCAAGTGAAACCTTTGAAAATGAAAGAAATACACTTTTAAAAGAAGCAAATTTATTACAAAAAGAAAAAAAGAGAAATACTTATAAAAAAGATAAACATAAAAGAGCTAAATTTGATGATGGATATTAATAGTGTCAGAATCAAGTAATAATGAACATAAAACCTTTAATCTTACAGGTGTTTTAAAGAAGGTTTTATATAAAAATGAAGAAAATAGTTATGTTATAGCAGTTTTAGAAAATAATCAAAAGATATGTGGAAATTATTTTGATACAGATATTGAAAAAATTGTGGGAGAAGAAGTACTTTTAAAAGGAAATTGGACTACTCATAAAAAATATGGTGTTCAGTTTGAATTTGAAACTTTAGAATTAAAAGAAGCAGAAATGTTTTTTTTCTTAACAAAAATAGTAAAGGGCATTGGAAAAAAGTTTGCCCACGAACTACTTGAAAAATATACAGAAGATGAATTAGTTGAAATATTGAATGAAAAGCCCAGTGAGCTCTTACAGTTTAAGGGAATAAAAGAAAAAAAATTAGATAAAATAGTATCTTCTTGGCAAAAATTTAAGCACTTAAGAGAACTTGGAAAATTTTTATCAAAGTTTGGTGTTACTTCAAACTTAATTAATAAAATATATTCTCATTTTAGTGAAGTAGATAACTTAATAGAAAAAATAAAAGCAAATCCTTATATTTTAATAAATATAAAAGGTATTGGGTTTAAAAGAGCTGATGAAATAGCAAAAGCTTTAGGTATAGATCCTAAGTCAGATTTTAGAATAAGTGCTTGTGTAAATTATACTTTAAGAGAATTCTGTGACAATAATGGAAACTCTTCAATTGACAAATCACATTTATACAAACTTTTAGATGAAGCTTTACATTTTAAAGATGAAGAAATTTTATATGAGCAGGTTGTTAGTAAAATGTTAATTGAGGAAGAGGTTTTTCAAACTGATGAATATAGAATTTCTCCATCAATGTTATATTATGCAGAAAGAAGAATTTTAGAGTTTTTTCAAAGAAGGGAAAATGAAAGAAATAGAAAAATTATTGCTTCTTTTGATGAATATATTGAAAAAAAAGAAAAAACTTTAGGTTTTACATTAAGTGAAGAACAAAAAAAAGCAGTTGAACTTATAAATGAAGGACATAAAACTCTTTTTTTAATAGGATATGCAGGAACAGGAAAATCAACTTCAAGTAGGGCAGTTTTAGAACTACTTGAGGAGGTTGTAGCCTATGATGATATTATTGCTATTGCATTAAGTGGTATAGCAAGTCAAAGAATTTCTGATACTACAGGGTATGAAAGTTCTACAATTCAATCACTTTTTGTAAAGCATGAAGATAAAGAGTTTTTCCCCCATAAAGTTATCTTATTAG
The DNA here is from genome assembly GCF_004116625.1 of Halarcobacter mediterraneus. Taxonomy (NCBI): domain Bacteria; kingdom Pseudomonadati; phylum Campylobacterota; class Epsilonproteobacteria; order Campylobacterales; family Arcobacteraceae; genus Halarcobacter; species Halarcobacter mediterraneus. Next base: position 283,279 of record NZ_NXIE01000001.1, read on the forward strand.
ATGAAGCTTCTATGGTTAATTCTGTTATGTTTTATAATTTAACAAAAAAAATCTCAGATGACACAATATTTATTATTGTAGGAGACGATGGCCAGCTTCCTGCAATTGGAGCAGGAAATATTTTGGCAGATGCAATAAAATTTGATTTAGCTCCAATTTGTAAATTAACTAAAATATATAGACAAAGTGAAGACCAAGCAATTGCTGTAATTGCAAATGATATTAGACAAGGAGAAGTTCCTGAATATAATAAAGATTATAAGGACTTTAAGTTTATAGATATTTCTATAAATAATTATTATGCCATTAAAAATTCTTCTTCTCAAAGTGAATTTTCTGATGTTAGAAGTAGAATAAGTGAATCTATATTAAATACAATTTTAAATATATCAAGTCAATATATACAAAAATATTATGATTATATAAAAGACAAAAATATTTCAAAAGCCTTAACTCTTTTTCAAGTAATTACTCCTATGAAAGCTGGTGTTTTAGGCGTTGAGAATTTAAATATGCAATTACAAACTCTTTTTAATCATACAAAAGCAAAGGCTTATAAAAGTAAACTTTATGAGTATAAAATGAGTGATAAGGTTATTCATATTAAAAATGAGAATATGAAAGCTCAAACAATGCAAATGTATAAAACAAACTCTAGTGAATATTTAGAAAAAAGAGTTTTTAATGGGCAGTTAGGTCTTATAATAAAAGTTGATTTTGATGAGAATCAATGTATAGTTTTATATCCAAATGATGATATGGTTGTTTTTTATGAGTTTGATGAATTGAACTCTTTATTATCACTTGCATATTGTTTAACAATACATAAAACACAAGGAATGGAGTATGAAAATGCTCTTATTCCTATGAGTTTTTCTCATTATATTATGCATAATACAAAGCTTTTATATACAGCTATAACAAGAGCTAAAGATATGTGTTTTATTGTGGGCGAAGAAGAAGCTTTTAAAAGTGCTTGTAAAAGAATAGAAACAACAAGAAGACAATCTGTAATAAATGATCTTCTTTCAAAAAAAACTAATAACATTTTACCTATATAAAAGTAATCTTTTTGTATTATATCTAAAATTTTTTAGAGGATAATATTTTATGATAAGTTGGATGCAAAGACACAAAAAGTGGCTTGTAATTACTATTTGGATAAGTACAATAGCCTTTGTAGGAGCTGGATTTGTAGGTTGGGGATCTTACGATTATGGTTCAAAAGGTGGAGCAGTAGCTGTTGTAGGAGATAGAGAAATTACAGTTGAGGAATATCAAAAAGAGTATTCTTCTTTATATGAACAATACGCAAGAATGTTTGGTAGTCAATTTAATCAAGAAATGGCAGACCAATTAAAATTGAAAGATGCTGCATATAGGTTAGTAATTCAAAAAAATCTTATTTTATCTCTTGCTGATGATTTAGGTTTAGATGTTTCTGAAAATGAAATAGCAAAACAATTAATTCAAATTCCAGCATTTCAAAAAGATGGAAAATTTGATAAAGATATTTATATTGGAGTTTTACAACAAAATAGAACAAATCCTATAGATTTTGAGGCTTCGATAAAAAGAGATTTACTTTTACAAAAAGTACAAGCTTTATTTGAAATAAAAGCAAATAAAAAGCAAATAGAAAACCTGAATCAACTACTATTTGCAGAAGATAAAGTAAGTATTAAAATATTAAATTCTAATGATATTAAAGTAGAAATAAAAGAAGATGAATTAAAAAAATATTGGGAAGAAAATAAAAATAGATATATGTCTGAACCTTCTTTAAAACTTTCAATAAAAGAAATACCAGTAGCTTTAGGTTCTTTTTCTCAAGAAGAGTTAACAGAACATTATAATAATTTTAAAACAGATTATGTAAAAGAAGATGGTAAATTAAAATCTTTTGATGAAGCAAAAGATGATATGATAAGAGTGCTTAGTGAAAAAGAAACAAAAAAGACAGCTTTAAAAAAATATTTAGCCTTAAAAAAATCAGAAGCTAAATTTACAAAAGAAATGGAAGTAAAAGAGAATAGTTTAGATTTTCCTGAAGAAGAAATTAAAAATCTAAATGATGCTGTTCCTGGAGATATTCTTAAACCTTTTGTTTATAGAGGTAATTATATAGTTGTTAAACTTATTAACAGAAATTTACCTAAACCTTTATCTTATGAAGAAGCTAAAGTACAAACAACAATTGACTTTAGACAAAATAAGGAAGCTAAGGCTTTAGAAGAACTTGCTAAAAAAGAACTTGAAAACTTTAAAGGAATAGATTTAGGTTATGTTTCAAGGACATCTTTTGACAAAGTAAAAGGTTTAACTCAACAAGAAGCTTTAAATTTCCTAAATCAGTTATTTGCATCAACAGAAAAAGAAGGTAAAATAACTTTAAGGGATAAAATAGTACTTTATAAAATACATGAGACAAAATTGGCTAAATATGATTCATCTAAGGATGAAGCAGTAAAAACTACAGTTGATAATTTATTAAATCAAGAATTAATTAATAATTTAATAAATAATTTAGAAAATAGGTATGAAGTTCAATCTTCAATTACATTAGAGGAGTAATACTTGAACAAAACTCTTTTAGCAATTGACATCGGTTCATCGAATATAACAGCAGTAATTGCTAGAAACAATTTAGATTATAAAATAAATATTTTAGGAACTGGTTCATCAAAAAGTAGTGGTATAAATAAGGGTGTAATTTCAAATATCGAGGCAGCATCAAAGAGTATTAAAGATGCTGTATTGATTGCTAAGAAAAATACAAGTGAAGAAATAGACTCTACAATAGTATCTATTTCAGGTGCTTATACTAAAGGAATAAGAAGTTCAGGTAGTGTTAATGTTCCAAATGGACTAATTACCGAAAATGAGATTAATCAAGTTCTTCAAATGGCATTATATAATGCAACAATTATTCCTGAATATGAAGTAGTGCATGTTGTTCCTATTTCATATAAAATAGATGATTCTTCTGACGTAGAAAATCCTTTAAATATGAATGGTTCAAGACTTGAAGCTTCTGTTTTTGTTCTTACTGCAAAAAAAACAGCACTTACTAATATTAAGTCAGCTATGAAAATAGCAGGACTTTCTGTAAATAATTTTATTCTTGATGGATATGCTGCAACAATATCTGTTTTAGATGAACAGCAAAAAAAGTTTGGGGCAACAGTAATAAATATTGGATCAACAACTACAGAGTTTGTCTGTTATAAAGGTTATTCAATGATTTATAATGGTTTTATTCCTGTTGGTTCTAATCATATAACAAATGACTTATCAGTTATGCTACATACTCCTCCTTTAGCAGCTGAAAAAATTAAAACAGAATATGGTGATTTATTAAAACCAGAAGAAGAAGTTGTTAATAAAAAAATTAGAACACCAAGAATAGGTGATGAAAAAAACTCTTCGGAAGTTTCTTTAGAATATATTCAAACAATAGTTCATGCAAGAGTTGAAGAAGCTTTAACTTTAGTAAAAAAAGATTTGAAAAAAAGTGGTATACATGAAAATCTAGGTGCAGGAATTGTTTTAACAGGTGGAATGAGTAAATTAAATGGCTTAAAGGAACTTGCAGCACTTGTGTTTGATGATTTACCAACTAAAGTTTCTAATCCTATAAATATAAAAAATGGTTATTTGAGTTTTGAAGATTCAAAAATGGCAACTATTGTTGGTATTTTATTATATTCTTTAGAACCAAATAGAGGTTTTGAGCTTGATTCAAATAAAAATTTAATCAAAAAAATTAATATAAATGAAACAGGTTCTAAAATTGATGATATTCCAATGGCTCAAGAGAAAGTAAAAATGGCTCAAAAAGAGCAAAATAAAATAAGAAGAACTCAAAATGCAAGTTCATCATCAAAACAAAATCCAGATGGTTCAACTACTCTTACGAGATTGCCAGAAAATAGTAAAAAGAAAGGTGTTGGTAAGATCTGGAATATGATCACGGAGTGGTTCTAATGGATAATAACTTATTTAAGGTGGATGATATTAAAGTGGAAATGCCAAATAAAACTCTTTCAGATAATGTTGCCAAAATATCAGTGATTGGTGTTGGTGGCGGTGGTTGTAATATGATCAATCACATGATAAACGAAGGTTCTCATAAAATTGATTTAATTGCAGCGAATACTGATTTACAAGTATTATATATATCTAAAGCTCCTAAAAAAATACAATTAGGGATAAAGCTTACAAAGGGTCTTGGTGCTGGTATGAAACCAGAAATTGGTAGAGATTCAGCTGTTGAAAGCTACGAAGATATAAAAACAGCTTTAAAAGGTGCTGATATTGTTTTTATAGCTGCTGGTTTAGGTGGAGGTACAGGTACTGGAGCTGCAGCAATTATTGCTAAAGCAGCTAAAGAAATAGGAGCATTAACTGTTTCTGTTGTAACAAAACCTTTTACTTGGGAAGGTAAAAAAAGAGCAGGGCTTGCTAATTTAGGACTTGAAGAAATTAAAAAAGTAAGTGATTCTATAATTGTAGTTCCTAATGATAGACTTCTTGAAATAATTGACCAAAATGTTGGAATGAAAGATGCCTTTAAAATAATTGATAATATCCTTTACCAGGCAGTAAATGGAATGACAGAAGTAATTCTTACTCCTGGAAATTCAGATATTAATACTGACTTTGCAGATGTTAAAACTATTATGCAACATAAAGGTATGGCATTAATGGGTATAGGTAAAGCAAAAGGAGAAAATGCTGCTCAAAAAGCTTTAGAAGATGCTATAGACTCTCCTTTATTAGACAAAGTATCTTTAGGTGGAGCTAAAGGTATTCTAATTCACTTTAACATTCATCCACAAGTATCATTATTTGCAATAAATGATGTAATGTCAAGAATTCATGATACAATAGATTCTAATGCTGAAATTATTTTTGGTACAACTTCTGATAATACTCTTGAAACAGATGAAGTTAAAATTACTATAGTTGCAACAGGTTTTGAATCTAAAAATGATCCTATAGTAGAAACTGAAGAAGCTCAAGAAGATAATAAGTCTAAAAAAATCAGTCCTGATGATGAAAATTATTTAGATATTCCACCACTTATGAGAAATTATAAAGTTCAATATTCTTTAAAAGAAGAGTAAAATAAAAAGTTTTACTCTTCAAAAATTACTATATCATAAGAACTTTTTTTAATTACTAAAGCTTTAGAATTAGGTACAATTCCAAATTTATTAATATCTTTCATTTTTGTTTTATATGTAATAATATCTGCTTCAAGCTTTTCTATCTTTTCATTTAATTGTAAAATCAAATCAACTCCAGCAAGATTTATACCCATTTCTCTGGTAAGGGTTAAAACATATTTAATATGGTCAATATCTTTTTGAGAATAAAGTCTAATTTTACCATTTGTTCGAGAAGGCTTTATTAAGCCTTCTCTTTCATATTGTCTTAATGTTTGAGGATGTATATTTAATATTTCAGCAACTGCAGATATCAAATACACTGGTTCATTATATGCATTATTAGAATTCATATTTATCTCCTTTAGATTGTATCAGGAAGTTTCTCTTGTAAATATTCTTGTACTTCTTCTTCCAAATCTTCAAGTTTTGGTAATATAATATTTGCTTTTAAATGTAAATCACCTTTTATTGAGGTTTTTCTATCTAAAACTCCTAATTCTTTTACTCTAAACTTCTGATTTTGTTTAGTATTTTGTGGAACTTTTAAAGTAATTGTTTTATGAATTGTTTTTATCTCAACTTTACCTCCAAATAAAGCTGTTTTTAGAGGTATATCAAATGTTTTAATTAAAGTTGAACCTTCTCTTTCATATTCAGGACTTGAAGCTATATTTATTTTTATTATTAAATCTCCTCTTTGCCCTTGATATGATTTCCCTTTTCCTTTTGCTCTGATTTTTTGACCATTATTTATACCTTCAGGTATTTTTATATCAAAAGAATCATTATTTAAAGAAATGTGTTGTTTTCCTCCTAATACAGCAACATCAAAAGGAATTGTTATTTGTGCTTGAGTATCTAAATCTGGTTCATTAAAACCTTGTGAAAAACCTCCAAAGTTGTTAAATCCATTTTGCGAAAACCCTGATGAACTAAAACCACCTTGCCCTCCAAACATTTGTCTTAATATTTCATCTAAGTCAACTCCTTGACCTTGACCTCTTGCAAAATCATGGAAATTTTGCCCTCCAAACATTGAATCCCCAAATTGATCATATTGTTGTTTTTTTTCTGGATCACTTAAAACTTCATATGCAGCATTAATTTCTTTGAATTTATCTTCTGCATCTTTATCTTTATTTACATCAGGGTGATATTTTCTTGCTAATTTTCTATATGCTTTTTTTATTTCATCTGTTGAAGCATTTTCCTTTACTTCAAGTGTTTCATATAAACTTTTTGCCATTTTTTTGTCCTTAAAAAAGTTCCTTCTTTAAAGGAACCAAATAATTTATGACTACTTTTAACGATGGAAATAAAGTCCATCACAAGGTACCTTAAAAAAATTAATTTTTAAGGACACCTTAAGTAGCAAACCCTAAAGAGAACAACGAGTTGTTCTTACTTTAAGACTTGATATTTTCATTTATATTTTATCATAAACTTGAGTCAAAGTCAATCAAGTTGAAAATTTGAATTCTTAAACTTGAGTCTTAGGAACTAAGAATTAATACTACTTTTAACACTTTTTAATAATATTTTTGCAATGATATATTTATGTTTGAAAAAGATGAATGGACTCAACAAGAGTTATATAAATATACGCAAGAATTGGATAAAATAGGAATCAAAGTGGTTCTTATTGATACTATTTTAAAACCTCTTGCAAAAATTGATACAATAACCTATAATCCTTATGAAATGAAAGAATATCCAAAAGGAACAGTTTTTGTATTTTATTGTGATACTGGTAAAACTACAAAGGAAAGATTAACTTATTATAAGAAAAAATTTCCAGATTATAAATGTATTAGTTTAAGAGGTGGTAGAGGATATTGGAGACCTAATTATCAAATGCAAGAAGAGATATCTAGATGAAAACATATGAATATGTAATAATTGGTGGAGGTATTGCAGGGTGCAGTACCTCATTTTTTCTATCAAAGTATTCAGATTCAGTTTTATTAATTGATAGAAATAATGATCTATCACAAGGAGCAAGTGGAGCAGCAGGAGCATTTTTATCTCCACTTTTAGGTAAAGCAAATCAGTTTAAAGATTTAGTAACTAAAGCTTTAAATTTTTCTACAAACTTTTATAAAGAAAATACACCTAATGAAATAATAAACTGTGGAGTAGTTAGAATACCAAAAAATAATGAAGATGAAAAGAAATTTCAATCTTATAAACCCTATATGGACTTTGAATATAAACAGGAAGAAAATGGATATTTTTTTAAAATAGGTTCACAGGTTAACCCTTATAATATTTGTAAAATACTTACAAAAAAAGTAGAGAAAAAGTTTAATTATGAAGTTCTGTCTTGTGAAAAAAAAGACGGTATTTGGTTTCTTAATAATGAAATAAAAGCAATAAATTTAATTATTTGTACGGGAGCAGATACTTCTTTAATAAAAGAAAAATATTTTAATATTCGAGCAGTTTGGGGGCAAAAAATCGATATCTCTTCTACAACTTGTTTAACAAAAAACTATCATAAATCTTGTTCATTGTCTCATTCCCGTAAAATAGAAGGAGAAGAAATATATTTGACATCAATTGGAGCAACTCATAATAGAATAAGCTGTGATTTAGGTGTTTGTAACAACCTTTTAGGAAAAGACAAGTTAATACTTAATGGTTTTAATAGTTATACAAAAGAGTTAATACAAGCAAATACAACGGAACTATTAGAAAAAGCAAATGATATAAAGCTTATACAAAATCCAAAGATAGTTGATATTAAGATTGGAGCTAGAGCTTCAAGTATAGATTATTTTCCTATGGTTGGAAAATTAATTGATTCAGAAAAAACTTTAGAGAAATACCCTCATTTAAAAAATGGCTCCCATATGAAAAATGAAATGTTATCAACAATTGAGAATTTATATGTATTAAATGGAGTGGGTGGAAGAGGTTTTGTTTTATCTCCTTATTTAGCTAAGAATCTAGTAGATCATATTATAAAAAATAATTTTTTAGAAGAATCTATTTCTACTCATAGATTATTTAAACGCTGGGTTAAAAAAATAGTTTAAAGAATCATTAATATTATATAGATAAAATTTATCATTTTAAATTGAAGGACAAAAATGGCAAATTTATTAAAAGTTGTTTTTTTAGGTTTATTCGGATTTGCATTACTGGTTTATTTTACAGCAGAAAAACCAAAGCAAATAGTTGCAGACGATAATGTTGTTAATATAGTGAAATATAATGCTTTACCAAATCTTTTTGAATTAGTAGGAAAAGATGATAAAGTAAAAAAAGAAGATCTTTTAAAAGAAGGGGAAAAGACTCTTATTGTAGTTGGAAATCATGATTCTTTATCTGTTGTAAAAGAACTTCCAAAATATTTTGATTTAAAAATACCATATGTAATGGTAGCAAATATTTCAAGTGCACCTTGGTTTGTAAAAAAAATGTTTATTCCAGGAAAGCTTGAAGATTTAAATGAAGATTCAAATATCCCAATGATTTATGATTTTGATGGGGATATGGTTAATACTTTACATGTTATTGATAATGCAAAAACAAAATTTGTTGCTTTTCTTCTTTCAGAGGATGGAGTTATTTCTAAACTTTATGAAGGTAATGTTAAAGAAGGTGCTTTAGATGGTTCTATGAATGAAGAAGAAAAGAAAAAAGTTTTATCTCCTTTATATAATCTACTTTAAAACTTAAAATAAAAAGAAAGCTTTAAACTTTCTTTTTATTATAAAATACAAAACTAATACTCATTATCAATAAATATTTAAGAATTTAAAAGTTATAATTATACATATATAATATTTTTACTTATATTAAAATATTAATTACTTGATTTTTTTACTATAAATTAGATTTATAGTGATTGATTATATAAAAAGGGCTTAAGATGAGTAACAATGAAATTATAATAAAAAATGAATTATCTCAATTACTAATTGAAAATATAAATAATGAATATACTTTTAATCAACTAATACTCAATGGAGCAGATGTAAATTATCAAAATACAAATGGTTGGGCTGCTCTTTTTGAGATTATAATTAAAAATGAAAATGAAAAACTTAAAGAGTTGATTACTTTAGGTGTTAATATACACCAAAGAGATAAAGAAACAAGAAATGCTCTTTTTTGGGCAATCTATTCTTTAAATGACAAAGCTTTTGATATTTTACTAAATGAAAATATAGATTTAAATGTTTATTTAAAAGATAAATTACATGCCTTTCATTATAGTATTTACAAAGGAAAAATTGAATATGTAGAAAAATTTCTAGAATTGGGAGTTGATATAAATTTTTCAGACCATTTAGAAGCAAATGGATTATTTTATGCAGTTTTATATAAACATTATGATTTAGTAAGGTTTTTATTAGATAAAGGTGCAAATATGTATCAAAAGGATATTTTTGGAAATACAGCAGATAAACAAGCTAAAGAATATGGAATAAATTTAAATGAATTATAATAAAAAAAATAATTTAGGCATGAATTGACTTAATTGCTTAATTTACTTTAGTTTTGTTAAGATATTTTTAATAAAATCTTGTATCATATTATTCTATTTTATTAAAAGGATATAATATGAAACATGAATTAATGAAACTACCTTATGAATTAGATGCTTTAGAACCTCAAATGTCTAAAGAGACTTTAGAATTTCACTATGGAAAGCATCATCAAACATATGTAACAAAATTAAATGGTCTTATTGAAGGAACAAAGTATGAAAATCTTTCTTTAATAGAAATTATTAAAGATTCTGAAGGTGGTGTTTTTAATAACGCAGCACAAGTATATAATCATGATTTCTTTTGGAATGGATTAACTCCAAATGGTTCAACTATTCCAGCACAAGTAGAAAGTGCATTAACAGAAACTTTTGGTTCTGTAGATAGTTTTAAAGAAGAATTCACTAATGCAGCAGTTAATAACTTTGGTTCAGGATGGACTTGGTTAGTAAAAAATAATGAAGGAAAATTAGAAATTGTTTCAACTTCAAATGCCTGTACTCCTATTACTGATGGATTAACTCCTCTTTTAACATGTGATGTTTGGGAACATGCTTACTATATTGATGTTAGAAATGCTAGACCTGCTTATTTAGAAAACTTTTGGGCTTTAGTAAATTGGAATTTTGTAGCTGAGAATTTAGCTAAATAATAAAAGAAGAGAAATATCTCTTCTTTTAAATCTTTTTCATCTTTAATCTTAGTGAGTTTAAAACTACTGTAACTGAACTAAAACTCATTGCAATCCCTGCATATACAGGACTTAACATTAATCCATTAAAAGAGTATAAAATTCCTGCTGCTAAAGGAATTCCTATAATATTATAAATAAATGCCCAAAAAAGGTTTTGTTTTATTATTTTCATAGTTTGAAATGATAAGTTAATACTTTTTGTTATAGATAATAGCTCATTATTTACTAGTATTATATCTCCAGCATCTTTTGTAATATCAGAACCAGAATTTAAAGTAATACCTATATTAGCTTGTTTTATTGATAAAGCATCATTTACCCCATCACCTACAAACATAGTTTTACCTTCTTTTTGTATCTTTTTTATAATATTATATTTCTCTGTAGGAAGTACTTGACTATACACTTTTTCTATATTTAATTTATTAGCAATTTTATTTGCAGTTATATTATTATCTCCTGTTAATAAAATAGGCTTAATTTTTAATTCTTTTAGTTGAGTGATTAATTCTTTTGCATTTTCTTTTAATTTATCTTCTAAAGCAAAAGAACCAATTGATTCTTTATTTAAAGCAGCTAAGATAACACCATTTGCCATTTCTAATCTTTTATTATAAAAGTCTAAGTGATTTTTAGAAACTTGAACCATATTTTCATTAAGTAGTTGAATATTTCCAAGTATTATCTCATCTTCATTTATAATGGCTTTAATACCTTTACCTGGAATAATTTCAAAATCTTTTACTTGGTAAATTTCTTTATTAACTTTATTTTCTTCAATATATTTTACAATAGCTTGAGAAATAGGGTGTTCACTAAGTTTTTCTATATCATATATTTTATTTAAATATTTAGTTTCAATATCAGTTTTAGATACTATTATCTCACCTTTTGTTAAAGTTCCAGTTTTATCAAAAACTGCATACTTAATATCTTTAATAACTTCTAATATTTCAGGGTTTTTTATTAAAATACCTTCTTGTGCTCCTCTACTCACTGAACTTACAATAGCTATTGGTGTAGCAAGTCCTAATGCACAAGGGCAAGATACAATTAATACACTGATACTTGCCAATATAGCATTTTGGAAGTTTCCTAGTAAAGACCAAATTATAAAAGTTAAAATGGAGATTAAAATAACACTAGGTACAAAAATATTAGCTATTTTATCGGCAAATCTACTAATAGGAATCTGTTTACCTTGAGCCGTTTTTAATAACTCTATAATTTTTGATAAAGTTGTATTATCTGCTTGTTTTAAAACCTCTACAGTAATTACTGCATTTGTATTTAATGTTCCAGATAAAACTTCATCACCTTCTTGTTTTAAAATAGGTAAAGATTCTCCTGTTATCATTGACGTATTGATATCAGCTTTTCCTTTGATTATTTTACCATCAATAGGAATTTTTTCACCAGCTTTAACTAGAATTTTATCTGTAACTTTAAGTTTAGAAGGGGAAATTCTTTCTATCGTTTCATCTTCATTTATTAGATTTGCATATTCAGGAGTTAAAGACATAAGTTTTTTCAAAAAATCACTTGCTTTTTGTTTTGAACGCTCTTCTAAATATCTACCTAATAATACAAAAGAAATTATAACAGCAGCTCCATCAAAGTATAAAAATCTTAAGTTTTCAGGAAATAGTTGGGGTAAAAATAGTACAAATGTTGAATAAAAATAAGCAGCACTAGTTCCTAGTGCAACTAAAACATTCATATCATAATTTCTATTTTTTATTGATTTAAAGGCTGCTTTATAAAATCTACTTCCACTATAAAATTGTATAAAACTTGCAATAGCAAATACAATATATTTTTTTGTATTAGAATCAAAAAAATCAGTAAATGATAAAACAAAAATATAAATAGTAAGAAAAATTGAGATAAAAAAAGTTTCTTTTAATTTCTTAAACTCTTTTTCTTGAGTTTTTTCAAGTAGATTTAAATCTTTTGTTGCCTTATAACCTAAGTCCTCAATCTTGTGTATTATTTGTTTTTCTGAAATCTTTTCTGTATCAATTTTAAATTCTCCTTCACTTGAGGCAAAATTAACTTTGACACTTAAAATACCTTCTTTTTCTTTAAGAGAATTTTCAATTCCTTTAGAACAATTTACACAAGACATACCTGAAATATTCAGGTTTATTGTCTTTGTATTCATAACTTTAGAATCTATTTTGATGTTGCTACATTAAATTTCCCAACTGCACAAGATACAAAACTTTTTGCAGTTGCAGCAGCTTTATCAAAACCAGATAGTTCATCACTAACTAAAGGATAACCTAAACTTCTTAGTTTTAATTTTAATTTTTCTTCTTGACTCTCTTCTAAGTCTAGAGTAATTTTTCTTGGATTTACGTCTAAATCTACTTCAACGTTACCAAAGTCTTCCTTTAACGAGCTTATTAATGTATTTGCACAACCTCCACATTTAACATTGTGAACTTCATATGTTTTTTTCATAATATATTACCTTTAATATTTTTTTCATAATATCTAAGATGTGTGGAAAAATTGTTTAAATATTAAAAAACTTTTCCTCCAAAACATTTATTAATGTTTCTACAGATGAGATTGATTTTTTAAAAAGATTTTTTTCTTCTTCATTTAAATTTAACTCTATTACTTTTTCAACTCCCGTACTTCCTAACATAACAGGAACACCTCCTACCACATCTTTATATCCATATTCACCCTCTAAGTAAACGGCACAAGGGTATATCTTCTTTTTGTTATTTAGTATTGCTTCTACCATTAAAGAAGTAGCATAAGCTGGAGCATAATAAGCAGAACCTGATTCTAATAGTTTTACGATTTGTAAACCACCATTTTTTGTTTTTTCAATTATTTCGTTTATATCTTTTTCTGATAAAAGTTCAGGAATAGGAACGCCTGCAACAGTTGAATATTTTGGTAAAGGAACCATTGCATCACCATGACCTCCCATTACAGAAGATTCTATTTGTCCTGCCCCAAAGCCAATTTTTTCTAAAATAAAGTGGCTCATTCTTGCACTATCTAAAATACCTGCCATACCTAAAACTTGTCTTCTTGGAAAACCTGATGTTTTTAAAGCTGTATAAACCATTGCATCAAGAGGGTTTGATACAATAATTATAATTGCATTAGAGGCATATTTTTTAATGTCTTCTATAACTCCTTGCATAATTTTTGCATTTGTTAATAATAAATCATCTCTACTCATTCCAGGTTTTCTTGGAATCCCTGCTGTAATAACTACAATATCACTATTTTCTAAATCTTTACCATCTTTTGCGGCTTTTACCACTGTATGTGATTTTGCTGCATTTGCACTTTGTGAAATATCTAATGTCATAGCTTGAACAATATTTTCTCTAATATCTTTTAATACAACTTCTGTACACACTGCTTTGTGAGCAAGAGTATATGCTAAAGTAGAACCAACATGACCAACCCCAATAATACTTACTTTTTTATTTATCAAAGTAAATCCTTTCTTTTGTAGATATAAAAAAAGGCAAAGCCTAAGCTTTGCCTTTTTATTTTATAGAAATTTGTTTTAACCTATGATTGAATTTAATGTAGATGATGGTCTCATAGCTTGTGAAGCTTTTTCATCATCTGGTAAGTAATATCCACCAATATCTGATGGTTTACCATGGTTTGCTACTAATTCACTATTAATTTTATCTTCATTTTCTGCCATTGCTTTAGCAATTGGAGCAAATTCTGCAGCTAAATCAGTATCATCATTTTGTGCCGCTAATTCTTGTGCCCAATACATTGCTAAGTAGAAGTGTGAACCTCTATTATCTACTGAACCAAGTTTTCTTGAAGGTGATTTATCATTTTCTAAGAAAGTTCCTGTTGCTTTATCTAGTGTATTAGCTAAAACTCTAGCTTTTTCATTGTTTTGAGTATTTGCCAAGTGTTCAAATGAAGCAGCTAATGCCATAAATTCACCTAATGAATCCCATCTTAAATAAGACTCTTCAACAAATTGTTGAACGTGTTTAGGAGCAGAACCTCCTGCACCAGTTTCAAATAATCCTCCACCTTTCATTAATGGAACAATTGAAAGCATTTTAGCACTTGTTCCAAGTTCTAAAATTGGAAAAAGGTCAGTATTATAATCTCTTAAAACGTTACCTGTTACAGAAATAGTATCTAAACCTTTTCTCATTCTTTCTAAAGATTTTTTAGTTGCATCTAATGGAGACATAATAGAAATATCTAATCCTGTTGTATCATGGTCTTTTAAATATGTATTTACTTTTTTAATTAATTCAGCATCATGAGCTCTATTTTCATCTAACCAAAAAATTGCTGGAGTATCAGATAATTTTGCTCTTGTTACAGCAAGTTTAACCCAATCTTTAATTGGAGCATCTTTTGCTTGGCACATTCTGAAAATATCACCTTTATCAGCATCTAAAGTAAATACAGTTTCTCCTGCTTTGTTTGTAACAACAAATTTACCATCAGTTTGAGCTTGGAAAGTTTTATCATGAGAACCATATTCTTCAGCTTTTTTAGCCATTAAACCAACATTTGGAACAGTACCCATAGTTGTTGGATCTAATGCACCATTTTCTTTACAATCTTCAATAACAGCTTGGTAAGTAGTAGCATAACATCTATCTGGAATCATCGCTAAAGTATCTTCTTCTTTATCTTCAGCATTCCACATTTTACCACCACCTTTAATCATAGCTGGCATAGATGCATCAATAATAACATCAGATGGTACATGTAAGTTTGTAATCCCTTTAGCAGAATTTACCATTGCAAGTCTTGGTTGTTTTTCATAAATTGCAGCAATATCTGCTTCAATTTCTGCTTTTTTGTCTGCATCTATAGAATCTAATTTAGAATATAAGTCACCTAATCCATTATTGAAATTAACACCCAATTCATCAAATAATGCACCATGTTTTTCAATTAAATCTTTAAAAAATACTTTTACAGCAAATCCAAACATAATTGGATCAGATACTTTCATCATAGTAGCTTTTAGGTGTAATGATAATAGTACATCTTTTTGTTTAGCTTCATCAATTGATTTTTGATAAAACTCTTGTAAAGCTTTTGCAGACATTTTAGTTGCATCAATAACTTCACCAGCTTCTAACGGTAAAGAGTCTTTTAATACTTTTTCTTCTCCGTTTGAAGATACAAATTTAATTTGGAAGTTGTCTTCTGTTGCTAAAGTTGTAGAAACTTCTGAACCATAGAAATCATCTGCATCCATGTGTGCAACGTTTGTTTTTGAGTCTTTTGACCAAGTACCCATTCTATGTGGATTTTTCTTTGCATAATTTTTTACTGCTCCAGGAGCTCTTCTATCTGAATTTCCTTCTCTTAATACTGGATTAACAGCAGAACCTAAAATTTTAGCATATCTTGATGTAATTTCTTCAGATTCATCATAGTTAGGTACATTATAACCTTTTGATTGTAATTCAGCAATTGCAGCTTTTAATTGTGGAATAGAAGCTGAAATATTTGGTAGCTTGATAATATTTGCATTTGGATCTTGTGTCATATCACCAAGTTCTGCTAAAGCATCACCAATTTTTTGTTCTTCTTTTAAGTTTTCAGGAAAGTTTGCTAAAATTCTACCTGCTAATGAAATATCTTTTGTTACCATTTCTATACCAGAACTTTTTGTAAAAGCTTTGATAATTGGTAAAAATGAATATGTCGCTAAAGCAGGAGCTTCATCAACTTTCGTATATATGATTTTTGACATGTCTAATCCTAAATTTTAATTTTGAATAAGCCATATCATAGCACTATTTAAATTTATGATAAATGAAATCTTTATTTTAAATAATTAGGAAACTTCCATTGTTTCAATTTTTCACAAAAAATTATTTAACATTATTCCAAAGAGATTTTATAGATGAAGGTTTTTGCTTTGTTACATCTGTCTGCATAATTTTTTTAGCTTCTTTATCAAATTTATTTTCTACTTTTTTAACTTTTGTATATGTTTTTTTCGTATCTCTATTAATATTTATATTTCTAATATGTTCTTTATATGAACTTGTAAATTTATGTAAACCAGTAGAGTTGTCTCTTACAAAATATAAAAAATCACTTTTTACAGGAAAAATTGCAGCTTTAATTGCATTTAAACTTACTGCACAAACTGGGTTGTCAGGTAAACCTCTATTTTTATAAGTATTATAAGAACTATTGTCTTCTCTAATTTTTTGAGCAGTAACTTTTTGATGGGAATATTCACCATAGTTTAATGTTCCATCCATTTGTAAGGCCATCCCTTTTTTTAATCTATTATAGATAACACTTGAGACTAAAGGCATTTCATCAATACTTGCAGCTTCTTTTTGAATAATTGATGCCATAATAATATAGTAATACCATTTCTTTTTATCATAATACCCAAAAATCTTTTTTGAAAATTCTTCATACTGTTTATTAGTATTTGAAAATAAATAAAATAATAAATGGTCTTCTTTCATTCCATAAGGTAATGAGTATGTTTCAGCAAGTATATTCCCATCTTTTTTATAGGCATACTTATTATAAACTTCATGGAGCTTTTCTTCTGATAGATTAAATTTTTGGGCAATATCTTTGATGAAAAAATAAGATGTTTCCCCAGGAATTAGAGTAATTGTCTTTAGTGCTGCTTTTGAAGTTGTTAGTTTATATAAAAAGTCAGCTTTTTTCATATATTGTGATTTTAAATCAATCCAACCACTTTGAGGATAACCTAAAAAATTAATTATATATTTATCTACATTATTTAGTTCATAACCAGTTTTATTTAAATGTGATATAATACTTTTCGTACTGCCTTTAGGGATATATAAAACTTTTGTTGAAGTTAATGGTATATTTACGTAAAACAGTATGGCAATTATTGCTAAAAGGATAAACTCAATAATGCTAAAAGCTATTAAGCTACTTATTTTAATATTTCTATTTTTATTTTCTGTTCTCATTTTTCTCATTTTTTATGGGGTAAAGATTGACTCTTTTTCTTTTTCAAATATTTCAATTTCGAAATTGTATTTAAAATATGATAAAAAACTTATTTTAGAAGTAGATGATTTGCTTATAAATTATATTTCTTCTAATAAAAAATTAACAACTCAAGAATTAAAAGATGATTTTTTAGAAGTACCTAAACTTTTAAAATACTTTAGAAAAATAGATATAAAAAGACTAAAAGTTAAAGATAATGAATTTACAATATTAATAAATGAAAAAGAACTTTATGTAGATAATAAAGATATAAATCTATCTGCAAGTTTGGATTTTGTAAATGGAAAAATGAAAATGAATATTTATTCTATGTATTTTAAAAGTTTAAATTTGACTTTTTTTGGAGAAGCATTAGTTGAATCTTCAAAAAATAAAGTACTTTTTTCAGGATATTTCAATAAAGACAATAATATAAATGGAGAAATAAATTTAAAATCAGATGATAAATATTTAGATTTTTTTGTTAATACAACAAATTCTATTAAATCAATTTCTTTTTTAAAAGATTTCTTCAGACTTGATTCTATTGCAGAAAGTTGGATGTATGATAATGTAAAAGGAGATATAAACTTAAAATATTTATCTGGAAAAATCGATTTAGAAGAAAAAGAGCCAATTCCTTCTTCAATAAAAGGTAAAGCATATGTAGAAAATGCCCATATAAGGTTTAATAAAAAAGTAAAAACAGTAAATACTTCTAAACTAGAAATTAATTATGATAACGATACTTTATCTTTTAACTTGAATGAACCGAAATATGATAATAGTAAATTATATGGAAGCAGGGTATACATTAATAATTTGACAAGTCTAGATAAAGGTAGAGTTATTGTTGAATTAAAAAGTGACTCAATATTAAATGATGATATTTTAGAAATTCTTAAAGCTTATGAAATAAAACTACCTTTTAAACAAATTGATGGAGAAAATATTTCTTCCCTTCGTCTAGAAATACCATATTTAGCTTCAAAAAAAATGGAAATCATTGGAGATTTTTCTTTAAAAAATGCACATATTCAGTTAAATGATTTTAAAGTTTTTGTTAATCATGCAAATATTTCTTTGAAAAATAATATGGTTTCTATAAATAATTCTTTAATAAAATACAAAGATTTGGCAGAAGGAAAGTTATTTTTAAATATTGATACAAAAAAAATGTTAGCAAAAGGGAAAGTTGATTTTACTGATTTTGAAATAATATCAAATGAAAAGAATATTTTAAATTTATCAAATAAAGAAATACCTTTATCTATAGACTTCAATAACAATACAATTATTAATTTAGAAAACTTAAACTCTAAAATAGTAATTGATGAAAATAATTTAACTTTGAATATCCCTAATTTAGAAGATTTTTATGATTATTCTGAATTATTAAAAGACAGTGGGTTAGGTAAGGGTGATTTAAAAGTATCTATAAATAAAAATGATGAAATATTTTTTTCTACAAATTTAAAAGAGTTAGATTTTCCTTTTGAAAAAAATACAGAAAAAATTACTACTTTGTCTGCTAAAGGTAGAATTTTAGATGATATTATAACAATAAAAACAGATGATTCTGATATTGAAATTATTTTAGAAAAAGAAAAAAATCCCTTAATTAGACTTTCTAATATTGACTTATCTTTAGAGAAAGAAGAAGATAATACTTTAAATAAAGAATTTCTTAGTATAGATTTAGAATTAAATAATTCTTTTATAAAATTTGATGAAAAACATAAATATAAAACTCAATGGGCTAAAATCAATTTAAACAAGGAAATTATATCTTTTGAAGGTAAAGCTTTAGACGTAGATTTACCTTTAGCAAAAGGATTTAAGAAACTTTCTGAATTAACTTTAAAAGGTACATTTAAAGATAAAATATTAGAAATAAAAAGTAAAGATAATAAATTAGATTTTAAATATGACATAACAAAAGAAAAAATGTTTATGAATGTTCAAGAATACAATGTATTATATAATACAGATGATGCATTTTCTGAAGGAGAAAGAACATCTTATTATATTGATGGTAAAAATTCTAATATTATTATTAATGGTAAATATGTTGCAAAAGCAGAGACTTATAAATTTATTTTTGAAGAACATAAAACGGATGTAAAATTAAAATATAAAGAAACTGAGTTTAAATATCACGAAGATTTTGATGATAACTTAAATTTAGAAGCTATAAATATGAGTGATGACTTTTTAAATTCACTTATAAGTAAAGATATAATAAGTGGAGGAAGTGTTAACCTTAATGCTTATGGCAAAAATGGCTTTATAGAAGGAACAGCATTTATAAAAGAGAGTAAAATAAAAGATTTAGCTATTTTAAATAACTTATTAATGTTTATTAATACTTCTCCTGCTTTAATAAATCCTTTATTTGCAGTTCCGTCTGTAGTTGGAATGGCTACAGAAGGTGGATTTAACATAAATGGTTATAGAGTAACAGATGGAAGAATTGACTTTACCTATAACTTTGATAATAAATTGTTAAATATGTATAAAATATTTACAAAGGGTAATGGTATTGACTTTGAAGGTTTTGCAAATATAAACTTTAATTCTTCAAGGATAGACTCAGAACTTAAATTAATTTTCTTTAAAAGTTATAGTAAAGTTGTTGGGGCTATTCCTGTATTAAATTACTTATTTTTAGGAGATGAAAAGAGGGTTGATACTGAAGTGGAAATTTATGGAACTTTAGATGATCCAAAGTATAAAACAAATGTCGCAAGAGATGGAGTTAATGCACCTGTTAATTTTTTAAAAAGATTAATCAATTCTCCTATGAAGATAATAGACTCTTTATCTGAATAAAAAGAAATGAATAAGATTTTTATTCATTTCTTAAAACATCAATTACATCAATATTTGTAGCTTTCTTTGCTGGATAATATGAAGAAATCAAAACAATAAAACTTGCTCCAATAACAATTGATACAAAATCAATTATTGATAAATCAAGGGGAAGTTTAGAGGTTCCATAAACATCTGCTGGTAAAGATATTATTTCAAAAGTATCTAATAACCACATTCCAAAAAAACCTAAAAGAATACCTATTAGAATACCTGAAAATCCAATTATTGTTCCAAGTTTTAAAAAAATATTTTTAATTTCTTTTGTACTTGCTCCCATTGAAAGAAGTAGGGCTATCTCTTTTCTTCTACTCATAACAGTCATTAATAAAGAAGAGATAATATTTAATGAAGCAACTAAAATTATAAGCATTAAAACTATAAATAAAGCTTTTTTTTCCATTTCCATTGCTGCAAAAAAGTTTCCATTTTGTTGCCACCAACCAATAACCCCTGCACCTTGAGACAATAAAAAATCTTTAATATTTTTTATATCTTTCATTGCATTGTCAGAATAAACATGAATTCCATCATAAATATTATCGGGCTTTCTAAGAAGTGTTTGTAAGGCTTCTAATGAAGTATAAACATAAGTTTTATCATAAGCATGAAGACCTGATTTAAAATAGCCTTTATATGTAAATCTTTTTAATTTTGGCATCATTGAAAGACCACTTGGACTTAATGAAGTAAAATATAAAGTTGCTTTTTCTCTTGGAAGTAAATAAAGATTATCTTTTATTCCCTCTCCAATAATAATATCATACTTTTTTAAATCTAAATTTTTTATAGCTTTTTTATAAATAGAATTTATTTCAGCTTCTCTTTTTGAATCAACTCCAAAAATCATCCCTCCATTCATGTTTTCACCATTTTGTAATATTACTTGAGAACTTAAATATGGAGAAAACTTTAAAGAAGGAAACTGTTTTTCTAATGATTCTAATAGTTCTTTATTTACACTGTTTTGGAATTTTGGATAGATTGAAAGAGGGTAGTTCATTGTAAAAAGTTTATTTTCAAACTCTTTAGCTGTACCATTCATTATAGCCATTGTAATTATTAATACCATAACTCCAATAGCAACACCGATAAATGCTAAAATAGCACTTATCGAAATAAAAGGATTTTTCTTATCAAATTTTAGATATTTTTTAACAATAAAATTAACTAATTTTTTATTCAAACTAGTTTCCTACTACTAAACCTCTTTTAGGTCCACTTTTCCCACAACATTGTTTATATTTTTTACCACTTCCACAAGGACAAGGTGCATTTCTTGCTATCTTTTTTTCAGTTGAAAGAATTTGTTCCGTTTCAAGGTTTGTCATTGCACCTTCATTTGCTTCTTCCATTGCAGCTTTCATTTTTTCTAAAGCTTCTTGTTCTTTTCTTGCATCTTCTTGACTTTGAAGTTGTACAGTAAATAGAATCTTAATAATTTCATTTTTTATATTAGAAATTAATTCTATAAACATATTATATGATTCTTTTTTATATTCAACTAATGGATCTTTTTGATTATATCCTCTAAGTCCAATACCTGTTTTTAATGTATCCATTGAATATAAATGCTCTCTCCAAGCATTGTCTAAAATTTGTAAATATAAAATTCTTTCAATTTCACTTTTTTGCTCAGGTGCTGCAACACTCATTTTTTCTTCATAAACAGATTTAATTAGAGAAACTAGTTTTTCTTCTAATTCTGCATAGTTTTGTGCTTCAATATCTTCTTTTTCAACAATTAAATTTAGTTCTTCTTTAAATTTAGTAATTATAAATTCATAATTAAAGTCTTCTGCTGGCATACCATCTATTATCTCTGCATTTGCTAGAAGATTTTGAATGTATTCTAATCTATTTTCATCTAACTTAGAATTTATATCATAATCAGGATTTAGTAAGTCATTTCTAAAAGCATATATTACTTTTCTTTGTTCATTTGCAACATCATCATATTCAAGTAAATGTTTTCTACTTTCAAAGTGCATAGTTTCTACTTTTTTCTGTGCATTTTCTACAGCTCTTGTAACCATTCTTGATTCAATATGTTCACCTTCTTCTATACCAATTCTTTCCATTATTCCTTTAATTTTATCACTTCCAAAAATTCTAAGAAGATTATCTTCTAGAGATAAATAAAATTGAGATTCTCCTACATCACCTTGTCTTCCGGCTCTTCCTCTTAATTGGTTATCAATTCTTCTTGATTCATGTCTTTCTGTTCCTACAATTGCTAAACCACCTAAATCAAGAGTTTCTTTTGTAAGTTTGATATCAACTCCACGACCTGCCATATTTGTAGCAATTGTTACAGCTCCTTTTTGTCCTGCATCTGCAATAATTTTACCTTCTTTTTCATGTTGTTTTGCATTTAAAACTGTGTGAGGAATTTTTAATTTTGTTAATAATTTACTTAAATGTTCAGATTTTTCAATTGAGGCAGTACCTACAAGAACAGGTTGTCCTTTTTCATTATATTCTTTAATCTTTTTAGAAACTGCATCAAATTTCTCAATTTCACTTTTGAAGATTAAATCATTTTTATCAATTCTTTGAATTGGTACATTTGTTGGGATTGATACAACATCTAAGTTATAAATTTCTGCAAACTCTGTTGCTTCAGTTTGAGCTGTACCTGTCATACCTGCTAATTTATCATACATTCTAAAATAATTTTGGAAAGTAATATCTGCTAATGTTTGAGATTCTTCTTGTATAGCAACACCTTCTTTTGCTTCTAATGCTTGATGTAAACCTTCACTGAATCTTCTTCCTTCACTTAGTCTTCCTGTAAACTCATCAACTATAATTACTTCATTGTCTTTTACAACATAATCAACATCTTTTTCAAAAATATAATTTGATTTTAAAGCTTGATCTAGATTGTGTGATAACATTGCATTTTCAAGAGAATATAAATTATCTACATCAAATAATTTTTCTGCTTTTTCAATTCCTTGTTCTGTTAATAAAACAGAACGATTTTTTTCATCAACAGTAAAATCTCCTGTTGCATATGCTTTTTCAGAAGGATCTTTAGGTTCAAATAACTCACCTTTTTCAAGTTGCAAAGCAATATTGTTTGCTCTTACATAGTCTGTATTTTTATGATTTGTTGGTCCCGAAATAATTAGTGGTGTTCTTGCTTCATCAATTAAAATTGAGTCAACTTCATCTACTATAACAAAAAAATGTTCTCTTTGAACTTTTTCTTCAAGGTCATAATGCATATTGTCTCTTAAATAATCAAAACCAAATTCATTATTTGTTCCGTATGTAATATCTGCATTGTATTGTTCTTTTCTTAAGTCATCATCTTTTAAGTCCCCTGTTAAAGAACCAACTTGAAAACCAAGAAAATTATATAAAGGTTCAAGCTCTTGAGCATCTCTACTTGCTAAATAGTCATTTACTGTTACAACATGAACCCCTTTTCCTGTCATTGCATTTAAAACTACGGGTAAACTTGCAACTAGTGTTTTACCTTCACCCGTTTTCATTTCTGCAATTCTTCCATCATTTAGTACCATACCACCAATTAATTGAACATCATAATGTCTCATATTTAAAACTCTTTTACTAGCTTCTCTAGTAATGGCAAAAGAATCATTTAATACTTCATTTAAGGTTTTCTTTTCAGCTTGAACCTCTTCTTTCAGTATATTAAAACTATTTTGAAGTTCTTCATCACTCATTTTTTCATATTTTTCTTCTAGTTCAGTTATTAAACTGGCTCTTTTTTTATATTTTTTTACTTCTCTATCATTTGATGTGCCAAAAATACTTGAAAAAATATTAATCATAAAATAAAATCCTTTTTACCAAATAATTTATGTTGGATTAGTTTAATTTGGTATTAGTTATAATCTGACGATTATATAAAAAACAAGGTTAAATTATGGTTTATAAACTATGTATAGTTTTACTTATTACATTTTCAAATCTTTTTGCTCTTAATGAATTAGAAAAAATAAAAACTTTTAAAGCTACTTTTGAACAAATAGTTGAAAATTCTTCTTCAAATAAAATTATTTATAAAGGTAATGTTTTTATAAAAAATGATGGAAAAGTTTTATGGCAATACTTAACTCCAATTAAAAAAAATGTATATTTATTAAGAGATATTGTAGTTATAGATGAACCTGAATTAGAACAAGTTATTTATTCTCGATTAAAACAAGAAATAAATATTTTAAACTTATTAAAAAACTCTAAAAAAATAGATAAACAAACATACTCTTCAAAAATAGATGAAAGAGTTTATTTTATAAAAATCATAGAGGGAAAAATAGTTTCTTTGAAATTCAGTGATGAATTAGAGAATACTATTATGATAAAATTCTCATCAATAGAACAAAATATAGAATTAAGAAATGAAATTTTTAGATTTGTTCCACCTGAATATTATGATATTATAAAGAAATAAAGAAAAATTGGTTAGTATTCTTTCTTAGGTATAACAGACAATAGCTTGAGTTTTCAAGAGGAAAGTCTGGGCTGCAGTGAAGTATAGTTCCATTTAACAAATGGCTAGGGAAACCTAAGGGACAGTGCAACAGAGAGTAGACCGCCATTTATGGTAAGGGTGAAAGGGTAAGGTAAGAGCTTACCAGCATTTTAAGTAATTTTAATGGCTATGTAAACCCAACTAGCAGCAAGAAGAATATGGTAATAAACTTCACACTAATTGTTCTTCGCAAGATTGTTTAAGTAATTTAACAACTAGATAAATTATTGTTTAATACATAACCCAGCTTATAGTTATGCCTAAATTTAGACACTAATTAAAGTGTCTAAATATTTTTGATAATTAAAAACCAGCTGAGTAACCTCTACTTGAATGACTTTTAATTAATCCATAATAAGTTTTATCTCTAATTTGTTTTATCATATTTCTTAGAGTAAAAATTGATGTATTTTTGTCTTTCCAGGCACTTTTTTTAATTGTTTCAACATCAACTATAGTACCTTTACTTTTTAAAATGATATCAAAAATATTCATTTGAGTCTTTGTAAGACCTACATCAATATTTTTTCTATCAAAAACTTTTTTTAATACTTTATCATAGTAGAAACCTTTTCCTAAATCAATTCTACTATCAACTTGTTGACTTAAAATTTCTTTTACAGTCTCTTCCACTGAAAGGTTAAATTCTCTAGATTTACTTTTTAAGAATCTTTCCATTTCTTTTGTTAAATCAATTGTAATATTATTACTCATAATGTCACCTCATATTTTTATTTTAATTATAACACATATAATTATAGTAAAGCTTAAAAATGAGACAATTGTGAGACAAATCTTACTAATTTTTTAATTTTTGTTAAAAAAATGTAAAAAAATTACTTATATATTCTTTTCCCAAAGCTTTAAAAAGTCACTTCGATTATATATTTTTGCACCTAAGTCTATTTTATATTGTAGCTGTGGATGCCCTAAGTTCCATAACTTGAATCCTTTTACTTTTAAGTAATTATTTAATAAAACTAATTGTAGTTTTCCCCAATTATTATATTTTTTACTTCTTGTAGTAAATCCAGTTAAAGATGTATATGTTGAGCCAATTTGGTAACCAATTTCACCAGAAATGAGTTTTTTTGTATTTTTTTCGTATATTTCTGTGCTAAATAAATTAAAATATTTTTTTAAGTTTTTATTAATATTTAACTTATTTAGCAACTCAATATACTCTTGAGTTACCCAAGAGTCGGGATGGTATGAGCTAATTCTATTTAGTACTTCTTGAAAATCCCTATTAATATCAAAAATGTAGTTATTTTCATTAATCAATTTATTTACTTTTTTTGGAATAATAATTTTATCAAAATGTAATACTGCATAATCAAATTGTATCTCAGGAAGCAAAATAAATTGATTATCATGATATATTGATGTTGTAATAAAACCTGCTCTTGCTGCTTCAATATAAAACTCAGTAGATAAATCATCACTCCAATAATAGTTGTCTTTCATATTATTATAAATATAATTTGTTAATATTTCTTTACTTTTTAAATCATCTAAAGTTAGATAGTAAATTATAGAATATCCTTTATATTAATTGTTTTTTTACAAACTCTTGATAATGACCTTCTTTTTCTTGTAATTCTTTATGTGTTCCATTTTGAACAATTTTACCATTATCTAAAACAAAGATTTTTGATGCATTTTTTACTGTACTTAATCTATGAGCAATTGTTATTACTGTCTTATCTTTTAAAATCTTTTCTAAAGCATTGAAAAGTTTTGTTTCTGTATGAACATCTAAAGCTGATGTAGACTCATCAAAAATTACTACGCTAGGATTTGCAATTATCATTCTTGCTACTGAAAGTCTTTGTCTTTGACCTCCACTTAATCTTATACCATGTCTTCCTACAATTGTGTCAAGACCTTTTGTCATTTCCTTTATCATCTCACTTAATTGGGCTACTTCTAAAGCTTTTAGTATTTCTTCATCTTTTATATGATTATTTCCCATTGTTATATTAAATCTAAGTGTATTATTAAATAAAATAGGCATTTGTAAAACTAAAAAAACAGACTCTCTTAATGATTTTTTATCAATATTTTCTATATTTATATTATTATAAAAAATATTCCCAGCATTTTTTTCATAAAAACCTGCAATTATTTGACTTAATGTTGTTTTCCCACTACCACTTGCTCCAATAAATGCAATTTTTTCTTTTGGTTTTATTTCTAAAGATATATTTTCTAATGTTTGTTTATCATTATTATAAGAAAAGTCTAAATCTTCTATTTTTATATGAATATTACCATCTTTATGTAGTTTTTCTTTTCCATTTTTTTCTTTATTAAGGGTGAAAATCTTGTTTATTCTTTTTATTGCTGCTAAAGCTGTTGCGTAAGAGTATTGCATTGCTATGATATCTTGAACAGGTGTCATAATAAACCAAATATATCCAAACATTGCAAACATCATACCAATACTTAAGTCACTATAAGCAACCATCACTAGCCCAGCTGCTCTTAATATTTCAAAAGCTGAAAGAAAAATAGTAAAAGAAAACCTTTCATAGGCTACACTTTTGTAATTGTAGTCATTTGAAGTATTTTTTATAATATTTGCTTTTTTTATAGAATTATTAAAAAAATAGGTTTCTTTATTACTTGCTTTTATTTGTCCAAATAATTCTAATGTTTCCCCAATATCATTTTGAAACTCTTCAATTGCTTGATTTTCTTCTTTTTTTAGTGTTCCCACTTTCTTAGAAATTTTTTTAGAAAGTAGTAGTATTATTGGTTGTATTAATAAAATCATTATTCCTAAAATAGGGTGAATGGTTATGATTACTATAGAAACTGCAATTAAAGTAAGTATTGATGAAATAAGTTTACTTGCGCCTTTTATAATAAAGTCATCTAAAGTATTTACATCTGTTACTAAATTTGCTGCAATGGAACCACTTCCTAAGCTTTCATATTCATTCATTGAAACTTGTTCTAAATACAAGATTGTTTTTCTTCTTATTTCATAGGTAATATATTTTGAAATTTTTGTAAATATTTTTGTTGTGATAATATTTAATAATAAATGGATAAAACGTAAAAATATAACTACAATAGTCACAATTGTAATATAATAAAAAGCATTTCCTATTCCAAATGATGAATTAATTATATTTACAAAAAAATCAGGTTTTTTTAAAAGTACTTCATCTACAAGAGCAGGAAGCATTAAAGGAATAGGAACACTTATTAAAATTGCAATTACAGTTATAATTTGTCCAAGAATTAAATCTTTTTTGTTATTTAGTAAAAGTTTAAAAAGGTATTTAAAAGATAAATCTTTCATAAAATATAAAAATATTACTTACTTAGTTTTTCACAAATATCTAACTTCATTCCTTCATGAAATTTACAATTTAGTCCACATTGGTAAGTTCCTCTTTCAGATAAGTTTAATCTTATCAACTCTTTTTTTGATTCTTCTCTACATTGTTCTAAAGAATTGAATACTCCATATTTTTTACTTCTTTTTTCATTTTCTTTATCAGGATAAATTAAAGAAGTCCATTTTTGATCTTTAACTTGTCCAGAGAAACAAGCTGATAAAATAATTGACATAAAAACTGAAAGTAGTAAAGTTTTTTTCATAATAATTCTCTTATTTATAATTTTTAATATAGATATATTTACAATTTTTCTACAATTAATATGTTATCATATCACAAAAATAATTAAGAGATGGAAAAATGAAAAAACTGATTATTATATTGATGTTTTTAGGAGTTTTCTTATATGCAGAAAATTTTTCTGAAATGAGTAATCAAGAACTAATTTCTATAATGGGATATGTTGATAAAAAAAATCAAAAAAAATTTGAACAGGAACTAAAAAGTAGAATTTCAACAATGAGTGAAAAAGAAAAAGAAATGTATAAAGAAAATCTAAAAAAGATGAAAAAGTGATGAAAACAAAGCTTTTGTTATTAGAAGATGATTTAACACTTAGTGAAACAATTGTTGATTATTTTGAAGAAGTAGGGTTTGAAGTTATCCCTGTTTATGATGGGGATGAAGCAAATACAATAGTTTATGAACAAAATTTTGATTTACTTTTGCTAGATGTAAATGTTCCTTCTTTAAATGGTTTTGAATTGCTTAAAAGTTTAAGACAAAAAGCTATCTTTACTCCTGCAATTTTTATTACTTCTTTAAATTCAATGGAATCTTTAGAAGAGGGCTTTGAAAGTGGTTGTGATGATTATATAAGAAAACCTTTTGAATTAAAGGAATTATTATTAAGAGTTCAAACAATAATTAAAAAAGAGTATTCTAAAAATAAGAATGAATTAATAAATATTTGTGATAATATTGAATTTAATGTAAGTACAAATGAATTAATTAAAGATAAAAAAGTAATTTCTCTAAATTCAAAAGAATTAAAACTTCTAAAGTTTTTTTTACAAAATAGTGATGAGTTATTAACACATGATAGAATTTATGATTATTTGTGGACTTATGAAGAAGAACCAAGTGATTCCTCTTTAAGAACATATATAAAAAATTTACGAAAAATATTAGGAAAAGAAAAAATTGTTAGTCTTAAAAAGCTTGGATATCGATTTAACACAAAGTGAGAAAAAGACTTTATTTGGTTTTTTAGTCTTATATTCTTTTTTTACTATAGTTATATTAGTTTTTATCTCTTTTCTATATTACTCTTTTCAAAAAGATTTAATGCTTCAGAAAAAAAGAGTTCTTATGCAAGACTATTCTAGTGAATTGATTTTTAGACTAAAAGAGTTACATATAAATTTTGATAAGTATAAATATTATCCAAGAGATGAAAGATTTAATTCTGCTATTTATGATAGTGATAAAAAACTTATTTTTTCTACTTTAGAATCAGATGATATAGATTTTAATAGTGAAGTTTATACAAGTAATTCAAAAATTCATTTTATAGAACAGCCTGAGTCTTACTATTTAGGAGCTAAATATGTTATTCTTGAAATTAATGATAATTTAATTTGGTTAAAAAAATTAGAAAATGAAATTATTCTTTTTATAATAAGTGCTTTTTCTTTTATGGTTTTTTTAGGATATTTTTTATTAAAACTTTTTTTAAAACCAATGAAAGATGCTTTACATTTATTAGATAGATTTATTAAAGATACTACTCATGAGTTAAATACTCCTGTTTCTGCAATAATTACAAATATAGAAATGATAGATATTAATTCTTTAGATGAAAAATTAGCTAAAAAAATAAAAAGAATAGATATTGGAGCTAAAACAGTTTCTAATATTTATGAAGATTTAACTTACTTGACATTAAATAATAAAATTATTTCCCAAAATGAGAATTTAGATTTCTCTTTAATTGTAAAACAAAGAGTAGATTACTTTAAAACCCTAGCCGATGTTAAAAAAATAGAAATTGATGCAAAAATAGAAAAGAATATATTTATTTTTTCTGATAAAAAAAAGATTTCAAAATTAGTGGATAATCTTTTATCCAATGCAATTAAATATAATAAAGTCAAAGGCAAGATATTTGTTAGTTTAAATAAAAATTCTTTAATTATTGAAGATACAGGAAAAGGAATTTCACAAAAAGAATTATTCAATCTTTTTGAACGATATAGTAGATTTGATAATAGTGTGGGAGGCTTTGGTATTGGCTTAAATATAGTTTCTTTAATTGCAAAAGAATATAATTTTGAAATTAAAGTAGAATCAAAAATTAAAGAAGGAACAAAGGTATCTATTCTATGGGAAGATTAATTATTGTTTTTATTGTTTTTTTTACTTATTTGAATGCAAATAATGTGTATGAAAAAAATTGTGTTCAATGTCATAATAAATTACCTGTTTCAATTGATAAGTACTTCTACAGATATCTTTTAAAGTACAGTAGTGAAAAGGAAGTAAAAAGTGCAATAAAGAAATATTTGGAAAACCCTTCTAAGGAAACTACAGTAATGCCTCAAGCTTTTATTAAGAGGTTTGGAGTCAAAGAAAAGACTAACTTATCAAAAGAGGATTTAACTAAAGCTTTAGATATTTATTGGGATAAATATAAAGTTTTTGGGAAATTAAAATAGTAACTTCACAATCACTTCACAATTAATTTTTATACTTCTTTTATAAAACATTTAAGGAGTTTAAAATGAAAACTAGAAAAATTTTATTAGGTCTAGCAGTTTTAGGATTAACAACTGTTTTTGCAAATAATGGTGCAAAAATTTATACTGCCTGTGCTGCATGTCATGGTGTAAATGGAGAAAAAGCAGCATTAGGAAAATCAAAAGTTATAAAATCTTGGGATAGTAAAAAAACTATTGCTGCTTTAGAAGGGTATAAAAAAGGTACTTATGGTGGCGCTATGAAGGGTGTTATGAAAGGTCAAGTTGCAAGACTTTCAAGTGAAGATATAAAGGCAGTTGCTAAACATATTGAAACATTAAAATAGAAGAAGGAACAATTAATTCCTTCTTCTTTTAAAAGGAGATGTTATGAAAAAATTTATATTAATCTTAGTAATACTAGCAAGTTCTCTTTTTGCAAGACATAATGATTTTTATGACTATGCAAAGGTAAGATATTCTGAACCTATTTATGAGTATGTTTATGAAGATAGACCTCAAACTCAGTGTAAAGATGTTACCCATAAAGTAAGAGTTGGGAAAGAAAGAGAATATAGTAATGATAGTTTAGGTATAGATACTTTAGTTGGTGTAGCTGCAGGAGCTGTTTTAGGTAGTCAAGTTGGAAAAGGAAATGGTAGGGTTGCTGCACAAATAGTAGGTGGACTTTTAGGTGGAAAAGTTGCACATGAAATAAGAGAAAGTCCTTCTTATGAAAGAGGAAATAGATATAAATATGTGACACAAAAAGAGTGTTATGAAACATATACGACGGTAAAAAGAAAAGTTTTAACAGGATATAAAAATTATTTTAAATATAAAGGAAAAGAATACTCTAAAGTTACAAGAGAGCCTAAAAAAAGAATAAGAATTACACATACTATAAATTTTTAAAAGCTAAGACTTTCTCTTAGCTTTTTTATGTAAGTAGTCTATTTACAATATTTTGATTTATATTAGAAGATTGTGCTGCCCCATAAGCTCCAATTTGAGCTAATATATTTTGTTTATTGAAATTTGATACTTCTTTAGAATAGTCTAAGTCTGAAATTGCAGAGTTAGCTTCTTGTGTTGAAACATATTCTGAGAATAAATTCCTTGCTGAACTTTGAAGTTGATTTTGAGTAGAACCTAAATCTCCTCTATAATTATTTATTGTAGTTAAAGCAGAATCAATATCTCCTAAATATGCTCTTGCTGTAGCTGCATCAAAAGAAGTAGGGTCTTGATTTATTAAGTTTTCTAAACCTACTCCTTGAGTATTTGATTGAATAGTAGTACTTTCAATAATATCTTCAGAAGAAGTTCCTGCTTGAAACTGTAAACTTTGACTTTCACTAGAGTCATCACTAGAGTTTTGTAATAGAGTTTCCCCATTGTAGTTTGTACTAGATGCAATTTGATCAAAATTTGTTAATAAATCTTTTATTTCATCCAAAATTTGTTCTCTTCCATCTTGTGAAGTTGTATCTGTAGATGCTTGTAAGAGTTTTTCTTTTACTGTATCTAATATATTTGATTGTTCACTTATTGATTTATCTGCAATTTGTAATGAAGCTAATCCACTATTAACATTATCAATAGATTGAGACAATCCACTAGCTTCAGTTCTTAGTTTATCTGAAATTGATAAAGATGAAGCATCATCAGCCGCACTATTTATTTCTAAACCAGTAGAAATTCTATTTAAAGATTGATTTAAATTTAAATATGTAGATTGGTCAAATTGTACATTATTATTAACTTGCATAATTTACTCCTTATAAAAGGCTTATATACAAATTGTATAACTACACTCTTTAAAGAAACATTAAGAAAATAGATTAATTATTTTGAAATAACTTTTTATATCATTAGAATATCTTAATAAAAGAGCTTATAATGAAAGCACTAAAGAAGCATAAATTTAAACCCTTTATCTTTAAATTTATGCTTCTAGTTTTATATATATTTTAAATGTAGCACCATCTTTGTTATTTTCTGCCAAAATATCACCTTTAAAGCTATTTATCATAATTCTTTTTGAAATTGATAAACCAATACCTGAGCCTTTATCTCCTTTAGTAGTAAACCTTTCATCAAAAATTTTTTTAATAATTCCTGAATCAATTCCTCCTGCATTATCTTTTATTGTTATAATTAAATTATCATCATCTTTTATAGAGCTAACTTCAATAGTTTTATTTTCCAAATGACTATTTTCTACAAATTTGTCTAAGGCATTATTTATTATATTAAGAACTACCTGGCAAAATTCACTTTTGTACCCATAAATATTAATTTGTTTATCTATTTTATTATTTATAAGTATTTGATTTTTCTTAAACTTAAAATATAAGATTTTTGTAATTTTATTTATACATTCATAAATATTGAAATCAACTTTAATTTTATTTGGAGCTAAAAATCTTCTAAAGTCATCAGCTGTATCTACCATAAAATCAATATTTTGGTTAATGTTATTTAAATAGGTTCTTTTTTGCTCTTCTGTTAGATTATGTAGTTCTTCATTAAATTCTAAAGCTTGAGTTGTTGCTTTTATTATACTTAGTGGTTGCTTCCATTGATGAATTATATTATCAATCATATTCCCCATTTCTGCAAGTTTTGCTTTTTCTGTTAAAAGTTTTTCAGTATCAATTCTTTTGGTGACTTCTTCAAATACTTTTTGTTCTAATTCTTCATTTAATATTTTCATTGCAGTAATATCAATGGCAACACCTAGAATATAGGTTTTATTAAATATTCCTAAAAAAGATAATTTAATGATTTTCGTATCATAATAAAGTTTTTTATTGTTTTTTAAAATTACAATATCTTCAAATTCTATTTTTCGTTTTTTTATAACTTCATCATCTCTTTTTTTACAAGAGTAGGGTAGCTTCTGATGTTCAAAATCATAAGAATTTTTTCCAATAAGCTCCTCTTTTGATTTACAGCCATATAGTTTTGTTAAACAATTATTCACAATTAGAAAAACACCCTTATTGTCTTTTAAACAAATAGGGAAAGGAATATTATTTATAAGATTTTCTAGTATTCTCATTTTTATTGATTGTAAATATGCACCTAAAAATACAAAAGGAAGGGACAATATGAAAATAGAAATAAAGAAAAATATGATTTCTCTACTTATTTTGTCCATATATTTTTTGAAAATCTCTTCTTTTATTGAATATATAATATAAAAATCTTTATCTGTAATACTTATTGTATTAAGATAGAAAGTCCAGTTACTATCATTAAATCTTTTATTTTTAGAAAGGGAGTTGAAGTTTTTAATTTCGGCAAATACTTTATAATTAGTCTTAAGTTGAGTACTCCAATTTTTTTTAGAATCAGGATGAATTAAAAAATTCTTTTTATTATCTATAAAATAGACATTAAAATCTTTTTTATTTTTAATATGATTGATTAAATCATTTGCTAGAAAATTAATGATGAGAATACCTTTTAGTTTATCATTTATATAAATGGGAGTCCCCACTCTAATAGTTGCTTTAAAGGGTTTTTCTATTTCATTATTTTCAACATTTAAATCAAAGTCTGATATATAAAACTCTCCTTTTTTTAATTTTAGAGTTTGCTGAAAATAATATCTTTTACTTTTATCTTGAAAAACCTTTGCAGCATAAACTTTATTCTTATCATTTTTTTCTATTCTAATGATTTCTAGACCACTTTTATCAATATATCTTAATTGAAATATATTTTTATTTGCTTTTGTAAAATCTATGTAGTCTTCTACTAAATAGTTATATGTATTTTGTTTATCATTTAAAAATCTTTTTAAATCTTTGTTTTCTTTTAAAGCTTTTAATATAAGTTTATAATGTTCTAGTTCAGTAGTTAATTGCTCTTGGGTTTTTTGAAACTCCAATTTAGCAATCTCGAGCTTTGCTTTGTAGAGTGATTCCTTTTGTTCATTTTTTAGAAAGAAAAAAACTATGATGGCAAGTACTGTATTTATTATACCTATTGTGGAAATAAATAAAATGGTATTTTTCTTTGTAGAAGTTAAATAAGACATGAAGGCTCCTTTTCAACTACAAGAATAACATTATTTGTTCTTAAAATCAATAAAATAATAAAATATTAATTATTTTTTTATTTAAGTAATAATTCTGTTTAAATATTTCTCAAATTTGTAAAAGAAATTTTCTCTTCCTCTTCTTATTAGTTCTTCCAGTTCAAAAACGCAAGATAGGGCATCTAGAGTTTTTAATAGTATTAATCCATTATTAATATATCTATAAATATATAACTTTGTATCTATTGTTGAATTATTATGAATAATGATTGAATAATTTTCTATTAAACTATTTTCTAGAACAATTTTTTTGAAATTTTCAAAACTATATTCTTTATCTATATATCTTGCTTGTATATAATATACATTTTTTTCTTTTATATTATTATCAATATAGCTATTTTCAAATTCAATAAAATTTGTCTTTAAAAATTCTAAATTACAATATTCACTTGTATCATCTACTAGATCTATTTTAATTTTATTTGGATTTTCAATTTTTATTTCAGTTTTATTATTAGTTTCATTTTCTTCATTAAGATTTGAAATATTATCATATTCAATAAGTTCTTCATATCCTTTATCTTTTAAGAATTCTTTTAATAGATTGATGAATGTAGAATAATCAATTGAGGAGTCTTTTTTATTTCTAAATTGTTTTAAAGAACCATTTTCTAATAATTTTTTATAGAGTTCACTTGCTTTTGGATTTTTTTCTTCAGTTATAAAATAAGCTATTGTTTTTAAATTTCTTAGAAATAGTGTATTGAGTAAACCTTTTTCATACTCTTCTTTTAAAAACTCTTTACAATATTTTTCGTAAGCAGATCTAGATATTATATCAATTTCTTCACAAAATTTATCTACTTGCCTTTTTGTTGATAATCCACTAAATAAAAGCTTTTTTATATATTCTATATTTTGTAAGAATAAGTCTTTTTTAGAGATTTTAATATTAGTTTCATCTAGACATGAGATTAAGTCAATGAATATTTCTTTTTTATTTTTCATGATTTACCTTTAAAACTATAATAAAACTATAATATAATATTTTTTAAACTATAATAAAATATATAAAAACTATAAAAATGATACAAAATTAAAAGTTTTATTGGATATTATCTCTTAATAAATTTTATAGGTTAGTTAATGATACTTGAATACCTTTTTTACTTTTTATCATGTACTTTGATACTTATTATTTATAGTTTCTATTTAATAAATCTTTTTAAATCAACTATTATAAGAATAAAAGATTTTGAATCAATAGTTTTGATTTTAATGATAATATTATGGATAATTATAGCAGTATTTTTAGGTTTTGATATTATTAGTAGAGATATTGGATTATCAGTTTTTATAATAACTTTTATTCCTTTTTCTCTTTTTAAATTATTAAAAAAATAAAAGTGGTACCTGTGGAGGGACTCGAACCCTCAAGACCTAAGTCATCGGATTTTGAATCCGACGTGTTTACCAGTTTCACCACACAGGCATAAAGTAAGTAGAATAAAAAAAAGGATCTATCAAAAGATAGACCCTTTTCCCTTTGAAGATGTAGTAATTACTTAGCTACTGCTTCTTTTAAAGCTTTTCCAACTTTGAATTTTGCTACAGTTGTAGCTGGTACTTTAACAGTTTTATCAGTACCTGGAACTTTTGCAGTTCTTTCAGCTCTATCTGCTGTAGTAAATGTTCCAAATCCAATAAAACTTACAGATTCTTTTTTTACTAAAGTTTCAGTAATAGTCTCTAATACTGCATCAACAGCACCCTTTGCATCTTTTTTAGAAAGACCAGCTTTAGTTGCAACCGCATCAATAAATTCAGCTTTGTTCATAGACGAACTCCTTATGTAAGATAAAAATTAAGTAAACTTTATAGTAATTAACCTTTAAAATAGCTAAAAAACCTCATAACTAGGGGCTAAATTCTTATGAAATTTAATAATTTATTATCTAAAAGTAGATTTTATACTTAAAAGTCGACAAGAGTTTTCTAAAATGGCAATTCTTTTTACTAAATTATTTATATCTCTGTCATACACATATGTACCAATACCTTTTATTACCATTATATGATTATTTGATTCTTTTAAGTATTTAGTTATTTCTAAAGCATTTCTAGCATACCATGATTCATAGTCTCCTGGGTCATATACTTCTATTTTAGAAAATTGTGTTTTTCCAAAATAATCACTAAAAATAATTTCATTATGTTCAAAAGTATATGCAGTTGTATAAATAGGCATTCCAAATGCAATATATTTTGCTTCATGTATATTATTGTAGATAGTAGAATGTATTTCCGATTCAATACTTGCTATATTCCATCTGTAGTCTCTTTTATTCATATTCAATTTACAAAAAGATCTTTCTGTCATTTCATCAAATATTGCATCTGAAGTATTTATTACAAAAGTATTATGGTCTTCTTTTGCAGAGATTGCTCCATGATATATCCCAAAAAAGTTTTTTCTAAACATTGTTAAAGATAAGTCACTAAGAAGTTTTACTGTATTTGGATCTATCATTTTAAAATACCTTAAATAAAAATTTAGCTATTATACAGAAAAATTACTAAGGACATTTTTAATGCAGATTCCCCATATTCCAGTACTTTTTCAAGAGACTCTTGATGCTTTTGAAGGTATAAATGATGGATATATTATTGATTGTACTACTGGTTATGGTGGTCATAGTGAAGGATTATTAAAACAATATCCAAATATAAAGTTAATATGTAATGATCAAGATGATGAGGCTTTAAGTTTTTCAAAAGAGAGATTAAAAAGTTTTGAAAACCGAATAATTTTCAATAAAGGTAATTTTGAACATGTTATTGAAAAGTATAAAAATGAAAGTGTTAAAGGTATTTTAGCTGATATTGGTGTTTCTTCTTTACAGTTAGATAAAGAAGAAAGAGGGTTTGGTTTTGAAAGTTCTTCTTTGGATATGAGAATGAATCAAGATCAAACTCTAGATGCTTCAACCGTTGTAAATACTTATTCTCAATTTGATTTGGAAAGAGTTTTAAAAGAATATGGGGAAGTTAGAGAATATAAAAAAGTTGCATCTTTAATTGTTAATAATAGACCTTTTTCTTCTGCCAAACAATTATCAGATTTATTGCTAAAAAAGATGTATAAAGGAAAAATTCATCCTGCTACATTACCATTTCAAGGTATTAGAATAGAAGTAAATGATGAATTAGGTGTTTTAGAAAGACTTTTTGATTCAATTGAGAAGGCTAAATTTAAAGATTGTACTATTGCTATAATCTCTTTTCATTCTTTAGAGGATAGAATAGTTAAAAATTATTTTAAAAAATGGAGTAAATCTTGTATTTGTCCAAGTGATGCTTTTCGTTGTACTTGTGGTAATAATCACTCTTTAGGGAAAATCATAACAAGAAAACCTATTATTCCAACAAAAGAAGAAATAAAGCAGAACCCTAGAAGTAGAAGTTCAAAATTAAGGATTTTTAAATTTGATTAGACTTAATTCTAAAAGCTCAATTTTAATAGTACTTTGTACTTTATTTTTTTCTCTTGTTTTATTTTTCCCAAAAATTTTTTTGGCAAACAATATTTATTATGTAAGTAAAGATATAAATAAGCTTTATGCTCATTATACTTCTTTAAAAGAAGAGAATAAGTTTTTGGCTCAACAATTAGAAGATATGAAATTTAAAAATCAAATTGAAGATTCTTTAATAATTTATTCAATAGAAGAGGCTTATGGTAAAAACAATAATTGAGTTTTCATTAAGAAAACCTATTCTTAATCATTTTTTATTATTTTTCTTATTAGTATTATCTATACTTGCATATTCAAATATTTCAAAAGAAATTTTTCCACCTTCTTCTTTAGATGCAGTTTCTATTACTGGTTCTTATGCAGGGGCTAGTTCTGATTTACTGGATAAAATGGCAGTGGAAGATATTGAAGATGAACTTGGTTCTATCGAAGAAGCTAGTGAGGTAACTTCTGTAATAAAAAATGGATATTTTTCTATTAATATAGAATTAAAAAAAGGTTTTATTGCTCAAGATATAATTGATGATGTAAAAGATATTGTTACAAAAACAAAGGTTAATCTTCCTACTGATATGGATGAGCCTATAGTAAAGGAAGTAGTTGCAGAGATTCCTCTTATTACTGTAGTTATTTATGGGGAGGAGAAAAAAGAAAATCT
The DNA here is from genome assembly GCF_004116625.1 of Halarcobacter mediterraneus. Classification (NCBI taxonomy): domain Bacteria; kingdom Pseudomonadati; phylum Campylobacterota; class Epsilonproteobacteria; order Campylobacterales; family Arcobacteraceae; genus Halarcobacter; species Halarcobacter mediterraneus. The sequence goes on from NZ_NXIE01000001.1 coordinate 322,347, forward strand.
TCTTAAAATTGCCGATGATATTAAGTCTAGAATCTCTTCTTTAAAAGACTTAAGTTCAATTTCTATTTGGGGAGATAGTGATAAAGAGTTATTAATAAAATTTGATGAGAATAAAATTTCAGCTTATGGTTTAAATTTACAAGATGTTATTAACTCTGTACAAAATATAAGTTCTATTTTCCCTGCAGGGATTATAAAAGACTCAAAAAGGCATTATTATTTAAGTACTTTTAATGGTGAAAAGAGTATTGAAGCTGTAAATAATACAATTATTAAGGTTTCAGATAAAAAGCTTTTATTAAAAGATATTGCTAAAATAGAGTTTAAATTAGCAGATGTGAATACTATATCTCGTTTTAATAGAAACCGTGATGTTTCTATTGGAATAAATAAAAGTGAAACAGGTGATGCAATAGAGCTTGTAAAAAGAATAAGAGAGATTTTAGAAGAAGCAAAAAATGATTATCCTAATATTGAGTTTGCAACACATACTGATACTTCTGTATGGATTAAAAATAGACTTAATACAGTAGTTTCAAATATATTTTTTGGACTTTGTCTTTTATTTATAGCTTTATTTTATTTTATAAATATAAGAATAGCAATTGTAATTGCAATAGGAATTCCTACTTCTTTTATGATTGGTCTTATTTCAGCTGAATTAATGGGTTACAGTTTAAATATGCTTTCTTTATTAGGTGCTTTAATTGCTTTAGGTATGCTTGTAGATGAAGCAATTGTTGTTGGTGAAAATATCTATAGACATATGGAAATGGGAAAAACTCGATTTCAAGCAGCATTAGATGGTTCAATGGAAGTCTACCCTGCAGTTTTAACTGCTACAGCAACTACTATTTTTGCATTTCTTCCCATTTTACTTATGAGTGGAGAAATGGGTAAATTTATGAAAGTTTTACCTATAATGATTACTATCTTACTTTTATCTTCTTTAGTAGAAGCTTTTTTCTTTTTACCCTTACATGCTAAACAAATATTTAATGTTCATTCAAAAGAAAAAAGGGCAGATAGAATTTGGCAGGTAAATAAAAAAATTTATAAAACTATTTTAGCTTATTTATTAAAAAAGAGATTTATAGCTTTATTTTCTATGGTATTAATAATTTTATTTTCTACTGTTTTTGTAGCTTCTAAATCAAAATTTGAACTTTTACCTGAGTTTGATACTACTCAATTATTTATAAGTGGTTCTGTTGGAGTTGGTAAAAAAATAGAACAAACCGAACAATTAATAAAAAGAATAGAAGAGAAAATTTTAAAAGAATATGATTTTTCAAATAATATTGATTCTTTATCTTCTGTTGTTGGTATAAAGTTAGATGGTAAGAATCTACCTCAAAATGAAGAGTTTTATTTTCAAATTTTTGTAAATTTATATGAAAGAGCACCACAAAATATTTTTGATAAATACATAAATCCTTATTTATCTCCTGAATATGATGATACAAATATGATTAGAGAAAAATCAGCTCAAGATATTGAAAAAGAGTTAAAAGTATTGTTGAAACCTCTTATTGATTCTAAGGATTTTTCTGAATTAAAAGTTTCAGCTTCAGGAGCAGGAATAGTAAAAAATGATATTGAATTAGCTATATCAAGTTCTAAGGATCAAAATATAAATAAAGCTGTTAAACTTTTAAAAGATAAACTTAATTTAATAGATGGTGTTTCTAATGTAGCAGATGATATTTTAGTTGGAAATATTGAATTGAAATTTAAAATAAATGAATATGGACAGAAGTTAGGATTTAGTGAAAGCTATATATTATCTTCTATTAGACCTTTTTATTTTAAAGGGGCTTATGCCAAAATGTTTGATAATAATGGAATAGTTGAGATAATTTTTCAAAGTAAAAACAAAGATGAATTATCCTCATTAGATAATTTTGAAGTTTTAATTCCTAACACCAATCAAAAAGTTTTGTTAAAAGAAGTTGTGACAATTGTTAGAAAAAATGCACAATCACAAATATTTAAAGAAGATTCAAAGAGAATTGTTTCTGTAACTGCAAGTATAAATGAAACAACATCTTCTGAAGTTTTTGAACAATTAAATCCTTTATTAGAAGAGTTAAAAAGTCTTGTAAAAATAGATATAAAAGGAGAACAAGAAGAAAATGAAAAAGTTCAAAAAGAGATGGCTCAGGCTGCATTAATTTCGATTATTCTTATTTTTCTTGCTCTTATTTGGATGTTTGATTCTTTAGTTAAATCTTTAATAATTCTTTCTACAATTCCTTTATCTTTTTTAGGTGTTTTAATAGGTCATATTTTGTTGGATTTAAATATTTCAATGCCAAGTTTAATTGGAATTGTAGGACTTGCAGGTGTAATTGTAAATGATGGAATTATTATGATGGATTTTATAAAAAAAGCAAAAAACTTAGAAGAAATACAAACTTATGCGCTTATGCGTTTACGGCCAATTCTTTTAACTTCTATAACAACTATTTTAGGACTTTTTACTTTAACTTTTTTTGCATCTGGTCAAGCTTTAATTCTTCAACCTATGGCAGTTTCTCTAGCCTTTGGTATTCTTTGGGCAACGGTATTAAATCTTTATTATATACCTATGTTATACAGATTAGTTTATTTAAGAAAAGCTCAAAACTAGAGCTTTTCTGCTTTTTTTATAATAGAGTTAATCATATTATTAAATACTAAATAATGAATAGGGACTAGACTATACCAATAAATTCTTCCAAATAAACCCTTTGGATAAAAATATGCTGATTGAATTAGTTTATTATCCTCAATTTTAAACTCCAACCAAGCATCTCCTGGAACTTTCATTTGAGCATATAAAAGTAGTCTTTCATTTTCTTTTATATCAACAACTTTCCAAAAATCTAAACTTTCTCCTATATTAAGACTATATTGATTTTTTCTACCTCTATTTAGTCCGACTCCTCCTAATAATTTATCAATAAAACCACGAACTTCCCATAGTGAATCAAAAATAAACCAGCCATCTTTCCCTCCAATACTTATAAAACTTTTATAAACTTGTACTTTAGATACTGTTAAAATCTCTTTTTCCTTTCTATCTACATAAATAGCATCGGCAATTTCTTTTTCATGGTCTTTATCCCAAACTTTAGCTGAGTTATCTGTATCTGACCAACGACTTATAACTTGATTCATTTTTATTTCTTTTACGGCTTTTTTAACAGCTTTTTCATAAGATAAAGGATTTATTCCTGGAAAATATTTTCTTGCATTGTTATTTTGTATAATGACTTCTGATTTTAAACCTTCAATTAGTGCTTTTGCTACTTTAAATTGTACGGGAGTAAAAAGATTTAGCCAGTAAGATGAAAGATTAATTGATAAAAAAGGTAATGGAATAATTATTCTTTTTAACTTTAAAACTTTTGCAGTAAGCAACATCATTTGTTTATAGGTTAGCTGTTCACTTCCTATATCAATTATTAGGTTTTTTTTCTCTTTTAAGTATAAAGATTGTTCTAAATATTTTAAAACATCATCTACTGCGATAGGCTGTGCTTTTGTATTTACCCATTTAGGGGTTGTCATAATAGGCAGTTTTTCTGTTAAGTTTCTGATAATCTCAAAACTAGTACTTCCTGAACCTATAATAACCCCAGCTCTTATCCAAATAGTTTGAATATCTTTTTTAGAACTTAAAATTTCTCCTGTTTGTATTCTACTTAAGAGGTGTTCACTTGTTTGTTCATTTTTAACACCAAGTCCACCTAAATAGATAACTTTTTTAACGCCACATTGCTGGGCTATATCAATAAAGTTTTGGGCTGAAATTTTATCTAAATCTTTATAATTATCCCTAGATAAAGAGTGTATTAAATAATAAGCTACATCGATTCCTGTAAGAGCCTTTTTTAACTTTTCTTTATCAAAAGTATCTCCTTCAAAAATTTCAAAATTTTTATTTATATCTTTTGATAAAGTTTTTTTATTTCTAACATAAACTCTTAATGTTATTTCTTTATTTTCAAGAAGTTTTCTTTTTAATCTTCTTCCGATATACCCAGTTGAACCAGTAAGTAGTACTTTCATGATATATCCTTTTTTTATTATTTTATCATTACTTATGGTTTCTTTGTATTAAAAAAATGTTATTAAATCTATATTTAAAGTTAATTCTCTTCATCTAAGATAACGATTCCCTCAATTTTACTTAATACATTATCTTCGTTACTATAGTTTTTTAATTCTTTTCCAAACTCTAAAGAACTTATTATATTTTTTCCTATAATATTTCTTCCTTTATTATTTAGAAAGTCTTTTGTTTTTACTCCCCAAACATTGTGCATTACTAATGGTTCATTATTTTTTTCTCCAACATACAACATGATATGCCCTTTTAAATAAACAAGTGTTTTAAAAGGTTTTGCATTTTTAAGAATAAAATCTTTTTTTTCTTGGTTTGATAAATCATTTATTTTTAGATATTTGCCATTTTTGGTTTGTTGTTTTGAGTTCCTATGAAGATAAATACCAAAAGTAGTAAAAAAATCTTGGGTAAAACTTGAACAATCTCTAAAACCAAAAAGTCCACCCCAACCATATTGTTCTTCTATTAACTCTTTTGCTATTTTTTCAATATTTTCTTTTTTGAAAACTAAAGGTTTTAAACTTATATTTTTTGAATCAATTTTAATTTTTGTTAAATATGCTTTATGGTTTTTGTCTTTTTTAGCTATATAAAAACTATTTTTTTTGTATGGAAGGATTGTTCCTAATTGAAGATTTTCTATAAAAAAATTATCATATATATTTATTTTATCTTTTATTGTTATTGCATAGTTATTAGTTTTAAATTTATTGATAAAGTTTTTATCAACAAAAGCTATATTATTTATAGGAATCCATCCATAAAAAGAGGGTGCTTTTATATATGCCCAAGCTTTATCTTTTGAAAAATGTGATACTAAAATAGGAGTATTTATTTTTAGGTGTGAGTTTTGATTATAATCAAAGGGAAAACCTTCCCCTTCTTTATATGGATTATGAAACATCATTTCATTTGTTGGAAAAACTCTTATATTACTATTTTTTATTGTAATTGCTTTTTTTAATTCTTTTTTAAAGTCATTAAAGTTTGAATTTTTTATGTGAATATCAAACCATTCTTTTGATGCTTTAGAAAAGTTTTGTAAATATATATCTTGTTTTGCATATGAAAACCCCCAAGTTGCTCCTCTTTTAGTAATATTCATAGAAGGCTTATTCCAAACTTCAAAATATTTTTGAAAAAATCGAGTATTGTAGAGGTTTTGATTATTAAAAGTTACTTCATCTTTTAAATAAATGCTAGGTTCTTGAGAATAAATTTTTAAATCATTTATTTGTATATTTTTATTAGAACAAGCTGTAAATGTTAAAATAAAAAAAATAAATGAACTTATATATTTGCAAAATTTTAGTTTATTCATATGATACAATCTCCTAGTTTTAGGTTTAGGAGATTGTATCACAAAGACAATTGTTAGAAGTTAAATTTTCTTTTTAATTTAAAGAAATATTGAATTGTTTTTAGTTGAATGAAAATAAAAGGAATCATCAAAATAAAATACATTATAGAATATTTTGCTATAACAGAGTTAAATGTAAGACCAAAGTTAATAAAAAACATTCCTAGTACAAAAAAAGCAACACCAGGACAAATTAAAGCAAAAGATACTGAAGATTTTGTTTTTTCATCATCTACATATGTTTCAAAATATTTATTCATTTTCATTACTTTATATCCTAATATACCAAAAATGATTTGTAAAGATACAAGTACTGAAGTTAAAGTAAATAAAGATGATTTGCTCATTTGTGAATTGAAATTATGGTCAAGTCCAAAAGTAACTCTAATCATCATAATTCCAAGAAGAGTTAATATTGGTAAAATTATCCATAACGAAGGACTTGCTTCAACAGAAATACCTTGTTCAAACATATTTTTAAATCCCATAGTTATTTTTATGATTAATAATAAAACTGCAAAAGAAGCAAAGAATAAAGCTCCAAAAATACCAATGGCATTTATTGCAATATTATGACTCATAGCACCAGGTGCTGCAAAACCTACTGCAACCATTGATAATGAGAAAATAGAAATCATTTGAGATAGATTATTGTTTTTTGTAAAATCAAATTCTCCCTTTACGAGTAATCTTGAAAAGTAAGTAAATATGATTTTTAAAGCAAAATAACCTGCTATAATAAAACCTAAAAGAGCAAATGGAAACATAAACTCTACAATTGACCAAAGGTTTGGAATAAAAACTGCACCTAAAACAAAGCAAACATTAATTGTCATTGCAAAAGTTAATGGTATAGTCATTAATGTTATTTCCGCATTTGAGTTCACAAGTGTGTCATAACTTTCAGTTTTTTTATATAAAAGAAATTGTCTTGTATTCCAAATTAATAATTTAAAGTGGAAAAAAGCAAATATAATTATTCCTATAAGTGCAATTGCTACAACTACTGATAACCAAGTACCTTTTATAAGCTCAGGAAATACATGGTTAAATGTTGCCATAGGAGTATCTTTATGTGGTACTAAAAACATTAGATACATAAAGAAGGAAACAGAAAGTCCACCAGCTCCTAATGAAGCTAGAAAACACATAGGGTTAAACTTCTCTCGTAAAGTCATTTCTATCCTTTGAAATATAGATTTTAATTATGGAAATATACTTGAATTAAGATTAAATATACATTAGTAATATAATAAGTTTTAATTATAATACTAAAATATGATATTTTAATATTAAGCACTTAACTGCTAGTATTCTTTTATGTATAAAATTTCAGTTAATAAAGAAATATTCAATGACCTTTTATTAAAAAAATTAAAAGTATTAGAGAAAAGTACATCTTCTTATTGGAAAAGAGAATTACTTGAACCCAAAATAATCAATGATAAAATAAAATACACTATTAAACAAATTGACAAAATAAAAATAACCAATGGTTTAGGAGAAGATAAACCTCAAATGATAATAGAGTGTAAAAAAGTTGATTATTCTTTTAAAAAGGATTTATTTGAATTTCATTTTGGAAAAATATTAGAACAAAAGAACTCTGATATGAGTGAAGATTATAAAGATACTTTAATTCAAGTTTTATTGCAAGAAAGAGTTCAACTACAAGACAGTATGAACCGAGACCATTTAACAGGTGTTTATAATAGACGTAAAATGGAAAATGATTTATCAGCATTTGTAAACCAAAATAACAAAGATTTATTAACTGCAGTTTTTATTGATGCAGATAGATTTAAAGGAATAAATGATAATTTTGGTCATGAGACAGGAGATAAAGCATTAATATATCTTGCCAAAAGAATTCAAAAATATGCAGATATTTTGAATGGGGAAGCATATAGGTATGGTGGAGAAGAGTTCTTAATCTTATGTTTTTTACCTAAAGATGAATTATTAAAAAAATTAGAACAATTAAAAGAAGATATAAAATCTCAAAAAATTTATCATAGTAAAAAAGATATTTCACTTACTGTTAGTATGGGAGTAGCATTCTATAAAGATTGTAAAACAAAAGATGAACTTATTAAAAAAGCAGATGATTGTGTTTATATTGCAAAAGATAGGGGAAGAGATACTATTGTTGTTAGTTAAAAGTTAGGATAATTCCTAACTTTTAGATTTCAAAATTATTTTGAAGTAATTTTATCAGCAATTGCTTCAATATCAGCGTCACTTAAAGTTGCAACTTGACCTTTCATAACACCTTTCATAGCTCCACCATAAGTACCATCTTTATAACCTTTCATAGCTTTAATGAAGTCTTCTTTAGTCATATCTTTAATGATTTTAGATTTACCTAAAGCAACTTTTTCTCCATTTGCCCCATGACAGGCTACACATTTTGCATAAGGGTTAGCAAAAGCAACACATGCTAAAACAGAAGTTAACAGTAAAATTTTTTTCATAAGAAATCCTTTTTTTTAAATTTATCTTAGAATTCTAACTTAATAAACTTAATTTTGCTTTGATTTATGTCAAATCTAATTTAATTTTAAGCTAAATATTTCAAGACCTTATTTTTGAGGTGAATTTTATGAATTATATGTGTAGAAATTGTGGAGAATAGGGGAGTAGACAATGATATAGTTTAACTATATTAATTGTCTAGGAACTCTTTTTTTAGCTCTTCTTTATTTATTTTACTTTTATCACTAGGAATTAAAGGTAGTGATTTTTTATAAATAATTTTATTTGGAATCATATATGAAGCTAAATGTTTTTTTAATTCAAAGATTATCTCTTTTGAAACAATTTCACTTCTTGAACTATAAACCATAACTATCTCTTCTTCTATTTCTTCATTAGCAATTGAGAAGATTGCACACTGGTCTATTTGTGGTAAGTTATTTGCTACAACTGATTCTATTTCAAAAGGACTTACTCTAAAACCTCTAGTTTTAATCATATCATCATGTCTTGAAACAAAATAGAAGTAACCTTCTTCATCTTTATAAACATAATCTCCTGTTGCCACAACTATTTCATCTGTTAGTTGTCCTTCTAAGTTAATTACATCTTTTAATATTTGAATTGATTTAAATCTCTCTTTTGTTTCAATAGGTGCATTCCAGTATCCTTTATAAATATAACCACCTCTATGAATAAGCTCACCAACTTCTCTTGGTTTACACTCTTTGCCTTCTTCATTGATGACATATAGTTCAACATCAGGAATTGCTTTACCAATAGAATTAGGTCTAATCCAAATCTGAGATGGCTCTAAATATGTTGATCTAAAGGCTTCTGTTAATCCATGCATAGAGTAAAACTTAGCATCAGGGAAGTATTTATCTAAGTCATTTAACATCTTATGTGTAACATTACCACCAGAAGAAGTTAATACTCTAACTTTTGAAAGTAAATCTGCACTTGGAAGCTTATGTTCATCTTCATCAAACATAGATGAAATATTAATAGGCATTAAAGGTACAACTGTAACTTCATCATTAATTAGGTGATTAAAGAAATCACCTGCAAGAATAAATCTATGTAAAGCTAAAGTAGCTCTTTTATATAAAGAACAGAAAATTTGATTTAATCCATAATCCAGATTGAAAATTAAAGTTCCTGAAATAATGTCATCTTCTTTTAAATCTAAATATTGACTAACAACTCTCGCACTATCAATTAAGTTTCTATGTGAGATTACAATACCTTTAGGAGTTCCTGTTAATCCAAAAGAGTATGTAATAGCAGCATTGTCATGTCCATTTATTTCACAAGTATATGGTTTATTGTAGTATTTGAAAATTTCTTCAAATGAAGCAATATCTTTATGTGTAGTTTCATAAGATACAATATGTCCATCAAAATTTATCTCTTCAATTGATTCAAGCTTTAATCTATCAGTTATAATACATTTTATATCACAATCTTTTATTATGTATTCAACTTGTTCAGGCTTTAAAAGTCTAGTAAGAGGAACAAGCACATAATCAGTAGATAAAATACTAAGTATAGCAATTACTTGTTCAATACTTTTTGTAGAGTAAATACCAACTCTACTGCCTTTTGGTAAGTTTAACTCTTTTAGATAAAATGCAATTTGATTTACTTTTGTAAATAACTCATCATAAGTTATCTCTTTTTCATTAAATTTTATCGCAACTTTTTCTGGGTGAGATGCTTGTGCATCTTCAATAAGTGTTCTAATACAGTTAATAGACATATTCATTCCTTAAAATTTGTCCCAAATTTGAAGGGACCTTATTTAATAACTTCTTTTTAGCAAAGGAAATAAATTCCTTTTAAAAGAAGCAAAACTCTAAAGGGCTTTACGAGTAAAGCCTTGAGATTTAATTACTTTTCTAACATTCCAAGAGTCCATACATCATAATTATTATCCATTACGATTGTAGGATTATGTTGTGAATTTAATATTTTCTTATAGAAGAATGTTACTATATCTTCTATTTCTTCTTGTTTTAATACTTTTGTAATCCCACCTGTTAAAACAATAGAGTTTAAAGCATTTAGTTTTAGGTTTACATATGCTTTTCTATAAGCTGATACTTTACAAAGTACTAAGAAGATAGCAAGTTGCATTAAAATTCTAGTTGCTTTTTCACTTGATTCCTCAAAGATATTCTCTGTAACTTTTAAGTGAGCTAATAATTCATAAACAAACTCATTGTTTTTTGCTGCAAAGATTAAAGACTCTTTTGATTTATAAACACCAAGTTTTTTAAATACAAGTCTATCATACTCATTTTCTGTAACCATATTCTCTTCAACTAAGTCTTTAGAGTAATGAATATCTGTTGTTGCTCCACCTATATCTATTAAAATATATGGATCAGCAACTTTAAATTTTGAATCAATCATTGGTAGAGTTTTATTTACAATATATGGAGTTGAAAAAATTTGATTAGAAGTGATATTATATAGGTGTTTGATATCTTCTTTCCCCATAATATCTGCTTGATAAAGATTTGTTAAATACTCTTTTAAATTCTCTTCTTCCACATGAAGTTTTTCATTAATAATATTTGGTAGAATACTTAAATTTTGAATATTCTCTTTTAAAAATGCAGAATCCTTTTCACTTCCAACATATACGATATTTGAGTAGTTTAAACCATCTAAAAATTTAAATAATCTTTCATCAAAGATATTTGAAACAGAATCAATACCTCCAACAACTATTACAACATCAATTAAGTCACTTGGAATAGAAGTTTTTTCAATATCTCTAAATAAAACTGTATCAATAATATTGATACCAGAATTAAAAGCAATGTTTGTTGCATATTTTAAAGAAAAAGAGTTAGTAATACCGATAATAAGTGTACTTAGCCCACCATTTGCAGAAGAACAAATATGTATATTCTCTTTGTTATAATTTTTGATTATATCTGCACATTTATAAGTTAAATCATCATAAATGTCTTTGTTAAAATCTCTAAAATGTTGTTGTACATTATCTTTTGTACATAGTTTAAAGTATGTACTTCCTACATCAATTAATAGTTTATTTTCTAATTTACTCATTGCATAATTCCTATATCATGGATAATATCATTTACAATAGATGTTGTATCTTTATTTAAATCACATTGATTTTTTTCATACTCAAAACATCTATGGGGAATTGGAACTTTTCCTCTTTTTATGATTCTAATATTTTTATTTCTATCTCTTACTGTAATCATTTCATTGTTATTGATGATATGTGGAGAGAATGGAACATCTATTGTTCCATTTTTAATAGAGTTAAATACTTTTCTCCAAAGTGTATCTGCTGGGTCATTGAATACAGCTTCCATAATAGCCATAACTTCAGCAGTTAAAATCTCTTCTTCCTGCTCATCTTTCAATTTTGGTAAACCATTTAAAATTCTAAGTAAATATTGTGTATTTGCAACTGTTTCTGCATTTGCTTCTTTTGTAGGAATACCTGAAGCCTCTTGCTTTGTTTTTGTAATAATCTTATTTGCCCCAACCATAGAAGCAATTACTGTACTCATATTTATAAGTTGAGATGCATAGTTTTGATCCATTGGGAATGCACCCATCCATTGATGGTAAACTAAGTGAATATCTGCATCAGTTACACCTATCTCTTCAGAATAGTGACGAGCTAGTTTTCTAATAACTGCACCCATTACGATATCTTGATTCATAGAGCCAGTTTGAGAAAATGATACAGAGAATGATTTTACACCTTCTTCTAAAGATAATAGCATCTCTAATAATTGAATTACAATAGTAATACAAGGAGGAACAAGTGTTGCTGTTAGTGGTCCAAATGATTCTCTATTTATTGGTTCATTTAGTTTTGAATATTCTGCACAAACTCTTTCTACATATTTCCAATAAAGAAATGCCTTGTCTAATGGAAAGTTTTTAGAATAAGGTAGTAAATATGTAATTGGTCCACCTTCAATTTCAAAAATACCAGAAGCAATTGCTGTTTCAATAAGAAGTCTTGCATCAGGAGTACCATGTCTTAGTGAAATTGGTTTGTTAAAGTGAGTCATCATCTTTCTTGATGTTCTATACCCATGAGTTACTAATGGGTAACCATTTAGCATATCAACTTCATTCTCTTCACTAAGTCTTAACATTTTTTTTGCAGTTGCATAGTCATTTAATCTTGTGTTTGAATCAATAGTACAAGGTAATACATCCACATCTGCTTTATCAAAAAAATCATAAAGTGCAAACATTTTGTCATATGTTGGGAAACCACCACGGGGTTGAACTAACATCTTATTTTTTGTCTTAAAGTTGTAAGATATAAATAGGTCTTTAGAAGCATTTTTTACAAAATCTTCAACTTCTGCAAAATCAAAATTATCAACGTGTTCGTTGTTTAATATTATATTTCTTTCTTCTTGTAGTAAACTCATTAGTTTCTTTCCTTCATGAATTTTTCTAACTCATCTAATCCAGTATTTAAGTCAATTTGGTGGAATACTAAATCAAATCCATAGTTTTTGAATCTAGGGATAATATCAGAAGCATCTCCTGTACCAACTACAAGGTTTCCACCAATCATAAATACTACATTATCAAGGAGATTTCCATATTTTGCTTTTAGGATTTTAACTTCTCTACACCAACCTTCAGCTTCTCCATTTAATGAAGAGATTAGAAGAATATCTGCATTAGTTTCTACCACTGCATCAACAAACTCTTCTAAGTAAGTATTAACACCTAAGTTAAATACTTCAAAGCCTCTAGCTTGCAGTGAAAGTTCTATAAGTCTATTTGCTACAACGTGGATGTCATTTCCAACTACACCTGTTACTACTTTCATTTTATTACCTATATTGTTTATTCTTAAAAGATAATTACTATAACAAAACTCTTATTAGAGCCTTATTAGTAAGATTTATTTTTACTTTTCTTATTTATTTAGTTGAGATTTTGCTTTTTTTACTTTTTTTTCAATTTCCAATAAATTATTTATTGCTTTATCTAGGAATTCTTTATTTTCTTGTGATGGAGTGATTTTTTTTGCTACATCATAAAAAGTTTTTGCTTTTTTATATTCTAAATTTAATTCTGAAAGTATTGCGAGGTTATAATAAACTTCCCAACTTTTATTTTTTAAATGCTTGTTTAAATAAAGTAATTTATTCTTTGCTTGAATATAGCTTTTGTTTTCTAATAATTGTATACTTTCATCAAATATCTTTTTATGTGAGTTATCTAATTCTATTGAGTTTATAGTATCAATAATTTTGATTTTATAATATCTATAATGTACAGAAATATCATTAGTAAAATCTATTGCAATTTTTTTTGCAAGTCTAGAATTATATCTTTCAATATCATTACTTCTTTCTGTATAGTTATAGAAAAAAGGACTATATAAATAGTTGAATCTATAACATCTATCTTCAATTTTGGTTTTTTCATAGACTTTTGAAAAAAGAGTTTTTTGTTTTTTATTTAATACTTTTATTTCTACTTCAAGCTCAAAGTCTTTTCTTTGACAAGGAATAAGTTCTCTTCCATATTCTATACATCTTGCATAATCATTAGTTGTAATATAACTTAAGCATTTAATTGTACCACTATCTTGAAAATAAAAGTCTGAATAAACTTTTGAGCTTAAAATATTTGCTTTTATTTTTGCATCGAATAGTTCATCCTTTTCTTTCAAAAAGAAAAGTTTTTCTGAATCTAGTTTTTTATTTACAAGTTCATTTTCTAAATAATTCTTTAATTTAATATTATCATTTTGTATATCTTCTATATAAATAGATTTTATTTTTTCATCTACTTTTGAAGGTTCTAAGGTTTTAATATTTATATATTTATTGGAACAAGCAGTAAAAAATATAGAAATAACAAGTAGAAAATATAATTGCATTATTGTCCTTTTAGAATAAGTTTTATAATTATAATCAAAAAAAGTTAATTCACTTTGATACTTAACATTAAATTAACAATATTTGTATAAACTTCTTCATATAAGAAAATTAAAACCTCCTACTACTTATATACTTTAATTTTCTATATCTTAATATTTTTTTTAGCTTCACTTTTTTAAGTGAAGCTTTTATTTTGTAGTTTTTAAACATAATTGCTATATCATTAATAAAATTTTTTAGGTAAATAATGGAAAGTATAAATATTTTAACAATCATTTCAATTGCATTTTTAGGTTCTTTTGGTCACTGTATTGGAATGTGTGGCGGTATAGTAGTCGCTTATTCTAGTACTAAAATAAATAGTTCTTGGAGTAAATCAAAACAATCAATTTCTCATATCTTGTATTCTTTAGGTAGAGTAAGTACTTATGTACTTTTAGGTGCATTTTTTGGTTTTGTTGGTTCGGTTGTTACTTTTGATAATACAACTAATGGTATTTTATTAATTGTTACTGGTATTTTAATGGTTTTAATTGGTTTATCATTAAGTGGAAAATTTAAATTTTTGACCTCAATTGAACACTCTGTATCAAAGACAGAACTTTATCAAAAAAGTTTTAGAAAACTTCTTAGCTCTGATTCTTTGTTTAGTTTTTATTTTCTTGGTATGTTAAATGGTTTATTACCTTGTGGTTTTGTTTATGTTTTTGCAATAACTGCTGCAAGTACTGCAAGTGCTTTATGGGGTGCTTTTGTAATGTTGATTTTTGGATTAAGTACTCTTCCTGCAATGTTTTCTTTAGGTTTTTTTGTTGGAATTTTTAAGCAGTTAGCACTTAGAAATCTTTTTGTTACTCTTGCTGCTATTCTAGTAATCTTATTTGGAATATATACAGCTTATAATGGTTATAAATTTATGGTATCAAAAGATAAAGAAAACCTTATATATACTAATTAAGTAAAAAATTAAAGCTTTTTTTATTTTACTGCACTAAAATTCGTTCCTATTTTATAAGGAGGTAATAAAGATGACTAGATGTTTTAAAAAATATTTTTCATTTTTTGGTGTATTGTGTGCAACAGTAAATAGAAAAATAAAATCAATGTTAATTAGTTTAGATTCTCATATTTCAAATAATC
The DNA here is from genome assembly GCF_004116625.1 of Halarcobacter mediterraneus. Lineage (NCBI taxonomy): Bacteria > Pseudomonadati > Campylobacterota > Epsilonproteobacteria > Campylobacterales > Arcobacteraceae > Halarcobacter > Halarcobacter mediterraneus. The sequence continues at coordinate 337,354 of NZ_NXIE01000001.1, forward strand.
TACCTAAAATACTGAAAATTCTTCATTCTAAGCAATTAAAACCTATAAGTCTTTATTCAACAAATAAATACAATTCACAACAAGGAAACCTTTATGCAAAATAAAATCTGTATAAGTAGCGTAGTTGCTTCGCTTTTAATAGCAACAAATCTTCAAGCTAACTCTTCAAAAATTTCAGATGTTACAGTTTATTCTGCAACAAAAACAGAACAATCTATTAAAGATGTAACTTCTAGTGTAAATGTTATTACTAAAGAAGAAATTCAAGAAAAAAACTTTACTACAGTAAATCAAGCCTTAAACTCTCTTAGTGGAGTATCTATTGTCTCAAATGGAGGATTAGGTAGTTCTTCTAGTACGTTTTTAAGAGGTTTATCTACAAAAAGAGTTTTAGTTTTAATTGATGGTGTAACATATAAAGACCCAGCAAATTCAAGTGGAGCTTCATTTCAACATTTAATGATTAATGATATAGAAAGAATAGAAGTTATAAAAGGTGCTCAAAGTGGTATTTGGGGTGCAGACGCAAGTGCTGGGGTTATCAATATCATAACATCTAAAGCAAAAGAAGGTTTTTCTGGTAATGTTAACTTGGAATATGGTTCATATGATACAAAAAAAGCTTCTACAGTTTTATCTTATGGAGCTAAAAAATATGATATTAGATTAAGTGCAGATAAAACAAAAACTACTGGTTTTACAAGTAAACTTCCATATGGAAAAGACAGAGATGATTTTGAAAATGATGCTTATGATAATACAACTGTAAATCTTACTTCAAATTACTATATTACTGAAAATTCTAAAATTTCATTTGGTATAAAAAATATTAATTTTTTATCAGAATATGATACATCTTCAGCAGATGATAGTAATATGAGAAGTAATGGAGAAACAACTTTATATAATCTTGGGTATTCTCATAAAATTAAAAACCATGAATTAAAAGTAAAATATGAATTATCAAAATTTAATAGAGTTGAGGAAGGAACTGTAGGTTCTGCTTGGGGAGAAAATGTTTTAGAGTTTAATGGTGAAAACCAAAATATAGAGATTTCAGATGAATTTACTTATATGTCTAATAGTTTTTTACTTATGGGAGCTGGAATAAAAAAAGATGATGTTGATTATGTTTTAACAGATAATTCAACAAATCAAAGAGATAGTGAAAATAAATATATATATCTTACAAACTCAAATAAATTTGATAATTTAATATTAACTCAAAGTTTAAGATATGATAAATTTGATAATTATGAAAATAAAACTACTGGAAAGTTAGGTGTTAAGTATTATTTTACAAAGGATTTAAGTACTTTTGCTAATTATGGAACGGCTTATAATGTTCCAAATATAATTGATGAACTTAATCCTTGGGGAACAACTAATACTAATTTAAAACCAGAAAAAACAAAAGGTTTTGATTTAGGAATTACTTATAAAAACTTGACTTTAACTTATTTTGAAACAAAAGTTGAAGATTTAATCACTTGGGATTCAATTACTTCAAAAAATGAAAATATAGGTGGAGAATCAAAATTCAAAGGTTTAGAATTAGAATATAGCAATGAAGTTTTAAATGATACTTTTATAACTTTTAACTATACTATTCAAAGTGCTAAAGATGATGAAGATAAAGACTTAGAAAGAAGAGCAAAACAATTATATAAACTAAGTTTAGATTATCATGGTTTGGATAAAATACATTTTAATGTAAATGCTCAATATATTGGAGATAGAGTGATTAATGATTGGACAGATGGTAGGGTTCAAACTGGAAACTATGCTGTAGTAAATGGTGTAATTAATTATGAAATGAATGATAATACAAGATTATATTTAAAACTTGATAATATTTTTGATGAAGATTACAATACAGTTTATGGTTATGCAACAGCAGGTAGAAGTGCATATGTAGGATTAAGATATAATTTCTAAGATGAAAAAATATTTATTAATTCTTTTTTGTATTGTTAATTTATTTGCCAATGAGCAAAGAATAGTAACACTATCTCCTTCTTTAAATGAGATAGTTTTTGCTCTTGGAAAGGGAGATAAAATAGTTGCAAATACTCAGTATTGCAACTATCCCCCTGAATCGAAAAAAATACCTAAAATTGGTGGTTATTCCTCAATCTCTTTAGAAAAATTATTAAAAGCTAAACCTAGCTTAGTTCTTGCCCAAAACTATGATGAAAAACTATTATCAAATTTGGAAAAATTAAACTTTAATTATCACTCTTTTAAAACAGATAATTTAGCTTCAATAAAAACTACGATAAAAAATATTTCTTTATTATTAAATAAAGAAAAAAAAGCGAATGAATTAATAAATAAAATAAATATTAAACTAAATAGTCTTTCAAATATTGTTTCAAATAAAGAAATTATGATTGTAATAGGTGCTCAACCAACTTTGGAAAAAGCTATTTATATTACGGGAAATAATTTATATTTTAATGATATAATAAAAGCTTCAGGTAATAAAAATGCATATAAATCTAAAAGTTCAGCACAGCCAATAGTAAATGTTGAAAATATTATAAATATGAATCCTGATATTATAATTTTACTTGCACCTTATATTCATGACAACAATATTAGTTTTGATGAATTAAAAAAGCCTTGGAAAAAACTTCCAATAAAGGCAAGTAAAAATGATAATATTTATATTATAGATAAAGAATATGCAGGAATTCCTAGTCATAGAGTAATTTATTTTATGGAAGATTTTAAAGATATATTAGTAAATGTTAGAGATAAATAGTTTTTCAAATCATATTTTAAAAGATATTTCATTCTTTTTGAAAGAGAATGAAAACCTTATAATCCTTGGTGCCAATGGAGCAGGGAAGTCAACCTTAGCAAAAGTTCTTTCAAATCTTATATCAAATGATAAAGTAACCCTTCAAAATAAAAATATCTCTTCTTTAGATGATGAACAAAGAGCAAAACTAATAAACTATATTCCTCCAAAACTTGAAGTATTTGATGAGTATATTTGCGTTTATGAGTTTTTAGAACTTTCATTTATAGGAAAAATAAATAAAGAAAAGATTGATGAAACAATATCTTTATTAAAACTAGAAAAAATAAAAAATAGAGCCTGCAATGATTTAAGTTCAGGAGAAAAACAGCTTTTATTACTTGCTTCAAGCATTATACATAATGCAAAAATCACAATCTTTGATGAACTAACTGCAAATATGGATATTACAAGAGTTAAAGAAGTATTTGAGCTTTTTAATTCACAATATTTACAACAAAAAATAATCATAACTCATAATTTAGATTTAGCCTTTAATCTAAAATATAAGGTTTTATATTTAGATGAGGGAGAGCTTAAGTTCTTTGGAGATAGCAGTGAATTTTTTTCTAAAGAAGTTTTAGAAAAATTCTATCATAACTGCTTAGAAGTAGTAAATAATCACTTGGTGGTAAAACTATGAGTTCTATAAAGTATTTAGCTTATATTGTAAGTGTAGTTTTAATTTTTATTTCATGTTTTATTGGGGAAACTACTATCTCTTTAAATGAAATATTTGATAGTACAACTACTTCATATATGATATTTTGGGAACTTAGAGTTCCTAGAATTATCCTAGCCTTTTTTGTGGGAGCTGTTTTAAGTCTAAGTGGACTTATTTTTCAAACTATTTTTAAAAATATTTTAATAACTCCATATACTTTAGGAATAGCAAGTGGAACAACACTTTTTACAGCTATTTCAATAGTGTTTTTTCCTATGGTAGCTCTTTATATCTCTGGTATATTAGGCTCTTTTCTAACTATTCTTGTTTTATATATTATTTCAAAACAAATAAATAAAAATGCAACATTTTCTTCAACAAACTCTATACTTTTAATAGGTATTGCTTTATCATTTTTTTATTCATCTGCATTGATGTTGATATTCTTTTTAAGTACTTTACAAGAGAATTATTCTATTGTGAGGTTTACCCTTGGAAGTCTTGATGTCGTAGGCTATAATAGTTCTTTAGCTGTGTTTTTTGTTGCCCTTATTCTTTTAGCAGTATCAATAATAAAAAGAAAAGATATAAAACTTTTACTTCTATCAAATGATATTGCATTTTTAAAAGGACTAAATGTAAATAGACTGAATCTAATACTTCTTATGACTATCTCTTTAGCTGTTGGAGTAAGTATTAGTTTCGTAGGTCCAATTGGTTTTGTAGGACTTATTATACCTCATATTTTAAGGCTTATTTATAAACAAAGTGCCGATAAACTTATTTTACCAGTATTTTTTTATGGTGGTGTATTTCTAGTACTTTCTGATTTGATTTCAAGGGTTTTAAATACAGCTTCTTCTTTACCTATTGGAGTTGTTACTTCATTTATTGGTGCGCCATTTTTTGTATATTTATTATTTAGAAAACATAAGAAAAAAGCTTAAAACTATTAAAACAAAGATATCAAATCTTAGTTTGAAATCTAGTGCTTTTTTTACATCTTCTTTTTCTATATTTTTTTTACCATCTCCAAAGTAGGGCTTTTCTTTTATTTTCCCAAAGTATGACGTAGGGCCTCCTAAAGAGACATTTAAAACTAGTGCCATTGCTGAGATTGGATGTCCAGCATTTGGACTTTCATGTTTTTTTCCATAAGAATAAAACTCTTTAAAAGTTTTTTTTGAAAAGAAAAGTAGGGCTATTAAAAGTGCAGTTATTCTAGCTGGAATAAAATTTACTACATCATCAAGTTTAGCTGCAAACTTACCAAAGTTTTCATATTTTTCATTTCTATATCCAACCATAGAGTCTAAGGTATTAATTGCTTTATAAATAAAAGCTCCCACAATACCAAAAAAAATCATATAAAACATTGGAGCAATAACTCCATCACTTAAGTTTTCCGCATAAGTCTCAATAGCAGCCTTATTTATATCACTTTCACTCATTTCCTTTGTATCTCGACTTACAAGCATAGAAATGGCATGTTTAGGATTGTCTGAGGATATTACTTCTTTTACACTATCATAAAGCATTTTAGAAGAGATAGTAAAAGAGCAAAGTAGGGCTTGAAAATATATATTATCAATTTTGCTTAATAAAAAAGTAACTAAAAAAACAAGAGTTAGTAAGGATATAGTTAATAAAAAACCTCTAAAGATACAGTCTTTATAAAACTTCTTTTCAAACCATTTTATGTAGTTTCCAAAAAGAATAATAGGGTGATAAAGAGTTTTGATTAGATGAAACTCTCCAAAGATAAAATCAATAAGATATGCAAAAAATAGAAGCTCTAAATACATTTATCAATTTCTTTAAAAGCTTTATCTAAAAGTTTAATACTCTTTTTACTCTTTACCGCAATTCTTATATGATACTTCTCTAAAAAATCAAAGTTGGAACAATCTCTTATCATGATTTTATATGGTATTAGTTTTTCTTGTAACTCTTTTACTTTTATACCTTGTAGTTTTACTAAAATGTAGTTTGCTTCACTTTGGTGTTGTATCATTTTGATAAAAGAGTGTTTCTTAACTGTAGAATACAATAACTCTAGATTTTCTCTGTTTTTCTTTTTCGCTTTTTTGTAGAAGCTTTTGTATTTTAAAACTTCTATTAAATAATTCATATCAAAAGTAGAAATCTTCCACATAGGCTCTTTCTCTTTTAGTTTTTTGATATTTTCTTTTGATGAGATAATAGTGCCAACTCTAATTCCAGCAGATGAATAAAACTTTGTCATAGATTTTAGAATATAAAGTTTGTTATACTCTTTTAAATATTTTGTTGCAGATTCAAAATCAGTAAACTCTAAAAAGCTTTCATCTATTAAAATTATACATTCTTTTTTTATCCAATAATTTAATAGTTTCTTTATATCATAACATTTTGCATCGGGTGTTGAAGGATTTACAAATATTACAAATGAGCCCTTTTTAACCTCTTTATTGATATCTTTAAATCTATTGATTAAATCAATCTTATAGCCAAAGTTTTGAGCTGCTTTCTTGTATTCTAGGTATGCAGGGGAATAAATAGTACAATGTTTTATGTTCAGATTTTCAAAGAGTTTAAAGATAGCAGAACTACCACCGTTGTATAGTTCAATTTGTGACTTCATTACCTTATAGTGGTTTGAAATAGCTTTATACAGCTTGTCATAATTTGGGTAAGAAGATATATTTAATGTATTAAAATCAATGTCAAGTTTTGGTTTTAAAAAGTTTATATTTGAAGATAAATCAATTACTTCTTTTTCTTCACATTCTGCTTTTTTTGCAAAACTTTTTGTATCTCCACCATGTTCAAACTTTTTCATATGATTAGTCTAAAACCTTTCCCGTTCTAAGGGCATGTGCCCAATCTTCTCTTCCATTCTCTTCTGCTTTTTTTGCTGCTTTTTCAAAGTCATAGGCAACTCTTACTTGCTCAACACTATATTGATTTTCTTCTACTGTTAAAATAGAATAGGCTGCATCAGGGGTATGGTTTTCCATCTTGTGTTTAGTTGGAAGTTCATCTTCATAGGCTTGAAGTCCAACAGAACCTGGATTTATAACTATCTGTCCAGAACTTAGTTTATGAATTCTTGGCAAATGTGAATGTCCACAAAAAATAAATGGGGCTTCAATATTATCTGTTAGTTTGATAATATCCTCATCACTTCTTAACTTTATAGAACCTTCTGAAATATCTTCCAATAAATACTGGCTATCATCAAAATATGTTCCATGAATCATATAATATGTTCCACCAATAATTTTTTCAAATTGCAAATCTTGAATCCAGTATAAAACTTCATCCCCTAAATCTTCATAAGCATATCTTAAAGTAGGGTTTTCTTCAAGTTGAACTAAAGAAGATTCAAGGATTTCTCTATCTTGATTTCCACAGATATTTATGAATTTATTCTCTCTTATTAATTCATATGTAGCCCTTGGTTCAATTGGTCCATAAAACATATCTCCAAGGTTTAAAACAACTTCAATATTTCTATTCCTAATATCTTTTATTACTTCTTGTAGTGCATATATATTTGATTTAATATTTGAAATAATAGCTATTTGCATTAACTTCCTTTTTGTCTTATTTATTTTTTAACTTATTTATTCTTTAGTTTGCCATCAAGTTTATATTTGTTTAAATATCCTCTAGGTGTTAAAACTTTTCCATTTTTAGTTAGTTTTGAGTTTGAATTGCAAATTATAATAAGAGTTGACATAGAAACAGCTGGATGTTCAATATCTTGGTCTATCAAATCTTGGGCTGTTGTTATAGTGATTTTTTCTTTTTCAACTCTACCTACATGTGAAGCAATAATTGCTATTCTATCTTGGTATCCATTTTCTAAGGCTCTTAAAAAGTTTTGATAAGGAAGAATTCTTTTTTTAGATTTTGGATTATAAATACCTAAAACAAAGTCACAATCAAGGGCTGCTTTTACCCTTTTATCAATTAAATTTATATCTGTAAGTCTATCTGATAGAGAGATGATAGAAAAATCTTGTGATACAGGAGCTCCAACTTTACTTGCCGCTGCTAAAAATGAAGTAACACCAGGAAGTGATATAAGCTCAACTTTATCCCATAAATCTTTTTCATCCATAATTTCAACTATTAGTGTTGCCATTCCATAAACATTTGCATCTCCATTTGATACGATACAAGTAGTTTTACCCTCAACAGCATACTGAATAGATTGATTACATCTTTCAATTTCATATGTCATCCCTGATGTATATAATTCCTTTCCAGCAAGCAATTCTTTTAACTCTCTTGCGTATTTACTATATGAAACTACAACTTCACACTCTTCTAAAGCATTTCTTGCTTCTGGTGTGATATATGATGTTCCACCAGCACCTGAACTAACTATATATAATTTTTTTGCCATTTTATTTTTTCCTTTTATACTGCGGCTGCTATTGTGATTTTTTTCTCATACACATTTTTAGGTATGATAAGTTCTTTGTATTTTGAAACTAATATAGATGAAGGTTCACTAACACCTTTAAGTCCAAAAAACTTTGTTGCTTGAGAAGGGCTAAACTCTCCTTGAAGTGAGTTTATTTCTTGCTCGTTGTAAAACTTGATATCAAAGTTGTATTTTAAAGCAAACTCTAAAAGTCCTTTTTCATCTGCTTTTGCTTCAAAGGAAGCTATATTTTCTATTTGTTCTTTTTTTAGATTATGTTTTTCTAAAAACCAAAAAAATGATGCCTCAATATCTTCAAATGGTGTATCTCTATTGCAACCAATACCTAAATATACTTTTGGTTTTAAGCTTAGGTTATCATCTGAAAATGGAGTTATATTTACACAAAGGTCAGAACTTTGTTCATCTACTCTTTTTAGATTTGTTTTATTTGGAATAGTTTCAAAAATACTTTTATAGGTTTTTACTTCAACTTGTTTTTTATTTAGAAGTGAGTTTGAGATTTTTGCTAAGCATTTTAGGTTTTCTATTTCAAGATTGTTTTTCTTTGCAAACATATCAAAGGCAAAAGTTTTTGTTTGGTCTGTTGCTGTTGAAACAAAGTTCATACAGTTTGGAACTCTAGAAGCTAATAAATCACTTAACTCATTTGCTCCACCAATATGACCACTAAGAAGAGGAATAACTTTTGTTAAATCCATACTCATAACTATAATAGCTGGATCAGTTGCTTTGCTTTCAAGAAGTGGTGCAATTTTTCTAACAACAATGCCCATAGCTAAAATACATATAATCGCATCATATTTTTTCCAACCCTCTTGTAAAACTGTATCTATCTTTTCGTAAGTAAGTAGGTTTTCTAAGTTATGTTCTAAATCTTTTTTACCATAAACATCAACTTCAAAATCTTCTAGGTAATCTAAAAGTTTACTAGCAGAATTTAGACTTGGTTGGTTTATTGAAACTAGGGCTATTTTTAACTTACCCATTATTAGCCTTTTTCTCTTGCAACTCTTTAACTAAAGGCTTAACATAAAGGTGAGATTCTTCTGTCTCTTCTTGTTTTAAAAAGTCTCCAAATAAAATCAAAGCAACACCTTTGATATGAGATACTTGATTTTCAATATCTGAAATTGTTCCTTTGAAAATCTCTTCTTCCTTCCATGTTGCTTTTTCAACTACCCAACAAGGAGTATCTGGTGAATATCCTAGTTCTAAAGCTTTTTTCTTTAACTTTTTAAGAAGTAAAATTGATAGATAAAAAACTAATGATGAGTTTTTACAAGCAAGTATATTTTCTAATTTTTCTGGATTTGGAGTTTTACCTTCTACACGTGTTAGAATCATAGTTTGAGAAACACCTGGTATAGTATATTCTATCCCAAGACTAGCAGCAGCACCAAAAGCTGCTGTGATACCTGGTATAACTTCATATTTGATATTTTCTTTTTGTAAAAACTCTATTTGTTTTGCAATAGTTGAGTAAATAGATGGATCACCCGTATGAACTCTTGCTATTACTTTATTTTTATATTTTTCTATAAAGGCAAATATCTCAGGGTATTTCATCCCTTGAGAGTCTTCTATGATAGCTTCATCTTTACACCAAGAAAGTACCTCTTTGGGAACTAAGGAACCAGTATATAAAACTACATCAGCTTTCTGAAGTATCTTTTGGGCTTTTACTGTTACTAAGTCTGGATCCCCTGGACCAGCTCCTATAAAATATATCATTTATTTTGATTCCTTATTTGTATTGTAGAAGATGAAATTATAACAAAGAGTAAATTATTCTCTGATATTAATGGATAAGTTTTAGTATTTGTGGTTAATTTTTACTTTTTATTATATTATAAATTATAAGTAAGATTTGATTTATGGGGACTTACTTATATAAAACTAAATAAAACTACTTTGTTTCCTTTTTTCGTACTCTTTTATTTTTAGAATCATTCCCCTCATATATCTCTAATACATCTTTGATATCCGTAGGTTTAAAAAGTTCATCAAGTTGATCTAAAAGACCAAATTCTCTTACTACTCTTATAAAATTTACCAAAGAGATAGTTCCTTTTTGCTCAAAATTTGAGTAAGTGCTCGCTGAGTTTAGCTCTAGATTTTTACTAAACTCTTTTTGTGTAAGTTTTTGTTTTAGCCTAAGTCTTTTTGCTCGAAGAGCTAAAACCATAGCTACTTCATCATCACTTATAGTCTCAAATTTACTCATGATATTGAGGTTTTTTTTCTTATCAAACTTTTTTTTACTCTCAATCATCTTTTTTAAAAGTTCTGAACTCATCTTAGCTCTCCTTGTAGATCTCTTTTTGATACCTCGTTTAGCACCTGTTCTTTTTTATTTTGTTTTATTTGATATTCTTCTAAAAGTTTAGGTAGTTTTTCCTCTCTTAGCTTTTTCATAAGTTCAAGTTTATCTGATACAAACTCCAAATCTATATCAAACTCTACACAAAGTTGTACCACATCATCTAGAGTTATGGTTGATAGTGCTTTCCCATATAAACTTAGCTGGTGTTCTAGTGTTTGTTTAATTCCTTTAGCAAAAGTGATATCATAAGCAGGAGTTGCTCTCCATTTAAAGCTTTTATCACACATAAATGAAAAGTTTCTAGCATGGTCATCTTGATTTACAAACATATAGTTAAAAAGCATTTGTAGTACCAATTGTGCTAAACTTTTTTTATTTACATTTAGTTTAATAGCAGTTCTTAGAAGTTCTTCATACCCTATAAGTCTTGGTTCATTATAGTCTATTTCTAGTAATCCTGCTAGTGAGTGTACATGGTATCTTGTACCATCATCTTCTATATCAAATCTTTTAGTTACAAAGTGATGTTTACCTTCACTTTCTACCAAATGGCACTCACTCATATTTAGTCCAATATCTTTGGTTAGTAGATAGTATATGTATTCAAGTTTTGAATAAGTAGATTTGTTTTCATCTCCATGGGCTGTATCATCATATTTAATAATAGCTCGCAGAAAACCTTTAGGAATCTTTTCATTTTTTTTTCCTAGGTATATCTCTTTTGTATCAAGGTTTATAGCTGCAACAGCCTTACTTCTAGCACCTCCCACAAAAGAGTGTGCAGATACTAAAAAGGCACTATGTATACTATGGAAGTTTCCACCTTTTTTCAACTCTTTTGCTTTTTCAAACATCTCTTTTAATTGGATAGTTTGTTCATCCTCTTTTTTTAGCTCTTTATTTGGTTTGTAACTTAGTGCACCTAAACCATTATCTCCTATAAAAAGTAGTTTATCAACAATTGTAGGATAAGCTTTTATGGTATCTAAAAAATATTCGTTTAATATCTTTGTTCCAAAGTTTCCCGGTAAACTATCACTAACAAACCCAGGTACTCCTTCTAGGTATTTAAGGTTGCTAGTTTCTCTTTGCGTTGTATTTTTAGATATGCTTATTGGGCTAGCATTATGTGCTTTTTGCTCTATCTGAGATAAAAATATTTTATCTTGCTGTATATATAAATCTGCAATATGTTCCTCAAATAAATATATATGAACTATATCTGCCATTTTTCTTTCCTAAATATTATATATTTGTAATTATAGTTAAAATTAGTATATAAATACAATTATTTATAAATTAAATTATTTTAACTTTTTTCTTCTTATGTTTATTTTAAACATATATATTTGTATTTAAATATTATTTACTAAAGTAATTACATATATATATTATTTAACTTTTTTGTATTAGATGCTTTATTTTATATATCATTTATTTTCTTTTTCTAAGAATAATTGTTCATAAAGATTTAAATAAGACTTTAGGTTTTTTATATTTTCTTTTTTTAGTCCTTCTTCACACCATTGTTTTATATGTAAAGGATAAGTATCTATAAAAGGAGTAAAAAGTTCATTTACTTGGTTTTCTAGTATTTTATCATGTTCTTTTAAAAGTTTAATATGTGAAATAGTTGTGGCTTCTTGTATTTGCTTTATTTCAGAGATTTCAGTAATAGTCTTTCCTTCTTCAATAAGTTCTAAAGTCTCAAGGTATGTTTTTGTAAGTTTTTTCTTCTGGTCTGGTTTAAACTTTTTAGTTAGTTCTAAAAAAGCTTCTCCATATTTTTCCCATTTTGTTTCACCTATACCATTTATGTTTAAAAATTCTTCTTTTGTTAAAGGAAGTTTATCACTTATTTCAACTAAAACTTTATCACTAAATATTACATATGAAGGTACTTGTTCTTCTTTAGCTATTTTTGTTCGAAGATCTTTAAAGTCTTCAAAAAACTGTGAATATTGTTTATTTCCTTGTTTTATTTCTTCTTTTTCTATAATACCTATTTTATCAAGATCAATTAAAACTTGTTGTTTACCTTTTAGAATCTCATTTCCCAAAGAAGTTAGTTTTAAAGCTCTGTGTTCTCCTAATACTAATGCTTCAATATCAAAAAGTCTATCAACTATTGCATCCCATTCATTTTTACTTTTATCCTCTCCAATTCCATATACTGAAAGTTTCTCGTGAGAAAATTGAAATATTCTTTTATTTTTAGAAGCTCTTAAAATATCTATAATATGGTTTTGTCCAAAAGATTGATTAGCTCTTACTACAGCCGATAGAAATTTTCTAGCTTCAATTGTGATATCTAAAGTTTCTGTTTTTTCTTTTGTACAATTATCACACTTTGTATTGCAAGCTTCAATATTATCATCAAAATAAGAGGCAATAAATTTGTGTCTACAACTTGAACTGTTTGAAAACTGATACATTTTATTTAGTTTTTGAGTAAGAAGAATTTTATATTCAGGGTTTGTTATGTCCTCCATCATATTTAATCTACTTATTTCATCGGCTTTTGTATATAAAAGTAATGTTTCACTTTCTAAACCATCTCTACCTGCACGACCAATTTCTTGATAATAGTTTTCAAGTGTTTTTGGCATAGAAGTATGAACTACAAAACGAATATTACTTTTGTCTATACCCATTCCAAAAGCTATCGTTGCAACAACAATATTTATTTCGTCATTTAAAAATTCAGTATAAACCTTATGTCTAATTTCGGGATTTAAACCTGCATGATATGCTTTTGCTTTAAATTCGTGATTTTGCAAATATTTGGCTGTTGTTTCAGTCTCTTTCCTTGTAAAACAATATATTATACCTGTTTCTTTATTTTTGTTTTTTAAAAATTCTAGAACTTGGCTTTGCCCATTTGAAACTCTTTTTTTTGCTTTTATAGTAAGGTTTTCTCTTTTAGTTTTTCCCCTTAAAACTACAGGATTGCTAAGGTTTAGGCTTTTTATAATACTTTCTTGCACTTTTAAAGTTGCAGTTGCTGTAAAAGCAACCACAGGAGTATTTGGAAAGTATTTTTTCAACAATGAAAGTTTTTGATAATCAGCTCTAAACTCATGTCCCCATTCACTAACACAGTGGGCTTCATCTATAACAAAGAATGAGATATCAATTGACTTTAAAAAATCTAAAAAACCATTTGCACTAAATCTTTCAGGTGCTATATATAAAAGTTTAATATTCCCCTTTTTTACATCATTAAACACCTGATTTATTTCTTCAATACTTTGAGAAGAATTAATCATAGAAGCTTTAATATTATTTGCCTTTAAAGCAACTACTTGATCTTGCATAAGTGCTATTAGTGGAGAAATAACTATTGTTAAACCTTCAAAAATCAAAGATGGAAGTTGATAACATAAAGATTTACCAGCTCCTGTAGGGATAATTGTTACTAAGTCTTTTTTTTCTAGTATAGAGTCAATAGCTTTTTCTTGAAAGTCTCTAAATGAGCTATGCCCAAAGGTTTTATTTAGTATTTCATATTTTTGATTCATTTATCTTCTTTTTTATTTTTATTTGAAATAGTTGTCTTTCAGGTTCTACTAAATCTAACTTTCCTTTATATGTTGTAAGTGAGATTGAGTGGATTTCATACTCTATTTTTGCTTCATTTAATACAGTTAACATTAGGTTTAAATGTTTTAGTGTTATTGCATTAATAAGCATAATTCCATTTTCATCTAATTTTTTATAAAGTATTGGAAGTTGTTTTATAACTTCAACTCCACCACCACCTACAAAGATTCTTTGTGGAGTCTCTTCTAAAGTTGGGAGTATATCTTGTGCTTCACCTACAAGAAGTTTTGTATTTACTACATGATGATTTATAAGATTTTGTTTTATAAACTCTGCTCTTGTTTCATTTTTTTCAAAAAGTGTTGTTTTAACCTTGTATCTTTTGTATGCTTCAATAGCACAAGAACCACTTCCTGCTCCAATATCCCATAAAAGATTGTTTGGTTCTAAATCAAGGTTTTGTAAAGTAAGTTGTCTTTTGTATTTCTTTGTAATCATTCCTCGTTCAGTCTCAAACTCTACATCTTCACTAATTATGTTTTTAGATTCAAACTCTTTTTTAATAAGTAGTACAAAAGGTTGAGACAAATCAAAAGATTTTTCATCAAAGTTAAGTAAATCTATCTCTTCTATTTTTTCATCAACGAAGCCAAGCTTATATCCTATAGTTGTAGTTATAGAAGAAGAGTTAAAAAATGAAAGGGCAGTTTTTAATCTTGCAATTGTAAATTTATCACAAAGCACAAAAGTATATTTATTTTGTAAAAAGTTTTCTAAATCAAAATCAACTCTTCCATGTAAAGATATAGTATCAATATCTGTTTCATTGATAAATAGTTTTTCTAACATATAGGTTTTAGAAGAAGTGTTATTTATGATTTTTACTTTTTCTTTAGGTAAGTTTTTAGCAATAATTGTTCCAGCAGAAAAAAATAGAGGAGAACCTGTTACTACATATAAAATCTCTTCTTTATCGTAGTTTTCTAAAAGATACTCTTTTGCTTCTTTATATTTTAGTTTTAGAATATTTGAAGCTTCTTCTTTGAAGTTTGAATCACAGATAATCTTGTCAAACCTGCTAATATCAAAGTCTAAATTTGTAAAGGTATAATCTCCCATACCATTACCAGCTATTGTTACCATCCTAGTACCTCTTTTTGTTCTAATATTATGGCTTTTACATTTGATGTTTTAAACCATTGTTTTATTTGTTCATTTGCTTTTTTTGTAATCATTTCATAAAAAGCATCAAGTAATCCCACTTTTTCAAGCTCTTGGGATATTCCCTTTACTGTTAAAGTTGCTTCAATATCAACTTCATAGCCTAGGTTTTCTTTTATGTCTAACTGAAGTTT
Organism: Halarcobacter mediterraneus; assembly: GCF_004116625.1. Taxonomy (NCBI): domain Bacteria; kingdom Pseudomonadati; phylum Campylobacterota; class Epsilonproteobacteria; order Campylobacterales; family Arcobacteraceae; genus Halarcobacter; species Halarcobacter mediterraneus. Next base: position 352,486 of record NZ_NXIE01000001.1, read on the forward strand.
TGTAAAATCAATTACTCCAAATCTATTATGGGTGTTTTTAAAACCTTGATAAACCTTTGTCATCTTTCCAATCCCACATAAAAAGATTACTTCTTTTGCATTTTGTTTTGTTGCAAGTTCAACTGAGTCATAAATAAAATTTCCTATTTCGATAATTGCCTCTTCATTTGCCTTAGAGCAAGCTACTTTAAAAGCAGAGTTCCCAAGGGTAAAATAGATGGTTTCATAGTTATTTTGTATTGCAAATTCTATTTCAGTTTTCACAGAGTCTATATAAGCTGAACTTGACACAGGTTTTACAATTCCTGTTGTTCCAAGTATTGAGATACCTTCAAGTACTCCAACTTTTAAGTTTGCTGTTTGTTTGGCTATTTCTTGACCATTTGTAACGCTTACACAACATTTTAAATGCAAGTTCTCTTTATTTTTTGTTTTTATTTCAAAATACTCTTGCATAGCCTCTAATGGAGCAGGGTTTATAGCAGGATAGGGTGCTTGTATTTTAAGTCCCTTTTTTGTTACCACTCCTACACCAAGACCTGCATAGATTTCCAAACTATTTGTTTTGCAAGAAAATATTTGAGGTTTTTGAAAAGTTGGATTTAATAAAAAGTTTTCAATATCAAAATCTAAAGATACAACTATCTCACAGCCTTTTGTTACATCTAAATCATCATTATCTATTTTATTTGTTTTCGTTGTTGTTTGAGAGTTTGTAATTAAAAATGTATCTAAACAAGACCTAAATGCAGCAACTGTGTGAGTTCCCGTTGTATAACCTTTTCTTAAGACCTTTTTTTCAGACATAAACTATTATTGAATCTCTTTCATTGCGTGAATTGTTCTTCCAATAAATAGTATCGCTGGAGTTAATTTTTTTAAATCTTCAAAAAACTCTTCATTTTGATTATTTACCTCATCAAGAGAAAATATTTTTTGTGAAGAATCGTTTGTTGTTCCTCTACTTAATACTGCAATAGGTAAATCTTTTGGAAAACCAATACTTAGAAGATACTCAACAATATTTTTGATTTTGTAAACACCCATTGTAATAATTAGATTTTCTCTTTCATGGTATGATTTAACAATACTTTTGAAAACATCAATATCATGTCCTGTGATAGTTCTATATGAGTCATTGAACTTTCTATCTACAAGTGGTAGCATAAAACTTTCTGGTACAGAAGTTGTTGAACTTACTCCTGATACTACTTCTACTTCAAAGCCAGCTTCTTTTATAGCTCTAACTTCTTCATATCCACGACCAAAAACAAAAGGAGTTCCTCCTTTTAGTCTTACAACTACTTCATGGGTTTTTGCATATTCAACTAGCAGGTCATTTATTTCTTCTTGTTGCTTTAGGTGTTTACCTTTTCTTTTTCCTACATTTACTTTTAGGCAGTTTTCTTTACAGAACTGGAAAATCTCTTCATTTACTAAGGCATCATATAAAATTACATCTGCTTTTTTTATTATTTTAAGAGCTTTTACTGTTAGTAAATCTAACTCTCCAGGTCCTGCCCCTACTAGATATATTTTTTTAATCATTTTTGTATGTGTCCATTTCTGACATTGGAACTATTTTAAATTCACTCATGTCAAGTTTTTCATTATTGCTTAATGTTTTAAATAATTTTATCCACTTTTCTTTATCATATCTATGAACATTTTTAAGCCAAATAGCATTATTTTCTAAATATCCATTTCTTTGTGTATTTTCGTAAATATTTGCAACAGACCTAAATCTACATGCTCCAAAACAACCAGTTCTTACAACTTTGATTCTTTCTTCACCCTTTGATAGGTTTAACTCTTTTATAACTTCTCTTAAAGTTGCTGCTACATCTTTACCTTTGTGAGCTTTTGAACATCTCTCATCATCACATAAAAAAAGTTGAGTCTTAAAGTGCATAATAGGTTTATTTGCATCAAACTGTTTTGGTTTGCAAGTAAAACCTTCTGCTACAACACTACCCATTGTGTTGTAAAGTACTTCTTTTTTATTTTCCATTATATTTCTCATCTTTATCATAATCTTTGATTAGCTTATAGATTGCATGAAGAGTTGCTACTGTCATAGTAGAACTTCCAAATCTTCCTTCCATAATAATCCCAGCCACATCAAAATGGTCACAGAACTTTCTACCATAAGCTTTTGATTCAACAACATTTACAAAACCTACTGGAAATAGTAGTAAAGCAACATTGTTTAAAGCAACTTTTTGTTCTATTAACGTATTAATTGCAGCATAGATAAAAGTAGGGGCATTTCCACAAGCAAGTACTAAAGGCTCATCTTTGTGTCTCTTAATAGCTTCCACTACAGCTGCATAACTTCTTGTTGTTTTATTTTTTTCTGCCATCTCATAAGTAAATGGTTCGTTGATATAGCATACAACTTCATTTTCATATTGTTTTAGATAAAAGTCACTAAGCCCAACTTTTATCATATTTACATCAACTATTATTTTTGCTTTGTTTAATAGTAGTTTTTGCACCTTTTTAATTGCATCTTTTGAAAAGTAGATATTGTTTAATACTTCATCAAAACAAGTAGTAGTATGAATAAGTCTACTTATTACCTCTTGCTGTCCCTTATCAAATTCATTTATCTTTTCATAATCTTTTAATTCTTCACTAATCATTTCAAATGATTTATTTGAAATATCAGCACCTATATTTATTGGTGGTTGTTCTAGTTTAAATTCCAAAGTAATCCTTTAATATATTTATATTATTTCTAAACATTGTATGCAGATAAGTTCCATATACATTTTTTTTCTTCCAAGCTCCTACTTCACCTTTTGAGTTAATCTTTTTACTTAAAATATCACAGCCCAAAGAAGTATCAAGGGGTTTTGTATAGTGAAAAGCATGACCTTTTAAACCACTTTGACTATGGTAATAGCCAAGTCGTACTCTTTTAGAGTCAAGTGAAAAGCTTACCTTTAAGATTTTTGCCATCTCTTTATCATCTACACTATTACTTAGATATAAAAGTCCTGCACACTCTGCATAGATATGTTTGTTTTTGTTTGCATGCTCAATTAATGATGCTTTGAAGTTTTGAGAAGTTTTAACTCTTTCATAGGCTTCTTTTGTTTCTACATAACCCCCTGGGATAAAGACAAAATCACTATTAGAGCTTATCTTTTCATCTTTTGTTGAACTAATAATCTCTACTTCATCAAATAACTCTTTTAAAGTTTCTAAATTATCGTGGTATAAGAAGGAGAAGTTTTCATCATAAACAACAGTAGCTTTTTTATTTATCTTTTTTATCTCTTCAAAGGGGTAGTTAGTAATAGCTTCTTTTTTATATAAAGATATCTCTTTTAAAGTTTCTAAATCAATATTCTCTAAAACCTCTTTAGAAATATTTTCTAAGACCTCTTTTTTTGCATCTTTTAAATCTAAGCCTAAGTGAGTGTCTCTTAAACTTTGTAAATCTTTTTTTATCCAGCCTAAAACTTTTATCTCATTTTCACCTTGGAAATCTTGTTCTATTTGTTTTTTGATTAGTTCAAAGTGCATTTTTGAAGAGACTTTATTTAAAACTACAGCTTTTATCGTATTATCTTCTTTATAGGTTTTAAGACCTTTTAATACAGCACTAATAGTTATATATGAACCACTAGCATCAAGAAGTAAAACTGTGGGGGTATTTAATAGTTTTCCTACATCATAAGCTGAACAGCCTTTATCCATACCATCATAAAAGCCCATTACTCCTTCTAGGATAGATACTTCTTTATTTGAGTATTTATTAAATAGCCATTTTACTTGGGGTTTATTCATTATAAAGGTATCAAGGTTTATTGATTTTGTATTGCAAACTATTTCATGAAATTGTGGGTCAATATAGTCTGGACCAATTTTAAAAGGTCTTACACTATTTTTAAAGTAGTATAACAATGCAGTAGAAAGAATAGTTTTCCCCTGATTTGATGAAACAGCAGAAATAAGAATAGAATTCACTTTTACCTCTATATTATTTTTTTTAGCTATAATTCAGCTATGAAAAATCTTAGAGGTTATAATAAACGATACTTTAAATTGTCAACAATTGCGATGTTCTCGACAATTAATAAGTTATCTAAAATTGAAATCAATATGTTATACCATAAGAAAGCTTACGAAAACGAAATAAACTCTTTAGACCCTCCCTTATTTTTTAAATTTTAATAAATATTAAATTTCTATACTTAATGCATAGAAAAATTTACAAAAATTAGGAAATAAAATGCATATTAGTGAAGGGGTTTTATCCACTCCAGTAATAGTCTCATCCTCTATAGTCTTGATACCTTTAATTATTAATAGTATAAGAAAAATAGATTATGAAGATATATCAAAAGTTGCACTTGTTAGTGCATTGTTTTTTGTTGTTTCAACTATACATTTGCCCATTGGTGTAACAAGTATCCATTTTATGATGTTAGGTATTATCGGTATGCTATTAGGATGGCATAGCTTTACAGCCCTACTTATTGCTTTGTTATTACAAGCTTTATTAATTGGTTTTGGAGGTCTTAGTTCCTTAGCCGTAAATACTTTAAATACAGGAGTTGGGGCATTAGTAGCTTATTATCTTTTTAAATATTTAAATAATAAATTACCTTTTGTTTTAATGTCTTTTATTGTTGGTTTTGTTCCAATAATTATTACTTCTTTTGGAATAGCAGTTGCTTTAATGTTTAGTAATGAAGAGTTTTTTACTGTTGCAAAAGTTGCAGTTATAGCACACCTTCCCCTTGCTTTGATTGAAGGACTTATTATGATTTTTTTATTTAAAACTTTAAAAAAATATCAAATAAAAGGACTTAACTTATGATTATAAAAATATTGATTGCTTTATTTCTTCCTCTTTTTTTATGGGCACACTCTTTAAGTGCTACAGCAGCTTATGAAGATGGAGAATTATTCATTGAAGCATACTTTAGTGATGGTTCTCCTTGTCATAAATGTTCTTTTACTTTAAAAAAGAGTAATGAAATAATTTACTCAGGAAAGCTTGATGATAAAGGCTTTATAGAAGAAAAAGTTCAATTAAAAGCACCTTTTACTATTTATGTAGATGGTGGAATGGGGCATCAAGGTGTTGTGTCTATTGAAGCTTTAGAAGAAGATCTTACAGAAAATGAAATTATAGAAAATAATGAAACAAAACAATTTACTTCAATTGATGAAGCAACAATTAGAAGTATTGTAAGAGGTGAATTAAATAAACAAAACACAAAAATAGAAGCAATGATTGAAAAAAATAAATCAACTTTAGAAAAGATGTTAGTAGGGCTAGGATATATTTTAGGAATTTTTGGTATATGGCAACTTTTTGTAAGAAAAAAACAATAGATTATTCTATTGCTTTTATTTCTTTGTTTTTTTACAGTTTTTTTATTGCTACAGCAAAGGAATTATCTATTTTATGGATAATTCCTATTTTTGTACAAGCTTTACTTTTAAGAGTTGATATCTTAGCTATTTTAAAAAAACTTTTAAAAGTAAATCTTTTTATTGTTTTGATGGTTATTGTTCTTTTCTTTGAAGAAAAATATTATTTGGCTTTATTGATTTTTATTAGGGCAAATTTAATTTTATGGTTTACTTTGAGTTTTGATTTTGATGGTTTTAAATTATATAAAGCCTTACATAATCTAAAATTTTCTAATAAATTCTCTTTAATATTTTTCTTTACAGTTAAATATATTGAGATTTTATTATCAAATGCAAAAAGATTAATAGAACTTTTGAAAATAAGAGGTTTTAAATTTAGATTTTCATTAGAAACTTTTAAAACATATGGAGAACTTTTTGCTTTTCTAATTTATATAAGTATAAATAAAATGCAAAAAGTAGAGGATGTTATTAGGTTAAGAACTAGAAATAATAGTTTATTTCCTAGTCAAAAAATAATAATAGGAAAAATAGAGTTATCTTTGATTTTTTCTATTTTAGGAGTGATTTTTGTCTATTATATTAAATAATATAAAAACCCATTGTTTTAAAGATATTAATTTAGAATTGAAAGATAATGAAAAAATAGCGATATTAGGAGAAAATGGAGTTGGAAAAACTACACTTCTTCGAACTATTCTAGGATTAGTTGATTTTGAAGGACAAATAGATATTTTACAAAAATCAATGAAAGTTGAAAAAGACTTTAATAGTATTTATTCTGAAGTAGCTTATCTCTTTCAAGATAGTGATGATAGTTTTTTAACTTCAAGTGTTCTTGAAGAAATTGCATTTAATCTTTATAATAAAACAGATAACTATGATTTTTCTATAAAAAAAGCTTTAGAACTTTTAGAAGAGTTTAATATTTCCCAATTAAAAGAAAAGATTCCAATAAAACTTTCAGGTGGTCAAAAAAGAGTTGTAGCTTTTTGTGCTTGCATTTTATCAAATCCTAAAATACTACTTTTAGATGAACCCTTAAATGACTTAGATGAGAAAATGAAAAAAAGAGTTGAAGAAAAAATTCTTTTATATAAAGGTAGTGTAGTGCTAATAGCACATGATTTAGAGTTTGCAAAAAGAGTTTGTAAAAAAATTTATAGATTAGAAAAAGATGGTTTAATTTTACTAAAGGCAGAAGATGAAAAGATTTAGACACTACAATAGAAAAAGAGCTATTGTATTAGCTTGTTTTGGTTCAGTTATTGAACAACAAAAATATTTAGACTTAGAAGATAAAGTAAAAGAGGAGTTTCCTGATTGTGAGGTATTTACTTCTTTTTCATCAAGAATGGTAATAAAACTTTTAAAGAAAAAGAAAAAAGAGAATTATAAAAACCTTCCACAAACTCTTTCTGATGTAGATATGCAAGGATACAAACATGTAGTAGTAGTTTCTGTAAATATTTATCCTACTGATGAACATGAATTTTTAAAGAAAATTGTTGATGGATTTAAACACTTTTCTCTGGGAAATCTTGGTATTACTAATGCTTTATTAACAACTACAAAAGATACAACTTCATATTTAAAAAATTTAAATGAACAAGTGAGTAAAGAAGATACTGCAAATCTATATATTATTCATGGAACACCAAAATTAAATACTATTGGAATTGATTCTATAACTTATACAAGTGATTTACTTGAAATGATTGATAAAAGAAACTTTACTTGTTCCTTAGAAGGAGCTTTCCCTTATTTTGAAATTAATGAGGTAATAAAACAAAAAATTAAAGTAAAAGGCTTTAAAAAAGTTCAAGTTGTACCTTTACTTTTAGTTAGTGGAAATCATTATATAAAAGATATGTTTGAGATAAAAGATGATTTAAGTGATACCTTTGAATCTTTTATTGCATCTTCCTTAACAAAAAGTGAAAATTTTAACCTTTTAGAGTTGCCTCAAACACAAGAAATCCTTTTGAAAAATATCAAAGAATCATTTAAAATGCTTGGTGTTAGTCATAAAGTTATGAGTTATTAATAATGAAAAAACTATATATGGTTTCTTTAGGTCCTGGAGATTATGAATTAATTACTATAAAAGCTTTAAAAGCATTACAAAATTGTGATGCAATATGTGTCCCTACAAAAAGTGCTGATAATAGTTTTACTAGATCCATGACCTTTAAAATAGTAGAAAAACTTATGAAGGAATATGCTTTTGAAAAAGATATTATTCCTGTATATGCTCCAATGAATTTTAAACAAGAAGATTGGCAAAAGCAAGTAGATATAATCGAAGACTCTTTTAAAAAATACGATAATTTATCTTTTGTAACTTTAGGGGATAGTGCTGTTTATAGCACAGTTTACTATTTATTAGATATTATTAAAGAACAACATAAAGAAATTTATGAAAAAAGTGAAGTTATCCCAGGAGTTACTTCTTTTTCCCATGCTTCTGCAAAAGTTAAAAAACCACTTTGTGTAGGGGATAGTAGTTTTCTTATAAGACCTTTACATAAAAGTAAAGTTCCTTTTACAACTGTTTATATGAGACCAAGGATTGGTATGAGTACAGATAGAATAAAAGAAAAAAATGATATATATACCTTTGAAAATCTAAATTACAAAGGTGAGACAATTTTGGATTATAAAAAAGAAAAAGTTGATAAATATATGACATTATTTATTGATTTTTATGATAGAAATGAATAAATTTAATAATAAGGCTATTTCTTCACTAAAAGCTATAATATCATCAAGAAGAGATATAAGAGGAAATAGATTTTTAAATAAAAAAATTGATGATAAGATTTTAAATGAACTATTAGAAGCTGCTAATAATGCTCCTTCAGTAGGTTTTTCTCAACCTTGGAAATTTATAATTGTTAAAGATAATAAAAAAAGAGAAAAAGTCTATAAAAACTTTTTAAAAGAAAATAAAAAAGCAAAAAAGATTTTTAAAACAAATGAAATATATCCAAATTTAAAACTTGAGGGTATAAAAGAATCATATTTAAATATTGCCGTTTTATATAAAAAGCCTAAAAAAGATGTTTTAGGGCAAACTACCCAAAAAAAAGTTGGAGAGTACAGTGTTGTTTGTGCTATTCAAAACTTTTGGCTTATGGCAAGAGTTTATGGTATTGGAGTGGGCTGGGTTAGTATTTTAAAAGCAAAAAAGATTAAGAAAATATTAGGTATAAATGATGATTATAAATTAATTGCATATTTAACAGTTGGATATGTAAAAGAGTTTTTAGATGAACCTGAGTTGAAAAAAATTGGCTGGGAAAAGAAAAGAACTCTTAATGATATTACTAAGTTATAGGAAAGATAATGATAAAAAACATTCTTGGAACAAATGATTATATAGAGTTTTTAAGGGGAAAAAGTGTAACTTTTATGTTAGCTTTAAGCAATACAAAAACTGCTGATATAAAAGATATTACACAAGCTGGAATTCCAGGAAAAATATATTTAACACCTACACTAGATAGTGAGTTCTTAACTTGCGGTAAAGTTAGGAGTTTAGAAAATATTGCTCAAACTCCTAAAGGTGTACCAACTCCTGCTTTAATAACTAGAGCTACACATCTTTTAAAACCTTTTTCAAATATTGAACTTTTAAATTTAGGTTTAGAAGTTTTACCTAAAGTTGATTATTTTAAAATACATGATTTTAATCTTGCCCCTTCAGAAGATATTTCTTTGAATGCAAATATTGATACAATGGATGTATTTAAAAGAGGTTTAGATTTTGGACAAGAGTATGAGTGTAAAGATGATTATATAATTCTAGCTGAATCAGTTCCTTCAGGAACTACAACAGCTGCAGCAACTGCACTTGCTTTGGGCTATGAATGTAAAGAGTTTTTTAGCAGTAGTTTTAAAAATGTACCAGATGATATTAGAAATAAAACTATAGAAAAAGCCTTAGAAAATATTGATGAGAGAGATGATATTTTTACACGATTATCAAAAGTATCTGATAATATGCTTATCTTTATAGCAGGGTTTATTTTGGGTTTGAATAATCAAACAAAATTTATCTTAGCCGGTGGAACTCAAATGGCTTGTGCCTTATTGATTGTAAACTCAATTTTAAAACAGATGCAAGGACATTTAGAAACTTCTAATCTTGCTCTTTGTACTACAAAATGGGTTTATGAAGATGAAAAAAGTGATATAAAAGCACTTTTAGAATTAAATGATTTAAAAATTAATGCCTATTATGCAGATTTTGATTTTTCTTTATCAGAGCATCCTGCTTTAAAACTTTATGATGAAGGTGAAGCTAAAGAGGGTGTTGGAGCAGGAACTGCTTTAACTTATGCACTTTTAAATGGTATTTCAAAAGAAGAACTTACTAAAAAAATAGAAAGCCTATTGGGATAAATGAAATAAAATGAAAATTCTTTATTTTGGTGGACAAAAGTCTGGTAAATCAAATCTTGCAGAACAAAAAACTTTAGAAATAAGTTCTAAAAAACCATATTATCTAGCAACTTATGATAATAGTTTTAACGATAAAGAAATGCACAAAAGAATTGATAAGCATAAACTTCAAAGAAAAGAGCAGTTTACTACAATAGAGGAATCAAAGGATTTAATAAAAGTATTAAGCAAATCAAAAAAAGAAGATACTTTTTTAGTAGATTGTATGTCAATGTGGCTATTTAACAATATTAAGCAGAATGAAGAGTATTTAATAAATCAATTAGAAGAAATTTCAAAGCTTGATGCGAATATTATTTTTGTATTAAATGATGTAAACTCTGGAATCATTCCCTTTGATAGTGAAAGTAGAAAGTTTGTAGATATGACAGGAATTGTTGGGCAAAAATTAGCTCAAATTTGTGATGAAGTTTATGAAGTAAAGCTTGGTTTAGCAAGTAGATTAAAGTAAAGAAATGAAAAATATCTCAATCTTTGGTACAAGTAGCGATGCAGGTAAATCTACAATTACTTTTGTAATAGCAAAAATTCTACAAAACATGGGATATAGTGTAGCCCCTTTCAAAGCTCAAAATGTCTCTAATAATGCTTTTGTTTGTGATGATGGAAGTGAAATTGCAGTAGCTCAATACTTTCAAGCAAAGGTTTTAGGAGTTCCTATTTCTTATCATCTAAATCCAGTACTTTTAAAATCAGGACGTGGAAGTTCAGCTTCACTTATAGTTGAAGGGAAAGTTGTAACAAATAAAGATGTAAGAGAGTATTATAGAGATTTAGACTTACTTAAACCAGCTGTAAATAGATGTTTTAACTATCTTAATGAAAAGTATGACTGTGTAGTTTGTGAAGGTGCAGGTAGTCCAGTAGAGCTTAATCTTATGGATAAAGACCTTTCAAATATTTACATAGCTGATGAGTTTAATACAAAAATCATACTTGTAGCAGATATTGAAAAAGGTGGAGTCTTTGCTTCTATTTATGGGGTTTATCATTTATTACCCGAAAAACTTCGTAAGAATGTAATAGGCGTAATAGTAAACAAGTTTAGAGGAGATTTAACTCTTTTTGATGAAGGTGTTAAAATCATAGAAGAAGATTTTAAAATACCAGTTTTAGGAGTATTGCCTTATACACCTTTTAACTTAGGTTTTGAAGATTCACAAAGCTTGAAAAACTATGCTCAAAATAGTAAAAGTGCTATTTTGAATATTGCAGTTATCTTTTATCCATATATGAGTAACTATAATGATTTTGAGCCTTTAATAGCCCATGAGCAAATAAACTTAGAGTTTGTAAAGACAAATATCTCTTTATATAAATTTGATATGGTAATAATGCCTGGTTCTAAACTTGTAATCAAAGATTTAAAATGGCTAAAAGAAAATGGACTATTTGATAGAGTAAAAGCATATGAAGGTAAACTTTTAGGTATCTGTGGTGGTTATGAAATGATGTTTGAAACTCTTATAGACTCCTATGCTTTAGAAAATAATGAAGCTACAAAAGAAGAGGGCTTTAGCTTTATAGATGATGAGATATTTTTTAAAAAAGAGAAAACACTAGAAAAAGGAAACTATGAAATCTTTGGTGTACAGCTTGAAGGTTTTGAAATACACCATGGAAAAAGCAATAAATATCCACTTTTTTATGAAAATAAAAATAAAAATATATGCGGAACTTTTGTGCATGCAGTTTTTGATTCAGATGAATTTAGAACTTATCTTTTTAAAAATTTACACCAGGATTACAAAGAGTTTGATTTTAAAGCTTATAAAAAAGAGCATATAGATAGTTTTATAAGCTCTTTAGAGAGTAGACTTGATGTGAAAAAAATTAAAGATGAAATAGAAGAAAGAGAATAAATGAATAAAGATTTGATATTAGGACTAAAGTTTGCCTTTAGTTATTTTTCAATAATACCAATAAAGTTTGATAATAGTGTAGATTTATCAAAAAAAGAGATTATAAACTATCTTATGTTTTTTCTTCCTCTTGTGGGAGCTATTTTATCTCTAGGGGCTTGTATTGTTTTTTATTTCTTAGAAGATTTATCTTATCTTGGGGCAATTATTTGTGCTTTTTTGTATATGATGTTTTATGGTTTTATTCATACAGAAGCTATCTTAGACGTAGTAGATGCTTTATATGCTAAACATAGTGGTAAAGATGCCTATGAAGTTATAAAAGAGCCTACAATTGGAGCTATGGGCTTTTTATATGCTTTAGGTTTTGTTTGTATTAAAGTAGCAGCTTTAACAATGCTTTTTTTAAATCAAATGTATTTAGAGATAATTGCAATAGCTATTATAAGTAGAGTATCAGTTCAGTTTATGACAAAAACAAATGAGTTTAAATCTTCTTTTGTAGGATTAATGAAAAGTTCATTTACTAGCTTTAAAACAGCCTTTATTCTTTATTTTATAGTATGTTTAGTTCTTATTGGTTTTAAAGCTTTTACTCTATTTTTTATAGCTTTAGTTTTCACTTTTCTTTTCTCACTATTTTTAGAAAAAAACTTAGGTTTTTTAAATGGAGATACTTTAGGTTTTAACTTAGAGTTTGTCGAGATTGTACTTTTTATAACTGTTTGTCTATTTTGGTTAAATTAATATGGCAAATATAACTTTTCTAAGACATGCTCCTCTACCTTTAAAAAATCAAAAGTGTTATAACGGACATATTGATTTAGAAATTGATACTTTACTTGTAGACTATAAAAAGATAGAAAATTTACAAAAACAAAAATATGATTTAGTCTATTCTTCTGATTTAAAAAGATGTACTCAAACATTAGATTTATTAAATTTTTCATATAAAAAAGATGAAAGACTAAGGGAAGTAAAGTTTAAAGATGAGTTTGAAGGCAAATCTTTTGATGAAATTTCAAAGATGCCTATTTATGATGAAAAATATCTCTCTTCTTTTGAGTCTTGGCATAAGTTTATTGCTAAAGAATCTATAAAAGAGTATAAACAAAGAGTAAACTCTTTTTTATCTGAACTTCCTAAAGACAAAGAAATATTAGTATGTTCCCATGGAGGAACAATTAAGTTAATTCACTCTATTTTAACAAATATAGAATATGAAAAAAGTAGATATTCTATCTTATATTTAGAAAGTTTTAAGGCATAATTATAAGTAAATCTTATAAATATTAATAAGTTGGATTAATAATAATTTTAACTTAAATGATATATAATTGTTTATTATAATGGTTTGATTAAAGATTTAATACTTTTAGGTAAATGAGCAAAAACAATATTACTATCTTTCATGTATTTACCATTTTCATAAATTGTTATGTCAATGGTCATATTCTTTTTATTAAAAGTTTTTAGTTTTATTGTTTGATTATTTTCCTGATACTCTATATTTTTGTGTTTTAAATCTATGATTGGTTTTTTATTAGCCATTCTTCTCCTTCCTAATCAAACCATTATAACTTATTTTGTCAAAGGATATTTTAAATGAAACAATCTGAAACTATTACAGCTATCCCTTCAGATAGATTACAGTTTTTCCCTATTATGATGTTTGCAGTTGTTATGGGGTTTTCTGGGCTTTCTTTAGTTTTTACTCGTCTTACAGAGTTTTTGTATTTTCCTAGTGTTGTAGCTGTTATTTTTACTTATATATCAACAGCTTTATTTTTTATAATTTTATTTTTTTATGGAAAGAAGCTACTTAAATATAAAGAAGAAGTTATAAAAGAATTATCTCATCCAATTAGAGTAAATTTCTTTGCAGCATTATCTATTTCTATGCTTTTATTATCTTTACTTTATCAAAAAAGTGTACCTGATTTATCACATGGTTTCTTTATTTTAGGAGCAATAGTTCATATATTTTTTACTTTTTACACTATTAAATATTGGATAAACAATAATTTAGAAATGCATCATTCAAATCCAGCTTGGTTTATTCCTATAGTTGGTAATATTATTGTTCCAATTGCTGGAAAAGGTTTTGTTGATGATTCTATATTATATTTTTATTTTTCTATAGGAATCTTTTTTTGGATAGTTTTATTTGCAATTATATTAAATAGAATAATTTTTCATAAACAGTTTGCTGCAAAATTTATGCCAACTTTATTTATACTTATTGCCCCACCAGCAATTGGTTTTATCTCATATATTAAATTAACAAATGGTTCATTAGATTTCTTTGCACATATTCTTTATAGCTTGGCATTATTTTTTACAATTTTAGTATTTGTAATGTATAAGAATTATATTAATATTAAGTTTTTTATTTCTTGGTGGGCATTTACATTTCCTATGGCAGCTGTTACTTTAGCTACAATTTTAATGTTTCATTTAACTTCTTTTATGTTTTATTCAGTATTATCATATTTTTTAGCATTTGTTACAACTTTTATAGTTTTTTTAGTTGCAAAAGAGACTATTAAACATATGTTTAAAAAAGAGATATGTATAATGGAGTAATTTTCTTTAAGAAAGGTTATTTATGGAATATAGATATATAGGAAGAAGTGGTTTAAGAGTTACACCAATTTGTTTAGGAACTATGACTTTTGGTTCTACAACAACAAAAGAAGAAGCTTTTAAAATAATGGATAAAGCATACGATAGAGGAATAAACTTTTTTGATACAGCTGAACTTTATCCTGTGCCACCAAAAGCAGATACTACAGGAATTACAGAAGAGATAGTAGGGGAATGGTTAAAAACAAAACCTAGAGACTCAGTTATTTTAGCTACAAAAGTAGCAGGTGCAGCTTCTGGTTGGTTTGTACCTCCAATTAGGCATGGCTTGACTGCAATTGATTCATTTCATATTAAAAGAGCAGTAGAACAAAGTCTTAAAAAGCTTCAAACAGATTATATAGATCTTTATCAGATGCATTGGCCAGATACAGTTGTGCCAGTAGAAGAGAGTATGAAAGCTTTTGATGAGCTAGTATGTGAAGGAAAAGTAAGATATGTTGGAACTTCGAATGATAGTGCTTATGGTTTAACAAAAGCAAATGAAGTTTCAAAGTATAATAAGTATGCAAGATTTGAATCTATTCAAAATAACTTCTCACTTTTAAATCCAAGATTTCATGATGAACTAGCAAATGTATGTAAAAGAGAAAATGTCTCACTACTTCCATATTCTCCAATGGCTGGAGGTGTTTTAAGTGGTAAATACAATGGAGGTTTTTATCCTGAAGATTCTAGGTTTGGTATTTATATGAAAAATAAAAGTAAAAGAGTTCAATCTATGGCAGATAGATTTGTAAATGAAAAAACACTTGAAGCTACAAGTAGATATATGAAATTAGCTCAAGAATATGAAATTTCTCCTGTTACTTTAGCTGTTGCTTATTCTATGCATTTTGATTTTATAGCTTCTACAATTATAGGAGCAAGACAGTTAAATCAATTAGATGATTCTTTTGCAGCATTTGATTTTAAAATAGATAAAGAATTGATGAATGAAATAGAAAAAGTTCAAAAAGATATTTTATATCCTATGGGATAGAGTTTAAAGCTCTATTCCATTATCAAATACAATTTTATTTCTACCTTCTTTTTTTGCTTTATATAATAAAGAATCTGCTTTTTTCTTTGTTTCTAAATAGTTTTTATATTTTGATCTAAAACTAACTCCTGCACTAAATTTTAAATTAATAGTAATATCTTCATATTTAAATTCAGTACTTTCGATTAAACTTTTTACTCTTTTTATGTATTTATATAATTCTTTTTCTTTATCATAATTTACAAGAGCTATAAATTCTTCCCCTCCATATCTTGCAATAGTATCTTCTTTTCTTGTAAGTTTATCTAGTACTTTTCCAAAGGTCTTTAAAACTTCATCTCCACAGCTATGTCCATAA
The DNA here is from genome assembly GCF_004116625.1 of Halarcobacter mediterraneus. Lineage (NCBI taxonomy): Bacteria > Pseudomonadati > Campylobacterota > Epsilonproteobacteria > Campylobacterales > Arcobacteraceae > Halarcobacter > Halarcobacter mediterraneus. Next base: position 368,198 of record NZ_NXIE01000001.1, read on the forward strand.
GTATCATTTATTTTTTTAAAATGATCGATATCATAAAAAACAATTGCATAAGAAGAGTTAAATATTTCATATTTTTTTTCTATTTTTTCAACTTCTTCTTGATAAGCCCTTCTATTTAAAACAGAAGTTAAATAATCTGTAGCTTTTTCCTTTTTGACAAGATTTAATTCTTCTTGTAAACTTTCTATTGTTTTATGTAGGTTTAAAAATTTTTCTTTATTATTATTTAGTTCTTCTCTTCTATCTTCCATTGAATGTTCAATATTATAAATAGTATCAATGAGTCTTTTTTGTAATTGTCCTAATTCTCTTTGTGATGCATTGGATATATTTAATTCTTGAAGTTCATCTTTGATTTTATGAATTTTTTCACTTGAATTTGAGCTTTCTAATATAGTTTTATCAAAATATCGCTCCATCAACGAACTAAGTTTTACAATATCATCAGTTTTATTTTGAAGTATTTTTCTATCTGATGTTATTCTATTTTTTGTAATTTCTTTTAATTCATTCATAGATTGTTTTGTTAAAAGTAGTTGAGGATTTTTGGAAACTTTATTTATAAAAGAATTAGTTTCTTCATCATTATTAAAATCTATAGAAGGAGAAAGTACCTCTTTTAATACTTTAATAAAGATTGATAAGGATAATAATTGTTCTTTTTCATTATTTTTTTCTATAATTTTTTCTACTAGTTCCAAACGAAATCCTTTTTATTATTATCATTATATCACTATGATAATTATAATAATTTAAAAATTATCAATATTTTATACTTTTTTTCTATAAAAAGTTAGATTTTAAATAAGAATCTATATAATATCAAAATGAAAAAAGAAATTGAAAAAGAAGCTTATAAATTAAGGTTTGAATATTACAACTTGTATGAAAATAAAGAATTAAAATGGCATGAAAAATATAAAAAACACTATTTATATAATATTGTAGTAGAAAGTTTTAATTATAAGTTTCATGAAATAGGGCAAGTTATGCCAAAACTTTTAGAAAAAATAAAGAGTTAAGTTAAATATTATTCTCTAAAACTAGCAAAAGCACTTTCAATACTTGGAATATTTTTATAGTGAGTTTTTGTAAGTTTTACATTTTTTGTTTTTAGATTACAAATAGCAATTCTAAAACTTGAACCCATAAATGGTTCTACAATACAGATAATTTCATCATCAATTTGTCGTGTAGCATGAATAGTACCTTGAAGATTATTGAAAAAATATTTGGGATAACTTAAAGGTGTTATTTCAACAATATCAATTGCTTCTTGATTTTCTAGAGTTTCAACTATATTCATAGCATCTTCATAAGTATCAAATTGAACACACCAATCATCAAAAATTTTATTAAAATGTTCTAAATCTTCATCTAAAAAACCACCAGCTAAAGATTGTAAAGCAAAAATAGACACTAATACACCTTAAAATATAAATTAAATTAAAAATTAATTTTAACATATTTTTATTTTATTTCTTTAAATTAAGATATAATATAAGGAAATAATAATACTTGATCTGTATTTTTATTCTATTTTTGTAATTTTATAAAAATATATAAATAATCTATTACAAAGCTTAGATCTACTTTAATTAACAAAAAACTAATTCTTGTTAAGCTTTTTTTACAGTGTATACTTAATATAACAATCTAAAATTAAATATTATAAAAAAACTGTTACACATATTTTAAGGAAAAAATCGATGTATATTGAAATTTTAACTACTTCAAATGAAGAATTAAAAGAGAGTGGATTTGGAAGTATTGAATCTTGTTTTAGCATACTTGAAGCAATAGAAAAAATGGGACATAACATTATATTAATGGTTTGTAAAAATAAAAAAGATTTAAAAAAGGTTGTAGATAGAAATCCTGACTTAGTAATATTAGCAGTAAAGTATCTAGTATTAGAAGATGGTACTAATCTTTGGTTAAGTGAATATTTTGATAAGTATTCTATTAATTATACAGCTTCATCTGTGGAAATATTAAAATTTGATTCAAACAAAGTTCTTGCAAAAGAATATTTAAAGAGGAAAGGAATAAAAACTGCAGATTATTTTACGGCAATTCCTAATCAATTTCAGTCTGTAAAAGAATTACCTATTTTATTTCCCTTATTTTTAAAGCCAATTGATGCAGCAAATGGAAATGGAATTGATGATCTTTCTTTTGTAACAAATTTTGATGAGTTTGAAAAAAAAGTAAAATCACTTTATGATTTATATGAAATACCAGTACTTGTTGAAGAGTATTTAGATGGAAAAGAATTTACTGTTTCAATAATAGAAACAGTAAATGGAGGGCTACTTACTTCAGCAATAGAAATATTACCCTTAATATCGACAAATGGCTTAAGAATTTTAGGACAAAAAGCAAAAAAAGATGATTCAGAAGAACTTAAAAAAATTAATAATAATGAAATTAAAATAAAATTAACAAAATTAGCAATTGATTCTTTTAAAGGTTTAGGAGTTAGAGATTATGGACGAATAGATATAAAAACAAATAAAAAAGGTGATTGCTTTTTTATGGAAGCTAATTTAGTCCCTGGGATGACAAAAGGATCTAGTTACTTTCCTAGAGCTTGTGAAATAGAAAATGAACTAACTTATGATGAAGTCGTTCAATTAATGCTATTTAAAGGACTAAATCGTATTCCATTGAAAATAAATATATAATTATTTCTTTAAATACTAAATAAAATATAAACTTTGTATAATAGATTGTATTAAAAGAAGAGGAATTAAATTAATGAAGATTCGCGTTTATTATGAGAATACCTCATTATTTCAATTTTCTGTAAAACCTATATTTTAAATTTTTAATATCAATATAAACTAATTTTTATTTACTTCTTTTTTAATATAATAGGCACGATTTTAGGCATAGAAATAATTTAAATTATTGTCCTTTAATTAACTATTTACTAAACCCTTATATAATATAATTATTTTATAATTCATATGATTTGGGAATAAAAAAAGAGCAAATAATTTCTATTTAATTTTCTTTTATAAAATACTACTATTATATAAAATTAAAATCTATATTTAATTTACGGATTATCGTATTTTCAGTACAATATGACATGAGTACAAATGACATAACATTAGCAGAAAAAGAAGTATTAGCTGTTAAAATTCTTAAACACTATTATTTAAAAGACCCTAGACCATTTTGTGTGGCATATAGTGGTGGTAAAGATAGTAGTGTAATTGTTTATTTAACTATTAAAATGCTTCAAGAATTGGTTAATGAAAATATAGATCTTAATAAAGAAATTTTAATTCTAAACTCAAATACTTTAGCGGAACTACCACCAGTATTAAAACATTTAGAAGAATCTTTAAAATCTATACAATATTATTCAGATCAATATAATCTACCTGTAAAAGTAAAAGAAGTAACTCCTGAACTAAAAAACACTCTAAATGTACAGCTTTTAGGGGTTGGTATGCCACCACCATCAAATCAATTAAGATGGTGTACTGATAAATTAAAAGTATTTCCTATTGATAAAGAGATTACTTCAAATTTCCCTAACGGTAAATTCATATCTGTTATTGGTACAAGAAGAGATGAAAGCTTTTCAAGAGATGCAAGAATTGAAAAGAAAACAGTAAAAGGAACAAATCTTAAATTAAATGATAGATATAAAAATGCAAGTAATTTAATGCCTATTGAAGATTGGACTACAAAAGATGTATGGGAATATCTATTTAAACAAACAAATGAACTTTTAAATGTAGATTTTCTTTGGAAAATATATAGTGATGCAAGTGGAAAAGATACTCATGAATGTACTTTTGTTGCTGCAGGTGGAAAGCATATAGAAGAGGGAAAAATCGGTTGTGGTGTTTCTAGGTTTGGTTGTTGGCAATGTTATATGGTAAGAGACAAAGATAAAAGTCTTGATGGTCTTATGAAAAGTGGATATGAAAATATAGATTTATATAAAAAATATAGAGATAGTTTTTGGGATGAAACTCAAAAAGGTTGGGAGTTCACAAGAGATCCCTATAGCCATAGACACCAGGGTCAAGAGTTTTATAATAAGGGAGATGAATCAAATCCTAAGTTTGGAATGACAATGCCAAAAGGTCTAACTTTAAAACTAAGAAAAAGATTTTTTAAAGAATTATTGAAATTACAGTCTCAATTAAAAGAAGAGATTATAACAAAAGATGAAATTTATCATATTCAATTAAGATGGATTCATGAGGGTGATCTTAATTTAGAAGCCTTTCAAGAAGCGAGAAAGTATAAAATCAAATTACGATTTACCGATTTAGAGAAAGATCTTCAAAAACAAATAAAAGAAGCTAGACTATTTTACAGAAATAAATTGCTAAAAAAAGATGTAAGAAAGTATTTTTCTATTGAAACAAGAAAAAGATTTGCAGTACAATATTTTTTAAATCCAGATAAAATAGAGAAAAAATTTTTCCCTTCATATGATCAGGAAAATCATATAAAGAAAGAATGGAAAAAAGAACAAAAGATTAATCCTAATATTACTTTCAAAAATATATTAGATTATTCGTAATGAAAATTTGTTTCTAATATTTTATCTATTATTTGAAAAGAATCAACTACATTTTCTTCTTTTATACTTTCGAGAATTCTACTTCTATCAAAAATAATACTCTCTGAACTTTCTATATCATCTAGAAATTCAAATTCATCTTTAAAATTACTAAATTCAAAGGGTATGGCAAATCCAAAATTCAGAATAGTTTTATTAACATCTAAAAATGTACAAATTTTTCTATTTTCTGCTAATTTGGTTTTCCAATTAGCTCCACTTGCACATTGTACAAGCATTATAAACATATTTGGTATTTTGTCTTTAAATGGTGACCAGACAGCTAAATCTAAACCTCTATCTTTTGTTGAATATGTTGAAATATGTCTTTCAATTACGTCTGTTCTTGGTTTGACATTTAATTCACTTGCTAAACTAATAATTTTGTCTTTTGTTTTATTTTCATCATAATCTTCATTATTACCAAACTCTTTAACTATTCCTATTCCTCCAAATTTATTTTGAAAAGAATAATATGAAATTTTTTCAAAATCATTTGTTAGATCTTTTTGAAATTCTTTAAATCTTTTTAAATTAGATGAACATAATAGAACAATATAAATTTTTTGTTTATTTGTTAAAGAAGGTTTTAACTTAATTGAATGATAGTCATTTTCTATTATAAAAGGATAGTCTTCTTCAAAAAGATCTCTTCTTTCTTTTAGTAGTGCAAAAAAATAATCAGTTTTAGATTCTGCATCATCTCTTTCTTCTACAATCTCCTCTTCTCCAAATTCTGATGAAGTATCAACTTGAATATTTAGTATTCTTGCAACATCACTTGAAGTTAGCTCTGTATTATAAATGAAAGAATAAAGTTCAATTTGATCTAATTTATGATTATAAATTAAATTTGTGCCACTTGCTGTAATTGCAAGATAATCTTGCATATTCCTTGTATATTCTATAAATTTACTATGAAAGTGTGAACTCATTGTCTTCTTCTTGTTTTTTAGAGTTATTAATTCTATTTAAGTTTTTACAAATTGATAAGATTGTAGAAAGATTATTTTCTAACTCAAAGTTAAACTCTTTTATACTATGTAATGGTTTCTCTGAATTTTCTAAATTTGAAATTGCTTTTTTAATTAATGAATCAAATAGTACATCATTATCTTGTGCAAATACTAATGCTTCATCTAAAGTCTTTTCTTTTAATATAAATTCATCTTTTGAAGATTGACAAGCTAGTACTTTATCTAATTTACCTAAGTCTGAACTTGAACCTTTAATTCTAGTATTTGTTCCACTTGTTTTTTCAAAAATCCATCTAGTCCATAATTCAAGGTTTTCTAAATTAAGTTCTTCAATAGGATCTTCTTTTTTAAAGTCAACACCCAGGTATTCAAAAATATTTTTTCTATTTAATGAGTCTGCTAAATTAACAAAGTGAAAATTTTGATCATTTAAGTCTCCATTGTTAATTTTAAAGAACTTTTTATCTTCAATTCTTTTATAAATCTCGAAACCAACTAGAATTCTTTTAACATAATCACTTTTACTTCCTATTAATTTTGCTACTTCTTTATGAAGTTCAATATCTGTATCATCAGGGTTTTCTGATTTAACTCTATTATACATTTTATTTAAGTACCTAGCTCTTTCTAATGATTTCCAGTTTTTAGTTCCAGTTATATGTCTAAAACCTAAAAATTTATCAACTTTTTCTATATCATCTGAACTATCTGCAATAAGACAAGGTATTTCTGATAAAGAATCTTTAATTTCATCTGATATTGATTCAACGGCCTCTTTAACTCTATCAACTAACACAGGTGCTAAGTTAGGGTTATCTATAAGTTTTACGGCAGATAATCTTCTATTTCCTTCTACAACTTTAAATTCATCTCCCTCTTGTACAACAATAATTGGTTCTCCTGGGAAAAATCCATTTTTACCTATTGCTTCAATTAATGATAATACATCTGCTTCAAGAAGCATATATTTATAAACCATTTCTTGGCTTGAATCGTGAAGTGATATTGGTAATCTTGGGTTGTATGTATCGTGAAAAAGTTTCTTATGATCTAATTTTTTATATTGATATGCCATATAAAATTCCTTTTAATTCTTAGGTCGCATTATAATAGTTATTAACTGATTTTATTCTTTTTAATACTTATTTTATGTTCTATTTTATCACTTTTTCTATAAAACTATAAAATATTACAATTTGTAATTAAAAAATACTAAGAAGTTTTTTTAGATAAAATTTATATAGTTTATTGAAAAAGAAGGTTTATGAATTTATTTCATCAAAAATATGTCACATCATTGTCACAACTTTTATAGTTACTTAATTTAGCTTTATAGTTTACTTATTTTTAGTCTAATTAATAAGTTTTTATCTTTTTTTTATTTAAAGAGTTTAAAAGTAGGGAACCTTTTTCTTTCATTTTAAATCCAATTGTAAAACTAACTATTATAAAAAATACAAAAATAAAACTTGAAATTATACTAATTAAGTCTGTAACTGAATGGTCTGTATCTAGTAAAAAAAATATTGGACCTGTAAGTACTCCAATAATTGTTAGGTTTATTAATTTTGTTCCTAACTTAATAAGGTCTATTGCATCCTTTATATCTATACTTTTCATTATATTTGTCCTAAACCAAGTAAAATTGTTGCAGTTAAAAAACCTAAAAGAAACACCGTTATATATTTTAATATAGGAGTTATTTTAATCAATATCTTTTCCATTCTCTAATTCCTTACTTTTTGCAATGTAGTATAAATATTTTATCTCATTATTATTTAAGGAATCTATTGTTTTCAAAAGTTCTTCTTTATAATTAACTATATTTTTTTGAGTTTGTCCTTTTAGAATATAATCTAAGGAAAAATTCTCATTTTGTGAAATCTCAACAATTAATTCATAAGGTATTGTATTCCTTTTTTTCCATGTACTTAAAGTATTTGCTTTCACATTGTACCTATTACAGAATTCAGTATCTTTTGTAACTCCCAAAAGTTCGTACAATCTAGATAGTATATCATCAAATTTTCTCATTTTGAACCTTTTTATTGCAATAACTATTGACATTATTCGCATTTTGAACTATAATAACAATGTTTATTTATTGATTCACATTAGAAAAGAGGTTGAAATGCAATCAAAAACAGAGTTAAACAGTAAATCTTATCATATTTCATCTGATTTAAAACAACAAGAAATTATTATTCATCCTAAACAAAGTACAATATATAATTATTTATTATTTAAACAATTAACTATTTATGATTTTCTAAAGGATAATAATATGAATAAACTAACAAATGAAGAATTAAGAATACTTAATTTATTAGAAATAAAATTCAAAAATAAATCTTTAACAAAAAAAGATTTAGATGAAATTACATCTAAATTAATATTACAAGAATTCATAACAAAATTATTAGGTAATCCTTCTTTATTTTCAAGTAAAGAAACAATTAGAGTAAATATCTTAATTCAAATGAATCAACAATAATATTCTATAGTCTTTATTTAATAAAAGTTGAGATTATAGAGTGTTAAACACTTTCGAAACAATAGATTAACCCCTTTGTTTCGTTTTAGGTAAATGGGGTTAAAAATAGTCGTAGTTCAAAAGAATATAAATCGATTAAAAAAAGGAATAAAAATGTCAGTAAAAGAAATTAACTTAAAAGAACATGGTAACTTTATCTATGGAACATTAGATGGAGTTGATTTTGTGCCAAGTGGTGTTATAAGAGAAAATAATCAGGCTTACTCTGCAAGTGTAAAATTAAAATTTATTATGAAATCAACTGTTGTTAAAGAAATAAATGGAACACAAATACCAACTATACGTGCAAACTCTCAAATAATTAAAATTGAGTGTAAAGATGAAGAACTACCTGCATTAGCACTTAAATATAATGATTTAGTAGGTAAAGATTTACTTATTAATTATGGTGGAAGAGATGGAGACACTTTTAAATTGCAAAATGAGAAAGATATTATAAATATAAAGTAATTATTGGGGCTTGTGACCGTACACACAGTAAGTCCCCTTTTTAATTAAATTGATAGAGTGCATTAATACTAGTTCTTGACCTCTACAAATTTAATTAAGGGATAGATTATCCCAAAAAAGGAGAAAAAATGAAATTACTTTCATTGTTCGCGACATTATTCGCACTAGTTATGAACTTCTTTTCTAAAAGTTCACAAGGTCTAAAAGCATTTAGTTTTGGCTTACTTGCCTTTGCTCTTTCTAATGCTCCAGTATATGCAGATCCAATAGGTGCTCCAGATATGACAGATGCAACTGGTTCTGTTACCGCAGTATTTGGGGCGGTACTTGGTGTTGCTGTTTTAATTTTCGGCTTCAAAAAAGTAAAAAGTTTACTTTAAGAGATTGAGGGATTATCCCTCTTTCTTATTCTTCAAAAGGTTTAATTATGAAAAAACTATTCTTTATTTATTTTTTTATACTTAATTCTTTATTATTTAGTGATTATTTAATGATTGCAAAAAGAAAAACAGATAATTATGTTTATTCTGCTTGTGTAAGAAGTTTTTACTATACTGATGTAGAATTCTTTTATAATCATTCTTTCTATACAAATGATAATATCTATGATAAATTAAAACTTTCTAATTTTGACATTGAAACAAAAACAGGTTATATATATAATTCTGGAATTTGTAAATTAAATAATAAAAATACATTAGATTATACTGCTATTCCTTCAAAAGAATTAAATAATAATGCATTGTCAATACTTGGACTTTCAAATGAAGATTTAAATTTCATGTTCGCTCTTAGTGGCACTTTAAGTGCTTTCATTTTCCTCTTTGGTATTTTTAGGTGGATATAATGATTTTATATGAAGTTACAAGTAATATTACCTTTGATTATTTTTTCTCAATAAATATGAATATTGGATTAATTACTTTTGCTTTTACCTCTGTATTAAGACTTTTAAGGTAATACAATGAAAATATTGTTTATTACATTAGTATCTATTAGTTTTTTACTTGGTAAAGTGTCTTGTCCTTATGATTTGCAAGCTGATACTATTTATAATTTCTCAAAATTAGAGAATATTGCAATTTTATCTGTACAAGGAGAAGTATATGATAATTTAGTATATGGAGATTTAGACCCTGCAAACTCTCCTATTACTTATTATGATAATAGAAGTGCAATTTGTGGTGGAGAGTTTAATTTTAATAGAGTTATTGTCGCATATTGTGATTGGCATAGGGATAGTCAATGTTGGGATATAACTTTAGGTTCGACAGGATATAAAACAATTATAAATGAAAATGGAACTTATAAAAATAATGTAATAATTGCTAATTATTATCCATGCTTACCTTATTTAGTTGAAAAAGTTACTGTTGCATTTTACGATTATGATAATAATGATATTGGCTATGCTACTTTAAATTTAAATGAAGTTGATGAACAATTTGATATTCAACTAACAGAAGAAAAAGCAAAAGAACAAAGAACAATTTGTAGTAGTGAACCAATAACACCTTATATAGATGATTGGGAGAAAATACTATTAAATCAAAAACAATCAATAAAACAAATTGATATAAATATAGCAAATATAAATCCAAACTTTACAAATAACTTAGAACAATTAAACTCAATAAATGAAAATATCAATGAAAAATCAGAAAATTTAAATCAAGATATAGATGAATCTATATTATTAGATGGTTTTATAGTTAATCCAAGTATAGATGGAGAGTTATCAAACTTTCAAAGAGATATTGAAAACACATTAACAAATAGTTTTGATACTTATTCAAATGTATTTGGTTTTGGTGGATATGGTTCTGCTCCAACTCCTATTGATTTTGATTTATTAGGTAACTCATATACGGCATTTGATATAAAACAATATGATGAACATATACCAATGATTAGAAATACATTACTAAGTTTTTCTTATTTTTGGGGTTTTTTGCTTGTTTCAAGAAGTATCAAATGAAAATATTAATCTTATTTTTTATATTTATAACACTATGTTTTAGTGATTGTCCTACTACTCCTACTATAAATATATTAGGTGGATATGACTATCAAGGAATGGCAGGGAGTAATAGTGATTGTCAATCAATAGCAAATGATAATAGTGATGGATTAGGTTTTGTATTCTCTAATCCAAATTTAGATGATACTTGTCCCGGCTTTTGTTATTATAATACCCCTGAACCTATTATTTACCCTCAATATCCAAACACAACAGGAAATGGAGAAGGAGAAGAAATATCGGACTTAATACCATATTTAGATGAAGTGGAATATGTAAATTTAAATATAGTTGATGAATTAAATACATTAAATAGTAATGTTGAAAGTGCAACTAATCAAGTTAATCAAAATACACAAACAATAGATAGTTCTTTAAATAATGTAGATAATACATTAACAAATTTAAACACAACATTAGAAACACTAAACACAAAATTAGATGATATAGGTAATAGTGAAGATGATGACAGTCTCTATGATGGATTAACAGATGACTTTGAGATTAATCCAAGTATAGATGGAGAGTTATCAAACTTTCAAGGAGATATTGAAAACACATTAACAAATAGTTTTGATACTTATTCAAATGTTTTTGGTCTAGGTGGATATGGTTCTGCTCCTTCTAATATTAATTTTAGTTTATTAGGTAAAACCTATACAGTCTTTGATATCCAAGTTCTAGCTCAATATATTGAACAAATTAGAAATATATTTTTAATTGTTGCATATCTATTTGGAATTATTCTAGTATTTAAAGGAGTATAAAATGCCTGCAATTTCTGCAATTATTTCTGCTGTATTATCAGCTCTTGGATTTATTACTAAAAATCCATTTTTACAAAAGATAGTTATATTCTCTTTTTTCTTTGGTGTAGTATCTTTTACCGTAGATTTTTTTCTTAGTAAAGCTTCAACAAATTTAGTTAATGCTTCTCAAATACTAGTTTTAGCTTCATACTTAGGATTTTTAAATGCTTTAAAAGTTGTACTTAATTTTCTTATTGCAGGATTTATTGCTAAACAAATATTAGCATTTATAAGGTCTTAAAATGATTACATTTATTACAGGCTTTCCAGGTTCTGGTAAAACATATTTTGAGATAGATAAAATCTATAATATCTTATCAAATAATCATAATCTTTCAAAGAATATTGAAGTTATATATACCAATATTAATGGTATGAAATTTGATAAATTTCCAAGTAATAATATAGAACTAAAGAAACTACATATTGAAGATTTTTATAAATATTTAGAAGAATCACACAAAATATATGAATTATATAAAAATAGTGATAATGTAGATGAATACTTATTAAAACATACAAAGGAAAAAGGTTTTTTTAATGCCTTAATTGTATTTGATGAATGTCACGATTTTTTATCAAAACAAGATAAAGTAAAAGTATATTGGCTTACATACCACAGACATTTACACCACGAAATAGACCTTTTAACACAAAATAAATCTTTAATTAACTCTATTTATAGAGGGATACCTGAACAATTTATTGAAGCACAACCAAGAAGTAAAAAGCTGTTTTCAAATTCACTTTCATATAAATATTATGCCTCATTTGCAATGAGAAAAGCTGACCTTTTTAATAACTCATCTATAAAAACAAAAAAAGAAGTATTTGATTTATATACAAGTGGAAACACCTCAAAACAAAAATCAATATTAGTAAAGTTTATTTTAATTGCTCTAATAGGGTTATCTGCAACTATTACATTATTTGTATTTGTATTTTATAATCTAAAAGTAGAAGAGAATGAGCCTATAAAAAAAGAAGTCAAAAAAATAGAAAAACCAATTAGCAATGAAACAATAAGAAGAGTAAAAAATAAATTTGATTTTAATAACTACGTAGTAGAGATTACTTATAATTCTTTAGATGGATATTTTATAAATGATAACTATTATTCTATATTTCATTTTAAAAACTTTCTAAGAACAACTAATGCAAAAATACTATCAAGATATAACATTGCAAATATAGGAAATTATAAAGTTACTAAATTATATGTTAGAACCAATAAAGAAGCATTAAAACAATTTTTTCTAATGCCCAAGATAGATGAAAAAAATGAAATAAAAGACATAAAGGTAGAGTTTTAAAAGGTAATTTATAAGAGAGACGGATGTCTCTCTTATAAATTGCCCTTGATTACTTTTAAAAAAGTTACGTCAGTAAAAGAAAGGAAATATATGTACGGTATAACAAGACAAGATATTCAAATCATAGATACTAAAATAGAACTTCAAAAGAAGTATCTCCTAAGTAGACACTTTGACTTTGGAGACAATACAAAATCAGCATTAGATTTTACATATAGTGCAAATCTAAATCCTAAAAAATATTTTGCAGAAATGAACAATAGAATCAATTCTATATTTCAATATGCTAAAGATTTAAATTTAAAGCCTGTCTTTATTACTCTAACTGCTCCAAGTAAATATCACAAAACTAATAGAAAAAAAGAGTTATTAATAAATCCAAATGAAACAGCAAAAGAATTAACACAAATTTGGAATAAATTTACATCACTTCAAATATTTAGAAGAATAAAAAAAGAGTTAGGACATGGGTTAATTTACTTTAGAGTTTATGAACCACATAAAAGTGGTGTTCCTCATTTACATGCTATGTTATTTCTTCCTGCAGGATATATATTATCAGTTAAGAAAAAGTATAAAGAATACTTTACAAATAAAGATAGATGGGGAAACAATAAAAAATCAATAGATTTTAAATATACTTTTTATAACTCTGCAGGTGGTGCTATTGCATATATTATGAAGTATGTTACAAAAACTTTTAAAAATGAAAATGACGAATCAACTCAATATGCATCTTATTGGTATATTAAACATAATATAAGAAGATTTTTATGCTCTCGTACACTTGCACCCGTTACTATTTATAGAAAAGTCAGACATTTTTTTAAAAAATCAGAAAATGATTATCTTAGAGTAAGTGAACTTATAAAAAACAATCAAATACATAGACTTTTTGAGGATACTACATATTCTTATATGTTTTATAATCATGAGACTGGGGAAGTAGAAAACGTGACTGTTTGGCAAAAGAACTCGGATTTAATACTTAATTCAAGAATAAAAACAAAAGATACTTTTACTTTAAAATATACAAAAAAAGATAAGAAAAAACTTTTAATTGCTTTTGTATCTGACTTTGAAAAATATGCCTTTAATGAAACTTTAGAAAAGTTTATTTTAATGCCAGTTCTTCCTAGTTTATTAAGTAATTACCAACTTCAAAGATATTATACAATTTTAGATAATCAAGATATCAAAACTTTAGATCTAGTGCATTTTGGATTAGTTAAAAATGAAATGATTAAAAGAGAGTTATTAAGAGAAGAAATTATTAACTTGAATGAATATGTTGAGGCTAATCCTCTAACCAACCGTAGGGCGGTAGCACACGTTCCTCTACAGTTTTGTATTGCAGAAGAAATAGGCTATGACGTGCCTTTTATATAACAATTAAAGGATTAAATTATGACTATTGAAGCAAGATTAGAAAATATGCAAAATCAATTATCAAATGTTATTGAACTTTTACAAATTTCAATAAGTTCATTGCATACTAAAAAAGCTGTTGCTAATTTTCTTGGAAAAAGCCAAAAAACAATAGATAATTATATTAAAAATGAATCGTTTATTAAAGGTAAACATTATTTTATTAATGATAGTGGAAAAGTAGAATTTATTCCAGTTGCAATAGTTGAATTTAAGAAGAATCCTACACATAAAATAAAAGTTATTGAAAAGAAAGAAGAAATTGAAAAGAAAACTATTGTATTAAGCGAAACATCGTCAAATATTTTAAAAGGTATAGTTTAATTGGATTCTGTAAAAGTAATCTATGGAGATTTAAAAATTAATATTAGACCTATTAATAATCATTGGTGGCTAGATTTTTATCATAATAAAAAGAGAATTAGAAAAACAACTAATTTGAAAGTTAATGAAAAAAACTTAAAACATATAAAAAATATGATAATACCTGAAATTGTATCTGCATTAACTGGTGATAATCAAGTAGAATATTTTGAAAAAGATTTGTTTTTTGATGATTTTTCTATTGAGTTTTTTAAAGTCTATAAAGATACAGTAAGAATACACGTTTATGAAAAAAATCAAAAGCATTATGATAACCATATAAAACCATATTTTGCAAAACATATTTTAAAGGATATTCAGCCTTTGGAGCTTGAGCAATGGCAATTAAAATTACTTAAAAAATATAAACCTAGTACAGTAGTTAAATATCGTTCTATTATGTATTCAATTTTTGATAAAGCCTTACAAAACAATCTTATAAAATATAATCCTTTAACTCGTGTAAAATCTCCTTTGACAATAAAAAAGAAGATTAGAACATTAACAGAAAAAGAAGATGAAAATGTAAATCCATTTACAATAAAAGAAATTAAAAAGATATTATCTAATGCAAATGGTAACTTGTATTATGTAATATTTTTTATGTTCTTAACTGGTATTCGTCCAGGGGAATTAATATCTTTAACTTGGGATGATATAGATTATGATAAGAAAAGAGTTGCAGTAGAAAAAACTACTGTACATGGTAAAGTAGGGGATGTTAAAACTCAATCAAGTGTAAGGTATATAGATATGCTTCCTCAATTAGAAACTGTTATTAAAAATCTTCATAAAGAAACTGGTAATTATGAAAATCTTTTTATCTCTCATTTTAAAAAGCCTTTTTATTCTCATGATATTTTAAACAAGAGGTTTAAAGAATTATTAGAAAAAATAAATATTAAAGAAAGAAGTTTATATAATCTTAGACATACTTTTGCAAGTCATATGATTTCAAATATCCAAAATGGTATAGATATACTTTGGGTATCAAAAATGTTAGGTCATAAAGACTTATCAATTACATTACAAATTTATGCAAAATATATAAAAGAAGATGATGAGACTAGATTTAGTAAATTGGATAAAATAGGCACGATTTTAGGCATTATTTAGTTTTTACTATTTATAAAGTCCATAAATATGGAGTTCTAGAATGAAGATAAGAATCTATTATGAAGATACAGATATTGGTGGTGTAGTTTACTACGCAAATTATTTAAAGTTTTGTGAAAGAGCTAGAAGTAATATCTTTTTTGAAAAAGGATTATCTCCCCATCAAGAAAATGAATTTTTTGTTGTAAAAAAAGTAGAAGCAGATTATATTAAATCAGCAACTTTTGCAGATGAGTTAGAAGTTACTTCAAAGGTAATATCTCAAAAAAGTGCTTCTTTAGAGATTTTTCATGAAATATTTAGAAATGAAGAATTACTTTTTACAGCAAAGGTAAAACTTGCATATTTAAAAAACTTTAAACCTACAAAAATACCTAAAGATATTTTAGAACTCTTTTCTAATTTTAATTAAAAAATTTTACTAAAAGCCAAGTTCAAAAAGGATAAAATATATCCTTTAAAAATTAATTTTACTTATAAAGGATACTTTAGTGTTAGAAATTTTTGTTATAGCTTACTGTGTATATTTCTTTTTTACAATATATACTTCATTTATGCAAATAGGGTATGTACATAAAGCAAGAACTTTAAGACCTATTATTTTAGAAAATGAAAAATATATTGAAGCAGCAAACTATTCTATAGAAAAAGAGAGATTATCAATTGTTTCATCTTTTTATAATTTTTTATTATTTATTTTTTGGATTGGGTTTGGACTTTCTATTTTAGACTCTTTAATTAGTGTTGAAAGTTATTGGTTAAAAGCAATTGTATATGTTGATTTATTTATCATAATTAATTGGCTTTTAGGTTTACCTTTTGATTTATATTCAACTTTTAAATTAGATAAGAAATATGGTTTTTCAAATATGACACCAGCTTTATTTGTAAAAGATACAATTAAATCAGGAATCTTATTTTTAGTATTTGGTTCAGCTGTAATTGGTGGAATTTCTTGGATTATTACTAATTTACAAACTTGGTGGATTTGGGGTTTTGTTTTTATTTTTGCTGTAATTATTTTAATTAATATGCTTTATCCTGTAATTAGAGATAAAATGTTTGATAAATTTGAGCCTTTAAAAGACAAAGAATTAGAAGAAAAAATAAATACTTTATTATCAGAAGTAGGGTTTAAAAGTTCAGGTGTATTTTCAGTAGATGCAAGTAAAAGAGACAATAGATTAAATGCTTATTTTGGTGGTTTAGGAAGTACAAAAAGAGTTGTATTGTTTGATACTTTAGTAGAAAAATTAACTCATAATGAACTTTTAGCTGTTTTAGGTCATGAATTAGGGCATTTTAAAAATGGAGATATATTAAAAAATATCGGAATTATGGGTGCTGTAATGTTTGTATTTTTTGCAATATTTGGAAATTTAAGTGAAGCAATATTTTTAGGTTTATCTCTACAAAATGAACCTTATGCAATTATTACTTTATTTTTAATTTTTTCTCCTATTTTATCATTTTTTTTAATGCCTTTAATTTCTTTAATTAGTAGACATAATGAGTATGCAGCAGATGAATTTGGTTCAAATTTACAAAGTAAAGAAGATTTAGTAAATGCTTTATTAAAATTAGCAAATGAAAATAAATCTTTCCCTCTTTCTCATCCTTTATATATCTTTTTTTACTATTCTCATCCACCATTAGTAGAAAGATTCAAAGAGTTAGGTTATGATGTGAATGAAGAAAGTGAAGAAGCTTTAAAAGATAGTATTTTTAATAAATAATGGAAAATCAAGTTTTAATTTTAACTGTAGGTTTAGTATCTGGTTTAATAATAGCTTTTTTAATAACATGGTTAATTTTCAAACAGAAAATTAACCTCTTAACTAAAGAGTTAGAATATGTAAAAGAAGCTGATGAAAATATTATTAACTCTTTAAATAATAGTAATAAAAAACTTGAAGATGATATCAGAAAACAAGAAAAAAATTTTCAAGATAGACTAGCTTTAGAAGTAAGATCTTATGAGACAAAAATCAAATCTTTAAAAAGTTTTATTGAAGATAAAAAACAACAATATGAAAATGAATTTAAAATTAAAGAAGATAATTTAAAAGAAAAAATTGAACTTTTAGAGAACTCAAGAGAAAGATTAAAAGTAGAGTTTGAAAACTTAGCAAATAAACTATTTGAAGAAAATACTAAAAAGTCTTCAAATAGTTTAAATCAGCTTTTAAACCCTTTCAAAGATCAGTTAAATAGTTTTGGAAAAAGAGTTAATGATATTCATAGTGAAGAGACAAAACAACGAGTAAATTTATTATCAGAAATTAAAAATTTAAAAGAATTGAATAATCAAATTTCACAAGATGCATTAAATTTAACAAAAGCTTTAAAAGGTGAAAATAAAACTCAAGGTGATTGGGGAGAGCTTATTCTTTCAAAAATCTTAGAACAAACAGGACTAAGAGAAGGTTTTGAATATTCTACTCAAGGCTCTTATACTGATGAAAATGGTAAAAGATTAAGACCAGATGTTATTGTACATCTTCCTCAAAATAAAGATATTGTAATAGATTCAAAAGTATCTTTAACTTCGTATATAAATTATACGGAGTCTCAAGATGATATTCAAAGAGGAAATGCAACAAAAGAGTTAATAAAGTCTTTATATACACATATAAAAGGACTTGGTGCAAAAAGTTATGAAAATATTGAAGAGGTTAAGACTTTAGATTTTGTAATTATGTTTATTCCTATAGAAGGAGCATTTATGCTTGCTGCCTCAGAAGATAATAATCTATTTAAAACAGCTTTTGAAAATAATATTATGCTAGTTTCTCCCTCAACTTTATTTGCAACATTAAGAACAATAGAAAATATTTGGAGATATGAACATCAAAATGAAAATGCTCTTTTAATCTCAAAAAAAGCAGCTGATTTATATGATAAATTTGCAAGTTTTGTTAATGATATTGAAAATATAGGAACCCATTTAGACAGAACACAAAAAGCATATGAAGAAAGTATAAAAAAATTAAGTTTAGGAAGAGGAAATCTTATTAGAAGAAGTGAAGAGTTTATTGAATTAGGTGTAAAAGTTAAGAAGAAAATAGACACCCAAAAATTATTGGGTGAATAGTTTTTTAATTTAGTTCATTAAGTAGAAGAATATCTACAAAGTCACCTTTTTTTAGGTTTTCTCCATTTTCTTGTTGAATTAATAAAGCTGGAGACTCTAACATATTTGTTAAAATAGCACTCGTACCTTGTTTTTTACCTTCAAAATTAATTTTGTATTTTCCTTCTTCATAAAATACATTACAAGCTGTAAAAATTGTTTTTGCCATTTTTTGAGGATAGTCTTGTGTAATTTCGGCTTTTACAATAGGAAGCTTTTTATTTGAGTTTTCATATTTATATATCATAGGTAATAAATATAAAATAGCACAAACAGTAGATGAATATGCAAAGCCAGGTAAAGCAATAATAAGTTTATTGTCCTTTTGTGCAATTAATATATGCATTCCAGGTTTTATTTTTACCCCATGGAATAAAACTTTAGCACCAATTTTTTCTTTTACTACATCTTGTACAAAATCATAATCTCCTACTGAAACACCACCTGTAGTAACAACAATATCAGATACCTCTAAAGAACTTTGTAATAATTTTGTTATTGAATCAATATCATCTTTTACAACACCTCTTTGAATAGTCTGTGCCCCAGCCGTTTTTGCTAATGCTTCAATAGTAAGATGGTTTGAACTTCTAATTTGAGAATCATTTTCTTGTTCTTCTCCTAAATCAAGAATTTCACTACCTGTACTTGCAATAGAAACAATAGGTTTAGTATAAACTTCAACTTGTGAGATATTTAATGAAGCCAATACTCCAATTTCTGCAAAACCAATGGTAGTTCCTTTCTTTATAAGAACTTCTCCTTTTTTGTAGTTCTCACCTATATCTCTAACTGCAAATTTTGAAGGAACTTCTTTTTTTATAATAATTTCATCATTTTCTACTTCTACATTTTCAATAGGAATTAAAGTATCACTCCCTTTTGGCATTAAAGAGCCTGTAAAAGTTTTTATACATGTTCCATTAGTAACTTCTTCTTTGATAACTTCTCCAGCTGGATTTTTTCCTATTATTTTTAATCTATTTAGTTTTTGATCTTCAGCTTTAATAGCATAACCATCCATTCCTGAAGTTTTGAATTCAGGATTATTATTTTTTGCAATAACATCCTTTGCTAAGATTCTGCCTTGTGCATTTGTAATAAAAAGCTTTTCCTTAGTATTACCTTTAAAATTAAGGTTATATAGTATATTTAAAGACTGCTCATAATTTATAAAATCTCTCATATTTACTCCAATTTTTTTAAAGGCAAATAGTATCATATGCAATATAAAATATAAAAGCTATCTTAATCAAAATTCTTAGAGTTTATAATAATTTTATGGATTAAATATTAAGAAATTAAAAAGATAAAACTGTATATCTATTAAGAAAGGTCACTAAATTGGTTACTTTAAATAAAAAAAGAAAATAATTGAAAGAAGGGTTTATGAATAATTTAATAAAAAAGTAGACGATGTATATAATAGTAAATACCGTTTTATAAATCAACTGAAGAATAGCTTTTAAATAGCAAAAGTCATAAAGTTGTTACAAAACAGAACAAAAAGTCAAAAAAGCCTAGTATATTATTGACTTACATCAAAAAAATGGCAATAATTTCCTCATAGTTATATAATAAATACTTATATAACCAAGCTTTATGATTCGTATAAGTAAAAGTAAACTATCTATTAAGTTTACTTATTTGTATGTGTATGGCTAATTTTTAAGGAGGAATGATGACGAAGTCAAGTAAAAATTCTGAAAAGTCACTTGAAACAATTTCTGAAAAGAAATTAAGTAGAAGAGATTTTTTTAGAAAAACTGCAGTCTATTCAGCTGGTGCCATAGCTGCAGCAAATGTTTTGTCTCCTGTGAAGCTTAGAGCAGATGATCCTGCTATTATAGAAGAAGCACAATGGGGAACAAAACTTGGTGATATGGTTACTAAAAACCTATATGGAATACCGTCACCTTATGAACACAATGTTATTAGAAGAACTACTGATCTTCTATCTTCAGGAGATGCATATGCTTCTGTTTCAATGTGTCCTATTCATGAATTACAAGGTATTGTAACTCCAAATGGATTGTTTTTTACTAGAAATCATGGTGGAACTGCTCATGTTGATCCTCATGAATTTAGATTAATGATTCATGGAAAAGTTAAAAAAGAAGTTGTTTTAACTTTAGATGACTTAAAAAAATATCCAAGTGAAAGTAGAATTTATTTTATTGAATGTCCTGCTAATGGTTCAACAGGTTGGAGAGGACCTCAATTTAATAATCTACAATTCATGAAAGGAATGATGAGTTCTGCTGAGTGGACAGGAGTTATGCTAAAAACTGTACTTGAGGACATTGGTCTTGAAGATGATGCTGTTTGGATGTTAGCTGTAGGTAGTGATAATGCAGGTAATCCTAGAACTATTCCTGTAGAAAAAGCTATGGATGATGCTATGCTTGTTTGGGCTCAAAATGGAGAAGCCCTAAGACCAGAACAAGGTTATCCTTTAAGACTTCTAGTTCCTGGTTGGGAAGGTAATTTAAATACTAAATGGCTAAAAAGACTTGAATTTTCTGATAAACCTTGGCATGCAAAAGAAGAAACTTCTAAATATACAATGCTTCAAAAGTCTGGAAAAGCAATCAGATATTTTTGGGCAAATGAAGTTAATTCTGTGATTACATCTCCCTGTCCAGAAAAACCTTGGACCCACCTTAAAAAAGGTGATATGATTGAAATTGAAGGTTTGGCATGGTCAGGACATGGTACAATTACTAATGTCGACATCTCTTTTGATGGTGGAGACAACTGGGTTGAAGCTAATTTAAAAGGTTTAGTTTTACCTAAATCTTGGACAAGATTCTCTTATATTACTAGATGGGAAGGGAAACCTTTATTACTATCAAGTAGAGCAATTGATGATACAGGAAATGTTCAACCTACAATTGATCAAGAAACTTCTGCCGTAGGTGTTGAATCAATTTATCATAGAAATGCAATTGTTACATGGGAAGTTAAATCAAATGGGGAGGTTAATAATGTTCACATTAGAAAACACAATGCTTAAAAAGTCTTTGCTTGGTGCTAGTGTTGTAACAGTAGCTTTATTAATCTCAGGTTGTGCAACAAATGGTGAAATCAAAAAGTCAGTTGATGGAGCAGTAAAGTATGAAACAAAAGACGGTAAATATACATCTTATCATGTTAATACTCAAAACATCAAGAAATTTAATTTTGGTAGAGAAGCTACTAAAAGAGAAATTGCGGCTTGGGATTTAGATGTTATGCCTGATGGAACAGGTTTACCTAAATATGATATGAAAAATGGTGAAGTTGTTTTAGATGAAGATGGTAATCCAAAAAAAGCAGAAGGTTCTGTTGAATGGGGTTATGAACTTTATGATGCACAGTGTGCTATGTGTCATGGTGAGTTTGGTATTGGTGGTAAAGGTTATCCTCCATTATCAGCAGGAAGTGCTTCAACAGAAACTTTAACAAACCAATTATTAAACCCAGCAGATAAAAATCCAGGAGTAGAACCTCCTACAAAAGTTATAGGAACATATTGGCCATATGCAAGTACTCTTTTTTGGTATATCCAAGAGTCAATGCCTTTCCCTCATCCTAAATCTTTAACTAATAGTGAAACATATGCTTTAGTAGCTTACTTATTAATGGAAAATGGTATTACTATTGATGGTGAAGAATTAGATGATGAATATGTTTTAGATAGAGAAAAATTCTTAAAAATAAAAATGCCTAATGAAGATGGTTTTTATCCAAAAGTAGATACACCAGAAAATCCTAAGAAAGGTGTAGAAAATATGAAAGCATTTTTAAGTGATCCTAAAAATTATGGTACTGGTGAAAGATGTATGACTGATTGTATAAAAGAAGAAGTACCAGTACTTAAAATACAGAATGAATTAAATGATTTTAATCCTCCTGCATCAACTGAAAGATCATGGAAAGTTGAATCTTCAGATTCTTCTGCAAACTCAAAAGCTGCAACAACATATGAGACATATTGTGCTGCTTGTCATGCAAATGAAGCAATCGGTGCACCTGTTTTAGGTGATAAAGATGCTTGGGCTGCTGTTGTTGCTAAAGGAATGGACACTGTTTATGCTAATTCTATAAATGGAATAAATGCTATGCCTCCAAAAGGTGGAGCTATGGATCTTTCTGATAAAGAGTTCAAAGAAGTGGTTGATTATATGATCAACGCTAGTAAATAAGGAGAAAGCAATGAAATTAATCAAGAATTTACTTATAGCTTCTGCTATAAGTAGTTTAGCTTTAACAAGTTCTTTTGCTAATAATGAAGAACTTGTTAAACAAGGTGAAAAAATTTTTAATACTAAAAATTTAGGTAATTGTTTAGCATGTCATGCTGTAAGTGGTAAAAATATTGATGGTCCAGGAAGTATGGGACCAAAATTAACTGGGTTACAGTATTGGCCAGATGAATTACTTTTT
Source organism: Halarcobacter mediterraneus (assembly GCF_004116625.1). Lineage (NCBI taxonomy): Bacteria > Pseudomonadati > Campylobacterota > Epsilonproteobacteria > Campylobacterales > Arcobacteraceae > Halarcobacter > Halarcobacter mediterraneus. Next base: position 391,383 of record NZ_NXIE01000001.1, read on the forward strand.
GATACTGTATATGATATATATAGTGCAAGAAATGTTCAAAATACTTCAATGCCAGCATTTGGTAAAACAGGTTGGTTAAGTGAAGAACAAATAAAAGCTGTTGTTGCTTATTTAAAAACAATTCAATAATTTAAAAGGATAGAAAATGATGAACAGAAGAAATTTTTTAGGTTTAGGTTTAGGTGCATTAGCAGTTTCAATGGCTCCTTCTTCTTTAAGTGCAATTGACTTTAGAAAAGAAAAGCCAAAAGCTTGGACTGCAACAAAAGTTGATGAAGCAATTAAAGAATTATTTGGTAAAACTGCAACTGCTTCAGATAAAGTTAAATTAAAAGCTCCAGATATTGCAGAAAATGGTGCAGTTATTCCTGTAACTGTTTCATCTGATTTAGCTGGTTCTAAAGTAGCAATTTTTCAAGATGCTAACCCAGAGTCAACAGTTGCTGTATTTACAGTTCCAAAGGGTGGAATTATTGATTATTCTGTAAGAATTAAAATGGCTAAAACAGGTAATGTAACAGCTATAATTGAAGAAAATGGTAAATTATATTCAACAACTAAAGAAGTAAAAGTAACTATTGGTGGATGTGGTGGTTGATTTAGTTCAACTATTAGAATTACATAGAATTTTTAAAATATAAATATTAAAAGGAATTAATAATGGCTAAAAAAACTAGAATTAAAGCAAAGTTAAAAAAAGGTGTTGTAACTGTTAAAGCTCTTGCTAACCATGCAAACCTAAGTTACCAAGAAGCAGAGAGAGCTAAAAAAGAAGCTAACTTTATTACTTATGTAGTTGCAAAAGTAAATGGAAATATTGTTTATGAATTATCATCAAGTCAATTTTTATCAAAAAATCCATATTTTAAATTTCAGTTTAATGCAGATGCAGTTGGAGCTAAAAAAGGTGATAAACTAGAGTTTACATGGGTTGATTTAAAAGGTAATACAAGAGCTGATAAAGCTAAAATTAAATAATTAATCACTCTTTTGAGTGATTAATCTTACAAGGAGATATGTATGTTATTAAAAATTGCTAAAACAACTGCATTAACTGCTCTTGCTGTATGTACTTTAAATGCAGCTGATTTTAATGCACAAGCAGAGAAGGATAGATTAGCTTTAGTTAAATATTTTGAAGCAAAATTTGATAATCCTGAAAAAAATAGAGCGACTTTTTTCCCATATTCAACTGATGATGAATTGAAAAATAATATTATTAGTGGTGTAAAATTTGAAGAATTTTCTATTGGAAACTATGCATTTTCAAAAAATGGTAGAGTTTCTTATGAGGAAATTAATGAATTCCCTCCATATGAAGAGTTTATTGAACATGGTGAAGAACTTTATGAAAAAGAGTTTGCAAATGGGAAATCTTTAGCAACATGTTTCCCAAACCCTGCGGAAGCAGGTTCTAAATATCCTTTCTTTGATGAAGAAAGAAAAGAAGTTATGACTCTTACTGTTGCAATAAATGAGTGTAGAACTTCAAATGGTGAAAAGAAATGGAATGAGAAAAAAGGTGATATGGCTCACGTTCAATCTTTCTTTGCATCATCTGCAAGAGATGAAGAAAAAATTGTAGATGTTAAAATTCAAAGTGCTGAAGCTGCAGCTGCATATGAAAGAGGAAAAGAGTATTATTATACTCAAAGAGGTTATTTAAAACTTAACTGTGCAGAGTGCCATGTTCAAGGTGCAGCTTTAAGAGTTAGAAATGAATCTTTATCTCAATTATTAGGTCAAACAACACATTTCCCTGTATATAGATTAAAATGGGGAGCTGCAAGTCCTAAAAATGATGGACTAGGAACATTAGAAAGAAGAATGTCAGGATGCGTTAAAGATCAAGGTCAAGTACCACCTAAAAATGATAGTCAAGAAATGAGAGAACTATTATTCTTTATGGCTTATATGAGTAATGGCCTTAAATTTGATGGTCCAGATATTAGAAAATAAGGAGATGGTTATGAAAAAATTATTATTAAATTTATCAATTGCAGCAACAACAGCGTTCGTTTTTACAGCTTGTGTAAGTAATGCACCAACTCCTGAAAGTGCAGCAAAAGTAGATGAGAAACTACTTTGTAGTGTTGAAAAAAATGGTATTGAAAAAGTCTTAGCAACTGCAAAACTATATAATAAAGCTGCTCAAGAACAAGGTTTAGAATTTAGAAGATTAGAGGTTAATAATTCAAATTTAATTGCTGCTGTTGAAGAAGGAATTAAATCTGGTGCGAAGGAAGTTAATCCTAAAACTTTTAAAGGTAAAAAATCTAAAACTGTATTACCTCTTGAATTTGCAGCAACAAGAGCTTGTAAATTTGGTATTGCAGCATTGAGTCAAGCTTATGAAGCTAAGAGCACATGGAGAACAGCTATCCCTGGAGATGGTTTTAAATATTAATATATTTATATAAAAAAGAATAAGTGAAAAGTCAAGAGTAAAATCTTGGCTTTTTTTATTTAAAAATGCATGAAATTAAGGAAAAAAAGTGACAGTTCTAAGAAAAACTTTAATAGCAACAGCTATTATGAGTTTATTTTCTACTGTAAGTTTTGCAGAGGAAGAAAACTCTTCTTTTATACCACTTTCTAAAGGTGTGAAATCAATAGATATTAACTTAAATGATGAAAATTTTACACTTATTAGAAACCAAAAAGTTGGAAATTTAATTTCTGAACTTTATAATACAACACATAGAGGTGCTCTTCAACCAATGACTATTGCAGAAGGAATAGAAACAGTTGGTGAAGTAGAGTTTATTGAGTATATGAAAAAAGCTCAAACTGATGATTCAATAGCAATTATTGATTCTAGAAGTCCAGGTTGGTTTGCAAGACTTAGAATTCCTGGAGCAGTAAATGTTCCTTATACAAATTTTAAAGATAGGGATTCTGCTGTAGAAATGATGGAAGATGAAATGGGTGTTATTGAAAAAGAAGATGGAAGTCTTGATTTTTCAAATGCAAAAACAGTTGTTTTATATTGTAATGGATATTGGTGTGGACAAACACCATCTATGACAAAAAGATCAAAGTATTCTTTGTTAAATATGGGATACCCTGTAGAAAAAATCAAATACTATAGAGGTGGTATGCAAGCTTGGACTTCTTTAGGTCTAACTGTTATAGGGACAGGAAAATAGTTTAGAATGTCTTTTTTAAAATTAATTAGAGGATTAATAAATGAGTAAATTAAGTAGAAGAGAATTTGTTTATATGATGGCAGTACTTGGTTCTGCGCCTGTATTTGCAAATTCTCATACAAGAATGACAAATACAAATAAAATGGAAGACTATTATAAGTTAAAGCCATTTGGTAATGCAAGATTTATGCATATGACAGACTCTCATGCACAGTTACTTCCTGTATATTTTAGAGAACCAAGTGTAAACTTAGGTTTTCATGGTAACTATGGAAAGCCTCCACATATTGTTGGAGACAAACTTTTAGATTATTATGGAATAAAAGATAATAAAAGATTAACTTATGCTTATTCTTGTATTGACTTTGAAAAACATGCAAAAGTAATGGGTAGAACTGGTGGTTTTGCACAAATTAAAACTGTTGTTGATTATTTAAAAAATAGTTTTGGTGAAGATAAAACTTTATTACTTGATGGTGGAGATACTTGGCAAGGTAGTGCAACTGCACTTTACACTAGAGGTAAAGATATGGTTGGTGCTATGAACTTATTAGGTGTTGATATCGCTGTTGGACACTGGGAATTCACATATAAAGCTCAAGAAGTTTTAGATAACGTAAAAATGCTAGATGCAGAGTTCTTAGCACAAAATGTTAAAGTAAAAGAAGATGCATTGTTTGAAGAAACTGAAATTGCAATGCAAGCATATGATGAAGATACAGGTCATGCATTTAAACCATATACTATTAAAAAAATGGGTAATGCAAGAGTTGCAGTTATCGGTCAAGCTTTCCCTTATACTACTATTGCAAATCCTCAAAGATTTATTCCTGATTGGTCATTCTCAATTAATGATGAAGGAATGCAAGAGTTAGTTGATGAAGTAAGAGAAACTGAAAAACCAGATGCAGTTATTGTACTTTCTCACAATGGATATGATACTGATAAAAAAATGGCAGAAGTTGTTACTGGTATTGACTTTATTATGGGTGGTCACACTCATGATGGTGTACCTGAAGCATATCCTGTTAAAAATGAAGCAGGTACTACTTATGTTTGTAATGCTGGTTCAAATGGTAAATTCCTAAATGTTCTTGATTTAGATATTCAAAATGGAAAAATCAAAGATTTTAAATTTACTTTACTTCCAATCTTCTCTGATTTAATCCCTGAAGATAAACAAATGAAAAAATATATTGAAGATGTAAGAGCTCCATATAAAAAAGATTTAGATAGAGTAATTGCAACTACTGAACAAACACTGTTTAGAAGAGGTAACTTCAATGGTTCTTGGGATCAAATTATTTGTGATGCTTTAATGGATGTAAAAGGTGCTGATATCTCTTTATCTCCAGGATTTAGATGGGGAACATCTGTAATTCCAGGACAAGATATTACTTTTGATGATTTAATGACTCAAACAGCAATGACTTATCCAGAAACATATGCAAGAGATATTTCAGGTAAAGATATTAAACTTATTTTAGAAGATGTAGCAGATAACTTATTTAATGAAGATCCATTCTATCAACAAGGTGGAGATATGGTTAGAACAGGTGGTATTTCTTATAGAATCAATCCAACTGCTAAAATTGGTGAAAGAATTTCTGATATTACACTTACTAAAAATGGACATAAGCTTGAAGCTAATAAGTCTTATAAAGTTGCAGGTTGGTCAACTGTTGGTTCTAAATCACCAGGTGAACCAGTATGGGAAACTGTAGAGACTTATTTACAAAATGTTAAGCACATAGCTAACTTAAAAATTGATACTCCTGATATTGTTGGTATCAAAGGAAACCCTGGAATTATCTAATAATTTTAGAATGATAAAACATAAAGAAATATTTCTTTATGTTTTTGATTTATAAAGTATTTAAATAAGTATTTTATAAATCAAAAGAAGGATAAAAGATGATTAAAAAGGCGTTTATAGTTCTATTTGCCTGTTTTATTTCAACAAATTTATTTGCAGATTTTAAAGAAGGTAAAAAACTTTTTGACCAAAAATGTGCCCAATGTCATAAAGGATATATCTCATTTAAAAAATTAAAAGAAAATTTTTATGAAAGAAATAATACTTTATTAAATTTAAAAACTCCTACAGAAAATATGCTTGCTTGGGCCATTATGGATAGTAGTAGAAAAATAGGCGATCCAAATGATGAAGATATGAGAACCGTTGAAATAGAGATGTACTTAAAGTCTTATTTGGCTAATCCTGATTTAAATAATAGTATTTGTGATAAAAGTGCTTTAAAATATTATAATAAAAAAGAACCTATTCAAATCTCAGATGAAGAAGCTGAACTTTTAGCTCAATATTTTATGGGATACAAAAAGGATAGACTTAAGAATATGCCTAAACCTAAAAAAACTTTAACTAAAAATATAAAAGAAGATAGAGTTTTAAAAAAGGCACAAAGTGAAGGTAAACATATAATAGTATATGCAACTTCAAAAACTTGTTATTTTTGTAAGAAAATGGAAAAAGAAGTTTTATCTCTTGATGAAATAAAGAATAAAATGGATGAAGATTATATCTTTTTAAAAATAGATGTTGATTATGAAAGTTTACCTTTTAATTTAAAAAAACATTTTAAAGGTATGACTCCCACTTTTTTTGTACTTACTTCAGCTGGAGAGCTTTTAAATATTTATCCTGGAGCTTGGGTAAAAAATGATTATTTGCAAATTTTAAAAGAGAATTTATAAATTATGGAAATAGGTAAAGTAATAAGTACTTTTAGTGCTACAAAGTTAGATAAAGGACTTCCTAGACCGAAAAAAGATAAATTAAATTTAATAAATGATTTTGGAATTGAAAATGATAAATTTGCAGGTAAAGACTTAGATAAAACTGTTATGATTGTAGGAACCTTTACGTATGATATGGCAAAAAATGAGAATATTAATTTGAAATTTGGAAGTTTAGGTGAAAATATTTTATTTGATTTTAATCCTCATAATTATAAAGTAGGAACACAGTTTAAAATAGGAACAGCAATTATAGAAATAACTGAAAACTGTACTATTTGTAATCATTTATCAAAGTTTGATGATGATTTACCAATTTTAATTAAAGATTGTAGAGGTATTTATTGTAAGATTATAAATAGCGGTGTTGTTAAAGATAATGATACTATTTTATTATATAAAAAAGGATAATTTATGAAAAAACTTATTATTTTAATGTGTGCAACTATTTATTTGTTTGCACAATCAGAGTTTAGTGAACCTTTACCTTCATTTGATGAACCAAGAAAAGTAGCTATTCAACTTTATGATTCAGACCTAGAAAAAGTCAATCATAATTTAAGTACTATTTATAATATTTTAAAAGAGTATCCAGAAGAGTCTTTAAAAGTTGCAGTAATTGCTTATGGAAATGGAGTTAGAGCATTAAAAAAAGATTATGATAAAGATACTTTAACAAGAATAAAGTCTTTGATGGAATATGATGTAGAGTTTATAGTTTGCAAAAATACAATGGATACTATGAAATGGACAAAAAAAGATTTTATTGATGATGTTTCTTATGTTCAAGCAGGAATTGTAGAACTTATTGAAAAGCAAGTTGCTGGATACATAGGTATTATAGCTTATTAAAAAGGAGTAAATATGTTAAAAAAGATTTTATCAACTGCAGTTTTATCAACTGCACTATTAGCAGCCAATGTTACAAAAGAAGAGTGTGAGTCAAAAGATGGTAGTTTTATCTATGCTGGAAATGAATGTATAGAATATAAAGCTTTTGAAGGTGAGGATAATGAAGTTATTACTGTAATTGTTCATGGTACTTGGGATTTAGGAACAAATACTTTAGGTAGATATGGTCCTTTTGCAGAAACTATGAATATGATGACAGATTTAACAACTATTGCAGTATCTCTTCCTGGATATTCAAATTCTTCTACAAATAAACTAAAACCATTAGCTAGTAAAGAGGTTAAAAACCTTGCTGCAACAAAAGAATATGTTAATTTTTTAGGAGAATTAATTTCTTCTTTAAAAGAAAAATATGAAGCTCAAAGTATTAACTTTATTGGTCATAGTGCAGGTGCTATGATGGGAGCTACTTTAAGTGGAGTAAAACCTGATTTACTTCAAAATGTTGTTTTAGTAGGTGGAAGATACGATATTCATGAAATTAGTGATAATAAAAATTTAATTTCTATGATTGATGTACTTGATAAAGTAAATAAAAATACTAAATATTTATTTATTTATGGTACAAAAGATGAAATTTCTAAGCCAGAAGTTACAAAAAACTTTTTTAAAGTTGTAGAAAAAAAAGGTTTAAATGCAAAACTTGTTGAAGTAAAAGGTGCAGGACATATTGATCTTGATATGACTGACACAGCTACAAGTGCTACAATAGAATTATTTGAAGAGGAGTAATTACTCTTCTTCATAAAATTCTAATTCATTATAAGCATCAAATACATTTCTAGAATTTAACTCCTCATATAAAGCTTTATCTTTAAACTCTTCCATTTTTATATGTTTAGTTACTTCTGCTGAACCAATATCTTCTTCTACTGCTTTTAAAACTCTTTTTTTCAATAGTGTAAAATATTGTTTTGTTTCATTAATTGCATTTTTACTTGTGTCTAAACCATGCCCTGGTATTAAATTTTTATAGTCCATTTTTTCAAGCATTTTAATAGCTTTTAATTGTCCTATTACAGAACCATCTCTATTAGATGTGATTCTTCCATTCATAACTAAATCACTAGCAAAAAGAGTTTTTGTAGAAGGTGTATAAACAAAAATATCTTCACTTGAATGTGCTTTTGTCCCAACTGGAAAAATCTGAAATTCAAAATTATCAATTTTTAATGATTTTGTTTCTTCAATAACTTCATCAAGTCTCACAATACTTGTATTTTTTATAGCATCTTTTGAAACTGTATTAAACATTCTAGTTTTAGAATTTTTATCATAATTTTTATTAATAGTAGAAACACCAATTAGTTTTGAGTTGAACTTTTCTTTATAAAAAGAAGCTCCTAACCAATGATCATCATGGTCATGTGTTAAAATTATAGTATGAACAGGAAGTTTTTTTATTTTTGACATTTTTTCATATGCCTGTTTTGCTAATTGGTAAGTTCCACCTGAATCAATTAGAATATAGTTTTTACCTGTACTTACATAACAATGATTTGACATAAATCCACCATTTTCTTTTGAAGGGGCTTCAAGCTTACCTAAAAAACACCATGTATTATCATTTATCTTTTTAGGTTCTAAGTTATAATCAAAGGCATAAGTATAGCTACTTAAACCAAGAACCAATAAAGATGAAATTAATTTTTTCATTTTATTTCCTTATTTGTTTTTCTTATATTTCTTTGAGAGATATTTTAGTCAAATTAACGTATAATAAGCATTAATATAAAAATATATTTTAGAAAATTAGGAACTTTATGGATAAGAAAAAACAAATGACTTTTAATTTAAACAATTTTTTATTATCAATGTCAATAGCTTTAGATAAAATTGAGTCAAGATATTTTAATATCTCAGATAATCACTCGAAAAGAGTAGCTTATATCTCATTAAAATTAGCATTAGAATTTAACTATAAAAAAGAAGCTTTATTTGATATATGTGCTTATTCTTTTATGCATAATATTGCTTTAAAAAGTTCTAAAGAGGATTTAGTAAATTATTGTGAATTTTCAAATAATTATTCAAAAAAACTACCTTTCTTATTTAAAGAGCAAAAAAATGTACTAAAATACCAATGTGAATATTATGATGGAAGTGGAACTTTTTCTTTAAAAGAAGAAGACATTCCTTTATTTTCCCAATTCATATCTTTTGCTGTACTACTTGATAGAACTTTTGATTTAGGCACTTGTACAATAGAAACAAGAAAAGAAATATTAAGATTTTTAAAAGAAAATGAAAATAAACTTTTTTCAAATGATTTAGTTGAATGTTTTGAAGAATTTAGTGAAAAAGAAAGTTTTTGGTTAGATTTACAAAATGAAAATGAATTGCTTACTTTTATTTTTTCAACATTGAATGATGAAAGTATTGCTTTAACATTTGAAGAAGTTTTAGAAATCACTTCTATTTTTACTTTACTTACAAATGAAGATTTAACTATTATTACAAATGCTTCTAAAGTTGCAGATTTTTATAACTTTGAACATAAAAATAAATATACATTTATGATAGCAGCTTCTTTATGCAATATTGGAAAACTTTTTATTGATGATAAACTTTTATTAAAACAAAGTTCTTTAGAAAGTATAGAGTATGAAGAAATCAAAGCATATCCATACTATACAAAAAAAGTTTTATCAAATATAATAGGTTTTAATGATATTTGTTCATATTCTTATAAGATACAAGAGCAAATTAATTCTTTAGGTTATCCTTTTAAATTAGAAGGAAAAGATTTAAGTCTAAAAGATAGAGCTTTAAGCTTAACAAACATATATACTTCATTAAGAGGTAACAAACCATATAGAAAGAATTACTCTAAAGATGAAGCTTTTAATATCTTAGAAGAGATGGCTAAAGAGAATAGGGTAGATGAAACTATTGTAAATGATTTTAAAGAGATTTTTAAATAGTAAATCAAAATTGATTTACTATTTTATTCACTAACTGTAGTTAAATTTAACATTTTCCATGAATACATTCCACCTCTATACCAAGAGATTTTTTCTTGTGGATATCCAATACTTATTAGATTTTCAATTGCTAATGTTGATTGAGGACACCAAGCACCATTACAAAACAATAATAAATTTTTGGCTTTTGAGAAATCATATTTGCCTTTTGATACTTCTTTTACTCCAATCATATCTAAAACATCATAGAAATCATCAGGATATTTATCTTTATTAAAGTAGGGGAAAGGGATATTCTCTGCTGTAGGAATACTCATTTGCAAAAACCAGTCAGGAAGTCTTGCATCAATTAAAAGCATATCTTTTCTATCTTGAGCTTTTTTTATGAAGTTAATTACCTCAATTTCACCTACAGTTTGAATTGTATCATTTATCTTCATTGGAGTTATTTTACCAATAGTAGTTACAAATTTTTTTACACAATTTTGAGGCAGACCTTCTTTTGCATAGCTTCCAGACCAGATATTTTGAGGGTCAGCTCCATTTATCTTTTTACACTCTTCATCATGAATTCTTTTTATTGAATATTCATTTCCATTGTAGTTGACTTTTACACCATCATTTTTTAGATTTAAGTCACTAGCACTTATAGTTGAAAAAAATAGTGAACTAGCAATAATTGCAGTGTTGATTAATTTCATTTTTTCTCCTTGTATAAATTAATAATATTATATTATACTAATTCTTTGTAAAAGAGCTTAAAATGATTAATTATATTAGCTTAGGAAAGAGTATTTAATTATTGTTTATATTTCATAACAATTATTTGTTCATAAAGCATTTCTCCGAATCCTTTTGGCAAATTTGTATGTTCTTTTTCAACTATTTCAATTATATTTCTTATTTGCTCTTCTGTCATATTTTGTACAATAGGAATAATAGTTTTTTTAATAGTCTCTTTAAATTCTTGAATTTCTTCTTTTGTCATAATTAAATATCTTTATTAGTTGATTTAAAAAGAAATTATAGTGAAAATATCTAAAAAAGCAGTTAATTTATTTTAAAACTTTCTTTACTGTTTTTTTATTTTTTCATATCTATAAGTAACTGTTCCAGATGTCTCTATAGAATTTAAAATTTTTTCTATTTTATTATCTTTTACTTTTTTATCTTCTTTTTTCTTTATATCAGTTTTTTTAGTTTTAATTGTATTTTCTTGTTCTTTTATTAAAGATTTTTCCAAATTACTAGACAATAATAGACTACTTAATATTAATACTATTAGTATGTATTTCATTATATTTACCTTGAATATTTAAATTTCTTTTAATTATATTAAAATCACAACAATATTTTGTATATTTTTATAATAATACAAAAAAATAAGGTTAAAAGTGTTAAATTTTAACTAAAAAAGTCTTTAGTAAGCTAAACTAGGTATTTAAGTTTATTTTGATATAATCGCGAAAAACTATAGGACAAAGATTTTGATAGACTTAAGTAAAAAAATATCTAAATTAGTTGGAAAAACAAATGCAGAATATGGACTAATCCAAGAAGGAGATAGAGTTTTAGTAGGTTTCTCAGGGGGTAAAGACTCTACAACTTTAATTCATGCTTTAAACCATTTAAAAAAAGTTACACCTTTTAATTTTGAATTTAAAGCTGTAACTGTAACTTATGGTATGGGAGAACAAGTTCAATTTTTGGCTGAACATTGTAAAAAATATGGAATAGAACATGAAATTATTGATACTGAAATTTTTGAATTATCAAAAAATAAGATTAGAAAAAATTCATCATTTTGTTCATTTTTTTCAAGAATGAGAAGAGGGTACCTTTATTCAACAGCTCAAGAACAAGGATATAATAAACTTGCATTAGGACATCATTTAGATGATGCAATGGAATCTTTTTTTATGAACTTTTTATATAATGGAGCTTTAAGATCTATGCCTCCTATTTATAAAGCAGAAAATGGTTTGGAAGTTATTAGACCCTTGATTTTTTGTAGAGAAAGACAATTAAGAGCTTTTGCTCAAAGTAATGAAATCTCAGTTATTGGAGATGAGGCCTGTCCTGCAATGAGATTTGATATTAAAATGCCATATGCAAGGGCTAAAACAAAAGAACTTTTAGAAAAGATGGAAGAGGAAAATCCTCAAATGTTTATTTCAATGAAAGCTGCATTTAATAATATTCAAACATCAACCTTCTTTACAAAAGAATTTTTGGATAGGAATTAGAATTTATGAAAATTTTAATTTCTTCTTGTCTTTTAGGTGAAGATGTTAGATATGATGGAGGAAACTCTTCATTTGCATATAATCCAAATTTTTCATTTTCTGAAAAAGAATTATTTATGGATATTTTATGTGAAAATGAAGTTTACTCTTTATGCCCAGAGATAAAAGGTGGATTAAACACACCAAGAAAACCAGCAGAAATAACAAGTGCAGAAAAGCCTTTCAAAGTAGAAACTATAAATAAAGATGATGTAACAATAAATTTCTTACTTGGAGCAAAAAAAGCCTTAGAACTTTGTCTAGAAGAAAATATAAAAATAGCTTTATTAAAATCAAAATCTCCTTCTTGTGGAAATATTCAAATTTATGATGGTACTTTTTCGAATACTTTAGTTCAAGGTCAAGGACTTACTGCAAGACTATTAAATGAAAATGGAATAAAAGTTTTTAATGAAACACAACTAAAAGAATTGGAACAATTTATAAAAACTATTTAAGAGTTTTTATAAATTTTCATTTACAAGATTTGATAATTTAAGTGGATCTAATGCCCCACTTACTCTTTTTACTTCCTTACCATTTTTATAGATAATTAAAGTTGGAATAGAGCGAATTTGGTATTTTGCTCCTAAGTTTTGTTGTTCTTCAGTATTAATTTTTATAAATAATGCTTTTAATGGATATTTTTGTGAAACTTCATTATAAATAGGGGCAAACATTTTACATGGCCCACACCAAGGTGCCCAAAAATCAACTATTACTGGAATTTCAGAATTAACAATTACATGGTCAAAATTTGACTCATCTATTTCAATAGGAGTTGTATCTAACAAAGAGTTTTTACATGAACCACAATTAGCTTTTGAATAAGTATCTTTTTTAGGTATTTTATTTACTTTAAAACAATGTGGACAAACTACATTTATTTTATTCACATTAAGCCTTTAAATCAAGTAATGTATCCGCTACTGCTTGTTGTGTTTTTATTCCCTCTGCATTAGCTTCATAAGCGATTACTTGAGGTATATAGTTAACTAAAGAATCAATAATATCAGCAGTAGCCTCCATATTTTCTGAATCTCCAGTTACATTTGCCACAGTAGCTATATTTTGTGCACTTTCATTTACTTGCATTTGTGCTGCAAGCATACCGTTAAGGTTATTATCAATTCTCATAACTTTCTCCTTGCCTTTGTAATAAAAGTTTATTTAAGTTTGCAGTTCTTGCAATTTGTGCATCTGCATTACTTAATTCATCAACAGCACTAGAAGCATCTTTTAATTCTTCTAATTTTACATTTGCACTAGCTTCATCCTCAGGGATAGAAGTATCAAATCTAACAGAACCACCATTTGCATAAAGTTTTCCATCTGGTCCCATTTGATAATTATATTGAATAGGAGCTGTTGTATTTGCACTTGAAGCATGAGTTTCTTCATGTATTTTTACTTCATTATCAAGAGTTTTAAATTTATTTAAAACTCTTTGATAATCTTGTTCATCAAATTTTTCATTTGAAGGGTTCGTTTTATCATAATTGTCAGCTTCAGATTTTTCTATTTCTTTTTTATCTATATTAGCTAATTCAGTTCTTTTTTGAGCTAACTGTTGATAAATTGTAGAAGGTGACTGTCCGTATGAGTTTAATTCCATTTTCAAACCTTTGTTAAATAATTTTAACAAAAAGTTTGAAAAAAGTAAAGAGAAAGATTAGTAGTTTATTGCTACTTTATATTTTGGGTCATCTTCTTCATATGTACAAAATGGACCAGCATCTTTTAATATTTTTTTGCAATCTTCACTTAAATGTCTTATTGTAAGTTTTTTATTTGCTTTTGCATATTTTTTTGTAATATTATCAATAGCTTCAACACCAGATATATCCATTACTCTGGCATCTTTAAAATCTAAAATAATATTTTTAGGATCATGTTTTATATCAAATAGTTCAAAAAATGAAGTTGTTGAACCAAAAAATAATGGACCATCAAATTCATATACTTTTGTATCTTCATTTTCTCTATGAGTTCTTGATCTTACTTTTGAATGTTTCCAGGCAAATACTAAAGCAGAGATAATAATACCTGTAATAACAGCAATTGCCAAATCAGCAAAAATAGTAATAACAGTAACAGCAATTAAAACAAATTTATCTGAGTTTGGCATATATCTAATTCTATTACCGCTTTCCCATTCGAAAGTACCAATAGAAACCATAAACATAATTCCCACTAGCACAGCAACAGGAATTAATGCAATATAAGAACTTAAAGCAACTACAAAAGATATAAGCAAAATAGCGGCTGTGATTCCAGATAATCTTCCCCATCCACCATTGGAAAAATTAATAATTGATTGTCCAATCATTGCACAACCCGCCATTCCTCCAAAAAAACCACAAGTTATATTTCCAGTTCCTTGGGCAATACATTCTTGATTCCCACTTCCTCTTTTTCCACCCATTTCATCTAAAACAGATAAAGTAAGAAGTGATTCAATAAGTCCAACTAATGCCACTAAAACAGAATAAGGAAGAATCATTAAAATTGCATCTAAATCAATATGTAAAGTAGGTAAAGAAAAAGAAGGTAAGTTTCCTGAAATATCGGCTAAATCTCCAACTCTTTTTGTATCTAAATCCATTCCAATAACAATTGCTGAAATAACAATAATAGCAACAAGTCCAGATGGAATAGCAGTAGAAATTCTTGGAAAGAATTTAACAATAATCATTGTTAAAGCAACAAGAGCATACATAATCCAGCTTTCACCTTTAAAAAGAGGAAACTGAGCAAGTGCAATTACAATTGCAAGACCATTTACAAAACCATACATTGCAGGTTGTGGTACTAATCTAATTAATTTACCAAGCCTAAATAAGCCTATTAACACTTGAAAAATTCCAGCAAGAATTGTTGCTGCTAATATATATTGTAGAATATATGTAGATAATTCACCATTTTTAGTCAATTCTAACATTAAATTTTCAGGGATAGATTCTTTTACTTTTATTCCTAAACCAACTAAAACAACAGCAATTGCTCCAGTTGCTCCAGATATCATTCCTGCTTTACCACCAACTAAGGCAGTAATTAACCCTAAAATAAAAGCTGTATATAATCCTACTAGTGGAGAAACTCCAGCAATAATTGAGAAGGCAATAGCTTCAGGAACTAAAGCAACTGCAACAACTATTCCAGATAATACATCATTTTTTATTGATTTACCAATTAGTGTGTCTTTTATATTTAACAAAATACCCCTTTCCTTAATAAAAACGCGATTATATCTAAAAATAATTAAGATAAAATTAAGCTAACTTATAAGCTTTTTTAATACTTATTTGATATAATTTCTAGATGAAAAAAGAGTTTTATAAAAGTGTTAGTTTTAAACTAGGTATTCTTAGTTTTATAATTTTAGCTTCATTATTTATTTCCAGTTTTATGTTTAATTCTCAGATTGATAAATTAAAAAAACAGATTGACTATATATATTTTGGAAATTATATACCTGTATTAAAACTTCATAGTATTGAAGAAAACTATAATGATTTAATTAAGTGTATGAAAACTTATAAAAAGTGTAAAAGAACTCCTTTTTTCAAATCAATAAAAAAAGATTGGGATTATTACAACAACTCTTATAAAGACATTGAAGAAAAAAAAGTTTTAAGAAAAATTGACAAGAGTGTTAATAATTCATTTACATATAAAACAAAAATTTCACAGTATCATAAAGTAGTAAAAGAGATTGAATTTCTAAAAGAATATGAAAAAAAAGTAGCCTCAAAAAAGAGAAAAGAGTTTATAAAAGAGTATTCTTCTATGAAGAATTACTTATTTTATAATATGATAGCTTTAATTACAGTCTCTTTTATTTTCATATCTTTTATTATTTATTCAATAATAAAAAAAGATAACCAACTTAAAATACTCACTAAAAAATATGCAATAGAATCAATAACTGATTCTATGACAAAACTTTATAATAGAAAGTATTTTGATAAAATTTTTGATAATATGCCTTTTATTTCAAATCAAAATTCTTGGAATACTGCATTTGTAATGTTAGATATTGATTTTTTCAAACAATACAATGATACATATGGACATGATATGGGAGATATGACACTAAAAGCTGTTGCTTCATCATTAAAATCATATTTTGATAAAGACTATGAATATGTTTTTAGATTAGGAGGAGAAGAATTTGGTGTTATTCTTTTTGATATTAATGAAAAAATATTAAAAGAGTGCCTTAAGGATGTAAATGAAAATATTCAATCATTAAATATTGAGCATAAAAATAGTAAAATATCAAACGTAGTAACTATTTCTATTGGAGCTGTAATTTATAAACCATATTCATATGTTTCTTGTAACAAACTTTATAAGATAGCAGATGAATGTTTATATGAATCTAAACAAAACGGAAGAAATCAGTTTACTATTTATAAAGAAGGAAACTAATGACATTTTTATTTAATAGAAATAGCCACTTTAACTTAGCAAATTTGGCTACTTTTTTTAATATTGCAGCAGGAATGTTAGCAATATATTATTTAACACATAATAACTTTTTTGCTGCAGCACTTTTTGCGTGGCTTGCAGGGGCTTTTGACATTGTAGATGGTAAAATAGCGAGAAAATATAATTTATCAACAGAGTTTGGTATTCAGTTAGATTCTTTTGCTGACTTTTTATCATTTGTTATTGTTCCTACTATGTTCATATTTTTTGCAGTAATTGATACTAAAGAGTTAATGCTTTTTACTCCTTTAGTAGCATTTGCTTTTATTTATTATGTAATATCAGGATTAAGAAGACTTATTCAATTTAATATAAATGCCCATGAAGGGGAAGTTGAGAAATATTTTATTGGAGTTCCAACACCACTTGGTGCAATTCTTTTATGGCTTGTATATTTAGTATGGTTAACTGGGTTAATAAATGAAAATATTGTTTTAATCTCAATGATAATCATTGGTTACTCATTAAATTCAAAACTTAAAATCAGACATCCATAGATGAATCAAGTAGTAGCTATTGATTTAGGTTCTAACTCTTTTAGAGTTTTGGTTTATGATTGTTTAAATCATAAAATATTAGGTGAATATAACGAAGTTGTAGGTATGGCTGATGGCTTAAATCAGACTAATAAAATTTCTAAAGAAGCTCAAGAACGAGTTGTGACAGCAATACAAAGATCTTCTGAGAAATTAGCTTATAATCCTAAAGAAGCAATTTGTGTAACGACTGCCGCAATGAGATTAGCAATTAATTCTCAAGAGGTACTAGCTTTCCTTAAAAGGCAAACAGGTGCAAATTTTAGAATTATAGATGGAAAGGAAGAAGCAAGACTTACTCTTTTAGCTGTACAGTATGCACTAAAAAGAGAGAAAATAGATTCTTCTAAATTTATTTTACTTGACATAGGAGGAGGTTCAACTGAAATTATTATAAATGATGAAGATAATTTTATTTCTCATAGTTTTAATTTTGGAATTGTTACTCTTACTCAAAAGTATAATAATTATGAAGATTTAAATGAAGAACTAAGTTCTCATAAAAAAGATATAAAGAGTTTTTTAGATGAAAATAGTATAAATTCAAAAGAATATACTTTTGTTGCAACTGCAGGAACTCCTACAACTATAGCTGCAATAAAATTAGGACAAGACTTTTTTCATTATGATAAAGAACAAGTAAATGGAACAAAAGTTAGAATTACAGACTTATTTAATTGTTTAGAATTGTTTAAAAACTCTTCAGTTTCTACAATAACAAAACTTGTAGGGAAAGGTAGAGTTGAGTTTATAGAAGTTGGAGTGTACATATACAAGGCAATTTTTGAAGTCCTTGAAAAAAATGAATCAATTGTTTTAGATGATGGATTAAGAGAAGGGGTAGCTATTAACTCTTGTTTATTTAGATAATAGTCTTACACTTTGTTCTTGCATAATATTTGCTTGTGAGGCTGCTAAATAACCCATATTTGCAGTTACATTTGTTTTGGAAAAGTCATTCATCTCTTGCCCAAAATTAATTTCTTTATTTTTTAAATTTTGTTTAGACAAATCTATTTGTTCAGAGATAGATTCTCTTGCACTTGACTCTAAGTTATTACTTAATTCATTAAAACTTTCTTTTATA
Organism: Halarcobacter mediterraneus; assembly: GCF_004116625.1. Taxonomy (NCBI): domain Bacteria; kingdom Pseudomonadati; phylum Campylobacterota; class Epsilonproteobacteria; order Campylobacterales; family Arcobacteraceae; genus Halarcobacter; species Halarcobacter mediterraneus. The sequence goes on from NZ_NXIE01000001.1 coordinate 409,527, forward strand.
CCTTCTAGTTCTTTAATTCCTAAAGAAATTTGATCTTTTGTAAATTGTAAACTTTGTTCATTATTTAAATCATTTCTACTTATTTCCTGTGCTATTCTAGTGGCAATTTCAGGGGTATTGGGTTTATCTATTGAAAAATAAGCTTCTTTAGTTGAAATTGAAATACTAAAATCTTCTTCATATTCATCTTGCACTAAAAGTTTTTCTTTATTGTATTGTGTTGAAAAAGCTTCTTCTCTAAAATTTAATAGTTCTTTGTTCAAATCATTTTTGATTATATTTTTATCTTCAATACTTTCTTTGTTTTCTACATTTTCTAATTTAGTTTCAATTTTTTTTAGATAATCTATTTGTTTTTCTAAACCTTTTTGAGCAATACTACTAACACCTAAACCTTCATTAAAAGTTTGTAAAGACTCAGATAATTCATCTCTCTTTTGATTATATTCATTTATTGTTAAGTTTAAGAAACTACTTTTATTCTCAATTTTTGAGGAATCATTAGTTTTATTTAATTGATAGTCAGAAGAATTATTTAAAGTACTAATATTACTATTTACATTATTAATATCCATAAAAACCTCAAGGAATAGTTTATTTTAATTTAAGTATAACCAAAAAATAATAAATTTAAACTAAATTTAAACTTTAATTTGAGAATCTCTAACCTGCTATTAATTATTGCTTTTGTATAATCGCTGATTATTTTATAAAAGGAAAAGACAATGAGAATAACTGGCGCAAAAATGGTTACAGAATCATTAAGAGAGGAAGGGGTAGATGTAGTATTTGGTTACCCTGGTGGCGCTATTATGAATGTCTACGATGAAATTTATAAACAGAGTTTTTTTCAACATATATTAACTAGACACGAACAAGCAGCTATTCATGCTGCAGAAGGTTATGCTAAATCTACTGGTAAAGTAGGTGTTGCTATTGTAACAAGTGGACCTGGTTTCACAAATGCAGTAACAGGACTAGCAGATGCATATATGGATTCAGTTCCTATGGTTGTTATTTCAGGACAAGTTCCTACAACAATTATTGGTACAGATGGATTTCAAGAGATTGATGCAGTTGGTATTAGTAGACCATGTACAAAACATAACTATCTAGTAAATGATATTAAAGATTTACCAAGAATTATAAAAGAGGCATTTCATATAGCAGCAACAGGAAGACCAGGTCCTGTACATATTGATATTCCTAAAGATATTACAGCTGAAGTAGCAAACTTTAAATATCCTAAAGAAGTAGATATTCCTACATATAAGCCTACAGTCAATTATAATAAAAGACAATTAAAAAAAGCAATGGATGCTATTGCAAAATCTAAAAAACCCTTACTTTATGTAGGTGGAGGAGCAATTTTATCAAATTGTGCTTATGAAATTAGAGAACTTGCAAAAATAACTAATATTCCTGTGGTTGAAACACTTATGGCTAGAGGTGTTATGGGGGATGAAAATGAGTTATTTGTTGGAATGTTAGGTATGCACGGAGAATTTGCAGCGAATATGGCTGCACATGATACAGATTGTATTATCTCTTTAGGTGCGAGATTTGATGATAGAGTAACAGGAAGACTTGACGAATTTGCTAAGAAAGCAAAAGTAATTCATGTAGATATTGATCCAACTTCAATTGCAAAACTTGTAGATACAAACTTTCCTATTGTTGGTGATTTAAAAGTTACAGTTGAAGGTATGTTAGAAGCGGCTAAAAATATGGAGTTTAATGATTATTCTAATTGGGTTTCTTTATTAAAAGATTATAGAGAAAAAGAGCCTTTAAGATATCAAGACTCAGATGCTGTTATTAAACCACAGTGGGCAATTGAAAGAGTAGGGCAAACTTTAGGAGAAAATGCGATTATTTCTACAGATGTTGGACAGCACCAAATGTGGGCAGCACAATTTTATCCTTTTTCATATCCAAGACAATGGAATACTTCAGGTGGTTTAGGAACTATGGGATTTGGACTTCCTGGAGCAATGGGTGTTGCAAGAGGTAATCCTGATAAAGTATCTATTAATTTTACGGGTGATGGTTCAATTTTAATGAATATTCAAGAATTAATGACTTGCGTTGAGTATAATTTACCAGTAATTAATATTATTCTTAATAATAACTATCTAGGAATGGTAAGACAGTGGCAAACATTATTCTATGAAAATAGATTATCTGAAACAGATTTAAGTGCACAACCAGATTTCAAAAAACTTATAGAAGCATTTGGAGGAAATGGTTATAGAGTTTCAACAAAAAAAGAGTTTGATGAAGCTTTAAAAGATGCAATAGAGAAAAAACAACCTGCAATGATTGATGTAATTATTGCAAGAGATGAAATTGTACTACCAATGGTTCCAAATGGGCATGCATTAAATGAAATGACTTTATTAGGAGATAGGAATGAATAACTTTAACCACTATTATGATTCTGAAACAACAAGACAGGTTATCTCTGTAATTGTTATTAATGAACACAATGTTTTATCTAGAATTGTAGGACTTTTTTCAGCAAGAGGATATAATATTGATTCGCTAACTGTAGCACCTATGACTGGAACAAAATATTCAAGAATGACAATTGTTACAACAGGTAGTAAAAGAGTAATTGATCAAATTGTTAAGCAATTAAATAAATTAATTCCTGTATTAAAAGTAAATGAACATCAAAATGTTATTGAAAAAGAAACAGTACTAATTAAAATACCAATTGAGCAACCAATTAGTGATATTGAAGTAATTGCAAGAGCATATAACGGACATATTCAAAATGTTACAGATGATGCAATAGTCATTTCAGCAACAGATGCCCCAAGTAGAATTGCAAATTTTACAAATATAATGAATAAATACAAACCACTAGAAGTAGTAAAAAGTGGTGTTGTAGCAATGGAAAGATAGGAAAAAAATTGATTTTATCTGATATATTAAAAAAAATAGATATTAGCTTAAATTCTAATCTAAGAGTTTCAGGATTAAATACACTTTTAGATGCAAGTGAAAATGAAATTTCTTTTTTAGAAAATAAAAAATATATAAAAGATTTATCAAAAACTAAAGCAGGAGCTGTTTTAGTAAAAAAAGAATTTGAAAAAAATGTACCTGAAAATACAATTGCAATTGTTTGTGAAGAACCTTATTTAACTTTAGCAAGATTAAGTAAGTTCTTTGCTCCTAAGGTAATAGAAACTCAAGGAAATGATTGTATTATAGGTGAAAATACAAATATTATGTCAAACGTTTATCTTGGTAAAGACTCTAAAATTGGTAAAAACTGTACAATAATGTCTGGAAGTTTTATTGGAGATAATGTATCTATTGGAGATAATACTACTATTTATTCTAATGTATCAGTTTATAGAGATTGCACTATTGGTAGTGATTGTATAATTCATGCAGGAACTGTTATTGGAAGTGATGGTTTTGGATTTGCTCACACAAAAACTGGAAAATATATTAAGATTTACCAAAATGGTAATGTTACAGTTGGAAATGATGTTGAAATTGGAGCAAACTGTTCTATAGATAGAGCAGCGTTCAATTCGACAATTATTGGAAATGGTGTTAGAATTGACAATCTAGTTCATATTGCTCATAACTGTGTTTTAAAAGATGGTTGTATTTTAACAGGTCAAGTAGGACTTTCAGGTTCAACAACTTTAAATGAGTTTGTAATTATGGGTGGACAAAGTGCTACGGCAGGGCATCTTGAAATAGCACCTTTTACAACTATTGCTGCACGTGGTGGTGTAACTAAGTCTATTACTGAACCAAAAAAACAATGGGCAGGATTCCCATTATTTGAGCATAGACAATGGTTAAAACTACAAAGTAGAATTGCAAAATTATTAAAATGAAGGCTTTAAAATTTTAAAAAAAATTTTTTCATTAATTATACTTTTTTTAATTGTATATCTTGAATATGCAACTTTTATATCAGATAAAAATAGTGTAGGGCAAATAGGCTCTATTTTTGCAAGTTTTTCTCATACTAATTTTGGTTACTTATCATATGGCTATTTATTTTTATTTTTATATCCCTTATATATCTTAAACTTTAAAAATGATTTTGATTGGACTGAGTTTTCAGTAAAACTAGTTTCAATTATTTTACTTCTTTTAACTTTACTAACCTTTCAATCTTTAATTGTTGAAGTTAAATTAAGTGGACAAATTGGAAACTTTATAGTTGATTCTATGAGTCCATTAATTGGGCAAGCAGGACTTTGGATATTTATATTAATTGGTTTTATTATCTCATTCTTAATTTTATTAGAAGATATGAACTTTAATTTTAATATACAAAAAATTACACCAAGTTTTAACTTTAAAAAAGTTGATACATCAAATAAACCTAAAAGAATATTAAGTAGAAAAAAACAGAAGAGAGAATTAAAAAGTTCTAAACAAAAAAAGAATGAAGAGAACTTAAATAAAAATGAAGAAGAAATCTCTGAAATTATTATTGAAGATAGTGCTGAAGAAATAGCTAATATAAGAGTAGATGATTTAAATATAATTTCTTTAGACCAAAATGAAGTTGATAATATAGAAGGTGAAAATATTACAACAACTTCAAAAGATAAAAAAGAAAATACTATAGAAGAGGCAAAACTTGTAGATGATTCAACATCACATGGAATTATTGTAGATGAACTTGAAGAAAATAAAAAATTGTTAGAGGGTATTGAATTAGGTAAAACAGAAAAACCAAAAGATTTTGAACTTCCTCCAACAAAGTTTTTTCAAGCAGCACCAAAAGATAAAAAATCAAGAATTTCAGAAGCAGTTATTGATCAAAAGATTGAAGATTTATTAGAAAAACTTTTAATGTTTAAAATTGAAGGTGATGTAGTTAGAACATATACAGGCCCTGTTGTAACAACTTTTGAATTTAAGCCAGCACCTAATGTAAAAGTTTCTAAAATATTAAATCTTCAAGATGATTTAGCAATGGCTTTAAAAGCTCAAACAATTAGAATACAAGCTCCTATTCCAGGTAAAGATGTAGTAGGAATAGAAGTTCCTAATGAAGATATGCAAGTTATTTATATTAGAGAACTTCTAGAAAGTGAAATTTTTCAAAATTCTAAATCACCATTAACAATGGTTTTAGGTAAAGATATAGTTGGAAAACCATTTATTACGGATCTTAAGAAATTACCACATTTACTTATAGCAGGAACTACTGGTTCTGGTAAATCTGTTGGTATCAATTCTATGATTTTATCATTACTTTATAAGAACTCACCAGATAACCTTCGGTTAGTTATGATTGATCCTAAAATGCTTGAGTTTTCAATGTATAATGATATTCCTCATCTTTTAACTCCTGTTATTACAAAGCCAACTGATGCAATCAATGCTTTATCTAATATGGTTGCAGAAATGGAAAGAAGATATACTTTAATGTCTAAAACAAAGACAAAAAATATAGAGAACTATAATGAAAAAGCAAAAAAAGAAGGCTATGATAAAATTCCTTATATTGTTGTAGTTATCGATGAGTTAGCAGATTTAATGATGACAAGTGGGAAAGATGTTGAGCACTCTATTGCAAGACTTGCTCAAATGGCAAGGGCAAGTGGTATACACTTGATCGTAGCAACACAAAGACCTTCTGTTGATGTTGTAACAGGTCTTATCAAAGCAAATCTTCCAAGTAGACTATCATATAAAGTAGGTCAAAAAGTTGATTCAAAAATCATCTTGGACTCTTTAGGTGCAGAGTCATTGCTAGGTAGAGGAGATATGCTATTTACACCTCCAGGAACTTCAAATATTGTAAGAATTCATGCTCCTTGGTCAAAAGAAGATGAAATTGAAGCAGTAGTTGACTTCTTAAAATATCAAAGAGAAGTAGAGTATGATATGAATTTTGTAAAAGATAGAAATACTTCTGATATTGCTGGTGCAACAGGTGTTGAACTTGGAGAATTAGATGAACTTTATGAAGATGCTAAATTAGTTGTTTTAAATGATAAAAAAACATCTATTTCATATATTCAAAGAAAACTTAGAATTGGTTATAACAGAGCAGCTACAATCGTCGAGCAATTAGAGCAAACAGGTGTTTTAAGTGAAGCAAATGCAAAAGGTAACAGAGAAATTCTAATTTAATAATATTATTTTAGTAATATATATAATGCTTTTATAATTTTTATGCTAAAATACTTATTATTACACGTAAAGGAGTATGTTATGAATACAAGTATTGTAGGAAGACACATAGAATTAACAGAGCCAATTAAAGATTATATTAATAGCTCAATCGAGATTTTTAAAAAATATAATTTAGATATTATATCTGTGAATGCAATTATTGATCAAGAAGAAAAAAATGGTAGAAAAGCTTTTACTTTTGAATTCACTTTAAATGTTGCACATTTAGACACTGTAGTTGTAAAACAAAAAGATAAAGATTTATATTCAGCTATTGATATAGCTGTTGATAGAGTATCAAAAGTTTTAAGAAGACACCATGATAAAATAACAGGGCACAAAGCTACAAAACTTACAGAAGTAGTTTCTCAAGAAATTGAAGATGAAGTTGCGGTAGAACTTGAAAAATTTGAGAATGAAATTATTCCAGTAAAAATGGCTTCTTATAAACCAATAGATATTGAAGAAGCACTTGATAGTTTAAAATCAAGTGATGATATCTTTAAAGTATTTTATGACAAAGATGATAACTTAAGAGTATTATACAGAACAAAAGATGAAGGTAAATTTGGATTATATTAAAATCTAATTTTACTAAGGTATAATAAGGGGTATTAGCATTTTGCTAATACCTTTTTTATTTTTAAAGGATACAAAAACTGTATGGAAAAAACATTAAAAAAAATTGCTCTTATAGGTCAACCAAATGTTGGAAAATCTTCACTTTTTAATAGAATTGCAAAACAAAGAATTGCAATTGTTTCAGATATGGCTGGAACAACAAGAGATATAAGAAGACATGAAGTTGAAATATTAGAAAAAGAAGCTTTAATGCTTGACACAGGAGGAATTGATGAAACAAATGATGCAATTTTCTCTAATGTAAAAAGAAAAGCTATTGAATGTGCCAAAGAGGCTGATATAATACTTTTTATGGTTGATGGTAAAAAACTACCTGATGATAAAGATAAAGAACTATTTTATGAGCTTCAAGACTTAGGTAAACAACTTGCTTTAGTTGTAAATAAAATTGATAACGATAAAGAAAATGAAAGACTTTGGAACTTTTATGAATTTGGAATAGATGATGAAAATCTTTTTGGAATTTCTGTTTCACATAATAGAGGAACAAAACTATTATTTGAATGGATAGCTAATAAACTACCTCCAAAAGAAATAGAAGAAGTAATTATAAATAATGAAATCCAGGATGATGAAGATATTTCTTTAGAAGAATTTTTAGATCCAATTGAAGATATAAATGCAAATGCTCAACTTGATGATGGACAAATAAATGTTGCAATAATTGGTAGAGTAAATGTTGGAAAATCATCTATTCTAAATGCTTTAGTAGGAGAAGAAAGATCAGTTGTATCAAGTATTGCAGGAACAACAATAGATCCCGTTGATGAATCTTTTGAATATAAAGACAAAAATATTACTTTTGTTGATACAGCAGGTTTACGAAGAAGAGGTAAAATCGAAGGTATTGAAAAATATGCTTTAAATAGAACTACTCAAATGTTAGAAAAAGCTAACTTAGCTCTTTTAATCTTAGATGCTTCTGATGAATTAGTTGATTTGGATGAAAAAATTGCTGGTCTTGTAGATAAATATGGTTTAGGAACAATTATTGTTTTAAATAAATGGGATGAAAACATGGATACATTCCAAAAACTTGAAGAAAAAATAAGATCAAAATTTAAGTTTTTATATTATGCACCTATTATTGCTGTTTCTGCAAAGACAGGAAGAAGTATTGATAGATTAAAAGATAAAATTGTAGAAATTTATGAAAACTATGCACAAAGAATACCAACATCAATATTAAATAAAGTTATAGAAGAAGCAACAATAAGACATGCACTACCAAGTCCAAATGGTGCATATTTAAGAATTTATTATACAACTCAGTATGAAATAAAACCTCCAAGAGTTGCACTAATAATGAATAAACCAAGACTACTACATTTTTCATATAAAAGATATTTAATAAACTATTTAAGAAAAAATATTAACTTTGAAGGAACACCTATTCATATAATAGCAAGAGGTAAAGGTCAAAGAGATATAGATGAGGATGAAGTAGAAGCTTTCTAAATCATAGGAGTTTCTTAATGACAATTAATACTTTAAAAAATGATACTCTAGCAGGTATAACCGCAGCAGTTGTAGCTTTACCTTTAGCTTTAGCTTTTGGTGTAGCAAGTGGTGCAGGTGCAATTGCAGGACTTTATGGAGCTATTATCTTAGGCTTTTTTGCTTCTTTATTTGGAGGAACAAAAACTCAAATCTCAGGACCAACTGGCCCTATGACAGTTGTCACAGCTACAGCTATTGTATCATTTGGAAATGATTTTCAAAGTGTATTTGCAGTAATATTTTTATCTGGCTTAATTCAAATATCTTTTGGAATAATTAAAATAGGTAAATGGATAAAATATATTCCTTATCCTGTAATATCAGGTTTTATGACAGGAATTGGAATAATTATTATTGTTTTACAGATTAATCCATTCATAGGGGTTGATGCATTTGGTTCTGTAATACAAACTTTAATTGAACTTCCGAATAGTATAAAACAAACTAGTAGTAATTCTTTAATAATTGCTAGTATTACACTGTTTATTATGTTATTTACTCCTAAAATGATTTCAAGGTATATACCTTCTGCTTTAATTGCTTTAGTTTTAGTGACATACTTTTCTATATTTATGAATTATAATATCCCCACTATTGGTGAAATACCAATGGGATTACCTGAAATAGTATTTCCTATTTATTTTGATATATTGCATTTAAGTACAATAATTACTTTAGCTATAACATTAGCTTTATTAGGTTCAATTGATTCTTTATTAACTTCTTTAGTTGCTGATTCTATGACAAAAACTAAACATAATCCAAATAAAGAGTTAATAGGACAAGGTATAGGAAATACAATTTGTTCTTTTTTTGGTGCAATACCAGGAGCAGGTGCAACAATGAGAACAGTTATAAATATAAAAAGTGGAGGAACAACACAGTTTTCTGGGATTGTCCATTCTCTAACTCTTTTATTAATAGTACTTATTTTAGCACCTTATGCTTCAAATATTCCACTTGCTGTACTATCTGGAATTCTAATAAAAGTAGGGCTTGATATTTTAGATTATAAATTCTTAAGATTATTAACTAAAGTATCAAGACAAGATTTATTAATCATGATAACAGTGACTTTATTAACTGTTTTTGTTGATTTAATTATGGCTGTTGGTGTAGGAATAACCTTCGCTTCAATAATTGCTGTTTATAAAGTTTCTAAAAATACAAAAATTCAGACTATTTATCCTAAAACAAATAATGGGTTTGATATTGATATGGAAGATAAATCAATTAAAATAATAAAAATTAAAGGTTCTTTATTTTTTGGAACAGCTTCAATTTTGGATAAAAGAACCGATAAAGTAAAAGAAAGAACAAAGATTATAATTTTAGATTGTTTAGATATTCATGTTTTAGACTTATCAGCGATATTTACATTAGAAGAGGTTGTAAAAAAATTAAGTGAAAAAAATATAAAAACAATTTTATTATTAAAAGTAAGAGATAAAAAGAAAGTTTTAAAAATAGATCAAAACAATACTTTCAAAAATATAGAGATTTTTTCAAAAATTGATAATGCAGTCAATACAATTCAAGAAAATAGGCATAAAACCTCGATAAATAGAAGAATTTAATATTTAATTCATATTTTATTAGATAAAATAATTATATCTAAGTAGCGCGGGATTTCCATTGTTGAGGGTCCGATACTATATTTTTGTGGGTAATGTAGCCAACACGGTGTGTAGCTTTTCATATATTTATATGTTTTAGCTCCTAAAGTGTTACTCTTACTTGCTATCGTTGGCTTTTGTGGGCCATTTAATGGTTAACGACTACTTGGATACTTTATTAATTTTTAGAGGAAATCAAAGTGAACATTTTAATACTTGGTAGTGGAGGTAGAGAATATTCTATCGGACTTGCAATTTCAAAAGAAAAAGAAAATCATAAATTATATTTTAATCCAGGGAATGGAGCAACTTCTCAAATTGCAGAGAATATTAATATTAAAGACTATAATGAGTTAGCTATTTGGGCAAAAGAAAATGCAATTGACTTAACAATAGTAGGCCCTGAAGCTCCACTAGTAGATGGTGTTGTTGATATATTTAAAGAGCATGGATTAACTGTATTTGGACCAAGTCGTGCTGCAGCTCAGCTAGAAGGTTCTAAAGTTTATATGAAAAATATTTTAAAAAAGTATAACATACCAACAGCAGCATTTATAGAAACTACAAATGAAAAAGAAGCTCACGATTTCATTGATACAATGAGTGAACCAATTGTTGTAAAAGCAGATGGTTTATGTGCAGGTAAAGGTGTAATTATTGCTCAATCAAAAGATGAAGCAAAACAAGCAGCATCTGATATGTTATCAGGTTCATCTTTTGGAGAGGCAGGAACTTCAATTGTAGTAGAAGAGTATTTAGATGGATATGAACTATCTATCTTTGCCATTTGTGATGGTGATAATTATAAGGTTTTACCAGCAGCACAAGATCATAAAAGAGTAGGGGATGGTGATACTGGACCTAATACTGGTGGTATGGGTGCGTATGCTCCAACTCCTTTGGTAAATGATGATATTTATAAAAAAGTAGAAGAAAGAGTTATTAAACCAACTTTAGAAGGAATGAAGAAAGAAGGTGCTCCTTTTGAAGGTGTACTATTTATTGGAGTAATGGTAGTAAATGGTGAACCAATTATTTTAGAATACAATGTTAGATTTGGTGATCCTGAATGTGAAATTCTAATGCCTTTATTAGAAACTCCTGTTTCTGAATTATTTTATAAAGGTGCTACAAAACAACTAGATAAATTAGATATCAAAATCAAAGATGAATATGGTGTTGCAGTTGTTATGGCAAGTGGAAATTATCCATACAGTTCAAGTGAACCTGCTGAAATTATAGTAGATGAAATTCTAGATGAAGACTTAAAAGAGCATACACATATCTCATATGCAGGTGTTTCAATGCAAGATGGTAAATTAATGGCAACAGGAGGAAGAGTTCTTCTTTGTGTTGGTTTTGGTAAATCTATTAGGCAAGCAAGAGATAGAGCATATGGACTTTGTGGGCAAGTTCACTTTGCTGGTAAAAAAATTCGAACAGATATTGCTTATCAAGCTTTAAAATAAATGATATGATGGATAATAATTTAGAACTAGCTTCAAATAGAACAAGATTATTAGCTTTTGTAATTGATGATTTCTTAATTACAGGAATAGTAATAATTATGCTTTGGGATAAAATTGCTATAAATGGAGATGATGTAACTTCTATTCTGATGACTATGAATAATTTTCTTTGGCAAGTTTTCTTATTAAAGTTTGTTTATCAAACCTTTTTTGTTTGGTATTATGGTGCAACAATAGGAAAAATTGTTACAAAAATTAGGGTAATTGATTTTAATAGTTTAGAACGTGTAAGTTTTTTTGCTGCTGCGACTAGATCTGCTTTTAGATTAATTAGTGAAATGTTTTTCTATTTTGGTTTTCTTTTTGCTTTTTTTACAGAAGGGAAACAAACTCTTCATGATAAGATAGGAAGGACATTAGTCGTTAATGCTTAAAAAATTTTTAGCAACAGCAATCTTAGTTGTATCTTTACATGCAGAAATTGAAAAGTTTCAAGTAATTGCAAATAATGCAAATACAAAAAATAATATAGTTATTGCAGAGGGTGATGTTGTAGTTTTTTCTCCTACTTATTTCATAACTGCTCAAAAAGTTATATATGATAAAGAAAAAGGAACTTTTGAGCTCTTTGATAATGTAGTTATAGTAAAAGACAATAATATTCAAACAAAAAGTGAATATGCTTTTCTTAATGTAAATACAGATGACTTATATCAAAACCCAAATATGTTCTATGAAGAAGAAAGTTCTATTTGGATTAGTTCTAAAGAGTCTGATAAGAAAAATAATACTGTAAACTTAGAAGAGTCTATTCTTTCAAGTTGCGATTGTATTGATCCTGATTGGAGTATTCGATCATCAACTGTTGATTACGATACAGAAGACAAATGGTTAAATACATACAATACAACCTTATATATTAAAGATTTTCCTATACTTTATACTCCTTATTTAGGTTTTTCAACAGATAAGTCTAGACGAACAGGTCTTCTCCCTCCTGTTATTGGTTACTCTCAAAGTGAAGGAGTATTTTATAGTCAACCAATTTATTTTGCACCAGCACCTAATTATGATTTTGAACTAATTCCACAAGTTAGAACAGATAGAGGATATGGAACATACCTTTATTATAGATATGCGGATTCTCCTAATTCTACTTTAAAATTAAGTACTGGTTTTTTTAAAGAAAAAAATGGTTATTATGAAGAATATGATTTAAGAAGTAAAAGACACTATGGAGCTAGTTTAGATTATGAAAGAGTAAATCTTTTTTCTAATTCAAAAGATTCAAAAGATGGTATTTTTGCTTCATTAAGATATCTAAATGATGTTGAATATAGATCTTTAGAAGATGATCGATTTGAAGAATCAACAGAACGACAAATAGAATCAAAAATAAACTATATTTATGATACTCCTAATTATTTCCTAGGTTCATATATGAGATATTATATTGATACTCAAAAAGAGTCTAATGGTGATACACTACAAGAACTACCAAAGCTTCAAGCTCATAGTTACAATAGACCGATTTTTTTAGATAAGTTATTATATTCAACAGACTTAAAATATACAAATCATTATAGAAGAAAAGAGTTAAATGCGAATCAATATGAATTAAATATTCCTATTTCATACTCATTTTCTTTATTTGATGATTATGCAAAACTAGTTTTAAAACATGAAATTAGTGCTAATAAATTTCAATATTCTAATGATAATTCTAATAAAGACTTTGAAGATGGTACATATATAGAAAGTAATAGTACAATTGCTTTACATAGTGACTTAGTAAAACCCTATGAGGACTTTATTCATACTGTAAATTTAAGTGTAGATTATAATCACTCTGAAAGTTTAGAAAAAGATGGTGACTTATACTCATTAACAAATAATAATACCATATTAAGCCCCTTTCCAATTGAAAAAAGCTCAGATAGTATAAATCTAGGAATAAATCAATCTTTCTATGATAAAGAAGATTTAACACAAATTGTTAACCATAAACTAAAACAATCAATATTATATGATGACTTTGATAACCCTAAATTACAAAACATGGAAAATCAGATTATTTATAACTACTTTTTAGGAACAATTTCTAATAAACTTGTATATAATCATCAAGATGACAAATTAATTGAAAGTTCATCAAATTTCTCTTTAACTTATGAAAATTTTGATTTAAAACTAGGACATTATATGTCTAAAGAGACAGAGAACTCTGAAAAGGAAAATTTGGAGTCATATAATATTTATGCAAAATATAAATTTTCAGATGATTATTCAATAGGGTATTCTACAAATTATAATCTAGAAGATAAAATCAGAAGTAAACAAGCTTTAATTTTTAATATAGATGATAAATGTTGGAGTTTAGATATTAAATATGAAAAAGAGATTACTCCTGCTTCAACTGTTGATTTAGAACCAATAAAACAAGATATTATTTATCTTCAATTATTTTTAAAACCAATTGGAATGTTTAGACAAAAGTATGAAATTCAAAGAAAGGACTCAAGAAATGATTCCTGATAGAATATTTTTTAAAAATAGAGAAGTTGCAGCTTATAGATTAATAGATATCTTACCTGTTAATAAAATGAAATTAGAAGAGTGGGTTGTTATTGCAACTTCTTTTGGAGGATATCCAATTGCTAAAGTAATTGCTAAAGAGTTAGAAGGTTCTTGTGATGTAATGTTTTCAAGAAAAATTTTATCTCCTAATAATGAAGATTGTGAAGTTGCCATTGTAACGGAAACAGAAGAAGTTGTAATTCATGAAGAACTAGTAAAAGCATTTGATATAAGTTTGGATTTTGTTTTCTCAAAATCAAGATACATATATGAAAATGATTTATCAAATACAGTTTGTAAATTTAGAAGGGGTAAAAAATTAAAAGACTTTGCAAATAAAAATATTCTTTTTGTAGATGAAGGATTAAATACAAGTCTTACTATGATGGCTTGTATTAAAACAGCTATAAATTTAGAGGCTAAGTCAGTATCAGTTGCTGTTCCAATTCTTCCTAAAGCCAGTATAAGTACTATTGAATCAATTGCAGATGATTTATATTATGTTGAAAGTTTAGATCATTTCATTGATATAAGTTTCTACTACGATAGTTTAGAAGAAATAGATTATGAAGAATTAATAAAAATAATAAATAATAAAGGATAAAAGTATGTCAACAGTTTGTGAATTTGAATTAAATCAAAAACAAGAGTTTTTTGAATTTAATAAAGTAGCTAAACAATCAAATGGGTCTGTTTTAGCGAAATTAGGAAATGCAGTTGTTTTAGCAACTGTAGTTAGTGAGTTTGATAATCCCGTAGATGAGGATTTCACTCCACTAACAGTTCAGTATGTTGAAAAAACTTATGCTGCTGCGAAATTACCTGGTGGTTTCATAAAAAGAGAAGCAAAACCAAGTGAGTTTGAAACTTTAACTTCAAGAGTTATTGATAGAAGTTTAAGACCTCTTTTCCCAAAAGGTTATGTTTATCCTACAACAATTACTGTAATAGTTTTAAGTGCCGATAAAGATGTTGACTTACAAGTTTTAGCTTTAAATGCTGCAAGTGCTGCTTTATATACTTCTAACTTACCAATTAAAAAGTCTGTTGCAGGTGTTAGAGTTGGTAAAATTGAAGGAGAATATGTAATTAACCCTACAAATGAGCAACTTGAAGAATCAACTTTAGATTTATATGTTGCTGGATCAAAAGAAGAATTACTAATGATTGAAATGAAAGCTATTTCTTCTGAAGAGATGGTAGAAGTTGATATAGAAGCTTTTACTAAAGTTCATCAAACTAATGAAATGAATGAGGATAATCTAGTTGAAGCGATTTCAGTAGCTCAAAATGCATTGAAAGAAGCAAATGAAACATATGAAAAAGGTTTTGAGTCTGTTTGCAAAGAAATTAAAAATGTAGAACTTATAGAGTTTACAATAGAAGAATCTATAATTAATTATGTTAGAGATAATTATTTAGAAAATATAAAGCAAGCAATTAAAAAACTAGCAAAGAGTGAAAGAGCAACAGAGTTAAAAGAAGTTGCAAAATTAATTTCTCAAGATAATTATTGTCTTGAAAATGAAATTGAATTTAGTACTATTTATGAAGCTGTTTCAATTGTAAAAAGAGAAGCTGTAAGACAAATGATTGTAAATGATAAAGTTAGAGCAGATGGAAGAGGGTTAAAAGATGTAAGACCTATTTCTATTGATACTAATATTTTACCTTCTGCTCATTCTTCTTGTTTATTTACAAGAGGGGAAACACAAGCTTTAGTTGTAGGAACTCTTGCAAGTGCAAAAGATGGCCAAATGTTTGAAACATTAACTGAAAAGTCAACTTCAACAGAAAACTTTATGGTTCATTATAATTTTCCAGGTTTTTCTGTAGGAGAAGCAAAACCTATGTTTGGGGTGGGAAGAAGAGAATTAGGACACGGTAATTTAGCTAAAAAAGCACTTGAATCAACAATTGATAAAGATTATGGAGAAACAGTTAGATTAGTATCTGAAATTCTTGAATCAAATGGTTCTTCATCTATGGCTACTGTATGTGGAGGTTCTTTAGCATTAAAAG
Source organism: Halarcobacter mediterraneus (assembly GCF_004116625.1). NCBI lineage: Bacteria > Pseudomonadati > Campylobacterota > Epsilonproteobacteria > Campylobacterales > Arcobacteraceae > Halarcobacter > Halarcobacter mediterraneus. The sequence continues at coordinate 425,524 of NZ_NXIE01000001.1, forward strand.
CTGCTGGTGTTCCAGTTTCAAATCTTGTAGCTGGTGTTGCAATGGGTATGGTTGTTGAAGGTGACAATTACTCTGTACTAACAGATATTATGGGATTAGAAGACCATGATGGTGATATGGATTTTAAAGTAGCTGGTACAAAAGATGGTATTACAGCACTTCAAATGGATATTAAACTTGGAGGAATTGAACTTTCTGTTTTAAAGGAAGCTTTACTTCAAGCAAAAGAAGGAAGAGAACATATCTTAGGTCTAATGGAAGAAGCATCTTCTGAAATAGTTCCAAGTGAAGCTTTACCTTTAGTTGAACAATTTGCAATAGATCCAAGTAAAATTATGGTTGTTATTGGAAAAGCTGGATCAACTATAAAAGAAATTATTGAAAAGTTCTCTGTTTCTATTGATTTAGATAGAGATAGTGGAAATGTAAAAGTGAGTGGAGAAAATAAACAAAATGTTTTGGATGCTTGTGAGCATATAAAAACTATTTCAAATAATGCTTCATCAAGAAAAGAAAATAAGAAAGATATTGACTTTGAAAAATTATATAAAGTTGATGATGTTTTAGTAGGAAAAGTGGTTAGAATTGCTGATTTTGGTGCTTTTGTTGAGCTTCCTAAAGGAGGAGAAGGACTTTTACACATTTCTAAAATATCAAAAGAAAGAGTAAATAAAGTAGAAGACGTTCTAAATGTTAATGATGAAGTTAAAATAAAAGTGTTAAAAGTTAGAAAAGATAGAATAGAATTAGCTTCTAACGAGTTTTAAAATTTAATACTAAATTAATATATGTTTAGTTAATATGATTTTAATAATATATTTTTATTACAATAAATAAGGGGTTTATATGGCTAAGCTTTTAATCGTAGATGATTCTACAATGTTAAGGGATATGCTAAATTATGCACTAAATGAAGGTGGATATACAGATGTTGTAGAGGCTATTGACGGTGTAGACGGTCTTGAAAAAGCAAAGAATATTTCATTTGATTTAATAATCACTGACGTTAATATGCCTAATATGGATGGTTTAACTTTAATTTCAGAATTAAGGAAATTACCTCAATATGCTTCAAAACCAATTTTGGTTCTTACAACTGAAAGAAGTGATGAAATGAAGGCAAAAGGTAAAGCTGCAGGTGCAACTGGTTGGATTGTTAAACCATTTGTACCAGAACAATTATTAAAAGCAGTAAATATAGTATTAAGTAGATAAAAAGGTTTTAACATGTCTGGTTTTGATATTTCTAAATATAGAGAAATGTTTGTAGAGGAAGCTGAAGAGCTTTTTGAATCTGCAGACAATGTTTTGTTGGAAGCTGAAAGCAATGGAACTTTAACAGATGAAGAAATGGGACAATTGTTCCGTGATGTTCATACCCTTAAGGGAAGTGGTGCTTCTGTCGAATTAACTTTATTTGCTGAGTTTACTCATGATGTTGAAAATATGATGGATAAACTAAGGAATCATGAAATTGAATTCAAACCAGAAATGGCAGGAACGTTAATTGATGGTTTAGATGTAATGAGAGAACTTCTTGATTTAGAAGTTGCAGAAGATTTAACAAGAGAAACTTTTGAAGAAATGACATCTGAATTATTAACGGTTATTAGAGCATATATTAATGGAGAAACTCCTTCTGTAGATGAAGTTGAAACCCCAACAAAAGAAGAAACAATAGTTATTGAAACACCAAAAGAGAATAATGCTTTTTCTGATTCTGATAATATTGGTTTTTATGATGAAGATATTAGTCAAGACAAATATAATGTTACTTATGGTTTTTTCAATGAAGAATTAAATGAAAATGATGATAATAGTTATGGTTTTTTTGATGAAGAATTAAATGAAATTTCTGAAACTACAAAAACACCTGTATTAGAGCATGATGAAAATGATGATTTTGGTTTCTTTGATGATATGGATACAATAACAACAGACTCTAAAATTGAAGCAAACAATGAAGATCAAAAAGAAGAAATTCAAGCTCAAGAAAGTAAAAAAACAAATCAAGAAGAAATAAAAACAGTAGAAACTAAACCTACAGTAGTAAAAGAAGAGACAAAAACAAGTTCAGATACACCTGTTAAAAAAACTCCTATTGACAGAAAAGAAAAAGAAACAAGTAAGAAATCTTCTGCCTCAAATAATATTAGAGTAAATCTTGAAAAAATTGATTTACTAATGAATAATGTTGGAGATTTGGTAATTACAAACGCTATGTTAACTCAATTTTCAACTACAATAGAGTCAGATAAGACTAGATATGCTGTTTTAGAAAGATTAGAATTATTAGAAAGACATATTAGAGAAATGCAAGATTCTATTATGAGTATTAGAATGGTACCTATGGATGCTATTTACTCTAAATTCCCTAAAGTAGTAAGGGATATTTCTAAAAAACTTGGTAAAAAAGTTGAATTTAAACACTATGGTGATGGTGTTGAAATTGATAAGGCAATGATTGAAGGATTAACAGATCCATTAATGCATATTATAAGAAACTCATTAGATCATGGATTAGAAACTCCTAACGTAAGAGTAGCTAATGGTAAAGAAGAAATAGGAACAATTGCAATTTCAGCAGAACAAGCAAATGGTCAAATGATTATTACAATTGATGATGATGGTAAAGGTATTGATGGAGATAGAGTTGCACAAAAAGCTCTAGAACAAGGTCAAATTGATGAAAATCAATATAACACAATGAATAATAATGAAAAGGCAATGCTTGTATTTGGTGCGGGAGTATCTACTGCTGACCAAATAACAGATATTTCTGGTCGTGGTGTTGGGATGGATGTTGTTAAAACAAATATTCAAAAATTAGGTGGTGCCATAAAACTTGATACAACACCAGGTGAGGGTACTACTATTACTATTATGTTACCACTTACTCTTGCAATCTTAGATGGTCTAGATATTGCAGTTGGAGATCAAAAATATATTTTACCTTTAAGTTCAATAGTTGAATCTTTACAACCAACACCAGATATGATTAAAAAAATTGGTGATGGATCACAAGATTTATTAATGCTAAGAGAAGAATTTATCCCTGTAGTAAGATTACACCAATTATTTGGAGTAAAACCAACTTTTGATGAACTTGAAAATGGAATGTTAATTGTAGTAAAATCTGGTAATCAAAAAGTTGCTATTTCTATTGATGAATTTTTAAATCAACATCAAGTTGTGGTTAAACCTTTAGATAAAAACTTTAGAAGCGTTGAAGGAATAGGTGCTGCTACAGTTAGAGGTGATGGAAGTATTGGTCTTATTTTAGATGTTCTAGGTATTATCAATGCTCAAATCAAAATAGAAAAAGATCTGACTGCAGCTCAATTTGCTTCGTAATAAAATATGGCAAGTGATAGAGTATTACACGAAAGAGTAAAAAAAATTCTTTATTCTCTAACAGGGATTACCCTTGCAGAGAATAAAGATATTATGATAGCTAATAGATTACATAAATTAAAAAGAGATACCAAATATTCAGGGGATGTAGATGAACTTTTAGATTCTATAGAAGAAGGTTCTTTTACTATGGAATTTATCAACTCCTTCACCACTAATAAAACACATTTTTTTAGAGAAGATTTTCATTTTATTGATTTACGAGATAGAGTTTTACCTAGTTTCGTCAATTCAGGAAAAGAAATAAAAATGTATTGTTCTGCCTCTTCTACAGGAGAAGAACCATATTCAATGGCAATGACTGTATTAGAAACACAAGAACAATTAAATGGAAGAATTAATGCATCAATTATTGCTACTGATATAGATACTAATGTATTGCAATATGCTGCAAATGGCGTTTATCGTTATTCGAAATCTTCAAAAGAGTTCCCAGATTGGATAAAACCTCAAAAATACTTTAAAAAAAGAGTAAAAAAAACTCTTGCTTCAGAAGAAATATTAATTAAAGTTAAACCTGAGTTACAAAAAATGGTTACTTTCCAAGTAAATAACTTGAATAATGCTTCTTATGGTTTTCAAAAGAACTATTTTGACGTAGTTTTTTGTAGAAATGTATTAATATATTTTTCATCAGAAGATCAAAATAAAATATTAAAAAGACTTTTTTCTCATTTAAAAATAGGTGGCACTTTATATTTAGGTCATTCTGAAAATCCACATGATTTAATAGATTATGTTCAAAGAGTTGGACAAAATGTATTCATAAAAACAAAGGAACTATCTTGATAGTAATAGGACATAAAGATGGAAGTATAGAAAAAGCTTCTATATCTAGATTTACTCAAAAAACTAAAGGTTACAATACTCACACGATTATTGGTGGAGAATTTGCAGTAGGTAAAGATACAGATGAAATAGCTTTTAAAACACTTCTTGGTTCTTGTGTAGCTATTATGTTCTATGATAATATTCAAAAAATTAAAGGGATGAATCACTTTTTATTACCTACAACTAATAGTACTAATGATGATATGAAATATGGATTATACTCTGTAGAAGCAATGCTAAATGAAATGTATAAATTAGGTTGTAATAAAAATAATATGACAGCAAAAATATCTGGAGGAGCAGATATAATGCAATTAAATATGTCTGCAATTTCAATAGGACATAGAAATGTTGAGTTTGCAAAAGATTTTTGCAAATCAGAAGGTTTTAAATTAGTAAGTGAACATACAAGGGGAGAACATGGTAGACTAATTCTTTTAGCAGATGCCTTTCAAACCTTTATAAAAGTTACTCAAAAAACTGAAACTGATAATAAAATTCTTAAAGAAGAAAAAGCACTTCAAACAGAAATTACAAAAGCTCCAGTTATCAAAGAATATGTTGGTGCTGTGGATTTATTTGGAGCAGATGTACAAAAAGCAGAACCAGAGATGGAAATAGAGTTATTTTAATACATAAAAATAGGGTAGTAATAAATGTATACAATATTAGTAATTGATGATTCCCCTTCAATGAGAAGAATCATCAAAGATATGATAAATAGTATTGAGGAATTTGAAGTAATAGCAGAAGCCTTTGATGCTTATGATGCAAGAGAAAAAATTAAAGAATATGAACCAGACTTGGTTACTATTGATATAAATATGCCAAAAATGGATGGTGTAACATTTTTAAGAAACCTTATGAGATTACACCCTATGCCAGCAGTTGTTATTTCTGGAGAGAGTGTAAGAGGAAATGATATTTTTGATGATGGTGCAGTAGGTTTTATTCCAAAGCCTGAAGCAGGGGAGTCAATGATATCTTTTGGAGAAAGAATAAAGGACAATCTATTAAATTTAACTTTTTTACTTAAAAGATACACTTTAAAAAAACCTAAAGCAAAAAAACAAGTAAAAACAAAGAGTCTAGAAGTAAACAAAAAAAATCACCCAGATTTAGTTATTCCTTTAAAGAAAGCTGCATTAATGGGAAAGAAAATAATTGCAATTGGTTCTTCTACCGGTGGTGTTGAATCACTATTAAAGGTCTTTAAAAGTTTAACAAATAATCTTCCTCCTATTGTAATTACTCAACATATACCTTATGGTTTTTCAAAGTCTTTTGCAGATAGATTAAATGATAATTCATCTTTAAATGTTGCACAAGCGGAAACCGGGATGATATTAGAAAATGGACACGCTTATTTAGCCCCTGGGAATATGCATATGACTATTGAAAGAACAGCTGGTGGAAATTATCAAATTAGATTATTAGACGATATTAAAGTAAGTCATCATAGACCAAGTGTAGACGTAATGTTTAGATCTGTAAATAATACTGTTGGTGGAGCTGCTATGGCAGTTATGATGACAGGGATGGGAGATGATGGAACAATTGCTATGAAAGAATTATATGATAATGGTGCATATACAATTGCACAAAATGAAGAGTCTTGTGTAGTTTTTGGAATGCCTGCAAAAGCAATTCAAGCTGGTGCTGTAAAAGATATTGTTCATTTAGATGAAATAGCAGAATATATAATTGATTTTGCTAAGAACAAAAGAAGATAAAAAGACTTCTTTTGTGTATATAAAAAAGTTTGAAAATTATAGTTTTCAATACTAATTAATATATATTTTGCTAAAATAGTCATAATTTATTTAAAGGTACAATATGAGATATGAACTTGATTTTGAAAACACTTTTAATAAAACTTACTGTTTTTGGCTCTCTTTATTTGTAAGAAACAAATTAACAACTCTTTCTAATACTCAAGTAAATGATAAAGAAAAATTTGCAAGTATACTTCAAGTTTTAATTCGTGGTAATAAATCAATTGATGAACTAAAAGATTTAGTAAAACAAGCTAGAAATATAGGTTTAACTGGAATTAATACTTATTTTAATCCTCTTATGAAACTATATGAGTTTTTACAAACATTTGGACCTGCTTCTATGAAAGAAATAGATGAGGAGGTCTTAATTGATTTTTTAGCATCATATACAAGTGGTTTATCAGATGCAAGTAAAAAAAACCATAGAATTGCCCTACTTAACTTCTTTTCTTATATAGATAAACAAAATGAAAATCCAGATGGAAGCTCTTACCAATTTAAAATTGAATTAAAGAATTGGGCCGGACTTGGTGGTAAATCTGGAACAAAACTACCTGCACATATGAATAAAAATGAAATTGATAAATTTTTAAAAGCTATTGATGAGTATAAGTTTTCTGCGGATACGGTATATAGAAATAGAGTTATTCTTAAAATGATAATATATACAGGCATTAGGGTTTCAGAAATGCTAAATCTAAGACTTCGTGATTTATACAAAGAAGATGATGTTTATGTATTGCAAGTTCGAGGAAAAGGAAATAAACCACGTATTGCTATGATTAAAACAAAAATTATAGAAAATGATCTTCAAAACTGGCTAAATCAAAGAGTTTGTGACGAAGACTATGTTGTTTGTAATAAAAAAGGAAATAGGTTAACACAAGCTTATGTTAGTAGAATTGTAGAAAACATACTAACTCTTGCAGGTATTAGAAAAGAGAAAAATGGAGCCCATATGCTAAGACACTCTTTTGCAACTTTGCTATACCAAAAACACCATGATCTTATTTTAGTTCAAGAAGCCCTAGGACATGCAGATATAAATACTTCTAGAATATATACCCACTTTGACAAAGAGAGATTAAAAGCTACTACTAATCTTATGGATTAGTAGTATTAATTATTACCACAAACTAGCCGTCTCAAAAGCCTCATTACTTTGTTGTAAAAATTCTAAATAAATTTCTTCATCATAATCTAAATATAAAGAAAAATCTCCAATATTTATACTACTTTGAATATTTCTTTTATTTAAATAACTATTATCTACTCCATTAGATAAATCAGATAAATAATAGTCAACCATAGAAGGAGCCATATTATTTATTGCTAAGTCTAAATCATTAAAACAATTTACACCAAAAGTAGAAAATAAAGAATTTTTATTTAGTAATAATATCATTTTCTTTTTCTATCTAATTATTAAAGCCATTCAATAAAGATGCCATTCTATTTAAATCAATTTTTTCTGAAGATGAACTCTCATTATTATTTGAAGTAGAAGAAAAGGATGATGTATCTTTTTTATTTTTATCCTCTTCTTCTGAACTGGATTCTTTCTTTTTATCTACAATAACTTCTTGCATTGTTTCTCTTACTTTTGAAGTTTCATCATAATTATGCTTCTCAGGATGAGCTTTCTTACTTAATAAGCCTTCTATTTTACTTAACATTGAATTTATATTATTTGAATCTTTTTGTGTACTATCTTGTAATGTATTAACATTATCTTCTAAATTTCTTTTCTCTGCTTCAAGAGCAGAGATTTTATCTTTTAGTTTAGTATTTTCACTATTTAATTGTTCATTATCAGTTTCTAATTTATCATGTTGTTCTTGAAGTTGATCATAAGAGTTTTGTAAATCTTCATAAGCAACTATTAGTTTTTCTAAAGCTTGATTAAGTTTTGCGATTGTTTCTGCGTTTGTCATATAAATAACCCTTATAAATATAGTATATTAATTTAAAACGATATTATTACAAAAACTAGCTAATAATTCCATCAATTTTTAATAAAGAATCAACACTTGGCTCTCTTTGTGCAAATTCATAGAACAATTTATCCATATCTTGTGAACCACCCTTCTCTAAAATAGCTTTTTTATACTTCATAGCTAATTCTTTGTTAAATACTTTTCCAGAATCAATAAACATATAAAATGCATCTGCACTTAATACTTCTGCCCATTTATAAGAGTAATATCCTGCTGCATATCCTCCTGCAAAGATGTGTGCAAATCCATTTTGGAACTTATTATATTCAGGTGGCTTTATTACGGCATAGTTGTCTCTTATGTTATCTAATAATCCCTGTATTTCACTTTCCGTTTTGTATAACTTTTGATGTAGTTTAAAATCAAACAATGCAAACTCAATTTGTCTTAACATTGATAATGCTGATTGGAAATTTCTTGCTTTTATTAACTTATCAATTGCTTCATCATCTAATACTTTTCCAGTTTCATAATGCTTAGCAAACATTTTTAATACTTCCTTATCATAAGAGAAGTATTCAAGGAATTGTGATGGGAACTCAACAACATCCCAAGCTACACCTGCAATACCACTTACAAAAGCTTCAGGTACTTTACTAAATAAGTGATGTAAGGCATGTCCCATCTCATGGAACAGTGTTACAACATCAGAATGTCTTAATAATGAAGGAACGCCCTCTTTTGATTGTGGGAAATTACATACAATATATGCAGTAGGAAGCTTTTTATTTCCATCCATATCTACATAATGAGAGTGCCAATTGTTCATCCAAGCACCACCTCTTTTCTCTTTTTTAGCTTCTAAATCAATATATATTCTTGCAAAGACTTTTGAGTTTTCTTTTATATTACATACTAATACATCTTTATCCCAAGCTTTTGCATCTTTTATTTCTTCAAACTCTACATTAAAGATCTTGTTTAAGAAACTAAAAAAACCATTTAATACAGAAGTCTTTTCAAAATAAGGTCTATAATATTCTTCATCAATATCATATTTTTCTTCTTTTAACTTCTCACTATAATAAGCTAAATCAAAACTTTTTATATCAGAAATGCCATCTTTTAAAGCATACTCTTTTAACTCTTCTATCTCTTCTAATGCTCTATCTTTACCTTTTTTTGCAAGTTCTTCTAAGAAGTTAATTACCTCTTCTTCTTTTTTAGCCATTTTAGTTGAAAGTGAGTATGAAGCATAATTTTCAAAACCTAGAATTTTCACTTTTTCATCTTTTAAAGAAAGGATTTCTTCAATTATTTTTCCATTCTGGGGTGCTCTTGTCGAGTATGCTTTATAAATTTCTTCTCTTCTTTGTCTATTACTTCCATAAGTAATATAAGCTAAATAAGATGGCATTTGAAGTGTGAATTTATATTTAGTTTTTCCATCTTCTTCAAACTTAGCAAACTCTAAATCAGAGGCCGGAATTTCTTTTACATCTTCATAATCTTCAATTATCATTTCATATTCATTTGTTGCATTTAAAAGATTTTGTGAAAACTTATGCGATAACTCACTTAATCTTAAATTTATCTCTTTAAGTCTTTCTTTAATTTCGTTATTTAAATGACAACCACTTAATTCAAAATCTCTAATCTCATTTTCAAGTACTTTTTTTTGTATATCATTTAATGATCTATAACTCTTATCTTGTATAACTTTTAAAGACCTATAAATATTATCATTCTGTGAAACTTCAGTTTCGTAGTTTGAGATTAGAGGAAGGCACTCTTCATAAACTTTTTGCGTTATTTCTGAATTTTTAACCGAATCTATATGAAAGATTGGTGTAATAAAATCACTTAATCTCTCCCCTACTTCTTCATAAGGTTTTACAAAGTTTTTATAACTTTTTTCTTCTATTTTTAATAACTCATCAATTTTATTTTTACTATCTTCTAAAATTTCTTCTAATCTTTTTTTACTATTTTCTAAATCTGTTAGATCAAACTCTTTAAACATATATTCTCCTTTTAATTTTATATTTTTTTAAATTCAACTGTAAATCCTCTATCAAACTTTTCATAATCTTGATAAAATGAGTAGTCTTTTATCAAAAAATTATTTAAATAGTTTTCCAAAGGTTTCTTCTGATCATATCCCATTTCACAAAGTAAATATTTAATCTCTCTTTTTGAAGTCTCTTCAATGATATTTTTTAATAATTCATCTCCAACTTCTCCTCCAAAAAGTGCATTTTGAGGTTCATATTTTACATTTTGAGGAAGCTTATAATCGTTTGCAATATATGGAGGATTTGAAATTGTCATATAAATTTCTTCATCTTCACTAATATTAGTATATAAATCACTTTTGATAAAAGTGATTCTATCTTCTACATTATGTTTTTTTGCATTCTCTTTTGCTAGAGCAATTGCATCATCATTTATATCAACAGCTATAATTTTAATATCTTTTATTAAAAGTGCTAACATAACTGATATAATTCCAGAACCTGTCCCTATTTCTAAAACTGTTTTATTTTTAGTATCTTTTAAAATCTCAACAGCATTGTCAACAAGAAGTTCAGTTTCTGGTCTAGGAATTAGAACATTTTCTTTCACTAAAAAACTTTCTCCATAAAAAGATGCTCTACCAATTAGATACTCTAAAGGATAATCTTTTTTTCTTTTCTCTATTAGTTTTTCTAATTGTTTTATTTCACTAAACTCATTATTATAATTAAGATGCAACCATATATTGTTTTTTTCTAAAATATGACATATAAATATTTCAACTTCTTTAGCTGGAATATGAGTTACATCTTTTAATTGTTTAGAATAATTCCTTACAACTTCTTTTATTGTCATTTATATCCTTACTTCTATAAAAGTTTTTATTATATCAAAAAGAGTTTACTCTAATATATAAAGAGCAATTTCATCTGCTAAAAGAAAGTTTTTGTTATAAACTTTCTTATCTTTTATATATATTTTTTCTTCTTTTATTAAGTGTTCTACTCTTTTTAATTCATCTTGAGTAAAAATAGAAAGTTCTACTCCTAAAATACATCTAAAACCTAAAAGTACTTTTTCTACTTTAATATCTTCATTTGATAGTTCTTCTATTTCATAAGAAATTGGATTTTTGATATATTCATCTAAATCTTTACTTGGGTAATATCTTCTATTGTTTATATATCCAACAGCTCCAGCTCCAACACCTAAATACTCTTTATGTTCCCAGTATCCAAAATTATGTTTTGATTGGAACCTTTTATCTTTTGCAAAATTTGATATTTCATATTGAGAAAATCCATTCTTTTCTATAAAGTCAAATATTTCATAAGATAACGCTTCATCATCTATTTTTACTTCACTTTTATTGAAAAATTTTGTTCCTTCTTCTAAGGTTAAAGAATAAGCACTTAAGTGAGTAACTGGTAATGAAAAAGCTTGTAATAAATCTTCTTTAATATTATTTATTGTGTCAGTTCTAAAACCATAAATTATATCGCAGTTAATACTATCAAAACCTATACAAGAGGCATTTTGTATAGCAGTTATAGCACTATTTGCATTATGTGCACGATTTAATTCTTTTAGCTTATTTTCTTGAAAACTTTGAACACCAAAACTAATACGATTAACACCAAAATTCATCATCTCTTTTTGCCACTTTCTAGTAGCAGAATTAGGATTTGATTCAGTTGTTATTTCTGTATTCTCATCAATATAATTTTCTAATATTTTAAAAGTTTCTTCATAATATTTTGGGTTTATTGTACTTGGAGTCCCTCCTCCTATAAATATTGTTTCTAACTTCTTATTTTGACAATATTTGTATAAATCATGTTGTAACTGTTTATTCAAAGCTTTCATATATTCTTTCTTTAAATTAAACTTTGTTGTATATGAATTGAAAGCACAGTAGTGACATTTACTATCACAAAAAGGTATATGCATATATAAAAGCAATTTTTAATCCTAGGTTTATTATAATATCGAGCTAATTATAAGGGAATTATTATTTATGACTGATAAAGAAAACAAAGAAATTGAAAATAAAAAAAATTACAGACCAAATGTAGCAGCAATAGTATTATCAGCAAAATATCCAGAAAAATGTGAGATTTTTATTGCTTCAAGAACTGATGTAGAAAATGCTTGGCAATTTCCTCAAGGGGGAATTGATGAAGGTGAAAACCCTAATGAAGCTTTGCATAGAGAACTTGAAGAGGAAATAGGTACAAAGGATATTGAGATAATTGCAGAATACCCAAAATGGGTAAGTTACGATTTTCCTCCTGCTATTGCTAAAAAAATGCACCCTTATGATGGCCAAATTCAGAAATATTACTTAGTTAAACTAAAAAAAGGCGCAAAAATAGATATAAACACTGAAATACCAGAGTTTAGCGAATATAAATTTGTTCCTACTGAGAATATTTATGATTATATTACATTTTTCAAAAGAACTGTTTATAAGCAGGTTTTAAAATATTTTAAAAAAGAGGGTTATATTTAAAAAAATGTTAAAAGTTTTAAAATTTGGTGGAACAAGTGTAGGAACACTTGAAAGAATACAAAACGTAGCCAATATAATAAAAAAAATAAAAGATGAAGGTCATGATGTGATTGCAGTAGTTTCTGCAATGAGTGGTGAAACAAATAAATTGTTAGAGTATGCAGCTAATTTTTCTAATAATCCTGAAGCAAATGAAATAGATATGCTATTAAGTTCAGGAGAAAGAGTTACTTCTGCCCTACTTTCTATTGCTTTAAATGAACAAGGATATAAAGCAACTTCAATGAGTGGAAGAGAAGCAGGGATTGTAACGGATAATGCTCATACTAAGGCTAGAATTGAATCAATAGATACAACGAATATGAAAAATGCACTTAATGATGGAAAAGTTATTATTGTTGCAGGGTTTCAAGGTGTAACAGAAGACTCAAAAAGAGTTTCAACTTTAGGTAGAGGTGGTTCAGATTTAACTGCAGTTGCCATTGCTGGTGCTATTGAAGCTGATGTTTGTGAGATATATACTGATGTTGATGGAATTTATACAACAGATCCAAGAATTGAACCAAGAGCTAAAAAACTAGATAAAATTTCTTACGATGAAATGCTAGAACTAGCTTCTTTAGGTGCAAAGGTTTTACAAAATAGATCTGTTGAAATGGCGAAAAAATTAAATGTAAATTTAGTATCTAGAAGTAGCTTTACGCCAGAAGTTGAAGGTACATTAATAACTAAGGAAGAGAATATTATGGAAAAACCAGTTGTAAGTGGTATCGCATTAGATAGAAATCAAGTAAGAGTTGGTATGTATGGAGTAATAGATAGACCAGGAATTGCATCATCTATTTTTACAGCCCTTGCAGATGCAAATATAAATGTCGATATGATTGTTCAGACTAGAGGTCTTGATGGAACAACTGATTTAGATTTTACAATCCCAAGAACAGATTGGGAAGATTGTAAAAAAGTAATGGAAAAATTTAAAACTGAAACAAAAAATATTGATTATAATGATACTATTTGTAAAGTATCTATTGTTGGTGTAGGTATGAAATCTCATACTGGAGTAGCTTCAAAAGCTTTCAGTGCCTTAGCTAATGAAAATATTAATATTAGAATTATTTCAACAAGTGAAATAAAAATTTCTATGGTTGTTGAAGAAAAATATGCAGAGTTAGCTGTAAGAGCATTACATGATGCATACAATTTGGATAAATAAAAGTGCAAGAATTTCTGAATTGGACAGTTGATACAATTAGGGAAGATAGACTTATCTCCCCTTGGTTAGAAGAAAAAAAATATGAATGGGTTCCTTTAGTATCTAAATCTATAATAAATCTTTTTGAAAAAGGTTGTTCTATTTTAGTAATTACAGATAGTGATAGGGATTGGTTTTTAAAATATATTTTGACAAATATTAATTCACAAAAAAAGAATAGACCTTTTTTACCTTTTTACAACTTTAAGTCTTTTTATAAAGATTTAGATGAAGTTAAAACTGAAGATGAAATAAGATTTATCAAAGATATGTTAAATATATCTTTTCCAAATGGATATTGTTTTTGGTATATAGGGAAAAGTCAAGATGCAAGAGCTATTTTACCAAAATTTTCAAAGAATTCTTTTCTTTGGATTTTTGATGAAGAAATACAAGATGCTTTTAATTTAAAAAATAATGATGAAGCTTTAGATATGAAACTTCTTCAAATGTTTAGACTTTATGATAAAACTTTAAGTGCAGCTCTTTTTGCAGAAATTAATGTAGAAAATTAATGTTTAATGAAAAAATAGAAACAGCTCATATTTTAATTGTAAATGATATAGAAGAAACTCTAAACTCTTTATTACCTTTATATTCAAAACATAATACAAGAATAATAAAAAATGAAGAGAAAGAAGAGTTTCTTCTCGCTCAAGCAAATGCAACAATTAAAGAAGCCTATATCTCGTCAAATGAAAAAAAGTATATTTTTCTTTGTGGAAAAACTTTTAGAAATGAAGCTCAAAATTCTTTATTAAAAATATTAGAAGAACCTCCTAAAAATGTTGTTTTTATTATAATAACAAACTCAAAGTCAACAATTTTACCTACAATATTTTCTAGAATGCCTCATAAGATTTTTAGAAAAAGACAAGAGAAAGAAGATTTACATTTAAATATCGAAAAACTAGACCTAAAAGATATTTATGAGTTTCTAAAAGAAAACCAGAGGATTTCAAAAAATGAAGCAACTAATTTTGTAGAAGCTTTATTATTAAAAATTAATAAAGAACAACTTAGGTTAACACAAGAAGAATTAAACTCTTTTTCAAAAGCAATAAAACTTTTAAATTTAAATTCAAGACCTATCAATGTTTTAAATACTCTACTTTTAATTTTATTAAATAGGAAAAATAAAAAATAATATGAAAAATAGTTTTAAAACAAAAATAATGGGTGTATTAAATGCCAATAATGATTCATTTTTCAAAAATAGTCGCATAAATAATGAAAACCAAACTATTATAAAAATTGAAAAAATGATAGAAGATGGTGCAGATATAATAGATATTGGTGCAGTATCAAGTAGACCAGGTAGTGTTGCTGTCTCACCAAAGGAAGAGTTAAATAGAATAAAAAATATTGTTGACGACATTTACAGTCAAAAATTATATGAAAAAGTAAACTTCTCCATAGATTCTTTTGAACCTTTAGTTATAAACTATGTTCTAAATAAAGGATTTTCTATAGTTAATGATATAACAGGTTTACAAAATGAAGAAGTAATAAAACTTTGTGCAAATTTTAATGCTACGGCAATTATTATGCATATGCAAAACAACCCTCAAAATATGCAAGAAAATCCTCATTATGATAATGTAGTTTTAGAAGTAAAAGATTTTTTAAAGCAACAGGCTTTAAAGGCAGAAAGTTTTGGAGTAAAAAGTATTGTTTTAGATGTGGGAATTGGTTTTGGGAAAAACTTAGATCATAATCTAAAACTTTTAAAGCATCTTGATAGTTTAAAAGATTTAAATTATGAATTATTAATAGGTGCTAGTAGAAAATCAATGATAGATAAAATCACATACTCTACTATAGAAGAAAGATTGCCTGGAACTTTAGCAATACATCTTCAAGCAATAAATAATGGAGCTTCAATAATTAGATGTCATGATGTAAAAGAACATTTTCAAGCAATTAAAGTTAATGAAGCTATAAAAAATGCATGAAAATCTATAAGATTTCATGCAGAGTATTTGCTTTTTTCATCCACTGTTTTAAATCACTATAATCTTCTTCTTCAACCATTTGCCTAACTTTTTTCATATGTTCTTCAAAAAGATCTATTGATTTTAATAAATTTTTTCTATTTTGTTTAAAAATATCTGTCCACATCTCAGGACTAGATTTTGCAATTCTACTCATATCTTTAAATCCACCAGCAGCTAAAGCAATTATAGACTTTGGATCTTCATGTCCCATAACTGTATTTGCAAGAGAGTATGAAATAGCATGAGGTAAATGAGACATATAACAAGCATGAATATCATGCTCATTAGCATCCATAACAACAATTCTCATTCCTATTTCTTGAAACACTTTAAAAGCCCTATTTACATGAATATTTTCATTATCCTCTAAGTTACATAGAACTACTGTTCTTCCTTCATATAAATCATCAATTGCTGCTTTCGGTCCTGATTTTTCAGTACCCGTCATAGGATGCGCAGCAATGAAGTTTTTTCTTATCTTACTAGGAACATTGTTTACTATAAACTCTTTTGTAGAACCTAAATCCATAATTGTTGTATTAGAAGAAATATCTAAAAATTCAGGAAGCATAGAAATAATATTATCAACAGGAATAGCTAATACTATTAAATCACAATTATCTTTTAATGTTTTAATATCAACTATTTCATCTACTAAATTTAACTCTATTATTTCTTCTTTAGATTTTTCACTTCTTGCATAACCATAAACTTTCTCTGCAATAGAGTATCTTTTTAATGCTTTTGCAAAAGAACCACCCATTAGTCCTAATCCAATTATTCCAACATTCAAGTTTCAACCTTCTTTAATATATAAATTTCAAAGGCATTATACCTTAAACATCCTATAAAGTTTATTTAGATATATTTTAACTTTAATTATTAAAAACCAAGGATAACTGTGAAAAAGAAAAGTATCTTATTATCTGTTACATTAGCTTCACTTCTACAAGCTGAACAAATCACTTCAATTGAGTATATAAACTTAACAAAAATTTCTCCAACAATTGCGAAAGAAACATTATCAATAAAAGTAGGAGATGAACTTGATGTTGAAAAAGTCAATAAAGCAATAAAAGACTTTTATAAATTTAATTATTTTGATGATATTCAAGCAAATATATCAGAAGAAGGAAAATTAAAATTTATATTCAAAGAAAAAGCTTCCGTTGCAAATGTTGATATAAATGGTTACAAAAGTAGAGAAGAAGACAAAAATAACCTAAAAGTTTTAATGGGACTAACAAAAGGAACAATGTTCTCTGAAAAAAGAGTTAAAGCTGCAAAAGAAAAATTATTAAAAGAATTGGAAAGAGAAGGTTATATTAATTCGGTTGTAGAAGTTGATGTTGAACATTTAAGTGAAGATTCTGTATCAATCACTTTTGACGTAAATAAAGGTGATGAAATTGTTATTAAAAAAGTAAACTATTTTGGTGCACAAAATTTAGAAGATGACGATTTCGAACCATTTATTGCAAACAAAGAAGAAGAGTTTGCCTCTTGGTTTATTACACAAAATGATGGAGAGTTAAAAGCAGATCAATTAGAATATGATGGTAAAAGAATTCAGGAAGTATATCTAGAACATGGATATTTAGATGTAAAAGTAAAAGATCCTTTTTTAGAAGTTGATTTTGCTTCAAACCAAGCGGATTTAGATTTTTATATAGAAGAAGGTATTCAATATAAAGTTAATACTATTACAATATATGCAAATTCTGAGATAGTTGATCCTAAAGATATTTATCCTGAACTACAATTAGAAAAAGATAAGATTTTTAATATAAAAAGACTAAGAAAAGATGCTGATTATATAAAAACATTAATTGCAGATAAAGGTTATGCTTTTACCCAAGTAAATTATGATATTAAAAAAGATGAAAAAAATGGTACAGCTGATTTAGTTTTTAATGTTGTTCCAGGTGAAAAAGTATACATTAGAGATGTTAAAATATCAGGTAATGCAAGAACACTAGATAGAGTTATTAGAAGAAATGTATACCTTGCTCCAGGAGATTTATTTAATTTAACTGATTATAATGATTCTAAAAATAGATTAAGAAGAACAGGTTTCTTTGATGATGTAATAATAGAGCAAAAAAGAGTTTCTGCAGATAAAATGGATATTATTGTAAAAGTAAAAGAAGGTGCAACAGGAGCTTTAACTCTAGGTGGAGGATATGGTTCTTATGATGGTTTAATGATTAGTGGTTCAGTATCAGATAATAATATTTTTGGTTCAGGGTTAACCTTAGCAGTTTCTGCTGATTTATCAAAAAGAAAAAGTGATTTAACAATAAGAATAAAAAATCCTGCAATATCAGATAGTAAATTTCATGGAGATTTTGAAATTCATTCAGATGTAACTGAAATTGATAACTCAAAATATGATTTAGATAGAGATGCAAAAGGTTTTTCTTTTGGAATTGGTAGAGAGATCATAAGAAATCTTCAAGTTGGAGCAAGATATAAACTTGATTTTATTCAAGAAGATTATGAATATGCTGATGGAGAAAGAGATGATTTAATAAGAAAAGGGAAAACACCATATGATGATACTGATTATGTAACAAGTTCTATTACTCCTTATATTAATTTTGATAATACTGATGACTATTTTAATCCAAGAAGTGGTTTTAAAGCTTCATCTTCTTTAGAGTATGCTGGATTAGGTGGTGATTCGAAATATCTTAAGAGTATTTCATCTTTTAGATACTTCTATTCTTTAAATGAACTTTATGATTTAGATTGGATTTTAAGATATAAGCTTCAAACAAGGCTTCTTGTGGATAATGGTCAAATTAACCAAGGGGATTCATTATATCTAGGTGGAACAAAATCTTTAAGAGGATTTAAATCTTATGCTTTCCCTAAAAATGATACAGGTGAAGTTGTTTCTCCATATAAAAAGATGGCAGCAACATCTATTGAATTAAGCTTCCCTCTTTCAGAACAAGCAAAAATGAGATGGGGTATTTTCTACGATTATGGGATGATAGGAGAAGATAATTTTACAGATGTTAAAAGATCTTCGACTGGGGCTTTATTTGAATGGATTTCACCTTTTGGACCCTTACAGTTAATATTTGCTAGTCCTTTAGACGATGAACCAGGAGATGATACTTCTAGCTTTGAGTTCTCATTAGGAACTAGTTTTTAATTATAAAAATGGAAAAGTAATGGTAAAAAAAATTGATATTATAAATAGAAGAATTTCTAATGAAGAAGCCCTTGATTTAATTCAAAATGCTTCTTTAGTAGAATTAGGAAAATTAGCTTCAAAAAAGAAAGAACAACTTCATCCTGAAAAAGTTACAACTTTTGTGGTTGATAGAAATATTAACTATACAAATGTATGTTGGGTAGATTGTAAATTCTGTGCATTTTATAGACATGGGAAAGATGAAGATTCTTATGTGTTAAAATTTGATGAAATAGACAAAAAAATTGAAGAATTATTAGAAATTGGTGGAACTCAGATTTTAATGCAAGGTGGAGTTCACCCAAAACTTAAAATTGACTATTATGAAGAGTTAGTGGAACATATTCATACAAAATTTCCACAAATAACTTTACACTCGTTTTCAGCTATTGAAATTTGTTATATTGCGAAGGTTTCAAAAATCTCAAGGCTTGAAGTTTTAAAAAGATTACAAGCAAAAGGATTAAGCTCAATTCCAGGAGCTGGTGCTGAAATTTTATCAGATAGAGTAAGAGATGTTATTGCTCCTAGAAAGATTGATACAGATGATTGGTTAGAAATTCATAGATTAGCCCATTCAATTGGTATGAAAACAACTGCTACAATGATGTTTGGAACAGTTGAAACTGATGAAGAAATCATTGAGCATTGGAATAGAATAAGACAATTACAAGATGAAACAGGTGGTTTTAGAGCCTTTATTATGTGGTCTTTTCAAAGTGATAACACGAAATTAAAAGAAGAAATCCCTGATTTAAAACCACAATCATCAAATAGATATTTAAGATTACTTGCTGTTTCAAGATTATATTTAGATAATTTTCCTAATATTCAAAGTTCATGGGTTACACAAGGAAGTTATATTGGTCAAATGGCTCTTAAGTATGGAGCAAATGATTTAGGAAGTACAATGATGGAAGAAAATGTAGTTGCAGCAGCAGGAGCAACAAATTGCATGAACCAAGATGAAATGATTGAACTAATTCAAGACATTGGGGAAAACCCAGCAAAAAGAAATACTGCTTATGAGATATTAGAAAGGTTTTAAATAATGAACCTTTTTAAATCTTTTCTTATATTACTAATAATTCAAGGATATTTAATGTCTGCTACTTTAAAGCATATAAAAATTAACAATATTAACGTACCTATCGTTTTTGAAGAGGACAAGCACCTGCCAATATTAAATTTGCAGCTTGTCTTTAAAAATTCTGGATATATACAAGATAAAAATAAAAATGGTTTAGCATCTCTTTCAGCAAAACTGCTTAATGAAGGGACTAAAGAATTAGGTTCTACAAAGTTTGCACAAAAACTTGAGGACTCTGCAATTTCTTTACATTCTAATATAGGATTTGAAACTTTTGTAATTGAACTTTCATCAATTAAAGAAGTAAATGACAAAGGACTTAAACTTTTAAAACAATTATTAAATGATCCTAATTATGATAAAGATGTTTTAGAAAAACTTAAAACAATAAGTACAGGTGGCTTAAAAAGAAAAGAACATGATTTTGACTATATTGCAAGTACAAATCTAAAAAAAATCCTTTTTAAAAATACTCCTTTAGAAAGTCCTGCTAGTGGAACAATAAAGTCGATTTCTAATATAAAACTTTCTGATATTGAAAACTTTTTAAATAAGACAATAGATTTAAACAACTTAATAATTGTTGCAGGTGGAGATATTAATTTTAAAGATTTATCTAAAAAATTAAACTCATTATTAAAAGACATAAAAGCAGATAATAGTAATAAATTCCAAGAAGTAAAGGTATCAGAAAAAGTTCAAACAAAAATTATAAAAAAAGATACTCAACAAGCCTATATTTATTTTGGAAGTCCATTTTATACAAATGTATCTAGTAATGACAACTATAAAGCAAAAGTTGCTTCATTCATTCTTGGAGGAAGTGGTTTTGGAAGTAGACTTATGGAAGAGATAAGAGTTAAAAGAGGTTTAGCTTATTCTGCATATGGATATGTATCAATTAATAAATCACATACTTACTTCACAGGATATTTACAAACAAAGTTAGAAAGTGCTGATGAAGCTAAAGATTTAGTAATTCAAATTGTTGATAATTTCGTTAAAGAAGGAGTTACTAAAGAAGAATTAGATTCAGCTAAAAATTTTATTTTAGGTAGTGAACCACTAAGAACAGAAACACTATCTCAAAGGCTACATAGAGCTTTTACTTTATATTACAGAGGTTTAGACTTTAACTATACTGAAAAAGAACTAGAAAAAATAGAAAACCTAACATTAGAAGAGTTAAACTCTTATATCCAATCTCATAAAGAGATTAAAAAATTATCATTCTCAATAGTAAGGAAATAATTTTGTTAAGATTTACTATAAATCCTATAAATGACATAAATATAGATGATTTAAGAATAGTTTTATACAACTATATAATTTCAAAACAGCTAAATGAAAAACTTTTAATAAGAATCAATGATTTAGAAAAAGATAAAATTGCAGAAGGAAAAGATAAAGAAACTTTAGAAATTCTATCTCTTTTTTCAATAGATTATGAGAATACTATTTACCAAAGTGATAATCTAAAATATCATCAAAAACTTGCAATGCAATTAATGAATCAAAAAAAAGCTTTTGCATGTTTTTGCTCCGATGAAAAACTAGAAGAATTAAAGGGTGAAGCTAAAAAACAAAATAAACCTTTTGAATATGATGGATTTTGTGAAACTCTTTCAGATGAAACTGTATTGAATGTAAATGCTCCTTTTACAGTAAGAATAAAAAAACCTGAAACAAAAATTGAATTTAATAATTTATTAAAAGAAAAGCTTTCTTTTTCACCTTCTGAAATAGATTCTTTTGTAATCCTAAATCATGATAAGAAACCAACATATAACTATGCTTGTTCTGTAGATGATATGCTATATGATATTTCAACAGTAATTAGAAAAGAGGCTTATTCTGTAAATAGTGCAAAACAAATACATATAAGAAATCTACTTAATTATGATAAAGAAATTAACTATATTCACATAGCAAGTCTTGAATCTAAAAATAATTATACAATCAAAAGTCTTATTGATGAAGGTTTTCTTCCCGCAGCTATCGCCAATTATTTGGTACTTCTTGGAAATGAATCACATGATGAACTTTTTACGATAGAAGATGCTATTGAATGGTTTGACATAAAAAAAATATCCAAAAAAGTACTTCATTTTGATATTGATAAATTAAAATCTTTAAATAAGAAACATCTTGAAGAAATAGATGAGATGAGACTTTCTAAAATTTTAGGTTTTGCAGATGTTGATATTGGAAAATTAGCAAAACTCTTCTTAGAAGATTCAAATACAATAAAAGAAATAAAAGAAAAAATAAATCTTGTATTTTCTCAGAAATCAAATTATCAAGGTTCCAATGAAGATTTTCAACAAATAAAAAAATGCTTAAGAAACGCTCCTTTTATTGAAACTTTTGAAGAATTAAAAACTTATATTTTAAATAAAACAAATTTAAAAAAAGAAAATATAATCACTCCATTAACTTATCTTTTAATAGGAGAAGAAAAAAATAAAGATATTTCTAAAATATATTTATTAATTAAAAACTACTTAGGAGAAATAATAAAATGATAGACGCACTTTTAGGTTCAATATTTACGGTTATACTAAGTGTAATCTTTCTTTATAAATGGGTTATAATTATTGCAGCAATAATTTCATGGGTAAGACCAGATCCTTACAATCCTATAGTTCAAATGTTATATAGATTAACAGAACCTGCTTATAATCTTGTGAGAAAATATATTCCTACAGTATTTGGTGGTATGGATTTTGCTCCAATTATTGTAATATTAGTATTGATTTTTCTTGAAACATTCCTAGGCAAATTATTTATGAGTATGTAAATGAAAACTTCTACCCTATTTTTATCTACTTTTTTAATAGTAAATTTGTATTCTCAAGAAGTTGAAGAAAAAATACAAAAACCAGAACTTTTAAATCTAGAAAAAATAGAAAAAGAAAATAAAGGAATAAAAAGAGACTTTTTAATAAATAAATATTTAAAACAAGATTCAATTTCTTCTGAACAAGCTTTTGAAGTTTTAAAATTAATTGATAATATGAATTTAGAATTATTTGAGAACTTTGCAAAAAAGTTTGGTCATGATGAAACACTTGCTGTAATGCAGTGTATTAAAATGCCACTTAAACAGCTAATAAACTCTTATCCTGATTGTATTTCTTTAGGATTAACAAATAATGAAGCATTGACATTAAATTCAATAGAACTTAATGTTCTAATAAAAAAACTTTACGAAAAATATCCAGATTTTTCAAAAAGGTTAAAAGTTTTAAATGCACCTATTCCTTTTACAAAATTAATTAGTTTATCTAGCTCAAATTTTTATAAACTTTTTTTTAATTTAAAAGATAGTTATATAGAAAAGCATTTTAATTATAAACTTCCCAAAAGCACTTTAAACAAAATAATAAAAGATAAAGAAAATTTTCAAAGACTCTTAATAAAAACTTTAAAAAATCAAAAACTTGATATGCTAAATAAAAGTTTTTATAATTTAGATTTCAATTATAATGAAGAAGTATTATTCTCTTTTGCAATGAATTCATATTTTAATCAAAACCTTGAATTAAGCTCAAACTTTTTACAAGAAGCAAAAAAATTCAATACCTTAAAAAACAACAATAAATATAACTTTTGGTTATTTAAAGTTACAAAAGATGAAAGCTACTTAAAAGAAATTTTAGAAAATAGTAATATAAATATATATACTATTTTTGCAAAAGAGTTATTAAATAAAAATAATAAAATAATTCTTTATACTGAAAATAAAATGTTAGAAGAAAGTATGAAAAAAATTACTAAAGAAAATCAAGCTTTTTTATACTCTTTAGCTAAAGTTGAATCTAATCTGAATGAAAATTTTATTTCATCTAGCTTTAAAACAGGTATTTTTCAAACTAAAAAGTCATTAAAAACAGATATTAAATCATCAATTGAAAATATGGAAAACAAACTAAATAATATCGAAGAAGAAAATCCACTTATAAAATATCTTATTTTCAAAAATAAAGAAAAAATAGTTTCAAATGTTATAGAAACAAAAGACAAGTATTTAGCATTGGAACTAATTCCAAAAAATGAAAAAATTAAAGAGTTTTTATTTACTTATTATTTATACTATTCAAATAAAAATAATAATTTTAAATTAAATTCACTCTTTTCTGAAAGTAAAAAAAGTTTGCCCTAATCTAGAATGAATAAATTTTAAATTTAAATCTCTATTGTTCTTTTTATTTTCAAACTTAATCAAAAAATATTTTGCCCATGGACTCTTTAAAGAAATTCCTTGTACTAAAGAAGAAGTATTTGCATCCAGATTTTCTATAGAAAAAGACTTTTGTTTATTTAAAAACAATTTAAACTCATCTTTGAAAAGATTTTCTTTTTCTTTATTTGCTAACTGTATACCTAAAATAAATGTTTCAATACCTTTTTCATCATATTTATCACTTATTTTATTTAAATAAGTTAAAAAAACCAAAGCTTCAACCTGACCGTTATCAAGTAAATCTCTTTTTTTTGTATACTGTATTGCTTTAGCACTATATTTATCTTTTTCAAAATGATTTAAGGCAGTTGTTTTATCTGAACATGCAGCAAAAAAAGTTAGTGAAAGTAATAGTAAAAAACTATTAATTATATTCATCAAAGTATCCTAAATAAGTATTAAGTAATATTATACACTAATGTAACTTTAACATATATTTAGGTAAAATATTAAGCATGAATAAACAATATAAAAAATTTGCAATAGCCTTTAGTGGCCCTTCTAATAGTGGTAAAACAACACTTATTATTAAAATTTCAGAAGCTTTACAAGCTAAAGGTCATAAAGTTTGTATTGTTAAGCATGATCCAGGGGATAAAGCAAACTTTGACTTTCCCAAAAAAGATAGTTTCAAGTTTTCTCAAACAGGTGCAAATGTAGCAGTTGTTAGCCCTAAACGAACAACTTATTTTAAGAATGAAACTTCATCAATTGATGAAATTATTGAAACATTTAAAGAATTTGATTATTTACTAGTTGAAGGATTAAAAACACTTCCTCTTCCTAGAATAACTATATTTAGAGAAAAGGTAGATGAAAGTTATTTCAAATATAGTGATGCTATTGCTATAGACCATACAATAAACCAAAAAGATATTCCCTCTACTTTAGATAAATTAAATTTAAATAATTTGAATGAAATAATAAACTGGATTGAAAATAAAGCAAAGAGAGTTTAATGCAAGAAATATTTGAAGCAATAAAAGAAGCAAGTAAGCAAATACAAGATGTAATCGAATTAGGTGATACTGCAAAAAGTGAAAACGAAAATTCTACAGGAGATACTCAGTTAAAACTTGATATTGCAAGTGATATCATTATTGAAAAAATATTTTCGACTATACCTTCAATAAAATCAATAGTTAGTGAAGAAAGAGAAGATATTATTCAATTAAATGATGAAGGTGATTATCTAATTGCATATGATCCTTTAGATGGTTCTTCTCTAGTTGATGTAAATTTATCGGTTGGTTCAATTTATGGAATATATAAAAATGACTTTTCAGGAGAAAATATAATTGCCTCTGTATATGTTGTTTTTGGACCAAGAGTTGAAATGGTAATAGCTGCTAATAATGAAGTAAAATTATACAGACTATTTGAAAATAATTTTAATTATATAAAAGATATAAAATTAGAAAAAAAAGGTAGTTTAACAGCTACAGGTTCTACTCAAATGTGTTGGTCTGAACAACATAAAAAACTTATAAATCAAATGTATGAAGATGGTTATTATTTAAGGTATTCAGGAGGAATGGTTCCTGATTTACATCAAATACTTTTAAAAGGTGGAGGACTTTTTTCTTACCCTGGAACAACGGATAGACCAGAAGGAAAATTAAGACAATTATTTGAAGTTTTTCCTTTTGCTCTAACCTATGAATTCGCAGGGGGAAAAGCTGTTAATGGTAAAGATAGAGTTTTAGAAATTAAAACCAATCACATCCATGATACAAGCCCATGTTTTTTTGGTTCTAATGATGAAATTAATAGAGTATTAGAAGTTTATAAAGAAAATGTCTAAAAATATAGAAAAAGACAAATGGGAAAAAAACCTTGAAGAAGTAAAAATGGAGTTAAATAACTGTCAAAAATCACTACATAATAAACTTTCTTGCCAACCAAATGGTGTTTATTGTGAAAGTTTTTTTGACTGTGAACTTAGAAAAAAATATGTATTAGCTGTTTATGAGTCAATGAATAAAGGCTCTGGCGGTGGATTTGAATTTTAATAAAAAAGGTATTTATATGGAAAAATCTTGTAAAAATGTTTATATTACTACACCAATTTATTATGTAAATGATGTGGCTCACATAGGTCATGCATATACAACAATAATTGCTGATATGTTAGCAAGATATTCAAGACTAACAGGGGAAAAGACTTTCTTTCTAACAGGTACTGATGAACATGGACAAAAGATTGCTCAAAGTGCAGAAGCTAGAGGAAAAACTGCAAAAGAGTATGCAGATGAAGTTTCTGGTAAATTTAGACAACTTTGGGATGATTTTGATATTACTTATGACAAGTTTATTAGAACAACAGATGAAGAACATAAAACTGGTGTTCAAAAAGCTTTTGAAAAAATGTATAACAAAGGCGATATATATAAAGGTGAGTATGAAGGTTTTTACTGTGTATCATGTGAAACTTTTTTTACAGAAAAACAATTAGTTGATGAAGAGTTTTGCCCTGACTGTGGTCGACCGACTACTATCGTAAAAGAAGAAAGTTTCTTTTTTAAATTATCTGCATATGAAGATAATTTAATTAAATGGTATGAAGAAAATGAAGATTGTATTTTACCAAGAGCAAAGAAAAATGAAATAATTAATTTTGTTAAAGGTGGATTAAAAGATTTATCTATCTCTAGAACTTCATTTGATTGGGGAGTTAAACTACCTGAATCTTTAAATGAACCACATCACGTTATGTATGTTTGGCTTGATGCTTTATTAAATTATATTACAGCATTGGGTTATGGTACAAATGAAGAAAATATGGAGTTTTGGCCAGCAAATATACAGCTTGTAGGGAAAGATATATTAAGATTCCACTCTATTTATTGGCCAGCTTTTCTAATGAGTTTAGACCTACCTCTTCCAAAACATATTGCAGCGCATGGATGGTGGACAAGAGATGGAGAAAAGATGTCTAAATCGAAAGGAAATGTAGTTGATCCTAAAGAAGTAGCTGATGCTTATGGGCTAGACGCTTTCAGATATTTTATGTTAAGAGAAGTACCTTTTGGACAAGATGGTGACTTTTCACAAAAAGCTTTAATTGATAGAATTAATTCTGATTTAGGGAATGATTTAGGGAATTTATTAAATAGAATATCTGGAATGAGTGGAAAATATTTTGATTTTAAAATTGATTCTAAAGATGTAAAAAAATATCACGAAAAAGAATTAAAAGAAGTAGAAGATATTTTAAATAATATAGAAAACTATATTTTCAACATGCAATTAAATAAGTACTTAGAAGATATTTGGAAAGTTTTAACTATTGCAAATAAAGCTATCGGTGATTATGAACCTTGGGCCAAAATGAAAGAAGGTAAAGAAGAAGAAGCAATGGCATTAGTAGCATTAATCACAAATATAATGGCTAAAGTTGCCCTACTTTTAGATTCAGTTATGCCTGAAAAAATTTCAAAAATAGCAAATTCTTTAGGAATAGAAATAAACACTGATACTTATAATAAATTAATAAAAAATAAAGAATTAATAGATACTACAACAATAACAAAAGTAGAACAACTTTTCCCAAGAATTGAAGAAGTTTTACTGGAACAAGCTAAAGTAACTGATATATCAAAAAGTGAAGTAGAAGAAAAAGCTTCAAAAACAGAAGAGATAGAAGAAGACAATTTAATTACTATTGATAAGTTTTTTGATACTACCTTAAAAATTGGAACAATAATAGAAGCAGAAGAAGTTCCTAAATCTAAAAAATTATTAAAATTAAAAGTAGACTTAGGTGAAGAAAACCCAAGACAAATATTAGCTGGAATAAAAGAATTTTATTCTGCTGAAGAACTAATAGGTACTCAAGCTTGTGTTGTGGCAAACTTAAAACCAGCAAAGTTAATGGGAATGATTAGTGAAGGTATGCTCTTAGCTGCAAAAGATGAAAATGGTTTATCTTTATTAAGACCAGAAGCATCTAAAAAGAATGGTACAAAAGTAAGCTAGTGCAAATCACATCTATTTTAGACATAATTGATGGAAGGTTATTAAATCAACCATCAATCTCTTTTATATATTCAATAAAAACTAATGTAAAAAGAGTAAAAGAAGGTGACTTATTTATTGTACAAAAAAAAGAAGACATTCCTTTAGCTCTAGAAAATGGTGCCTTTGCAATTGTTATTGATGAAGAAGTGGAGATATTAGATAATGAAATTGCATGGATAAAAGTAAAAAAACTAAATGAAGCAATAATAAAACTTATTAGATTTTTATTATCAAATAAAAAACTAACTGCTTTTTTTTGTAATACAATAAGCTTTCAACTTTTTAATATACTAAAAAAAACCACTTTACATTCACATATAAAAATAGTGCCTAATGACTTATCAAAGTTTTTTAAGTTAATTGATGAGCTTGAAGATAACGATACTATCATTTGTTCAAAAAAAGAGTTACTTGATGATATTTATCCAGTAAATTTTGATTTTAACACAAAGCATTATGAAATAAAAAACTTAATTGAACATTCAATCTTTGAAACTTCGTTCTCTTATCAAGATAGATATTTTTCAAAAGTAAAAATTTCAAGTTTATATCTAAAAGAATTTTTAGATGTTTATAGTTTTTTAGGTTTCAATGCAGATTTAAATAAACTAAAAAAATTTAATAATCTAAAACCAATTTTTGTAGATAAATTAATAAATCATACAGATTATGGAAAAACAGATAAATTTTTAATTGCACAAAATAATCAGCTCTTAATAGATCAAGAAATAAAATATTTAAAAAATAAATATAAATATGCAAAAATCTTATATCTAACATTAGAAGAAGTTGATGATAATACTAATTTAGACTACATCCATATTGATTCCTTAGAAGATTTAAAAAATATTCTAAAAAAAAGTCAATTTAATGCAGTCTATTTTTTAGGAATTGATTATGAAACACTTTATAATCAAATCTCAAAGCAAAATAATGGTCCTACTTTAATTTAATAAATCATTCCAAATGTACTTGTTACTTTACCAAGTACATTTACTTCACTTTTATCTAATATCTGAATGGGATAGTCTTTATTGTCCGAAATAATATCAAGTTTACCATCAACTCTTCTTTGTATTCTTTTAACAAAAAGTCCATGATTTGTTGTAAAAGCATAAATCCCATCCCTTGAAACATCTATTTTAGTTTTGTCTAAAAATATTATATTTTCACTATTTAATGTTGGTTCCATAGAGTCTCCCACAACATTAATTGCTTCAATATTTTTAAGATTTTCCTTCCCTCCTAACATATTTAAGAAATAAGGAGGTACTTCTAAACTTTCATATTCATCTATATTTTCAAAAGCACCTCCCCCTGCACTTACATTTACCTCAGGATAATATCTTATCCAGTATTTATCTGTTGAATCTACAAGAGAACCTGGATTTTGATTATATAGTAACCAGTTAATTGAAATCTTTTTTTTAGCACAGAAATCTAAGATATTTGAAAAAGGTATTTTACCTCGGTTTTTCATTGTTGCAAAATTCACTTGGCTTAAAGCTAAAGCACTAGCCACATCTTTATCAAAAATTTTTCCATTTTTGCCATCTTTACTGATTATATCTTTTAGTTTTTCTATAATTTCTGAAACATTTAGCATAAATACTCCTTTTTATAATTATATTACAAAATGCAATATTTTTCAAGAGTTTTTATTTTTTTTTATAAAATTTGTAAATAAAAAATAAAAGGAAGATAAAATGTCAGTAAAAATCAATAAATTAAGCACTTCTGTAATGAATTTAGTTTTAAAATTTGATAATTTATTACTAGAAATAGGTAAAAAAATATTATAAAAACTAATATAACCATTAAATTCCAAAATTTATCCTAAATACAGACAAAAATAAATTTTAATAAAGCAAACTTTCTATAGAATTGTATCACAAATTACACGATGGTAACCACGGGGAGTAATATGGAAACTAACTTAATTGCTGAAGCAGTCAAGTTTATGATTTTAGGTATGGGAATAGTTTTTCTATTCTTAATCGTAATGGTTTATGCATTAAAATTACAAGCTAAGATAATTGCTAAGTTCTTTCCTGAGAAAGAAGAAGCTAAACCTACTAAATCAAAAACTACACAGGCTTCAAATAATAATAACACTGCAAAGATAGCTGCTATTGTAGCTGCTGTTCAACATCACAAAAATCTAAAAGGTTAATTTATATGGCTAAGAAATATATTGATGTCATGGATACTACTTTTAGAGATGGATTTCAATCTGTCTTCGGAGGTAGAGTTTTAATGGAAGACTTCTTCCCTGCAGTTGAGGCTGCAAAAGAAGCTGGTATTACACATTTTGAATTTGGTGGAGGAGCAAGATTCCAATCTTTATTTTTCTACTTACAGGAAAATGCTTTTGAAATGATGGATAAGTTTAGAGAACTTGTTGGTCCTGAAGCAAATTTACAAACTTTAGCAAGAGGTATTAATACTGTAATGCTAGATACAGGTTCTAGAGAACTTGTTGAAATGCATGCAAAAATGTTTTCTAAACATGGAGTAACAACGGTAAGAAACTTTGATGCTTTAAATGATGTTCAAAACCTTGAATATTCAGCAGAATGTATAAAAAAATATGGTTTAAATCATGAAGTTGTTGTAACTCTTATGGATTTACCTCCAGGTTGTACAGGAGCACATGATGTTCCTTTCTATGAAAAAACTTTAAGAAATATATTAGATAAAGGTGTTCCTTTTGATTCTATTTGTTTTAAAGATGCTTCAGGTACATCTTCTCCTCAAAAAGTTTTTGATACTATAAAAATGGCTAGAAGTCTTGTAGGGGAAGACACTCATATAAGACTTCATACTCATGAAACTGCTGGAGTCTCAGTATCTTGCTATTTAGCTGCTCTTGATGCAGGAGCTGATGGTATTGATTTAGCTGCAAGTCCTGTAAGTGGAGGGACATCTCAACCAGATATTTTAACAATGATGCATGCAGTAAAAGGTATGAATTATGATCTTGGTGGATTAGATACTCAAAAAATATTAAAATATCAAGAAGTATTAAATAATTGTCTAAAAGATTATTTTATGCCTCCTGAAGCAACTCAAGTATCTCCTTTAATTCCTTTCTCACCTATGCCAGGTGGAGCATTAACTGCAAATACTCAAATGATGAGAGATAATGGAACTTTAGATAAATTTCCAGAAGTAATTAAGGCTATGAGAGAAGTAGTTGAAAAAGGTGGATATGGAACTTCAGTAACACCTGTTTCTCAATTTTATTGGCAGCAAGCATATGCAAATGTTATGTTTGGACCTTGGAAACAAATAGCGCCAGGTTATGGAAAAATGGTTTTAGGTTATTTTGGTAAAACACCTGTTCAACCTGATGAAGAAATAGTAAAATTAGCTTCAGAAAAATTAAAACTTGAACCAACTTCTGAAAACCCATTAGACATAGCTGATAAAGATGAAAAAAAGACTATGAAATATTGGGAGAATAGACTAAAAGAAGAAAGTCTAGAAACTTCAGAAGAAAATATATTCATTGCTGCAGCTTGTGATGAAAAAGGAATTGCTTTCTTAAAAGGAGAAAGTCCTTTAAATGTAAGAAAAGTTGATAATTCAACTTGTGAAAATGATAAAAATTGTGAATTAGGAGAAAATAACGGTATGAGTAATGCAAGTGGAAACTACACTGTTGTTGTAGATGGTCAAAAATTTAGTGTAAGTGTTGCTGAGGGTGATGCAGATATTCAAGTAACTCCAGTAGAAAATAAAACTTCTGAAGCTTCAACAACTACAAATACACAAACATCAGGAAGTGGTTCAGAAGTTCCTGCAACTGTTTCTGGAAACTTATGGAAGATGAATGTTAAAGTAGGAGATACTGTTAAACAAGGTGAAATTATAGCAATTTTAGAAGCTATGAAAATGGAAATTGATGTAGAAGCTCCTTGTGATGGAACAGTTAGTGCAATTTTAGCTAATCCAGGTGATGCCGTCGAAGAGGGTCAAGCAATAGCAACTATTAGCTAAAACATAAAAATTGGAGAAGTATTTAATGAATAAAAAAATAATAGCTTCAATGCTAATGTTATTTTTTACACTATTCACTGTAAACGCTTTAGCAAGTGCAAATACTGCACCTGCTGAAGAAGTTAAACATGAATATAGCGAAAAATCATTGGGACAACTTTTAGAATCTTTCTATAAGACTACTGGAATTTATGCATTTACAAATCCAAGTGATGATGTAATGACTTCAGAAGCTCATGCAGAAGATGCAAGACCAATGACTACTTTTGAACAAACTTGGGGTAGACTCATAATGATAGCTATTTGTCTATTCTTATTTTATTTAGCAATTGCTAAAGGATTTGAACCATTACTATTAATGCCTATTGCATTTGGTGGAATCTTAGCTAATATTCCTCTTGCAGGAATTGGTGGAGAAACAGGAATGCTTGGTATAATTTATAATATGGGAATTGCTAATGGATTCTTTCCATTATTAATCTTCATGGGTGTTGGAGCAATGACAGACTTCACGCCATTATTAGCGAATCCTAAATCTGCAATATTAGGTGGTGCTGCACAATTTGGAATTTTTGGTTCTCTTGTTGGTGCCGTTGCATTAGGTTTTGATTTACAATCAGCTTCTGCTATTTCAATTATTGGTGGTGCTGATGGGCCTACTTCAATTTTTATTGCAAATAGACTTGCTCCTGAACTATTAGGTGCAATTGCAGTTGCTGCATACTCTTATATGGCACTTGTTCCAGTAATTCAACCTCCAATTATGAAGGCTTTAACAACTGAGGCTGAAAGAAAAATAAAGATGCCAAAATTAAGAAAAGTTAATAAATTAGAAAACTTAACTTTACCAATTGTTATTTTATTGTTAGCAATTTTATTCTTACCAGAATCTACTCCTTTAATTGGTGCCTTTTGTTTAGGAAACTTTTTTAAACAATCAGGTGCAGTTGAGAGACTTTCTGATACAATGCAAAATTCATTAATAAATATTGTTACAATATTTTTAGGATTAGGAGTTGGTTCAAAATTAGCTGCTGATAAGTTTCTAGTATTAGAAACTTTAGGTATTATGATAATTGGATTAATTGCATTTGCAGCTGGAACAGCAGCAGGTGTTATTATGGCAAAAGTAATGAATAAATTTTCTTCAGAAGAAAATAGAATTAATCCATTAATTGGAGCAGCGGGTGTATCTGCTGTTCCAATGGCAGCAAGAGTTGTTAGTAAAGTTGGACAAGAGTATGATAAGTCGAATGTATTATTAATGCATGCGATGGGTCCAAATGTTGCTGGAGTTATTGGTTCTGCCGTAGCTGCTGGTGTATTATTATCAATATTTTAAATAGTAGGGAATATAGGAAATGTCTGAAATCAAAGACTCACTTGGCTTAAAGAATGTAGGTAAGGTATATAGAAACTTAGACGTTGATACTTTAATAAAGCACTCAGTTGAAAATGAAGGGGCTAAAGTCTCTTCAAATGGTGCATTAATGATTGATACTGGTATTTTTACTGGTAGAAGTCCAAAAGATAAATTTTTTGTTAATCAAGACCCTTCAAATAAATATATTGCTTGGGGAGATATAAATAGAAAAGTTTCTAAAGAAGTTTATGAAGATTTAGAAGTTGTTGCTAAAAAACAACTAGGTGGAAAAGATGTTTATGTAACAGATGTATATTGTGGTTCTTCTTTAGATAGTAGAAGATCTGTAAGATTTATTACAGAAGTTGCTTGGCAAGCACATTTTATTCAAAATATGTTTATTGTACCACCTCAAGAAGATTTAGAAAACTTTGAACCTGAATTCACTGTTTATAATGCTTGTAAAACTGTAGATATGGCATATGTTAGTCATGGATTACATTCAGAAGTTTTTGTAGTCTTTAATGTAGAAGATAATATTGCCTTAATTGGTGGAACTTGGTATGCAGGAGAAATGAAAAAAGGTGTTTTCTCAATGATGAATTACTGGCTTCCTTTAGAAGGAAAACTAGCAATGCATTGTTCTGCAAATATAGGAAAAGATGGAGATACTGCATTATTCTTTGGACTATCAGGTACAGGGAAAACAACTTTATCAACAGACCCTAAAAGAAAACTTATTGGTGATGATGAACACGGTTGGGATGATAAAGGTATTTTTAACTTTGAAGGTGGTTGCTACGCGAAAGTAATTAATCTTGATAAAGATTCAGAACCAGATATTTACAATGCTATTAAAAAAGGTGCTATTTTAGAAAATGTAGTTGCTGATGAAAATGGTGTAGTAGATTATACAGATTCAAGTAAAACAGAAAATACAAGAGTTTCATATCCTATAACACATATAGAAAACCATGCAAAAGATCTAAGAGGTGGTCATCCTAATAATATTATTTTCTTATGTGCTGATGCTTTTGGAGTATTACCTCCTGTATCAAAACTAGATAAAAGACAAGCAATGTACTACTTTTTAAGCGGATATACTGCAAAAGTTGCAGGTACTGAAAGAGGGATTACTGAGCCAGTAGCAACATTCTCTTCTTGTTTTGGTGAAGCATTTTTACCCTTGAATCCAACAGTATATGCGGAATTACTTGGTGAAAAAATTGATGAACATAATGTAAATGTTTATCTTGTTAATACGGGTTGGACTGGTGGCCCATATGGTATTGGGTCAAGAATGAGTATAAAAAATACTAGAGCTTGCATTGATGCTATTTTAGATGGTTCAATTGAGCACTCTGAATTTGAAACATTACCTATATTCAATTTAACTATTCCAAAAACATTACATGGAGTAGACACAGAAGTTTTAAATCCAAGAAATACTTGGGAAGATAAAGAATCATATGATGAAACTGCTATAAAATTAGCAAGTATGTATATAGATAATTTCAAAAAATACTTAACTCTTGAAAGTGATTATGACTTTACGTCAGCAGGACCTAAACTATAAAATATTAATAATAAATAGAGTGTTAGAAAATTAACACTCTATTTGAATTTCTTCAATAATTTCTAAACCAAATCCATTTAAGCCTACGAATGAGTGTTTCCCTCCACTCGTCATTAATTTAATTTTCTTAACATTTAAAGAGTTTAAAATCTGTGCGCCAATTCCATAATCTTTTTGAGACTCTTTATTTATTCTATCTTCATTAAGAAAAATTAGTAAACCACCTTTTTTTTGTAAGAAATTTATTGTTTTAAGCATTGAGTTCAATTTTTCATCATTTAGAAATAATTCTATATCAGGTATAACTGTATGAAATTTAATATGACTTATATCATTCAACTCTCCAAATTGAATTACTGTATGAATATGTCCTAAATGATCTTTAAACTCTTTTTTTATTACATCCGAATCAAAAAATTTTGATTGAGTACTTGATATTTCATCAACTAATTTTTCATGACTTAATCTATACTCCACCAAATCTGAAATATAAATTTGTTTCATTTTATGAGTTTTAGCAAAAATATCTAAATCATCTCTTCTTGCCATAGTTCCATCATCTTTCATAATCTCACAAATAACTGCTTCACCATTAAGACCTGCAAGTTTACATAAATCTACACTTCCTTCTGTATGACCTGTTCTTACTAAAACTCCTCCATCTTTTGCGATTAAAGGAAATATATGTCCAGGCTTTACTAACTCTGTTTTCTTTGAAATAGGATTTGCTAAAATCTTAATTGTATCATCTCTTTCACCTGCACTAATTCCTGTTGCTGCATCTGCTGCATCTACAGATACTGTGAAAGCTGTTTCATAAGAAGAAGTATTAGATTCAACCATAGGATTTAAATCTAATCTTACTGCTGTTTGTTTAGGTACAGAAACACAAATTAAACCTTTTGCATAACTTGCCATAAAATTTACTTTTTCTGGACTACTCAAAGCAGCTGAATAAACTAAATCTCCTTCATTTTCTCTATCTTCATCATCCAACATGATTACCATGTTACCTTTTTGTATCTCTTCTATAGCTTCTTTTACTCTTTGTATTGCATTCATTATATTCATCTTTCATTAAATAAAATTTTATAAAGTTTATATCATTATAGCAAAAATTTTAAAATTTCTTCTAAAAACCCTTGACAAAAGATTCAAAATTAACTATAATTTCGTCACTTAAAAAATGGGGTATCGCCAAGCGGTAAGGCACTGGTTTTTGGTACCAGCATTCGCAGGTTCGAATCCTGCTATCCCATCCATTTTAAGAGTATCGCGGAATAGAGCAGTCCGGTAGCTCGTCGGGCTCATAACCCGAAGGTCGTTGGTTCAAATCCAGCTTCCGCAACCAATTTTATAACTGATGTCTTATGTCAAGGTAGCTCAGCTGGCTAGAGCGCTGGTCTCATAAGCCGGAGGTCGAGAGTTCAAGTCTCTCTCTTGACACCATTTAAAATATCTCAAATCGTGGGATTGGATAGACATCAATTATGTTTCCCTTTAAATATTTATATATTTATTTGCTGGTGTAGCTCAGTTGGCTAGAGCAGCTGATTTGTAATCAGCAGGTCGGGGGTTCAAATCCCTTCACCAGCTCCACTACATTTTAATCGACTTTATTATACTATTTCATAATGAAAACAAAACTTTTTTTAATTCCAGGTTTAATGTGTGATAATAATCTTTGGTCTAAACTAAATATTCATAAAGAATTTGATTTAGTTTATCTAGAACTTCCTAGTAAAAACTCTATAAATGAAATAGTATCTTCTTTTCACAAACTTTTAAAGAATGAAGAAAAAGTGAATATTTTAGGTTTTTCTTTAGGTGGATACTTAGGATTATATTATTTATGTAAATACCCACATAAAATAGAAAAGGCTTACATTATCTCCTCAGGAATAAACTCTTTAGTAGAAGAAGAAATTAAAAATAGAAAGAACCTAATTAAATTAATTGATAACAATAATATAACTTCAATAAGTACCAAATCTATAAATAAACTTTTAGAAAATAAAAATGATTTACAAAATATTGAAATTATCCAAGAAATGTTTATAAACTTGGGAATAAAGACATATAAAAATCAATTAATTTCTACATTATATAGAAAAGATTTGTACCCTACTCTTTCTAAAACTAAAACTCCAATAAAATTTCTATATTCAGAAAATGACTATCTATTTAATAAAAATCAATTAAAAAAACTTATTTTAGAAAATCATAACATAGAAGAAAAAGTTTTAAATTCTAATTCTCATATGCTACCCTTAGAATATAATGAATTACTATCTAATGAGATTAAAAAGTTTTTTAAAAAATAAGGATATAATTCATAATGTTAAAAATAAAAAGTCTAAAAAATTTATATATTACTTATTCAATTGTTTTTTTATCTCTTGTTTTCTGGGCATTTTTTGCCTTCACTACAATGAATCAAATGATTTCTACTCAAAAAAAATATGCAAAGATAATAAATATAACAGGTAAACAAAGAATGTTATCACAAAGAATAGTTTTAATGGCAAAATTTTATTATGAAGAAAATGATATTTATTATTTAGATGAAACAATGAAACTTCTATATGAAATGAAAGAAGATTATAAGTTTATTACATCTAATTTCACCTCAAAGAATATTAAAAATATATATTACACAGAAAAACAAATCAATCTTTTTACAAAAAGCTTTTTTAGAATAATTCAATCCTATATAAAAAATCCTCAAAAGAATAATCTTCAAAATTTAGAGACATATTCTAATATTTTACTTCCAAAACTTGATTATGCAGTAAAATCATATGAAAAAGAAAGTGATAATAGCATTGAAAAACTAAAAAAACGAGAATTATTTATTCTTTTAGGTACTTTATTAACATTACTACTTGAAGCTATATTAATTGTTCTCCCATCAATTTCTTTTAATAAAGAAAAGGAGGCACAATTAAAAAAGTTAAATAGACAATTAAAAGAAAAAATAGATATAGAAATAAATAAAAATAAAGCAAGAGACTTAATAATTCTTGAACAATCAAAAAAATCGACTATGCAAGAAATAATTAATAATATTTCTCATCAATTAAGACAGCCATTGTCTGTTATTTCAACGGTAATTAGTAGATTAAAATTGAAAAAAAGAAATGATGTAATTACCTTAAAAGATTTAGACTCAACAATTAATATAGCTCTTAATAACTGTAATTCATTATCTAATTTAATAGAAGAGTTAAGAAGCTTTTTTAATGAAAATGAAAATAAATATTATACATTTAAAGAAGCGATTGACAGAGTTAAACTTTTCTTATCACATAAATATATTGATAAAAGAATAGAAATCATAGAAGAAATACAAAATGTCTCATACAACAAAGACTTTAGTAAGCTAGTACAGATTATTTTCAATATTCTAAATAACTCAATAGATGCTTTAGAGCATAAACTATCAAAAAAATATATATTTATAAATATAAAAACAAAAAATGATTTAGTTTTTATACAAATAAAAGATAATGCAGGTGGTATCGCTGAAAATATAATAAATAAAGTATTTGAACCATATTTTACAACAAAAAATAAAGACTATATTGAAAGAGGAATAGGATTATATAGTAGTAGGCAAACAATAGAAACAATTTTTAAAGGTAAAATCATGGTTTCTAATGAAACATATTCTTATAAAAATAAAAATTATATAGGTGCTTGTTTTACTGTAGTTTTACCTAAAATAGTTACAGAAGAAGATTATTCTTCCTCTTCTGTCATTTTATGAATTGCTTTCTTTGTTGCTTTATAAGCCTTTTTAGTCTCTGTTTTAGTTGTTTTCCAAGCATCTGAGGAGTCTTTTTTTACTCCTTTCCATGTAGCACAAGCACTAAATAAAAAAATAGTGCTAAACAAAAGTAAAAAAGTTTTCATATTTGTCCTTAAAATAATTTAACTTATATTGTAATTTCTTTAATATCTGCAATTTCTTTAAATGTTTGATATATTTTACCAATAATATTTTTTCTATTTGCTTTAATACTATCATTTTCATGATTAACAAAAACATTATCAAAGAAATTATCAAGTTGTGGTTTTAAAGCAAATAAAGCATCTAACTCTTCTTCATAGTTAGAGTATTCTTTAGAAGTAACACTAGTAAATACTTCATATAACTCTATTTCTTCTTTGTCTTCTAGAAGCTCTGGTTTTACTTCTAGTTCTGAATTAATATCTAAATCTTTAATAATATTTGCAACCCTTTTAAATGTTGCAGAATACTCTTTAAAGTTGTCACTTAAAACAATTGGATTTAAAGCACAAAGTTTTTGAGAGATTTCATAAATATTACTTTCATTTGAACCAAGAACTGCTTTTAAAACAGATGGGTTTACATCAAAAATTTTAAATAGTCTCTCATTGAAAAACTCTACAAGTTTTGCTTTCTGTAAACCTTTATAGTTTAAGCTTAATGTATCAATAATCTCTTCTAAATCAATTGGTAATTTATGTTCAATTGCAATCTTTACAATACCAGCTGAAGCACGTCTAAGTCCAAATGGATCTTTTGAACCTGAAGGAATCTTTCCAACAGAAAATAGTCCCATTAAGTTATCAAGTTTATATGAAAGTGCAATAATAGAAGAGAATACAGTTGATGGCAACTCAGAATCTTCACCATCTGGTAAATATTGCTCTTTTAGTGCCGTATAAACTTCTTCTTTTTCTCCAGCAATTTTTGCATAGTAGTATCCCATAAGTCCTTGAAGTTCTGTAAACTCAAATACCATTTCAGACATTAAATCAGCTTTTGAAAGCATTACTGCTTTTTGTACTAATTCTTTATCTTCACCAAGTTTTTCTGCTAAGAATGTAGCTATTTTAGCTTCTCTTTCGCATTTTTCATACATAGAACCTAAACCTTCTACAAAAGTTAACTTTTTAAGCCCCTCATTTGAAAGTCCATTTGCAATATCATTTTTCCAGAAGAACATACCATCTGCAAGTCTAGGTCTAAGTACTTTCTCATTTCCAGCAATAATATAAGAGAAATCTTCAGTTTTAGAGTTTGATACAACGATAAAGTTATTTGTTAGTTCTCCATCTTTATAAACAGCAAAATATCTTTGATGCTCTTTCATTGAAGTTACAATAACCTCTTGGGGTAACTCTAAAAACTCTTCATCAAATTTACCAATTAAAGCAGTTGGATATTCAGTAATTGCAACAACTTCTTCTAATAACTCTTCATCAATATCAATTTTTACACCATTTGAAGCTTCAATCTCTTTCATTTGCCCTAAGATTCTTTTTCTTCTTTCATCTGGGTAAAGAATAACACCATTCTTATCTAGTTTGCAGAAATAATCACCTGCAAAATCATAAGTGAAAGGCTCATATGAAACCATTCTATGAGCATATGAAAAATTAGAAGATTTTACACCAAAAAGTTCTGCTTCCACTACTTCTTCACCTAATAAAATAGCTAAAGATCTAATTGGTCTAATAAAACTGTCAGTTCTACTTGCCCATCTCATTGATTTTCCAAAATCTAAGCTTGAGATAAACTCATTTACCATATCATTTAATAAATTCTTTGCTTCAATACCTGAAACTTCTTTTTTATAGTATAGAACTTCACCTTTACCTTGATCTTTTCTTTCAAGTTCCTCAACACTTACACCACATTTTTTTGCAAAACCAAGTGCAGCAGGAGTTGGTTCTGCATCTTTAAATGCAATTTTTACAGGAGCTCCAAACATTTCTT
This sequence comes from Halarcobacter mediterraneus, assembly GCF_004116625.1. Classification (NCBI taxonomy): domain Bacteria; kingdom Pseudomonadati; phylum Campylobacterota; class Epsilonproteobacteria; order Campylobacterales; family Arcobacteraceae; genus Halarcobacter; species Halarcobacter mediterraneus. The sequence continues at coordinate 466,515 of NZ_NXIE01000001.1, forward strand.
CAACTGAATCTTCTTGTTTAACTTGAAATTCTCTATGCCATAATACTAATCTTCTTGGTGTATAAAAAAAATCAAAATCACATAATAATCTATTTTCTTCCAATATTTTTGCCCATTTTTTTTCAATATTTGGTAGTTCTTTTAAAAATGGAATAGCTGGTAATTCTTCTACACCAATCTCTATTAATAATGGTTTATTCATTTATATTATCCTTAGTATTAACTCTATGAAGTATTTTATTATTTATCTTAAGAAGTAATTATTTTATCTAATGAAGGCTTATTTTTTGGTTAGTATTTAATAAAAAGATTTAGGCTTAACCTAAATCTTTTTATACTTTTAAGTATAAAGTTTTTTTTCAGTATTTAATCCCTTATATAAACTAATACACATTAGTATTAATATGATTGTAAAAGGTAATCCTGTTGAAATAGCTCCTGCTTGTAAAGCATCTAAGGCTTCTTTCCCTCCAATATAAAGTAAAGAACCAGCGATTAAACCTTCCATTGTTGCCCAAAAAATCCTCTGAGGAATTGGGGCATCAACTTTACCCCCAGAAGTAATTGAATCTATCACCAATGACCCTGAGTCAGAAGATGTAATAAAAAATACTAAAACTAAGATCACTGCTAAAAAAGAAGTAATTGCACTTAAAGGTAAATTTTCTAACATTTGATACATTGCTAAAGGAACTTTTGTAATACCATCACTTAAAGCACCTATATTATTCATTGTTTGATCTAATGCCGATCCACCAAAAGTAGACATCCATACTATAGTTACTAAGGTAGGAATAACTAAAACAGCAATTAAAAATTCTCTTACTGTTCTTCCTTTTGATACTCTTGCAATAAACATACCAACAAATGGAGACCAAGAAATCCACCAAGCCCAGTAAAATACTGTCCAACCATGAAACCATGTAGAATCTTCTCTATCAATCCAAGTACTTAAAGGAATAATATTTGTAATATAACTATTTGCTGTAGAAAAAACCCCTGAAAAAATATCAAGAGTAGAACCTGCAAAAAATACAAAAGATAAAAGTACTATTGCAATTAACATATTTATATTACTTAATAATTTAACTCCACCATCAATCCCTCTAATAACTGAGATAATTGCAACTGAGGTAACAAAAATTATAATTCCAATTTGTGTATTTATTCCTGCTTCAATATTAAAAAGATAACTTAATCCTGAACTAGCTTGTTGAGCTCCTAATCCTAAAGATGTAGCTAAACCAAAGATTGTGGCAAATACAGCTAGTAAATCAATTAAATGCCCAGGCCAACCCCAAATTTTTTCACCTAATAAAGGATAAAAAGCTGATCTTACAGTAAGAGGTAGACCTTTATTATATGTAAAGAAAGCTAACGATAATCCTACTACAGCATATATTGCCCAAGGATGAACACCCCAATGGTACATTGTAGCACCCATTGCTAAATCTGCTGCTTCAGCAGTATTTGCTTCGACACCTAAAGGTGTTTTATACCAGCCAGTATAATAAGCAACTGGCTCAGCAACACTCCAGAACATCAGTCCTATACCCATACCTGCTGCAAATAACATTGCAAACCATGATAATCTAGAGTACTCTGGTTTAGTATATTTACCACCTAATCTAATCTTACCTAAGGGAGAAAATATTAATGCGATACAAAATAATACAAAAATATTACCACCTAGCATAAATAACCAATCAAAATTATTTATTGACCATGTTTTCATTCCACCTAAAATCTCTTTAGACCCAATGGGGAAAACTATTGTAACAATTACAAATGACAAAATTATTAATGCACTAATAATAAATACAGGATTATGTATATCCATTCCAAAGGCTTTGAGGTTATCCTGTCCCACCTCATAATCGGTATCATATTCAATTCTTCTCATAAAACTCCTTTATACAAATTGTATAATAGAGTACAGAAATAAGCTTAATTAACAATTAATTAGAAACTTTTATGTAATTTTAATGATTATTTAGTATCTTTTTTGGAAGAATCAATTTTGTCTTTATATTTATCAATTTGCTGTTTATTAAAACCTTTTATAAACATAAAAACAAAAAAGACAAATAAAGCAAGAACTATAAAGTCTAAGATTTCTTTCATTTTTTTATTCTCCTATTAATAAAGAAGAGTATATAACTCCATCAATTTCATTTAAAGCAATTTTTTCTATTTCAGTATTATCATCAATTATTGCAAGAACTCTTGAGTCAAAAATATAATTGTCTGCAAGCTTTTGTATTGTTTTAGCAAGTTTCTTTTCACAAATAATATATTTAGAATTAAGGGCATTACAATAAATAGCTTCTTTTATTGAGTTAACTATAACAGCAAAATTCAAACTATTTTTACTACAATAAAGTAATAAATTTTCATCATAACTAAAAATTATTGTTGAATTTGCTAAGGTATGTTCAATATCTGCAATAGAATCAACAAAACTTAGTTCTTCATAGGGAATAATTTTATCACCAATTAAAATCAAAGAATCTCCTATTTATTTATTAAACATTCTTTTGAACAGTAAAACTGTCCATTACTTAAGATTGCTTCTTTTTTTGAAACAAATGTCCCACAAGTAGGACATTCAACCATTATGTCTTCTATTTTTTCATCTTTTTTATTCGTTTTTACTTCTTTTTCCCTATCTTTTTTAAATAAGACAATATAAATAAGAAAAAGTACAATTGCTGCTACTAGAAATTTTAAAATCATAAATTACCTTTTAAATAAAGATAGTTTCTATCTTTTCTTTTTTTTATAATACAATCTTCTAGTTTTGCATCTTCTACTTCTGTCTCAAGTAATGAGCCTTTGTAAAAAAGAAAAGATGTATTTTCTTTGGAAATATTTGTAGTTAAATCTAATAATAATTTTGTATTTGTAACAGCCCTTGAAGTAATAAGGTCAACTTTAATATTAGATACTTCTTCTACTCTTTTAGAAATTATTTCTATATTATTTAAAGCTAAAGTATTTTTAACAAAATTTAAAAAAGCAACCCTTTTTTGACGAGGTTCTATTAAATATGCTTTTTTATCTGCTCTTGCCATAGCTAAGATAAGTCCAGGATAACCTGCTCCTGTACCAATATCAGCAAAACTATTGTATTCATTAATAAATTCTAAAGGAGTAATTGAATCAATAATATTTTCTTCAATATCAATTTGTGTTAATTTTCCAGTTAAATTATGAACTTTACCCCACTTTTGTAAAAGTGAGATAAAAGTTTCACATCTAGAAAAAAATTCTTTATCTAAATTTAATTTATCAATATCAATTTTATTAAGCATTAGAACATATGTCCCATTTGCTCTTTTTTTGTATTAATATAATTCTTATTATGGTTATTAGCTTTTGTAATAGCTGGAATTCTTTCAACTATTTCAATACCTAAAGACTCTACGTATTTTATTTTTTCAGGATTATTTGTAATTAGTTTGATTTTATTAAGATTTAAATCTTTAAAAACCTCTTCAACTACACTATAATCTCTATCGTCTTCACCAAATCCAAGCTCTAAGTTAGCTTCAATTGTGTTTCTACCTTGGTCTTGTAAAGCATAGGCATTAACTTTATTTAGTAAACCTATGTTTCGTCCTTCTTGTCTGTGATAAATTACTAAACCACCCTCTTTTGAAATAAACTTTAAAGCTAAGTCAAGTTGATTTTGACAATCACACTTTAAGCTTCCTAGAGTATCCCCTGTTAAACATTCTGAATGAACTCTTACATAAGGAGCCTCGATATCTTCGAAGTTTTTACTCATAATAGCTAAGTGTTCTTGATTATCTTGTTTATAAGCTCTAATTTTAAATTTTCCATATTTTGTAGGTAGGTTAGCAATAGTTGATTTTTCTATATTCATATCTTTTTAAACCTTATATTGTTAAAATAAGCACGATTATAGCTAACAAAGGTAAATATAATGTTTAAAAGATTTAGAAGATTAAGAATTAATGAAACTCTAAGAAACTTAGTACAAGAAACTACTTTAACAACAAATGATTTTATATATCCACTTTTTGTAAAAGAAGGAGAAAATATTAAAATAGAAGTTTCTTCAATGCCTGGTGTTTTTCAAATGAGTATTGATGAAATCCTTAAAGAGTGCGAATATCTTTATTCAATTGGATTAAAATCTATTATTTTATTTGGTATTCCTGATGTAAAAGACTCTGTAGGAAGTGAATGTCTATGTGAAGAAAGTATAATTGCAAGAACAATTAAAGCAATTAAAGCAAAATTTCCTGATATGTTTATTGTTACTGATTTATGTTTTTGTGAATATACAGACCATGGACACTGTGGAATTTTAGACCCAAGAACAGGTACTGTTGACAATGATAAAACTCTTGAGATATCAGCACAACAAGCAATAGTTCATGCAAAAGCTGGTGTTGATATGATTGCACCTAGTGGAATGATGGATGGAATTATAGAAACATTAAGAACTGCTCTTGATGAGAATGGATATGAAGACCTTCCAATTATGGCTTATTCTACAAAATTTGCAAGTGCTTATTATGGTCCTTTTAGAGATGTAGCAGAATCAAGTCCATCTTTTGGTGATAGAAGAACTTATCAAATGAACCCAGCTAATAGACTAGAAGCACTAGAAGAATCATTAGAAGATGAAAAACAAGGTGCTGATATTCTTATGGTTAAACCTGCATTATCTTTTATGGATGTAATTAGAGATGTTAGAAATAATACTAATCTTCCAGTTTGTGCTTATAATGTAAGTGGAGAATATGCAATGATTAAACATGCTGGAAATGCAGGTTTAATTGATTATGAAAAAGTTATGATGGAAACATTACTTAGTTTTAAAAGAGCAGGAGCAGATTTAATTATCACTTATCATGCAAAAGAGGCTTGTGAATTATTAAATAAATAATTATTATGAATCAAACTTACCAAGAAGCAATTGAAAATTCAAATATTGTATCAAGAACAGATACAAATGGAATAATAACTTTTGTAAATGATGAATTCTGTAAAATTTCAGGCTTTACAAAAGAAGAGCTTCTTGGAAAGAATCATAATATTGTACGTCATCCAGATGTTCCAAAAGAGAATTTTACTACTCTTTGGCAAACTATCTTAAATAAAAAACCTTATAAAACCACTGTAAAAAACTTATGCAAAGATGGTTCAACTATTTACTTAAATACTACTATTACTCCAATTTTAGATGAAAGTAATGATATTAAAGAGTTTATTGCTATAAGATATGATGTAACAGAAGAAGTAAATTTAAAAAAGAATTTAGAAATAAAAGATAAAGAATTAAAACTTCTAAATCAAACTTTAGAAGAAAAAGTACAAAAACAAACAGCACAGCTTTTAAAATTAAATCAAACCTTAGAACATCGAGTTCAAGAAGAAATTGCTAAAAATGAGGAAAAACAAAAACTTCTTTTTTGGCAATCAAAAATGGCAAGTTTAGGACAAATGATTGCAAATATTGCTCACCAGTGGAGACAACCTCTTACAGAACTTACCCTTACTTTATTTAATATGAAAAAAGAGACTTCAAAAAATAATATAAAAAAATCAAACTTGTATTATGATGAATCTCTTAAAATAATAAATAATATGTCAAAAACAATTGATGATTTTTCTAATTTTTTTAATCCTAATAAAGAAAAAGAGTTTTTCTTTTTAGAAAATGCTATTAATGAGGCTTTATTTATTACAAAAAAAATGCTTGAAAAAGAGAGTATCTCTATTTATTCTAATTTGGAAAATATAAAAGTATTTGGTATTTCAAATGAATTATCTCAAGTTATTATAAATCTATTACAAAATTCAAAAGAGGCTTTTTCAAATAAAAATAATAAAGAAGTTAAAATAGATATCTCCAAAAAAAACAAATTTGCAATAATTGAATATTCTGATAATGCTGGAGGAGTAAAAGAAGAACTTTTAGAAAAGATTTTTGAACCTTATTTTACTACAAAACATCAGTCAAATGGAACAGGTTTAGGTTTATTTATGTCTAAAATGATTTTAGAACAAAGTTTAAATGCTGAAATTATTGTAAAAAACTTTTGTGATGGACTTAAATTTGAGATTATAATTCCTATGGAGAAATAAATGAAATATGAAATATTAAAAGATTTAAAGATTCTATTTGTTGAAGATGAAAATAATATTTCTAAATTACTTAAAAATGCAGTTAGTGACTATTTTTATTCTTTTATTACAGCAAAAGATGGTAAAGAAGGAATTGAAAAATATAAAAATACAAGCCCTGATATAGTTATATCAGATATTATGATGCCAAATCTTGATGGATTAGAGATGACTAAAGTATTAAGAGAAATAGATGAGAGCTTACCTATTATTATATTAAGTGCTTTTTCAGATAAAGAAAAACTATTAAAAGCTATAGATTTAGGAATAAACAAATATTTTATAAAACCTTTTAATCCTGAAGAGTTATTAGAATACCTTTCTACTTTGGCTGAAAAACTAGATAAACAAAGAATACTTTGTATAAATAAACATTTTTCTTATGATAAAAACTCAAAGAACTTATATGAAAAAGATGAATTAATTAAATTATCAAAAAGAGAAAAAATGTTTCTTTCTTTACTTATAAAAAATAAAAAAACTTTTGTATCAAATGAATTAATGAAAAAAGAATTATGGGAAGAAGCTGAGGTTTCACCTGAAAGAATAAGAACTTTTATAAAGAGATTTAGACAAAAAACAAAAAAAGAGTTGATAAAAAATATTTCAGGACAAGGATATCTAATTTCTAAAGACGACATCTAAAGTTTTATGAAGTTTTGTAGTATCAAAATTTTTTTTGCTATCTTTTAAATTTGCAAAATTCTCAGTTTCTAAGAAATTTTGAATAAAAAAAGTTTTATTATAGCCTTCATCTTTTAATACTTTTTGCATAAAATTAATATCTTCTTCATTTAATAAGTCTTTATGAAGAGTTGTTCTTACCTCATATTCAATAGAAGAATTTATTAAATACTTTAAAGATTTTATAAATCTATCATAAAATTTACCTTTTGTTATAAACTCATATTTTTCTTGTGTTCCTTTAAAATCTAAAGATACAAAATCAAGAAATTTCTTTTTTAACAACTGTTTTAAAAGTTCTGGATTAGTACCATTCGTATCTAATTTTATTTTAAAACCTAGTTTTTTTATTTTTTTACAAATTTCTAATAAATCATGAAGAGAGGCTTCTCCTCCACTTAAAACAACAGAATCAAGAAGCCCTACTCTTTTCATAAGAAAATCCATTAAATCTTCAACTGTATATTGTCCATTTTGAGATGTCACAATATCATAATTATAACAATATTGACATCTCATATTACAATGAACAAACCACACTATACAAGATAAATGGTTTTCATAATCAACAGTTGTAAAAGGTGTTATATTATAGATAATCTTTTTCAAGAAATTTTACCCTTTGTCTATGCTCACCTTTTTTACCAATGTTAAAACTTTCTACTGGTCTATGATATCCCATTACTCTCGTATATACAATACACTTTGTTCTTTTTTCTTGTAACTTTTTAGGCTCTAAGCTTTTCATTATTTAATTCCTCCTCTAGAATTTCTTCATCACATTTTGGACAATATTCATATTCTCCACTAATATAACCATGTTTTGGACATATTGAAAAAACTGGTGTAATAGTGATATATGGTAAAGTAAAATTTGAAATAACATTTTTTACTAATTTTCGACAAACTTCTGCACTAGATAATTTTTCTCTCATATACAAATGAAGTACTGTTCCCCCTGTATATTTCCCTTGCAAATCATCTTGTAAAGTAAGTGCTTTAAATACATCATCCGTATAGTCAACTGGAAGTTGAGAAGAGTTTGTATAATAAATATTTTCTCCAAAACCTGCTTGTAAAATATCTTTATATCTCTTTTTATCTTCTTTTGCAAAACGATAAGTTGTTCCTTCTGCTGGTGTTGCTTCAAGATTATATAAATTTCCAGTTTCTTCTTGATAGGAAATCATTTTATTTCGCATAAATTCTAGAATCTCATTTGCAAAATTTATCCCAAAATTACTAGTTATATCAAACTCTTTTTCTGAAAAATTTATTATCATCTCATTTATGCCATTAACACCAATTGTTGAAAAATGATTATTAAAATTTGGAAGATATCTTTTTGTATAAGGGAATAGTCCTCTTTCATACATTTCATTTACAAAAACTCTTTTTTTCTCTAAAGTAGATTTAGCTAAATCCATTAAGTCTTCTAATCTTTCAAAAAGTTTTTCTTTATTTGCTTTATATAAAAAGCCTAGTCTAGCCATATTTATTGTCACAACACCTATACTTCCTGTCATTTCAGCACTTCCAAAAAGTCCACCACCTCTTTTTAAAAGTTCCCGTAAATCTAATTGTAATCTACAACACATTGATCTAACATGTCCTGGTTTATAAGCTTTTTCATTTGGAATCAAATTACCATTATCATCTTTTATATATTGACTTCCTATAAAATTTTGGAAATAAGAACTTCCTATCTTTGCAGTATTTTCAAAAAGTAAATCTGTATTTTCTCCATACCAATCAAAATCTTCAGTTAAATTTACAGTAGGAATAGGAAAAGTAAAAGGTTGCCCTGTTTTATCACCTTCTGTCATCACTTCATAATATGCTTTATTTATCATATTCATTTGTTTTTGAAAAGCTTTATATGTCATATTTGTAAGTTTTTCAAAACCTTTAGATTTAGCTATTTCTAAAAGTTCTTCATCTTCTAAGCCTTCAAATAAATGTTTCTGATTTTTAGTAGGTGTTTGATCTTTTAAATCACTAGGAACTGTCCAATCAATTGTAATATTGGTAAAAGGGCTTTGTCCCCAACGGGCAGGAACATTTAAATTATAAATAAAACTTCTAATACTTTTTTTTACCTCTTCAAAAGATAATTTATCTTTAAAAACATATGGAGCTAAATAAGTATCAAAAGAAGAAAAAGCTTGTGCTCCTGCCCATTCACTTTGTAAAATTCCTAAAAAATTTGCCATTTGTCCTAAAGCTTCTCTAAAATGATTTGGAGCATAACTTTCAACTCTTCCTCTTACTCCATTAAATCCTTCATCTAATAAAACTCTTAAACTCCAACCTGCACAATAACCACTTAAACAATCTAAATCATGTATATGATAGTCTGCATTTCTATGAGCATAACCTTCTTCTTTTGAGTAAACCTTATCTAACCAATAATTTGCAATAACTTTTCCTGCTGTATTATTTATTAATCCAGCATGAGAATAACCAGTATTTGAATTTGCATTAATTCTCCAATCACTTCCATTTATATATTCTTCGATTGTTTGAGTAGAGTTAATATAAGTAGTATCTTCATCTAATCCTAATACTTGTTCTCTTTGTAATTTATGTAAATGCCTATAAAGCATAAAAGATTTTAATTCATCAAAATATCTTGCTTTAAATAATTCATTTTCAATAATATCTTGAATATCTTCAACTGCAACAACTCTTTTTTCTTCAATTTTTTCTAAAACATTAAAATAGATGGAGTAATCAAAAACAGTATGAACACTTTTAAAAGCTTTTTTTATAGCATCTTTTATTTTATAAGAATGAAATGCTTCATTTTTACCATCTCTTTTTAATATACTTTCTACCATAATTTTTCCTTTATTCGTAGGTAGAAGTTTAGAGCTTTCGTACTTAAAAAATAATAATTAAAATTGTCACAAAAATGTCATTATATAGACTTTTAAAATAAAAATACTTTCTTATGATTTTAAGAAAAAACTCATCTAAGAAAAGAGTAACATAGTTTTAGGTAATATTTATTCTTTTTTCAAATATAAAGGTAGACTATGAGACACTTTTTAACTTTAAAAGATTATACTAAAGAAGAAATTTTAGAAATTTTAGAATTAGCTTCAAAAATCAAAAAAGAAACAAAGAATAGAGTTTTTAAAGACTATATGCCAAAGCATACTTTAGGAATGATTTTTGAAAAAAGCAGTACAAGAACAAGAGTTAGCTTCGAAACAGGAATATATCAACTTGGTGGAATAGGATTATTTCTTTCATCAAATGATATTCAACTTGGAAGAGGAGAACCTATGTCTGATACATCAAGAGTTGTATCAAGTATGGTAGATATGGTTATGATTAGAACTTTTGCCCAATCAAAAATTGAAGAGTTTGCAAAATACTCAAAAGTTCCAGTAATAAATGGATTAACTACAGAATATCATCCCGTTCAATTAATGGCTGATTACTTAACTATTCAAGAAGCAGGATTAGATAAAGATTTAATTGTTTCATATATTGGAGATGGGAATAATCTTGCACATTCATGGTTAATGTTAGCTTCAAAACTTGGATTTGAACTTAGAATTGCAACTCCAAAAGGTTATGAAGTAGATGAAAACATTTTAAATGATGCTTTAAAATTTGCAAAAGAGTCTGGAGCAAAAATCACTATAGGAAATGACCCTAAAGAAGCGTGTAAGAATGCAACAATTATTACAACAGATACATGGGTTTCTATGGGACAAGAAGATGAAAAAGAACAAAGAATTAAAGACTTTGATGGATATATAGTTGATAGTAAAATGATGGCACTAGGAGCAAACAATGTAAAATTTTTACATTGTTTACCTGCTTACAGAGGCTATGAAGTAAGTGAAGACATAATTGAGGGGTCTCAAAGTTTAGTTTTTGAAGAAGCAGAAAATAGACTACATGCACAAAAAGGTGTTATGGTTTGGCTTAACAATATAAATAAAAAAGATAAATAATGATTGATTTTAAAAAATTTGAAAAATATTCAAAACCAGGTCCAAGATATACTTCTTATCCTACTGCACCTGAATTTACAGAAAGTTTTTCGCAGGAAGATTTAATTAACTATTTTAAAAATCAAGATAGTAATAGAAATTTATCTTTATATGTGCATCTTCCTTTTTGTAGAAGTGCCTGTTATTTTTGTGGTTGTAATGTTATTTTTACATCAAAAGAAGAAAAAAAAGTTACTTATTTAGAATATTTAAAAAAAGAATTAAATATTTTAAAGCAACATTTAAATACCAATAGAAAAGTTACTCAAATGCATTTTGGAGGAGGAACACCAACATACTTTTCTCCCGAACAATTACAAGCAGTTATTTCAATGATAAAAGAAGTATTTCCAAACTTTAGTGAAGATGCTGAAATATCTTGTGAAGTAGACCCTCGATACTTTACAAAAGAGCATATGGATGTTCTTAAAGCAGGTGGATTTAATAGACTGAGCTTTGGAGTTCAAGATATAAATGAAGAGGTTCAAAAAACTATTCACAGAATTCAACCATATGAAACAACTTTAAATGTAATGAATATAGCAAGAGATGCTGGAATTAAATCTATCAATATTGATTTAATTTACGGGCTTCCTCACCAAAATAAAAAAACTTTTCATGAAACAATTGAACAAGTAATAAAACTAAATCCAGATAGATTAGCTGTATTTAACTATGCTCATGTTCCATGGCTTATGAAAACTATGAGAAAGTTTGACGAATCAACTTTTGCTCCACCATCAGAAAAGTTAGAGATTTTAAAAGATACTATTGAGTTCTTTACTACTAATGGTTATAAAATGGTTGGAATGGATCACTTTGCAAAACCTGAAGATGAGTTATTTAAAGCCATTGAAAAAGGTGAGCTTCATAGAAACTTCCAAGGTTATACAACTAAAGGTGGTGCTGATTTAATAGGAATTGGTGTTACTTCTATTGGAAATGGTGTTGATTATTATGCACAAAACTTCAAAGACTTAAAACAATATGAAGCTGCAATTGATAATGGCGATTTACCAATTTTCAAAGGTTATAAATTAAGTGATGATGATATATTAAGACAATATGTTATTATGGAACTTATGAGTAACTTCTCTTTAAATATAAAAAGAGTAGAAGAAAACTTTAATATAGCTTTTAATGAATACTTTGATGATGCATTAGAAGCTTTAAATGAATTTATAGAAGCTAAACTTGTAGAGATTACAGAAGAAAAAATACAAGTATCTCAAACAGGAACAATGCTTATTCGAAATATTTGTATGCCATTTGATGCATATTTAAATAAAATTCCCGAAGATAAAAGAAGATTTTCTAAGACAATTTAGTCTTAGAAAATTCATAAAAAACATTCACTAACTCTTAACACTTTTTATTGTATAATCCAAGAAAATTTACAAAAATTATTTTAAATTTTATTTAACTAAGGTTATAAAAAAACAATGGAAAAATTTGACTATACCACAATTTCAGATGACTGTGTAAAATGTGGTAAATGTAAACCTGTATGTACAATCTTTAATATAAACCAAGATGAAACAACAAGTCCAAGAGGCTTTATTGATTTACTTGGAGCATATAAAAGAGATGAATTAGAACTTGATAAAAATGCTAAAGATATTTTTGAATCATGTTTTTTATGTACAAACTGTGTAGAAGTTTGCCCTAATGATTTACCAACTGATATGATTATCGAACAAGTAAGAAGTGATATTGCCCAAAAATATGGTATTGCTTGGTATAAAAGATTATTCTTTTTCTTACTTAGACATAGAAAAACTATGGACTTTTTATCAAAACTTGGATGGATGTTCCAAACATGTGCATTAAAAGTAAATGAAAAAAAGAAATCTGCACTTCCTAGATTTTCTTTACCAATTGTAAAGAAAGATAGAGCTTTACCTTATGCTGATTCAAAATCATTTTTAAATAAATATCCTGAAAATATTTCATCAAATAAAAAAGAGATTATAGATTCTAAGAAAAACAAAGTTGCCATTTTTATTGGATGTATGAGTAATTATACTTATACAAAAACTGGGGACTCATTAGTAAAAATCCTAAAAAAACTTGAATTAGATATTTTTATTCCTAAAAAACAATTATGCTGTGGTGCTCCTGCATATTTTACTGGAGCATTTGATACAGTTGATTTCTTAGTAAAACATAATATTGAGTATTTTGAATCTTGGATTGATGATGTTGATGCAATTATTATACCTGAAGCTACATGTAGTGCCATGATAAACCAAGACTGGGAACACTATTTACATAACCAACCTGAATGGAAAGAAAGAGCAGCTAAAATCTCTAAAAAAGTATATATGGCTACAAAATGGCTTGAAAATAATACAGAACTAAAAGATATATTAGCTAAGTCTAATAAAAAAATGAATGAGTTAGTAACCTACCATGATCCATGTCATGCTAAAAAAATGCAAGGTGTTTGGCAAGAACCAAGAACCCTTTTACAACAAAACTACAATTTACAAGAAATGAGTGATTCAAATAGATGTTGTGGTTTTGGTGGAGTTACAATGCAAACAGAAAAATATGACTTTGCAAAAGCAGCAGGACTACCGAAAGCTGCAATGATAAAAGAAACAAAGGCTCAAATTGTAAGTGCTGAATGTTCTGCCTGTAGAATGCAAATCACGAACTCTTTACATCTAGCTGATGTTGATGTTCAATTTAAAAATCCAATTGAATTAATTGCAGAGGCTTTAGATTAGGAGAAACATTGGAATATTGGCAAAATATATACTCACAATTTAACCCTGTAGCTTTTAATTTAGGTTCAATTGCTGTACATTGGTATGGAATTATGTATGCATTGGCTTTATTATCTGCTATTTTTGTTGCAAAATGGCTAATAAAAAAAGATAAATTAGCTATTTCAAATGAACTATTTGATTCTTATATATGGTGGGTTGAAATAGGCGTAATTCTAGGTGCAAGATTAGGTTATGTAATTTTTTATGACCCAAATACAATTTACTACTTAACTCACCCTTGGCAAATTTTTAATCCTTTTGTAAATGGTGAATTTACAGGTATTTCAGGAATGAGTTATCACGGTGCTTTTATTGGTTTCTTAATTTCATCAATTCTATTTTGTAGAAAAAACAAAGTTTCTTTTTGGTTTTTAGCTGATATTGCAGTACTTGGTATAAGTGCAGGATATGTTTTTGGAAGAATCGGTAACTTTTTTAATCAAGAGTTAGTTGGGCGAGTTACAGATGTTCCTTGGGGTATTTATGTAAACGGAGTATTAAGACACCCTTCTCAGCTTTATGAAGCAATATTAGAAGGAATTTTAATTTTTGTTATTCTATATATAGTAAGAAATAAAAAAAGCTTTGATGGGCAACTAGCTATTATGTATGGAATACTTTACTCCGTAGCAAGAATTATTGCAGAAATATTTAGGCAGCCTGATATTCAATTAGGTTTTATATATAGTGATTGGTTAACAATGGGAATGTTAATTTCTGCAGTTTTTGCATTTTTTAGTACAGTAGTTTTATTAATAATAATTAATAAAAAAAGAAAGTTTATCTAACGGTAATCTTTCCATACTGTTTTTCATAAGCTTCAATCAAATCTTCCAAGTTTTCTATTTTTTTTCTATATTCATCTATATAACTTTGTAAAGTTTTTATTGCTTCTTGTGATTTTTCTAATTTTTCAGTAATTAAAATATTTTTCTTTTTAAAGCTTTCATACTTTTCTAAAGATATAATTGCATTTTTATGAACTTTTTCAATTCTTTCTTGATAGTTTGTCTGCATATTATCTATTCTATCAACAGCATTTTTAAGTTTTCTTTCTAAAGAAAGGATTCTTCCTTTTCCATCATTATTTTTTTCTCTTAATGACTTTATTTGTTCATTAAGACCTTGTATAAACTTTGCCATTTTTTCATCATTTGCCATTTTTGCTGCATGAACAGCATCATGAAATTCTTCTTGTAATTGTTTTTCATGTTTCACTTGCAAAGATTTTTGATTCATTATATATTTTTTCAGTTTATGTTTTTCCTGTTCCTGCTCTGTGATTAAAAATCTACTTGAAACATATTTTTCTATTTCACCATCAGCATTTAATATAGGAAACATTGTTGCTTGAACATAGTAAGTAGTACCATCTTTAGTTAAATTTTTAAGTTTACCTTTCCAAGTTTTTTTATTTTGAATAGTATTCCATAATTCCTCATAAATTTTCTCAGAAACATCTGGATGTCGTACAATATTATGATTTTGACCTATTAACTCTTCTTTAGTATACCCTGAAACTTCACAAAAAATATCATTTACATATGTAATGAAACCTTTTAAATCAGTTTCACTCACTAAATTTTCTTTATCTAAAATATCTTTATATACTAATAGTTCATTTTGTTGTTTTTCTACAAGTTTCTTATTTTCAACATCTTCAAGAGTTTTTCTCATAATATTTAGAGTCGTATTAAATTGAATAGGTTTTAGTATATAGTCAGTAATTTTCAACCTTATTGCTTTCATAAGCTCTGAATTATCTTTAAAAGTAGTAACAAGTAAAATTGGAATATTAATATCTATTTCTCTTATTTTAGAAATAAAATCTATACTTTTTTTATCTAGATTAACTAATATAATATCAATTTTAGATTTATTTTGAGAATATAATTTAATACTGTCTTCTAAATCATTAGAGCTAAGTACTTCATTAAAAGTATCATTAAAAAGAGATAAAGCATTTGTTTCAATAACTTTATCATCTTCTAAATATAATAAGGTTACTTGATTTAATATTGTTTCTTTAAAATTTATTTCATTAGTTTGATTCAACGTATCCATACTCTATTGCCAATTCTTCAATTTTTTTTTGCAATAGATCTATTCTCCAACCATGCCTATTCCCAAAATTTTCTATTTCAAGTTCTCTTTGTTCAGGAGTACAAAAAACAAATATTCTCTTTAAAAATGGTTTAGGTACTTGAATTGCTATTAACTGAAAATAGTTTTCCTTACAACTTCTTGAGCAAAAAGCCTTACTCATCGCAATTTTCTTACCACAATATGGACAATGTGACATTATTTCTTCCCCTCTTTCGGTATTAGTTTGTAAAATTTAGCATTAGAAATATCTTGTAAATATTTAGGTTCGACATCATGTAGTGCAACAATCTCTACTTCTTCTTCACCCATTATCCAACCATTACCAGAATCAATAATTTTTTCTTCTTCAAATAATTGTATCAATTCTTCTTTAGATAAAACTTGTTCTTCCATATTTTTCTACATTTTTTAATTTTCGTCTAGGGTATAACCCTTATTAGAATGATTTCTTATTATTTCATAATAAGTTTTTTGTCTAATTTTATTAACAATATTTCTCATTGTATAAATAGACATATTCTTACCTTTCCATACTACATTCTTTATAGTATCATAATCAACCAATTCTCCTCTTTTAGAAATAAGAAGTTTCATAAAACCTTTTTCTAATCGAGTAAAATCAATTAAAACACCACCTGCTTTAAAAAATTGGTCTCTATATTCATCAAAATAAATTCCATTTTGAAACTCTACTTTATCTCCTCTTTTAGTCTGATTTAAACACATAATAATAGATAATCTGATATCTTCAGCTCTTAAAGGTTTTGTTAAAAAAGTATAAGCACTATTATTAATAGCAACAACAATATTTTCATTAGTTGCATTTGAAGAAATAATTATTTTAGGGAGAGTTGGTGCAACTTGTGTTATTCTATTACAGGTAGCATCAAAATCTTTTGTATTTATATCTGTATCAATAATAATCATATCAAAACTATGTTCTTGAACTAAGTGAGTAGCTTGATTTAGATCATTCACCAATTTTAATTCTTTGAAATAATCATCAAATTTTGTTTCTATTGTATTCTTTACTTCTTCATCACTACTTACAACTAGTAATTTTGCGTTATATAATTTTCTAATATTTTTTAAAGTTTTAAGCATAATTCAACTCTTTATATACAGGTTTTTGTGTATTTTATCAAAATAATATCTAATTGTCAAAGAAAAATTATTATAAAATAAATTTATTTTATATTTTTTCCTTTATTTTAATTCCTGCCAGCTTGAACCTATTGAACTAGTCACTCTTAGAGGAATATTTAACTCATATATATTTTCCATAATATATACTAACTCATTAGTTATTTTTTCTACTTCTGACTCTTTTATTTCAAAAATTAATTCATCATGAATTTGTAAAAGCATTTTAATATTATTATTATCCTTAAATTTTTTATAAATTTCTAACATTGATAATTTTATTAAATCTGCTGCACTTCCTTGAAATAAAGTATTTACAGACTCTCTTAAATATGCTGCTCTCATCATTGCATTTGCTGAGTCAAAATCAAAAAGCCTTCTTCTTTTTAATAATGTTTCAACATATCCATTGTCTAAAGCACCCTCTTCTACTGATTTAAAATAATCTTTTACACTAACAAAAGCTTTAAAATATGACTCAATATATGTTTTTGCTTCTTTTGTAGATATCCCTAAAGTATCTGCAAGTTTTCTACTTCCCATTCCATAAAGTAATCCAAAGTTAATTGATTTTGCAATAGATCTTTTTTCTTTAGCTTCTTCTTCACCAAATATTTTAACAGCGGTTTGGTGATGAATATCTAAATCATTTTTAAAAGCTTCAACTAAAGCTTTATCTTTGCTAAAGTGAGCAAGAAGTCTTAGCTCTATTTGAGAATAATCAATTCCAACTAATTTGTATCCTTCTTTTGGTATAAAGATACTTCTAATTAAAGCTCCGGCTTCACTTCTAACTGGAATATTTTGTAAATTTGGACTTTTTGAACTTAATCTTCCTGTTGCTGTTCCTGTTTGCAGGAATGATGTATATATTCTATTTTTTTCATCTTTTAATGCTAATTCTAATAAAGGTTCTATATATGTTGATTGTAATTTAAAAGCTTCTCTATACTTCAATAATAAAGGTATTACTTCATGTTCATTATATAATTTTTGTAAAACAACTTCATTTGTACTATAACCACTTTTTGTTTTTTTAGAAGGTGGCAATTTTAAAGTTTCAAAAAGAACCTCTCCTAATTGTTTAGGAGAATTTATATTAAACTCAACACCTGCAGTTTCATAAATTTTTGTTTTTAACTCTTGTATATTTAAAATACTTTTACTTTTTAACTCTTCTAATTTTTTTATATCAATTTTAATTCCATTTTCTTCCATATTTGCAAGAACATAAATAAAATCAAACTCTATATCATGAGCTATTTGAATTAAATGTTCACTTTTGTTTTCTTTAAGCTCATCAAGTAGTTTAAAGTATATAGCTCTAGTAAAAAGTGCATCTTCTGCTGCATATTTACAAGCTTCATTTATTTCTACATTAGAAAAGTTTTCACCTTTTTTGACAATACTCTTAAAACTTATCATTTCATGTTCAAAATATTTTAAAGCTAAAGCATCAAGACCTACTTTAGAACTAGTATCTAAAAGCCAGGCAAGAATCATTGTATCTGCATATAACTTTAATTCAAAGTTTAATTCATTTTTTATTATTGAATAATCATATTTGAAATTTTGTAATACTAATTTTTTCTTATTCAAAATTTCAATGGCTTCTTTTGCTACTTTTTTTGAGACTTGAGAGGGAACACCTAAATAGTTATGACCCATAGGTATATAATAAGCTTTACCCTCTTCAAAACAAAATGAAAACCCAACTAAAGAAGCATTTTTTACATCTAAATCAGTTGTTTCTGTATCAAAAGCAACAATAGCAATATCAGGAATAGAAGAAACTACTTCTAAAAGTTTTTTCTCATCATTTAATAAAATATATTCTTTTTTTAGTTCTTGTTTTACTTCTACAGGTTTTTCTTCATACCCTTTTGGTATAGTTGTTTTATAACTTAATCCATCTTTTTCAACTTTTGATATAATTCTATTTAAATCATATTCCATTAAAGTATCTGCTATTTTTAAAATAGGGTTTTCAGTAGGTAAAATATATTTATCAATATCATCAATACTATGACACTCGGTGTAAAGAGTTACTAATTTTTTTGAAATATATGCTAATTCTTTACCTTCAGTTAAAAGGTTTTTCCATCTTGTTTTTTCTATATTTTCAAGATTTTCATAAATATTGTCTAAAGTTCCATACTCTTTTATCAGGGCTTCTGCTGTTTTAGCTCCAACTCCTTTTACACCAGGGACATTATCAGCACTATCTCCTAGTAAAGACTGATAATCAGTAAATTGTGCTGGTGTTACGCCATATTTATCAAAACACTTTTCTTCATTAACAACTGTTTTTTTAATAGGGTCAAAAAGATAAACATCATCACCAATTAATTGATATAAATCCTTGTCATGACTTACAACTCTAACTTCAAGATTCTTTTCTTTTGCATCTTTTGCAATTGAGGCTATTACATCATCTGCTTCATAACCATCTTCCATAGCTATTTGAAAGCCCATCTTTTCAATCCATTCAATTGCTATAGGTAACTGTTTTAATAAGTCTTCGGGAACATCTGGTCTATGAGATTTATACTCAGTATATATCTCTTTTCTAAAAGTATCACCCTTTGAGTCAAGGGCAAAAACTAAATAATCTGTTTGAAAGTCTTTTCCTATATTTGAAATAAAGTTCATAAATCCTGTTAATAGTCCTGTTGGAAAACCGTTTTTTGATTTTAAAGGTGGAAGTGCATAGTAACTTCTAAATAAAAATCCAAATGTATCAATTACTGTAATTGTTTTTTTCATAAAATATTTCTCTCAAAATTATATTTTTTAAATAAAGTACTCTTGTTTAAAGATTTTATATTATAATAAAAAGAACTGAAAATAAGGTTTATAATATTGATAAATGAAGATATAGAAAAAATCAAAAAAAACAATGAAGAACTTCTAGAAATTATTAATAACTCATGGGATGGGATTGGAATAATTGACTCCAATTCAAAATTGATTTATGTAAATAATGCTTTCATGCCTATTTTAGGTTTTCAAAAAAATGAATTAATAAAACACCAATTAATAAGTTTTATGGAAAATAAATATATTGACTCTTTTTTAGAGCTTTTAAAACCTATAGAAAAAGATAAAAAGTATAAAGCAGAAATAGATATAGCTTGTATTAGAAAAGATCAACAAAAAGTATATTTAAAAATAACTATTTCTTCAATGATTAATAAAAACCTTTTTGTAATAAATACTAAAGATATTACTTCTTCTATTTCAGATGAACAAATAATTGATGATTATGTTGTTTCGATGCATACAGATTTACATGGACATATTTTAAAAGTTAGTAAAGCTTTTTTAGATTTATTTGACTTTACAAAAGAAGATATTATTGCTAAACATTTTTCTAAAATTATTCATAAAGATATAAATCCTATTGTAATTGAAAATATAAATAAATCTTTACAAACATATCAAGAATCAGATGGAAAAATAAAAGTAAAAAATAAAAGAAACAAAGCTATTTGGCTAAATTTCAAAGCAAAAGCAATTTTTAATAAATATGGAGATATTACTGCTTATACTTACTTGTTTTTTGATATTACAAATGAAGTTACATTAAACGATGAAAAAGATATTTTAAATAAACAAGTTGAAGTTTCAAAAGAAGAAATTCTACAAAAAAATAGACTTTTACAAGAACAATCAAAATTATCCATAATGAGTGAAACATTAAGAAGATTATCTCACGAGTGGAGACAACCTTTAAATTTTATTTCAATACAAGCACAAAAATTAGAATTAACATATGCAATGGGAGAAACTCCTTCCAATGAAGATATTATTGATAGTTTAAATAAAATAAAAAATGAAGCTACAAACCTGTCAAATACTATAGAAAACTTTCAAAATTTTTTAAGACCTAAAAAAGATAAAGATAAATTAGTTTTGAAAGAATTATTTTCAGAACTTTTAAATAAATTTAAAAAGTCAAATAAAAATATTGAGTTAAATATTTCTCAAGATAATCAATTAACTTTTTTTTCATATAAGCAAGATTTTGAGTTATTGTTTAATAATATTTTAAAAAACTCCGTAGAAAATATAGAAAAGAACTCTATTTTAAATTCTAAAATAGATATAATGTCACATTTTGAGAATGGAAGGTTATATATAAATTTTATAGATAATGCGGGTGGAATTGAAGATAGTATTATCAATAAAGTTTTTGAGCCATATTTTTCAACAAAAGAAGAAAAGAATGGTGTAGGATTAGGACTATATATTACTAAGATGATTGTTAACCTACATTTAAATGGTATTATTACTGCTATAAGTTCTAATAATACTACAACAATAAAAATATCAATACCAATAGAAGAAGAGGATTTTATTAAATGATTATTATACCAGCAAGACTGAATTCAAGTAGATTTGAAAATAAAATATTAGTAGATATCTTAGGATTACCAATGGTAATAAAAACAGCAAAACAAGTAAGTAAACTTGATAAAGTTGTTATTGCAACTGATTCTGAAGAAGTTGCAAATTTATCAAAAGAATATGGTTTTGATTCAGTATTAACCTCTACAGAGCATCAAAGTGGAACTGATAGAATAAATGAAGCAGTAAATAAACTAAATTTAGATGAAAATGAGATAATAATTAATGTACAAGCAGATGAGCCATTTATAGAAGAAAATGTGATAAAAGCTGTAATACAAAGAGTTGAGAAGATAAAAGAAAACAATGAAGATATAATGATTACAAGTTGTTATAAAAAAATTTCTTCAGAATTAGCTGATGATCCAAATCATGTAAAAGTAGTTTTAGATAACCATGAAAATGCAATTTATTTTTCTAGAGCAAAAGTACCATATCACAGAGATCACTATGAAAGTGCTCAATATTATGGACACCTTGGAATTTATGGATTTACAAAAAAAACTCTAAATGCTTTTTGTAAATTAAAAACATCAAAATTAGAAAATGTTGAAAAATTAGAACAGTTAAGAGCTATTGATAATGGATATACTATTACAATGGTAGAAGTAGAATCAAAATCCTTTGGAATAGATACAAAAGAAGATTTAGAAAATGCCCTTAAAATGTTTAATAAGTAATATTTGTTATAATTGTTATACAATTTAGTTTAAAAGCAAGGTACTTTAAATATGAATAAAGAAATCTTAAAAAATATTAATGTTTTATATGTGGAAGATGAAAAAGATGTGAGAGAATTCACAAGTAAAACAATAAGCACCATTGTAAATAAAATTATTACGGCAGAAAATGGTAAAGAAGGCCTTGATAAATTTAAGGAAAATAAAGATATTAATTTAATATTAACGGACATAAATATGCCTAAAATGGGTGGATTAGAAATGTGTTCAGAAATAAGAAAAATAGATGCTGAAGTTCCTATTGTAATTACCAGTGCTCATAGTGATCCAGATTTTTTAAAAAAAGCCATTGATGTAAAAGTAAGTGCTTATGCCATGAAACCTATTGATTTATATCATTTAATAGAGAGTATGATTAAAGCTGTTGAACCAATTTTTCTAAGAAAAGAATTAGAAATGATTAATCTAACTTTAGAAAATAGAGTGGAAGAAGCAATTAAACAAACAAAATCAATATTAGATGCACAAGATAATATGGTAATTTTAACAGACTTAAAACAAACTATTGATGCAAATAAAAAATTCTTTGAATATTTTCAAGTTAATAACTTAGAAGAATTTTTTAATAAATATGACTCTGTTGTTTCATCTTTTAAGTGTGAAAATGGTTTATTTAGTAAATCATGTATTGAAGATGAGTCTAAAAATTGGATTGAAACAATTTCAGAATTAAGTGAAATAGATAGAACTGTAAAAATAGAAAATAAAGATGGTGAAGATAGAATTTTTACTGTAAATATTGATGACTATGAACAAAAAGGTGAGCATTATGTAATTTCATTTACAGATATTACAGAATTAAAAGAAAAATCAAATTTATTAGAATATCAAGCAAACCATGACCAGTTAACAGGTCTTTTTAATAGACAAAAATTTAATGAAGTTTTTGCAAAAGAAATAAAAAGAGAAAGAAGATATGAAAATTGTTTATCTTTGATTATTTTTGATATTGATAATTTTAAAAAATTCAATGATACTTATGGACACAATATGGGAGATGAGGTTTTAAAAACTATTTCTAAAATAGTATTAAAAAGTATTAGAGAACATGACACTGTTGCAAGATGGGGTGGAGAAGAGTTTGTCGTATTATTACCTCAAACAGATATTACCGGAGCAAAGAATGTTGCTGAAAAAATAAGAAGAGCAATTGCAGAATATGAAGATGAAGTAATTCCAGAAAGAATCACTTCAAGCTTTGGTGTAAGTCAATTACAAAAAGAAGAAAATGAACAAAATCTTCTAAAAAATGCTGATATTGCACTGTATGAAGCAAAAGCTCAAGGTAAAAATATTGTTATACCATTTTATTAAAAACTAAAACTTTCTCCTAAATAGTGTTCTCTCACACTTCCATCACTTTTAATATCTTCGCTATTTCCTGATGCTAATAAAGTTCCATTTTTCATAACATAAGCTCTATGGCAGATTTGTAAAGTTTCCCTTACATTATGGTCTGTAATTAAAATACCTATTCCAAATTTAGTTAAAGTATCAATAATTTCTTGGATATCCTTTACAGCAATCGGATCTACCCCTGCAAAAGGCTCGTCTAAAAGTAAAAATTTTGGTTTTGAGACAAGAGCTCTTGCTATTTCCGTCCTTCTTCTTTCTCCACCTGATAAAGAAACACCTTTTCTTTGTCTAATTGGTTCAATATTAAATACTTCAAGTAAATCTTCTACCCTTTTTCGTTGCTCTTCCTTATCTTTAGTCACAATTTGAGCAGCTAACATAAGATTATCTTCAACACTTAAATCTTTAAAGATTGATGATTCTTGAGGTAAATAACCAATACCTTTTAAAGCTCTTTTATGTAAAGGAAGTTTTGTAATATCTTCGTCATCAAAAAAAACTTTTCCACTTGTTGGAGCAACAAGTCCACATACTGTATAAAATGTTGTTGTTTTTCCAGCTCCATTAGGTCCTAATAATCCAACAATTTCACCAGAACTAACTTCTAAAGAGATACCATGTAATATTTGTGTCTTTTTTATATTTTTTTTAATATCTTCTGCTCTTAATTTACTCATTTATTATATATTGCCTTTTATCTTTATCTTTTTTTATTTCTAATACAAAAACATCAAAACCATAAGACTTTAAAAGTTTTTCAAGCTTTTCATCACCCCACTCTACAAAATGAATACCTTCTTTTTCAAACTCTTCTAATAAGCCTAAAGAAATAAATTCTTCTAAACTTTTATTATAAATATCATAATGAAATACTTTTTCAGAATAAATCGATTGTATGGAAAAAGTAGGAGAAGTCACAATATCCTCTAAATTTAAATATTTTACAAAATGTTTTACAAAAGTAGTTTTTCCACTTGCTAAATCACCTTTTAAAATAACTATGCAATTATTATTTTTTGTTTTTGTAAGAGAAAAAACTTCATAAATAATCTTTTCAATTTCATTTAATGCTAAAATTAACATTTTACTACTTTAGTTTAGAAGAAACTTCAATAATTTGTTTTAATTTATCTTTTGCTTTTCCACTTAAAATAGCTTCACGTGCTATTTCAATTCCTTCTTTTATATCTCGTGCCTTTCCATCAACTTCTAAAGCTGTTGCTGCATTTAAAAGAACAATATCAAGTTTAGCACCATCTAAATTATTTTCTAAAATATCTTTTGTTATTTGAGCATTATGCTTACTGTCTGCTCCTATTATTTCATCTTTTGATGCAAGTTTAAATCCATAGGCTTGAGGATCAATTTCAAAATCTTCTATTTTCCCATTATCTAATTTAGTTGCATAAGTAATATCAGAAATTGAAATTTCATCCATTCCATCTTTTGAAGAAACAACAATTGCTCGTTTAGTTTCTAACAAATCTAAAGCTGTAGCTATTTTATTAATATAACTTTTGTCAAAAACTCCAATTAGTTGCTTAGAAACCGTTGCTGGATTTGATAAAGGTCCCAAAATATTAAAAATAGTTCTGTGTTCTATTGATTTTCTAATAGGCATAATATACTTCATTGCAGGATGATGATTTTGAGCAAACATAAAACAAAAACCTGTTTCTTCAAGCATTTTTGAAGTGTTTTCTAAAGTTAAATCTAATTTTATCCCAAGTGACTCTAGCATGTCAGCACTTCCACTTTTACTTGTTATGCTTCTATTCCCATGTTTAGCAACATATGAATCACAAGCAGCTAACAGAAGAGAAACTGTACTTGATATATTAAAACTATAACTTTTATCTCCTCCTGTTCCAACTACATCAATTGCTTTTTCTTTTAAATCATAATGAAGAGGTAAAGGTATTAAATGTTCTCTCATTGCACTTGCAGCACCTGCAATTTCTGCTGCTGTTTCACCTCTTTCATAAAGTTCAATTAAATAATCTCTGACTTCTTTTTCAGATAACTTATTTTCAAAAATATCATCAAACTTTAATTTTGCCATATTAAACATGTTTAATTTCCTCTTTTTTTAACATTTTTTTATGTACTCTTCCATTTTTGATTTTGGAGTGGACTTAGTAGTTGGTATTTGTAAAACTTGAAATTTATCAGTTTTTTCTAAATATTTTATTTCAATTATATCTCCAACTTTTACCTCTTTTGCTTTCTTAACAACCTGTCCATTTATAAAGACAACTTTGTGCTCAAGCATATCTTCAGCAACTGCTCTTCTTTTTGTTATATTAACTGCATTTAAATATTTATCTATTCTCATAGTATAAATTATATCTAAAACTATTTAAAAACACTTTTTTATAAATGAAAATAAATTTAAAAAAAACATAAAAGTAAAAGAAAATGATACTTTTAGAACACTATCTTCTATTATAATTTTTTTAACAATTGAAATATAAGTAAATAAAATTTGAATATCACATATTTCAAGTACTTAAAGGGAGGTACTTATTATGTTTAATTTAGGAAAAACACAGGAAGAATCAGGGAGATTACTTGCAATGGAAGAAAACTATGCAATTATATCTTTTAAACCTGATGGTACAATTATTCATGCAAATAATAATTTTTTAAATGCTCTAGGGTACTCTTTAGATGAAATTGAAGGGAAACACCACAGAATGTTTTGTGATAAAAATTATGCAAATTCTGATGAATACTCACAATTTTGGAAAGATTTAGCTAGTGGTAAATCAAATATTAATGAATTTGAAAGATTCAAAAAAGATGGTAGTTCAATCTGGATTCAAGCTTCTTATACTCCTGTAAAGAATAGTAAAGGTGTTGTAATAAGAGTAGTTAAATTTGCTCAAGATATTACAGACTCAAAAAGGGTAATTACGTCAGTAAAAGATGCTATAGATATAGCAAAAGAAGGTAATATGAATCAAACAATAGAAGAAAATACAAAAAATACAGCTATTGAAGAACTTAAAAATGGGATTAATGAACTGTTTAAAATTGTATCTTCTAAAGTCAATAATGATTTAAATGATATTACAAAGGCTTTAATCTCTTATCAAAACCTTGACTTTACATATAAAATAGCTGATAATAATAATTTAGGCGAAACAGCAATTGGGTTAAATAACTTAGCAGATGTTATTAATAAAATGTTATTAGATAACAAAAAAAATGGACTTACACTAGAAAAAAGTTCTAATGTCCTTTTAGCAAATGTTGATAGCTTAAATACTAATTCAAATGAAGCTGCTGCATCATTAGAAGAAACAGCTGCTGCTTTAGAAGAAATTACCTCAAACATTTCATTAAACACGCAAAATGTTATAAAAATGACTGAATTTGCAAATCAAGTTACAACTTCCGCAAATGAAGGAAAAGATTTAGCACAACAAACAACAACTGCGATGAATGAAATTGATGATGAAGTTAATGCTATAAATGAAGCAATTACAGTAATTGACCAAATAGCATTTCAAACAAATATTCTTTCACTAAATGCAGCTGTTGAAGCAGCTACTGCTGGTGAAGCAGGAAGAGGATTTGCAGTTGTTGCACAAGAAGTTAGAAACTTAGCATCTAGGTCTGCTGAAGCAGCAAAAGAGATTAAAAACTTAGTTGAAAAAGCTACAGACAAAGCAAATAATGGAAAAGTGATTTCAGATAAAATGATATTAGGATATAACTATCTAAATGAAAATATTACTAAAACAATTGAACTTATTTCAAATGTGGAATCTGCTTCAAAAGAACAGGAAGCTGGAATTGTTCAGATTAATGATGCAGTCAATAGTCTTGACCAACAAACACAACAAAATGCTTCAATTGCCAATGAAACTAAAACTGTAGCTCAACAAACAGACGAAATAGCTAAATTCATTGTCTCTGAAGCAAATAAAAAAGAATTTATTGGGAAAAATACTGCTTAAACAAAAAATAACATAATAAAAAAGAAGAAAGTTATATAAACTATTTTATAGCTTTCTTTTGATAAAATGCATTCTTTAAAATAACCGTTTTATAGGATATATTATGAACAAAAAAGATGTTAAAAAAGTAGTATTAGCTTACAGTGGTGGCTTAGATACTTCTACTATATTAAAATGGCTTCAAGACGAATACAATGCAGAAGTTATAACTTTTACAGCTGATTTAGGTCAAGGTGAAGAAGTTGAACCAGCAAGAGAAAAAGCACTTGCTTGTGGAATTAAACCAGAGAATATTTTTATTTTAGATATTAAAGAAGAGTTTGTTAAAGATTATGTATTCCCAATGTTTAGAGCAAATGCAATTTATGAAGGTGAGTATTTATTAGGTACTTCTATTGCTAGACCTCTTATTGCTAAAAAGCAAATTGAAATTGCTAAAAAAATGGGTGCAGATGCAGTATCTCATGGTGCAACAGGTAAAGGAAATGACCAAGTAAGATTTGAACTTGGTTATTTAGGATTAAATCCAGATATTACTGTAATTGCTCCTTGGAGAGAGTGGGATTTAAACTCAAGAGAAAAATTATTAGCATATGCAAAAGAGCATGGAATTGAAATAGATAAAAAACATATTGATGCAGATGGAAATCCTGCAATTTCTCCATACTCTATGGATGCAAACCTTTTACATATTTCTTATGAAGGTTTATCTTTAGAAGATCCTAATGCAGAACCAGAAGAAGCTATGTGGTTATGGACAAACTCACCTGAAGAAGCTCCTGATGAGCCAGAATATATTACAATTTCATATAAAAATGGTGATCCAATTGCAATTAATGGTGAGGAAATGTCACCTGCAACTATTTTAGAAACTTTAAATAACTATGGAAATAAACATGGTATTGGAAGAATTGATATTGTTGAAAATAGATATGTTGGTATGAAAGCTAGAGGTTGCTATGAAACTCCAGGTGGAACAATCATGCTAAAAGCTCACAGAGCAATTGAATCAATAACTTTAGATAGAGAAGCTGCTCACTTAAAAGATGAGTTAATGCCTAAATATGCTAAGTTAATCTACCAAGGTTACTGGTTCTCTCCTGAAAGAGAAATGATGCAAGCAGCAATTGACAAAACGCAAGAAAATGTAGAAGGAACTGTTAAGTTAAAACTTTACAAAGGTAATGTTATTGTTGTTGGAAGAGAATCTAAAAAATCTTTATTCTCTGAAGCACACTCTACTTTTGAAGAAGACGAAGTATATAACCAAAAAGATGCAGAAGGATTTATTAGACTTAATGCCTTAAGATTTATTATTGCTGGACAAAATAAAAAATAAATCAATACCTAATTAAAGAAGATTAATTACTTAATCTTCTTTATCTCTCTTGATATTTTCATATAATTTAAATAAATTATAACAAAGGTTTCAAAATATGCTTATAAAATTTAAAAATAATTATCCTAAAATTCACCCTACTTCATGGATTGCCCCAAGTGCAGATGTTATTGGAAAGGTTGAGATAGGAGAAAACTCTTCAGTTTGGTTTGGTTGTGTTTTAAGAGGTGATATAAATAATATTAAAATTGGTAAAAATACAAATGTACAAGATTTATCAATGATTCATATGGATACAGATTCTCAAACAATCCTAGGAGATAATGTAACTATTGGACATAAAGTTATGCTCCATGGATGTACAATTGAAGATAACTGTTTAATAGGAATGAGTGCTACTATCTTAGATCATGCAGTTATTGGTCAAGGAAGTATTGTTGGAGCTAATTCTTTAGTAACTTCTGGAAAAAAATTTCCACCAAAAAGTTTAATTATGGGAAGTCCAGCAAAAGTAGTCAAACAATTAACAGATGAAGATGTGAATAAATTAATTAAACATGCAGGTCGATATGTAGATTATAAAAATGATTACTGTTAAAATTAGAGTCTTTATTTACATAAGGCTCTTATTTCATATTTCCCTGTTCTATAGTTTAACACTTTTTCTTTTTTTAAACTAAGTCCTTGTTTTTTACACTCTTCTTTTGTTACATCTTCTGATGGAACACAAGCAGAAAATGAAAAAAGAATAAAAATTGAAAAAATAAATATTTTCATCATTACTAATCCTTTAAGAATTTTCTAACAATTCAACACTATTTTTTAAAAGATCTTCCATATCAAAAGGTTTTGAAACATATTTACAAATACCAATACTATTCGCCATTTCAACTAAATCCATATCAACAGAAGAAGTTACAATGCAAGGTAAAGTAGGATTTAATAATTTTATATCTCTTAACATTGAAAAACCATCTTTTAAAGGCATATTAATGTCAGTAATAACTAAATCAATATTTTCGTTGTTAAATTTTTCTAAACCTTCTTGCCCGTTTTTAGCAATAACTACATTAAAAAGAAATTTTAAACAACGTTCAACATTATCTCTTATTATATGTTCATCTTCAACATATAAAACTGTAAAATTTTTATAGCTTTTTGATGTATTTAACATGATACACCTCCACTAAAATAATTATAATGGAAAAGAGTATCGTAATAGTATCATTTTAAGTTTATTCTATAGCCAAAACCATATACATTTTCAAGATCTAATTCTGGAATTTTTCTTCTTAATCTTGAAATTATATTTTTTAGATTTGCTATATTTGAAGTATCTTCATCCTCTTCAGCCCACAGTACAGTGAGGATTTCCTCTATTGTATGCGTTTTCTCTGAATATTTTAAAAGTAATTCTATAAGAAGAATTTCTTTTTTTGTTAACTTTATATTTTCTTCATTTTTATATAATTGTTTATTTTCTTTATTCCAAGAAAGAGTATCATTTATAGTTAAAATAGTATCATTAATAGTATCATTTTCATTTCTATTTTCATGTAACTCTTTTAATTTTGTATATAAAACATGTACAAAAGAATCATAATTTAAAGGTTTTGAAATAAAATGTGAAATACCAATATTAACAAGCTCAAGTAAATAATTAGATTCACTATGGGCAGAAAGAATAACTAAAAGTTGATCTTTATTTATTTTATAAATTTCTTTTGTTAATTCAATACCATCCATCTTAGGCATTTTTATATCACTAATAACTAAATCATAATGTTTATTAGTTAAGTTATAATGTTTTTTATACTTATCTAGTCCTTCTTCTCCATTTGAAGCCACATCTACCTTTGCAAATATTAACTCCAAAAGTTCACTAGTCTCTTCTAATATATCTCCATCATCTTCAACAAAAAGAACATCTTTGTCTTTTGCATACTCCTCTAATAAAATATAATCAACCATTTTAGCTCCTAAAAAGTATTATTAAATTATACTAAAAAGATATTTTATTTTTATTAGGAAAAGTGTGAAAGATAATATTTTTAGAAACTTTTTTGATCATACAATAGAAGGTATATTAATAATTGAAGATGGTTTTATTTTAAATTTAAATAAAGCAATGCTTGAAATATTAAAATATGATTCAAAAGAAGAACTAATAGGTAACCTAGCAACAGGTATTTTAATACCTAACATACAACAAAAACTTTTGGAATATAATAATACTATTTTTGAAGAAATATCTTTATTGACAAAAGAGGGGAAAATCATTCCTGCAGTTATTAAAATAAAGGATTTCAAAGAAGATAATAAAAACTACAAAGTTGTTTTTATCCATAACTTATCAGATTTAAAAGAAAAAGAAAGTTTATTAATTGAACAATCAAGAATGGCTGCAATGGGAGAAATGATTTCTATGATTGCTCATCAATGGAAACAACCACTTTCATCAATAGGTACAGCTATTTCAAAT
Organism: Halarcobacter mediterraneus; assembly: GCF_004116625.1. Classification (NCBI taxonomy): domain Bacteria; kingdom Pseudomonadati; phylum Campylobacterota; class Epsilonproteobacteria; order Campylobacterales; family Arcobacteraceae; genus Halarcobacter; species Halarcobacter mediterraneus. Next base: position 497,686 of record NZ_NXIE01000001.1, read on the forward strand.
CTAAAACTTCGTATTAATATGAAAAGATATGAAGAGAATATTTTTGAGAAAAAATTAGATGATATAGAAAGATATTTAAAATATATGTCAACAACTATTGATGATTTCAGAAACTTCTTTAAAAAAGATAGAGAAAAAGAGCTAAGTAATATATATTATATTGTTGATATTGCTCTAGAAATGTTTGAAGAAGTATTTGAAAGGCATGGTATTTCTATAATAAATAAAGATACCAAAAAACTAGAAAATGTTTTTTTATATAAAAATGAACTCTTACAAGTAATAATAAATATATTAAATAACTCAAAAGATGCATTTTTGGAAAAAGAAGTTACTCCTTTAAATAAAATTACTTTAGAGTATAAAGAATTAAAAAAAGTACAAAAAATTATAATTTCTGATAATGCAGGAGGAATAAAAAAAGAAATACTTGATAAAATCTTTGATCCTTATTTTTCAACAAAAAATAAACAAAATGGAACAGGTTTAGGTTTATATATGAGTAAAACAATTATAGAAAAACATTTTGATGGTAAAATAAAAGTATCAAATAAAAAAGATGGTGCTTGTTTTGAAATAACTATTTCAAAGTAAAGAATAAATCTTTACTTTTATTTTGAAGGATAGTTTTCTTCTAACTTGTTATATAAATCTTGAAACCCAACATTTTCCATAGTTTCAAGGATAGAAACCATAACTTCATTATCTTCTTTTTTATTCCAAGATTTTATATATGTTCCTTCTTTATATCCATGATCTTGTCTAAATTTATTTAAACAATTTTTCCCGATATAAAGTTTTTGTAGCCAAGTAAATGATAATCCTGAAATTTTACAACATCTGAAAAACTGGTCAATAAATCTCTCTATTCCACTAAATGTTGGCATATTACCAGTCTCTATTGCTAAGGAAATATATGATAGTTTTTCTGCCTCTTTAACCATTGCTTTAGAATCTATATCTTCTAAAGCTTCATAAATACAATGAGTATTAACTAAAGATACGGCTTTTGGAACATTTGTTTCTTGTAAAATATAAGACATAAGAAAATGCCAAATATCTACTAATTCTACATGAATATTATTCATATCAGGTTGAGCATTAATATTTTTCCAATGTTTCCAAGGAGTAGAATCAATTAGTTCAGCAACCTCCATATGTATACATCTAAGCCAATTTATCTCTTTACCAAATTTATTTCTTCCTAATTCCCAATTCTTACCATTAGTTGAGTCATTTAACTCTTTTTGTAATAAAAACATTTCTTCTAATTTATGAGGGAAAGAAGAAGCTTCTTCTAGTAATTCTGCTAAAGGTAAACACTCTTCAACTAAATTATCCAATGTAATATTGTTGGGTAGCCCTTTATCTCCTTTTAATAAATGAATTATTAGTGAAATAGTATAAGGAACTTCATCTTTTTCTTCCCATTCTAAAATATCAGAAGGAGTAACACCAATATAGTGCACAAAATCTTCAATTGTAAGAAAACCAAGAGATTTAATACTATCTTTTAAATCTTTATATAACAAATTTTTCTCCTAAATATGTACTCTTGTTTTTATATAATCAAATATTATACTCAAAAAAATCTTTACTTATTGTGAGGCTTTTTAAACTGAAAAAAAGAACAAGGGAAACCACTACTATTTTTTACAACTATTGAAGGTAACATTTTTGATTTGAATCCATATGCTTTACAACCATGTGGTTTTGCAGGTTGCCAAGTAACAAAATAAAATTTACATTTTTGACAAATAATTCTTTCTTCCATATTTACCCTAAATATCAACTTTGCTCTGTATTGCTTTTGCTAAAGACAACATATCAACATTTTCTAAACTAACTCCAGTAGGAACTCCTTGAGCTATTTTTGAAAATGATATTTTAAAATTTTTTAATTTATCTTCTATAAAAAGCATAAATGCATCATTTGATAAAGAAGGAGTTATTGCAAATATAATTTCATTTATAGAGTTTTCTTCTATAAAAGAGCTAAGTCTTTCCATACTTTCAATATCTAATTCTTCAATAACAAAATATAAACCATCAAACTGCTTTGATTCTTCTATAAGAAAAATATCTTTTGCACTTTGTACTAAACAGGCTTTATTTCTTACTCTTCTATCATCTAAACAAATTTCACAGATTTCATGCTCGCTCATTGAACCACATTTAACACATCTCTTTATATTTTTTAATGCATTTTCTATACTATGGGCTATTTTTATTCCTGTATAATTATCATTCATTACAATATGATAAGCCAAACGTAATGCTGATTTTTTACCTATAGTTGGTAAAGACTCAAACGCTTCAACTAAATCATAAAATTTTTCTAAACCTTTTTTCATAAACTATTTTATATTCTCTTTTTTGTATTATATTTCATTAAATAGTATATCAAATTTTTATAAAAAATTAGATATACTCGCGTCGATTACATATAAACAACTCTACAAAAGGAGAATTCTAATTGACTGAAATAGATTATTATGAATTATTAGAAATTAGTAAAGATGCTGAAAAAAGTACAATAAAAAAAGCTTATAGAAAAATGGCCATGAAATATCATCCAGATAAAAATCCTGATGATACAGAAGCAGAAGAAAAATTCAAAGCTGTAAATGAGGCTTACCAAGTTCTTAGTGATGATGAAAAAAGATCTATTTATGATAGATATGGGAAAGCAGGACTTGAAGGACATGGTCAAGGTGGTGGATTTTCAGGAGGCTTTGATGACTTAAGTTCAATTTTTGAAGAAATGTTTGGTGGTTCTGGCTTTGGCGGATTTGGTGGTAGTTCAAGAAGACAAAGAAAAACATACAACTACAATCTAGATATTGCTGTAGAAATAGAAATTGAATTTAACGAAGCAATTTTTGGATGTAAAAAAGATATAAAGTACTCTTATAAAGTTGCCTGTGATGATTGTAAAGGAACAGGAGCAAAAGATGGAAAACTAAGTACTTGTCCTCATTGTAATGGTCATGGACAAATACATATGAAACAAGGTTTTATGACTTTTGCTCAAACTTGTCCACACTGTCAAGGAACAGGACAAGCAGCAACAAATAAATGTAATACTTGTTCTGGAACTGGATATCAGGAAAAGAAAGACACTTTTGAAGTAAATATACCAGAAGGTGTTAATGATGGGAATAGAATTAGAGTTTCAAATAAAGGAAATATTGCACCTGATGGAACTAGAGGAGATTTATATTTACAAATCAAAGTAAAAGAAGATTCTCATTATGTAAGACATGAAGATGATATTTATATTGAGGTTCCTATTTTCTTTACACAAGTTGCATTAGGAGCAACTATTAAAATTCCTGGACTTAGAGGAGAACTTGAATTAAATATTCCTGCAGGAACAAAAGATAAAGAACAATTTAAATTTAGAGGAGAAGGCGTTAATTCTGTTCAAGGTTATGGAAAAGGTGATTTAATTGTACAGATAAAAATAAATTATCCTACTTCTTTAAATACAGAACAAAAAGAATTACTAGAAAAACTTCAAGAAAGCTTTGGAGTAGAAAGCAAACCACATGAATCAAACCTAGAAGGAATGTTTGATAAAGTTAAAAAGTGGTTTTCTTAAAATCTTATTTGGTATAATTACCAAATAAGGTTGTAAAATGAAGGAAATAATTAGTTTTTTTCTTTTTTTTCTTTTTTCTACTACATATTTATTTTGTAGTGAAACTTTCACCCAAAAAGAAAAAGAGTATCTTAAAAACAACCCAACTATCAAAGTAGGCATTGAAAAGGATTGGCCTCCTTTTGATTTCGTTAATGACAATATTCACAAAGGCTTAGTTAATGATTACTTGAAAATCATTAGCAAAAAAACAAACTTAGATATTGAGTATGTAACAGATACTTGGACTAACTTACTACAAAAAGCTAAAGACAAAGAGCTTGATTTACTTCCAGTAATAGCAAAAACAGAAGAAAGAAAAAATTTTTTACTTTTTACAAATAGATATTTAGAAATAAGAGACTACTTGTTCTCAAACTCAATGACTTTTAATAGCTTAGAAGATTTAAAGAATAAAACTATAGCTATACCCAAAGATTATGCATATGGCATATATATAAAAAACAATTATCCTGAAATAAAAATTTATGAGGTAAAAAATGTTTTAGAAGCATTAACTGCTGTTTTAGAAAATAAAGCTGACGCTCTTATCTCAAATCCTGCTGTAGTAAACTATCTAACAAAAAAACATAATATAAAAAATATTATTGGTAACTTTAATTTTGACTATAATAAAAACAGTTTATATATGGCTACAACTAAAGAAAACACTACTTTAAACAATATCATAAACAAAGTACTTAATAGTATTTCAAAAGAAGAGAAACAAAATATATATTATAAATGGGTATTTTCCACAAGTAAAGAAATGAATATAAATTCTACTCTTACTTTAACAGAAGAAGAAAAAGAGTTTATTTTAAATAAAAAAAGAGTAACAATAGCAAATGAATTTGATTGGGTTCCATATGATTATAATGAAAATGGCATTGCAAAAGGTTATATCATTGATTATATAAAACTTCTATCAAATAAGTTAGGTCTTAAACCTGTATTTATTACTGACAAATGGTCAAATTTACAAAATAGAGCAAAAAACAAAGAAATTGATATCCTTCCTGTTCTTGCTAAGAATAAAAAAAGAGAGGAATATTTAAACTTTACAACAAAAATTTTAACTCAAGAATTAACTATAGTTACAAAAATTTCAAAAAATGAAATAATAAACCTTGATGACTTAGCAAATAAAAAAATTGGTATGATAAAAAAATGGAATTTAACTGAACTAATAAAAAAGAATTATCCTTTAATCAAAGTTATAGAGTTTGATTCAATTGATGATATTTTAGATGCAATAAAACATAACTTTATTGATGCAACAATCCAAAATGAATTACTTGCTAGATATTATATAAATCAGAAAAAATATGAATCTGATTTAAAAACTGTAGGTATAATAGAAGTAAATGGTTTTAAAAAAGATCTTTTTATAGGAGTTAGAAAAGATTTAAAGATTCTTCAAACTCTTTATAATAAGGCATTAAAAAGTACAACAGATGCAGAAAAACTAATCCTAAAAAATAAATGGCATAATAGTTCTAAAGGCTTAATTCTTTCAGATGAAGAAAAAGAATTTATACAAAATAACGTAATAAATATCTCATTCACTTCAAATTGGAGACCTTTTAGCTACGTAAAAGATAATCAACCTCTAGGCTTAGCCTATGATTATTGGAACCTTATAAGTAATAAAGTTAATTTAAAAACAAACTATATTTTTGAAGATAAATTTACAAAATCATTAGATTTAATTAAAAAGAAAAAAAGAGATATTCTTTTATTAACATCAAACACTAAAGAAAGAGAAGAATACTCAATTTTTACTGATACAATATTTAAAACGCCAATTGGTATCGCAACTTTAAAAGATGAAAACTATATACCTAATGCTTCATATCTAGAAGGGAAAAAAGTTGCGGTAGGGAAAAACTACACTGCAGAAAAACTATTAAAAGAGAAATATCCAAAAATAATTTTTGTAGAAACAAAAAACTTAAAAGAAGCCCTTGAATTATTATCAGAAAATAAAGTTTATGCAGTAGTTGATAGTATGCCAGCATTATCTGATCAAATAAAAGAGTTTGCCTTTACTAATATTAAGATATCGGGAAGTACTAAAATTGTTTTTAATATGAAAATGATGATTAGAGATGATTATACTATTTTAAAATCTATCATTAATAAAGTACTTTTAAATATCACAGAAGAAGACAAAAAAATTATTAAAAACAAATGGATAAACTTAGAATATGAAGAAAACTTCAATTACTCATTAATTTGGAAGATTGTTTTAGGATTTACTATTATATTGATATTTGTAATTTATAAAAATAGACAACTTTTACAATACCAAGAAGAGTTAAATAAAACTAAAACAAATCTAGAAAACTCTATAAAAAACTTTAGATTATTACTTGATGTAAATATTGCAGGAATTGTAATAATAAATGAGAATAAAATCAAATATATAAATGATGAACTAACGAATATTTTAAAAATAAATTCTAAGGATGATTTATTAGGAAATGATTTTCAAGCATTATTTCAAAACTACAAAATAGAAGACTTATTACTAAAAACAAAAGATAATGAATCCTTTGAACTAGAATTAACATATGATAGTAAAATAACAATACCAGTGCTAATAAAAGTAAAAGATATTATATATGATAATAAAAAATCATACATTATTTCAATCATTGATTTAACTGATATAAAAAATAAAGAAGAGTTGCTTTTACAACAATCTAAAATGGCAAGTTTAGGTGAAATGATTGGAAATATTGCACATCAATGGAGGCAACCTTTATCTACTATTTCAACAGCAGCTTCGGGACTAAAGATACAAAAAGAGTTTGAAACATTATCAGATGAAATGCTTATATCTAGCCTTGATACAATAACCCAAACTACGCAATTTTTATCTCAAACAATCAATGATTTCCAAAATTATATTAAAGATGATAAGAAAAAAGTTTTATTTTCTATAAATGAGAGTATAGAAAAAGTATTATCTATTTTAAATACTTCTTTTATAAACCATAATATTGAAGTACAAAAAGATATAGAAGAATTAGAAGTTTACAGTTATCCAAATGAATTAAATCAAGTATTATTAAATATTTTTGCAAATTCAAAAGATGCATTAAAAGAACAAAAAAATAAAGATAAATATATTTTTATAAAAACTTATAAAAAAGATGATAATGCTTGTTTAGAAATAATTGACAATGGTGGTGGAATAAAAAAAGAGATTATAGAAAAAGTATTTGAACCATATTTTACTACAAAACATAAGTCACAAGGAACAGGTTTAGGCTTATATATGACACACAAAATTATTACTGAAAGTATGATGGGTAAAATTCAAATAGAAAACTGCAAGTATAAAGATTTTGATAATTGTACAAAAGTTATAATTTCACTTCCAATGAAATAAAACTCCTTAAATAGCCATATATAAAGGGCTATTTAAAAAAATATAAATATAATAATCAAAATAAAAAATTAGTTAATTACACATACGAAGGAAAATAATGTCTAGTTATTTAGAGAATACACCTGATAAAAATGGTTATTTTGGAAAATTTGGAGGTTCTTTTATTCCTCCTGTTTTAGAAAAACCATTTGAAGATATTAAAAATGCATATGAAAAAATAAAAAAAGACCCACAATTTATTGAAGACTTAAAGTATGTAAGAAAACACTATCAAGGAAGACCTACTCCCATTAGTTTCGCAAAAAATTTAACACAACATTGTGCTGGAGCAAAAATTTATCTTAAAAGAGAAGATTTAAATCATACTGGTGCTCATAAACTAAATCACTGTATGGCAGAAGTAATTCTTGCAAAACATATGGGTTTTAAAAAAGTTATTGCTGAAACAGGAGCAGGACAACATGGTGTTGCCCTTGCAACTGCTGCAGCATATTTTGGTTTAGAGTGTGAAATACATATGGGTGAAGTAGATATAAAAAAAGAACATCCAAATGTAACTAGAATGAAAATTCTTGGAGCAAAGGTAATTCCAGCAACACATGGTCTAAAAACTTTAAAAGAAGCAGTTGATTCAGCTTTTGAATCATATATTAATCAAGTTGATACTGCAATTTATTGTATTGGTTCTGTAGTTGGTCCACATCCTTTTCCAATGATGGTAAGAGATTTTCAAAGTATTATGAGTCTTGAAGCAAAAGAACAGTTTTTAGAGCATGAAAAGAAATTACCTGATAATGTAATTGCTTGTATTGGTGGTGGTTCAAATGCTATGGGAATTTTTGCACATTTTATAGATGAAGAAGATATTGAACTTTATGGTGTGGAACCTATGGGTAAAGGTGAGAATATAGGAGAACACTCTGCAACATTAAGTTATGGAGAAGAAGGGATTATGCATGGATTTAATTCTATCATGTTAAAAGACGCAAAGGGAGAACCTGCACCTGTACACTCAATTGGTTCAGGAATTGATTATCCTTCAGTTGGACCAGAACATGCTTATTTAAAAGAAATAGGTAGAACTAAAGTAGGACTTTGTACTGATGAAGAAGCAATAACTGCTTTTTATAAGTTGTCTCAATTAGAAGGAATAATCCCCGCACTTGAATCAGCCCATGCTGTAGCCTTTGCAATGAAATTAGCAAAAACATTGCCTAAAGATAAAACCATCTTAGTCAATTTAAGTGGTAGAGGGGATAAAGATATAGATTTTGTAATTGAAAATTATCCTTTAGAAAAACTATAGACAATTTTTAGTCTATAGTTTTTATTTACAATCTTCTTTTTTAGAAAGGAATTTCAACTCATCGCAAGAAAATCCTGCTTTTTTCCTTGCTTCAAAATTTAATTGTTGTTTCTTTAATGTACTTCCAGGATAAATTCGTTCTAATATTTCAAAATATGTTTTTTCAGGGCTTAAATTTTGTCTGTTACATTCAAACTTAAACCACCTATCACCTTTTGTAACATGATCAACTTCTTCTTCTAAAATTATTTCTAAAGTTTTTAATATTTTTTTATTAAACTCATCAGGGTTAGAATTTAACTTTTCCATAATTTTTGGATTTTGTTCCAAACCATTTGCTTCTAAAAACCTTGGAACAATTGCCATACGTGACAATAAGTCAGGTGTATTTTTCATAGCTTCAAATAAGTTTGTATGAACTTCTAGTTCTCCATAATAAGACCCAATTTCTTCAAGTAAATCTCTTAGCATTTCAAAATGTCTTACTTCATCATTTGCTACTTCTAACCAATCATCATAATATTTTTTTGGTAAACCTTTAAACCTAAGTGCAGCATCTAAAGCTAAGTCAATTGCAGAATATTCTATATGTGCAATTGTATGAAGTAATATTATTTTTCCCTCTTTTGTATTTACATATTTTGTTTTCTTTACATTCTTAGGTAAAACTATCTTTAAAATATTAAAATACGAAGGTTTATTTATTTCATATACTTTATGATTGTAATTAAATTGTAAAGCTCCCGATATATAGTCTTTATAGAAGATTTTAAAAGCTTTAATTTTTTCATCAATATTGGCTTCAAGTACGATACCTTCAAGCCTTTTATAATATTCCATAATCTTCCTTACAGTTATTTTTTTATATACTATAAATAAATTTTATCTAAGTAAGGATTAAAAAAGCATGTCATTAAAAATCCAACCAATGGGTGATTACCAAACAAACTGTTATATACTTACGGTAAATGGGAAAGATTTTATTATTGATCCAGGAGTAAATGCAACAAAATGGGTTTTACAAAATGTAAATAATCCTATTGCAATTTTAAATACTCATGGTCATTTTGATCATGTTTGGTCAAATAAAGAAGTTAGTGATAAGTTAAATTTAAAAATTTATACTCCAAAAGATGATGCCTTTATGCTGAAAAAAGACCCTTATGGTTTTGGTATGACCCCCTCTTCAGCAGACGTTTTAGTTGAACATGATGAAGAGTTTGATTTTGAGGGAGTGAAAGTAAAATTTCATTATTTTCCTGGGCATACACCAGGATGTTCTGCTATAGAAATAGATAATCATCTTTTTTCAGGAGATTTTATTTTTAATAACTCTATAGGGAGAACTGATTTTCCTTTCTCTAGTCCAGAGCAAATGAAAAGTAGTATTGATAAGATTTTAAAATGGGAAAGAGATATAAGAATTTATCCAGGTCATGGTTCTTCAACTACTTTAAATAGTGAAAGAGCTTCTTTAATTAACTGGAAAAACTATTTATAAAAGATAGGAAAAGCTTATGAACAATAACTTTAACTCATATAATTTTCAAACAATTATTGCTTTAAATGATCATTTAAAGAATTTAAAAAAATTAGATGATATTTTCCAGTATTTATCTACTTATATAAGTAAAGATTTTGGAATAAATAGATTTCAATCTTATATAAATGATAAAATGATTTACTCTAATTTTAAAGAAAATGAAGAAACATTAAAAAGTAAACAGTTTTTAATAAAACTAAACTATAATGATAATTTAGAAGTTGCTTTATTCTACAAAAATGAGTATGAACTAGAAAATATTGCAAATGTTTTTAATATTTTAAAAACAACTTTTAATTTAGTTTCACAAACTATTTATAACAAATATTTAGAATTTAAAATAAAAGAACTAAGTTTAAGAGACTCATTAACAGGTCTTTATAACAGGCAATATATAGATGAATATTTAAAAACAATATTACCTTTATCTTCAAGAGAAAAGAAAAAAATAGCTTTTTTAAAAGTTGGTATTGACCATTTTAAAGCTGTTATTGATGAATTTGATTATACTATTGGAGATAAAGTATTAAAAGAACTTGCAATTAGTTTAGAAAACTCTGTAAGAGAATCTGACCTTGTTGCAAGAATAGACTCAGATGAGTTTTTAGTTATTTTACATAATGTAATGAATGAAGAAAACGCAATTATGGTTGCACAGAAAGTTATAGAAAACTTTAAGAAGAAAAAAGTTATTGTTAACGAAGTTACAAATCAAACATTAATGAAAACCATTTGTACTGGTATTTCTATGTTTCCAGATGACGCTAAAAAAGTTGAAGATATTTTTAGATCTTCTGATATTGCTTTATATGAAGCAAGAAATAAAGGAAGAAGCCAATTGTTTAAATTTAAAAAAGAAGAATCAAATATAATAGAGCTATTTTAAGGGATAATATGAAGAACAATATTTTAAAATTAGTAAAGTCAGCAAGAACAAATGAAGAAGATTTTAAAGCATTAGAGAATATTTATAAACTTTATGATCAACTTCAATACTCTTCAAATTTGAAACAAATGGCTGAAGATATTTATTTATGGCTACATACAAATTTTGAAGTAGATAATGTTACTTTTGCTCTTTTTGATATTGAAAGAAACAGTAGGGAAAACATATTTATAGAAGGGGAAGAGTTTTTTTTAGATGACTCTTTATCTTTTTTCTTTATTATTAATACCCATACTAATTTAAATGCAATTGTATCTTTTAGTGCATCATCTAAAACACATCATCAAATTCTTTCAAAACAGTATAATACTATAGAGTCTGCCTTTTTTCAAATTTCACCAATTATTCAAAATGGTATTATAAAGAAAAACTTTATTGAGTCTCTATCTTTAGATTCAGTAACGAAGGTTTATAATAGACATTACTTAATAGAAAATCTAAATAAACAAATTTCACTATCTAAAAAAGAATATAAAAGAATTTATTTCCTAATGGTGGGAGTAGATCATTTCAAAGCTGTAATTGATGAATTTGACCATGAACTTGCAGACCAAGTATTAGTTGAATTAGCAAGAGTAATTCACTCAAATATTTCTGAATTTGATATGGTTGCAAGACTTAGTGGAGATGAATTCTTAATTTCTGTACTAAGTACAACAAATGAATCTGAAATATATAAAATGGCAGATAATATTATAAAAGATTTTTCAAAAATTAAAGTTGTTGTAAATGATTTAGGACATACCTTACAAAAAACTGTATGCATAGGATATGATGTTTATGAAACTTTAGATGAAAATGATAATATTGATAAAACAATAAAAAATGCAGATATTGCACTTTATGAAGCAAAAAATAGAGGAAGAAGTCAACTTTTTAAATATGAAGACTTAACTCCTGATGATACAATAGATTTATTTTAAAATCTATTGTATCTTTCTTGCTTTCATATAAACTCTTTTAGGAGCAGGATATCCTTCAACAGTTTTTGAGGGGTCATTTTTATCTAAAAAATCTTCTAAACTTTGATCAAAAGACCATTTTGTTTTTCTTTGTTCTCCACTTGTAGTGGTTGTTGTAGCTATTACTTCTATATTTTCAAAACCTGCTCGTTTTAACCAGTTTTTTAAAGCAGGAATAGTTGGAATAAAATAAATATTGGGGATTTTTGAATACCGTCTATCAGGAGTTAAACAAATTTCCTCATCTCCATCTATCATAAAAGTATCAATTAAGATTTCACCTTTTGAGTTTAAACCACGTGCTAAAGATTTCAAAGTTCCAACAGGATCTGGTCTATGATATAAAACACCTAACATAAAAATAAAATCAAATTTGTGATTATAGTATTCAAGATGCTCTACACCTAACATCTCATAAACTATATCTGATTTTACAAAATGATTTATAAATTCAAATTGATGTAAAGTTAAAGCACTAGGATCAAAACCAATTAATCTTTTAGGTTTATCCTCTAACATTCTAAACATATAATAACCATTGTTACAACCTATATCTGCAACTACCTTATCTTTTAGATTAAAATATGGTCTTATTAAATTATATTTAATATTACTTTGCCATTCACTATCAATGTCTAAACCAAAAATATTAAATGGTCCTTTTCTCCAAGGAATAAGTTTTTTTGCAGTTTCTTCAAGTAAGGCAAATTCACTATCACTTAAATTTTCTCTTTTTCCAACTGTAAACCAATCAGAATAACTTATATCTGGATTTTTAATATTTAAATCAAAAACCTTTAGTAGTTGAGTATACCAAGGTTCAACATTTTTCCATTTTCTGCACTCTATTTTTTTCTTTTTTAATTCTTCTAATTCCATTCTTGGATTATAATATTAATTTATTAAAAACTTGTTTTAAAAACTACAAATCAAGTCAAGGTAAAGTTTTTTCGTTATAATTATCCGATTTTAGAAAATTTTTTCTACACGTAGATTATATGAAAAAAACATATAATTACAACAAATTTTCATTTACTAAAAAGGATTGATATTGAAACAACTAACTGACGTCTTATTCTCCTTTAAGACAACACTTGTATTGTTAGCTATTCTAGCCATTGGAGCTGGTGTAGCTACATTTATAGAGAATGATTTTGGAACCTCTTCTGCTAGGGTTTTAGTTTATAATCATATCTGGTATGAAGCCGCTTTAGTTTTAACAACAATAAATCTAACAGGAATAATTTTTAAATATAAAATGTGGAGAAATAAAGCAAGATTTATTTTTCATTCTTCTTTTGTTGTAATCTTAATTGGTGCAGCAGTAACAAGATATGTTGGATATGAAGGTATTATGCAAATAAGAGAAGGAGAAATTCAAAATAGAATGATTTCTTTAGAACCTTATTTACAAATAAAAATAAAACAAACAGATGCTACTTATTATAAAGAGTATCCTATGGAGTTTACAGCTTTAGGTAATAATGATTTTTCTCATTCAATTGCTTTTGCAGACAAAGAATTAAAAATAGATTTTAATGATTATATGTATGCAAAAAAAGGGAAAAATGATATGGGAATTTTGACAGTTGATGCAACATTAAATGGTGAAACAAAAACTATTAAACTTCCAGGAAAAAGAGGAATGAAAGGAATCACAAAAATAGAAGATTTTGGTGATACTGTTGTGACTTTAGAATACGGTTCAAAAGTTTTAGAGCTTCCTTTTGCAATAAAACTTAGAGACTTTGAACTTCAAAGATATCCAGGGAGTATGTCACCATCTTCATATGCTTCTGAAGTTACTGTTATAAAAAAAGATGGACAAAAGTATGATTATAGGATTTTTATGAATAGAACTCTACATGAAGGAAACTTCTTATTTTTTCAAAGTTCTTATGACCCAGATGAAAAAGGAACTGTTTTATCTGTAAATAATGATCCAGGGAAATGGCCTACTTATTTAGGATACTTTTTACTAACATTAGGACTTATTTGGAACTTATTTGACAAAAAATCTAGATTTTGGAAATTAACAAAATATGTTAGTAATAAAAATCTTGCTTCAATTGCTGTAGCCTGTATAGTTTCATTTGGAACAGTAAGTTTAAATGCTCAAGTAGATTTCCAAAAAACTCAATTGTCTAAAGAAGAAATTCAAACTTATATGGAAAGTTTCAAAAATAATTCTCTTGAAGCAGCTGAAAAGTTTTCTAAAATTGTAGTTCAAAGTAATGGAGGAAGAATGAAACCTCTAAATACTTTAAATCATGAAATTTTAAGCAAGTTAACTGGTAAAGTTACAATGTTTGGAATGAATGCTGATCAAATTGTTTTAGGAATGCTTACAAGACCAGAAATTTGGCGAAACATGAGAATGATAAAAGTGAGAACTCCTAAATTAAAAGAATTTTTACAAGTAGAACCAGATAGAAAATATATTGCTTTTACAGAAGTTTTCAAAGATAATAAATATATTTTACAAGAAGAAACACAAAGAATTTCAATGATAGACCCTAGTCAAAGAGGAACTTATGAAAAAGATATTATTAGATTAGATGAAAGATTAAGTATTTCATATTTAGTATATAACGGAAACTTATTTAAGATATTTCCTCGAACAAATGCAACAAAAGAAGAAAACAATAGATGGTACTCTCCTTTGGAAGCAATTCAAAATTTTCAAGGAGAAAATCAAAAAGCAATTGAGACTTTAGTAAGAGGTTTCTTAAACTCTGTTATTTCAGAACAATGGGAGCTTTCTAATAAATTTCTTGATATGATTCAACAATATCAAGCTCAAGTAGGTTCTGAAGTTATGCCTTCACAGTCACATATTGATAGAGAAATAGCTTTTAATAAACTTGAAATTTTTGAAAAACTTACTGTTGCTTATCTTTTAGTAGGTTTTATTATGCTTGTTGTTGCATTTATCGTAGTATTCAATCCAAAAATTCAACCAAGAAAGACAACTTTATTTTTCTTTTTAATGCTTTCACTTTTATTTGCAGCACATACTTTTGGAATGGGCTTTAGATGGATTCTATCAGGGCATGCACCATGGTCTGATACTTATGAATCATTATTATATATTTCATGGTCAGCAGTATTTGCAGGAGTTGTCTTCTTTAGAAGATCTTTACTTGCTTTAAGTGCAGCTATTATTGTTGCAGCTATATTTATGTTTACTGCACACCTAACAAGTATTGACCCACAAATTACAAATTTAGTACCTGTATTAAAATCTTACTGGTTGACAATACACGTTTCAATATTAACTGCATCATATGGCTTCTTTGGATTAAGTGCTATTTTAGGATTCTTAACTTTAATCTTATTTATTTTTAGAAAAAGAAAACCCCATTTAGATGAAACAATTAAACATATAACAGCAATAAATGAAATATCATTAATAATAGGTCTTACAGCCATTACAATAGGAAACTTCCTTGGTGGTGTTTGGGCAAATGAGTCTTGGGGAAGATATTGGGGATGGGACCCTAAAGAAACATGGGCTTATGTTTCAATTGTAATTTATGTATTTGTTTTACATATGAGGTTTGTAAAAAGACTTAATACACCTTATGCTCTTTCAGTAGCATCACTTTTAGCTTTTTCTTCAATTTTAATGACTTACTTTGGAGTAAATTTCTATTTATCAGGACTTCACTCTTATGCAACAGGAGACCCTGTGCCTATTCCTATGTGGGTTTATTATGTAACTGCACTTGTATTTATTACTATTGCTTTAGCTTATAAAAATAGAAACTTAAAAGATGAAATCTGTCATACAAAAAATCAAAACCCTAAGAAATAATTTCTTAGGGTTTTCCCTTTATAAAATCTCTTAATCAATTTAAAACTATAAATTAACTATAATACTTTTATATCAAGGAAAAGTTATAATGAATCAGGAAATTCTTCAGAATATTATAAAATCTACCAAAAACCTTCATTTATTGTATATAGAAGATAATGAAGATGTAAGAGAACAAACTTTAAAAATGCTTCAAATCTTTTTTGATAATATTTCTATCGCAAAAGATGGAGAGCAAGGACTTGAAGAGTTCAAAAAAAATAATAAATTTGAATCTACTTCTTTTGATTTAATTATTACAGATATTGAAATGCCTAATAAAGACGGTATTTCAATGATTAATTCAATAAGAGAATATAATGCAGAAATACCTATTTTAATTTTTTCTGCCCATAGTAATACTGATTATTTTTTAAAATCAATAAATGCAGGAATTGATGGATATATTTTAAAACCATACAACATAGAACAAATTTCTAACTCTTTAATGAATATTATTGAAAAAAACAGACTTCTTCCTTCAAATGAACATATCATACATTTAGCAGATGGTTATATTTGGAATAATCAAGAACAAATTCTATATAAAGATGAGAAGGCAATAAAACTTACAAAGAATGAAACTAAACTTTTTATTTTATTTATAAAATCAAAAGGCGCATTAAAAACTTATGATGAAATTGATACTTTTATTTTTTCAGATTTTAGTGAAACAAATAAAAGAGTAAGAAATCTAGTATCAAGATTAAAAAGTAAATTAGAGTATGACCTTTTTGAATCAATTTATGGACATGGATATAAACTTAAATATAAAAAATTTATTTAGATTGGAAAAAATATGGCATTAATTATGTTTGATATGGATGGAACTTTAATAAATAGTAGTCATTCTATTGTAAATACAATAAATTATGTAAGACAAAATTTAGGATTTGAAGAACTTGAAAAGAACCATATTTTAGAAAAAGTTAACGACCCAAATATAAATGCTGCACAATATTTTTATGGTACAAATGATTTTACAATACAACAAAAAGAATTATTTGAAAACCATTACAATGCAACTTGTTTAGATAATTTAGAACTTTATGAAGGAATTAAAAAACTTATTGATGATTTAAGTTCAGATTTTACTCTAAGTGTCGCTACAAATGCAAACTCGACTTTTGCAAGAAAAATGTTGGAACATTTAGAAATTGAGCATTATTTTAAAAGCATTTTAGGATATAACGATGTTCAAAAGCCTAAGCCACACCCAGAAATGGTATATAAAATATTAGATACACATAATATAAAGAAAGAGAAAGCTCAATTAATTGGTGATTCACATAAAGATATAATGGCAGCTTCAAAAGCAGGAGTTGACTCAGTTTTAGTAAATTGGGGTTTTTCAAATCATGAAAAAGATGCTATTGAAACTATAGAAGAATTAGAACAAAAAATCCTTCAAAAATTTAAAGAATAAGAAGAGAAAATCTCTCCTTATTTTTAAAAGCCTCTATTTCCTTGTCCCTTCATTTTTCTATTATTAAATCTTTTTTCTTGATGTTTTTGTAGTTCTTCTTTATTGATTGAACCATCATTATTAAGATCTAAATCAGAAAAAGCAGGAGATTGTCCTACATTCTTCATTAATCTTCCACTATTTGCTTTTTGAGTCATTCTTTCTTCTTTTATTGAATTAAACTCTTTTTCTGAAATAAGGTTATTATTATCCTTATCATAAGTAGAAAATAATATAGGACCTCTAACTGGCAAAGTTTCTGCAGTTAATAAAACCCCACCAATAAAACATAAACATGCTGTGATAAGTTTAATTTTTTTCATAAATTACTCCTTTTGATATACTTAAGTATATCAAATATTTTTTTA
Organism: Halarcobacter mediterraneus; assembly: GCF_004116625.1. Classification (NCBI taxonomy): domain Bacteria; kingdom Pseudomonadati; phylum Campylobacterota; class Epsilonproteobacteria; order Campylobacterales; family Arcobacteraceae; genus Halarcobacter; species Halarcobacter mediterraneus. Next base: position 515,175 of record NZ_NXIE01000001.1, read on the forward strand.
ATTTATAGGTCTTTAAAGATTTCTACTTTTTAATACTATATTTTTTAAGTCAAGAATAAATTTGTTTCCTTTTTTATTTGACTCAATTTGAATTAATATATTGTTTTGATCACAAAACTCTTTAACCATAGAAAGACCTAAACCAAAACCATCATTTGCACTATTTTCTTGAAAATATTTATCAAAAATTATAAAAAGATTTTTTGTATCAATCTCTTTTCCTGTATTAAAAAATATTAATTTTTCTTTTTCAAAACTTATATTTACAATTCCATTTTCTTTTAAGTTATATTTTATAGCATTTGCAAGAAGGTTATCAAGAACTTTTCCAAAACCATTGATATCAGTTTTAAGTTCTACTTCTTTATCTAAATTTACACTAATTTCAATATCTTTCTTAATATCTTCTACTTTTTCTAAACTATTTTCAATAAGATGCTTTAAACTAAATACTGTATTATCAATTTTATCTATCTCTTTTTTTATTTGATACTCCATATTTTCATATAGTTTTAATAATTCATTAGAAGCTTTTTTTATTCTATTTAATCTTTTTAAAGCCTTTTCATCTGTAATTTTTTTTTCAAGCATTTGAGTATTTAAATTAATTGTAGAAATAGGAATGTTTAATTCATGTAAAGTTTCTTTTACTGTTTTTTGTAAATTCTCATCACTTTTAAATAAAGGTTGAAAAATAGACTTACTAAGAGACAAATACAAAATTAGGCCAAATATCAAGACTGAAATAGTAATAAAAATAAAAGTATTTTGATTGAAACCAAAAAAAGAAGTTAAATAGAAGTTTAATAGTAAAGATAGCAATAATACAAATAATACAACAATAGAATTACTTATTAAAAAGTTTCTCTTTTTATAATTCAAATTTATACCCTATTCCCTTTAGATTTTTAATAGTATCTTTACCAAAAATCTTTTTTAAGTTATTAATATAAACTCTTATAGAACCTTCACTATAATCTTCACCATATCCCCATAAGCTGTTTATAATCATCTCTTTTGTAACTACAGAATCTTTTTTTTCTAAGAATAATTCTAATAAATCAATCACTTTATTTGTTAAATTTAAATCATCATTACCTTTTAATAATCTTCTATTTTTTAGATCAAAGACTAAATCATCTTTTAATATTAATTGTTCTTTAAATTTGCCAGTTCTTTTTAATAAAGAATTAATTCGTAATAATAATTCATCTAAATCAACTGGTTTTTTTAAATAATCATCACATCCTGTTAAAAAACCTTTTGTAAGCATCTCTTTATCTTTATAAGAAGTTAAATATATTGTAGGAGTATTATCATTGGCTGCCCTTAAAGTCTTTAATAACTCAATACCATTTAGTTTTGGAACATTAATATCAAATAAGTATAGATCATACTTTTCTTCAAAACAATAATCAATGACTTCTTCACCATTTGTGCTACATTTAACCTCAAATCCCTCATCAAGTAAAAAGTCTTCTAAAGTTTCTAAAAAAAGTTCATCATCTTCTAGTAACAAAATTTTTAACAAATATAATCCTAATTCTTTATTTTTGAAAGAAAATATATTATAATATTAAATGATTAAAAAAATGTTAATTCTCTTACTTCTTCTTATAATTGGTTTCTTTGTTGTTTCACAAGAAAATATTAAAATAATATTTTCTGGTATTGCTATATTTCTAATTGGTATGTATTTTATGGAACATGGATTTAAACTATTTTCTGGAGGAGCACTACAAAGAGTTCTTGAAGAATTTACAAATAACAATATGAGATCTCTTATTACTGGTTTCATTACAACAACTATAGTTCAAAGTTCTTCTTTAATTTCAATAATTGTAATCTCTTTTTTATCAGTTGAATTAATAAGTCTAGCTAGAGGCATAGCCATAATATTTGGAGCAAATTTAGGTAGCACAACAACCGCTTGGATTATTTCATCTATAGGCTTTGATATTAAAATCTCACTTTTCGCCATGCCAATGCTTATTTTTGGAGTAATATTTAGATTTTCAAAAAACAATACATATATAGGCTTAGGAAATGTTCTTTTAGGTCTAGGTTTTATTTTCCTAGGTATTTCCTATATGAAAGATGGCTTTGATACTTTAAAAGATTCTATTGATTTAGCTTCTTATTCAATAGGCGGGTATTTAGGGATATTTATATATATTTTAATTGGAGCAATTTCAACTATTGTAATTCAATCAAGTGCTGCAACAATGGCAATAATTATTACAGCTTTAGCAGGTGGAAATATTTTATATATTGATGCTTTGGCTTTAGCCATAGGAGCAAATGTTGGAACAACTGTAACAGCAGTACTTGCATCATTAAGCTCAAATGAAAATGGTAAAAGATTAGCCTTTGGACATTTTATTTTTAATATTTCAACTGGACTTATTGCTGTTTTTCTAATTTATACTTTAAGAGATTTAGTGGAATTCATCTCACCTTTTATAGGAATATCTAAAGATAACTATACTATGAAACTAGCTTTATTTCATACCATATTTAATCTTTTAGGAATAATTATTTTATATCCATTTATTTCTCAAATAGTAAAACTTGCCGAAAAATTTATTACTGATAAATATCAAAAGAAATCAAAGCCTTTATATCTTGCTCAAGCAAATATAAAAATACCGTATAATGCTATGGTTTCAATACAAAAAGAAACTATTAGACTTTATCAATTTGCTCAAAAAGCTATATTACATGCATTATCTGTTCACACAAGTCAATTAAATAATAAAGAAGATATAATTAAGGTTGTTAATCAAAATATTAAAATAGATACAAATTTAGATAATATTTACCAGAAAGAATTAAAATCTTTATATAGTGATATAATTGAATATGCATTAATATCTCAACAGAATATGAATTCTGAACAAAGTCAATATGTAACTGATTTAAAACATGCCTCAAATCTCGTAATAAAAATTTTAAAAGATACAAGAGATATTCAAAAGAATATTAACTTTTATTTAAATAGCAAAAATGAATTTATAAAAGAAGAATATAAATTTATAAAAACAGAATTAGTCACTTTTATTTTTGAAATTAATCAATTAAGAAAACAATTTGACAATGATATAGATGAAATAGAAGTTTCTACTATAATTCAAGTTGATAAAGATAGATTACAAAATCTAGATGTAATAGGAAATGGAAGAATAGACTCTTTAATAAAAGAAGAAAAAATCACTTCTAAAATGGCAACTTCTGTTATAAATGATACTTCAAATGCATATGAAATTTGTGCAAATCTACTCAATGTTGCAAATATTCTTTTTATTAAAGATAAAAAGTTAAGAGAACTAGGAGAATTAGAAGATGAAACTAAATGAAATAATAAAAAGTTTAAATAAAGTTTTTTCAGAAAGTGAAAATAATGATGAGCAAACAGAAGAGTTACTTCAAAAGCTTTGTGAAAAACGTAAAAAATTAAATAAAAAAGTCAAAAGAATAAAAAATGAAAGAGCTTTAAAAGAGAATAAAAAAAAATTAAAAGCAGTAAAAAAACTTATAAAAAAGCTTAAGAAAAATTTTTCTTAAGCTTCGTGAAGTTTTGTCTTAAAGCTTCATAAGCTACAATTGAAACAGAGTTTGCAATATTTAGACTTCTTGCATTATTTGTCATTGGAATAGTGATACAACCTTCTTTATTAAGATTTAAAATTTCTTCAGGTAATCCAGCATCTTCTCTACCAAAATAAAAAAAATCTTCTTCTTGATAATCTGCTTCAAAATATGTATTTGTAGTTTTTGTAGTAGCAAAAAAATGTCTTGAATTTAAGGGATGTTTTTCCCAGAATTTTTCAATATTTTCATATTCATAGACTTCTAAATCAAACCAATAATCAAGCCCTGCTCTTCGAACTTCTTTTTCTGTGATTTCTCCAAAACCATATGGTTTTATAAGATGTAGTTTACAATTTAAAGCAAAACAAAGTCTTCCAATTGTTCCTACATTTCCAGGGATTCTTGGTTCGTGTAATACAATATTAAACATTATAAAATTACCGTTTTATTTTCATATACAAATACTCTATCTTCTAATAAATATTGTAAAGCATTTGATAAAACAACTTTTTCAACATTTCTTCCTGCTCTTCGCATATCTTGCCACGAATAAGTATGGTCAACATTTACAACATCTTGAAAAATAATTGGACCTTCATCTAAATCATCAGTTACATAATGAGCTGTTGCTCCAATAATTTTCACACCTCTATGATGGGCTTGTTTATATGGATTTGCTCCAATAAAAGCAGGTAAAAAAGAGTGATGAATATTTAATACTTTTTTAGGAAAAGCTTTCACAAATTTTGGAGTTAATATTCTCATATATTTAGCTAAAACGATTAACTCAGGATTATACTCTTGAATCTTTTCAATAATTAAATCTTCATGAGCTTCTCTTTCCATATTTTCTGCACTGATACAGTAAAATGGAATATCAAATTTTTCAACTAAATCTTTTAAATAGTCATGATTTGCAATTACAGCTTTAATATTTGCATCAAGTTCACCATCAATATATCTAATTAATAAGTCCCCTAAAACATGAGATTCTTTAGTTGCTAAAATAACTATATCTTTTTTCGATTTTTGATTTAACTTTATTGTAGATTCTTTTGGTAAAGCTTCTTTTAGCTCTTTTAAAAGTAAATCACAATTTACATCTCCTGAGATAACTGTTCTCATAAAAAATTTATTTGTATCTTTATCAACAAACTCTGCATTTTGTTCTATATTCAAATGGTTTGCAAAAAGAATTTTAGAAACATTGTAAACAAGCCCAGTTGAATCGTAAGTATCAATTAAAAGTATATATTCTTTCATTTTATTCCTAAGTATTATTCCAATTTATTAAGACTGGAATAATACCAAAAAATAGATTTAAATCATTTTAGATAGTTTATTTTTGTAAGTTTCTAAATCAAATTCTTTTATTCTTGCAACACCTGTTTGTACAGCAGCATTTGCAACGGCACTAGAAACTTCTACAAAAAGCCTTTTATCAAATGGAACAGGAATAATATACTCTCTTCCAAAAGTTAAGTCACCAAACTCTTTTTTAAGGTCATCACTTAATGGCTCTTTTGCTAAATTAGCAATTGCTTTAGCAGCTGCCATTTTCATAGTCATATTTATTTTTCTAGTTTGTACATCAAGTGCACCTCTAAAAATAAATGGAAAACCTAGCACATTGTTTACTTGATTAGGAAAATCACTTCTTCCAGTACCAACTATTGCTTTTGGTTTAACTTCCTTTACTTCTTCGGGGAACAATTCAGGTGTTGGATTTGCTAAGGCAAAAACAATAGGTTCTTCACTCATAAGTGAGATATGCTCTTTTGTAAATGTTCCAGGTCTTGATAATCCTAAAACCATATCAGCATCAGTAAATGCCTCTTCAACAGTCATTGCAGTTTCAGCCATAAATGCTTTTTTATATTTATTTAAATCAGTTCTTCCTTTATGAATAACTCCTTTAGAGTCACACATAATTAAGTTTTTTACACCAAACTCTTTATACATAGTAGAACAAGCAATAGCAGAAGCCCCTGCTCCCACAACTACAACTTTCATATCTTCTGCTTTTTTATTCATCATTTCACTTGCATTCATTAATGCAGCAGTAGTAATTATTGCTGTTCCATGTTGGTCATCATGCATCACAGGAATATTTAATTCTTCAATAAGTCTTTTTTCTATATCAAAACATTCAGGTGCTTTAATATCTTCTAAATTTATTCCTCCAAAAGTAGGAGAAATAGCTTTAACAGCCTCACAAAACTTATCTACATCTGTTGCATCTATTTCAATATCAAAAGAATCAACTGCTGCAAACTTTTTAAATAATACAGCTTTACCTTCCATTACTGGTTTAGAAGCAAGTGCTCCAATATCACCTAGTCCAAGTACAGCTGTACCATTTGAAATAACAGCAACAAGATTTCTTTTTGAAGTATAATCGTATGCCAATTCTGGATCTTTTTTTATTTCTTCACAAGGATATGCTACACCTGGTGAATATGCTAAAGATAAATCTCTTTGTGTTATTAGTTTTGTAGTTGTAGAAATTGCAACTTTACCCGGATTGGGTCCTTTATGATAATTTAAAGCTTCTTCCCTAGTCACTTTTACACTCATTTTATAACCTTTCTTAATAAAATTTGTTAAAATTGTAACTAATCGAAACTTAATATTTATAGAATTATATAACTTCTACTTATAAAATTTTACTTTAAGTTAAATAATACATTATTCATACATATTCTTTACATTTTTCCTACATAATACTATTTTATGGTAATTAAACCACTAAACCTCCCACAGGTTTTATCTTCTCTAAAAGAGAAATATGCTTCACCTGAACACTTTGTACAAGTATTAGATATACTTATATTTCTAACATTTTGTTCATTTAGTAACATTTTATTTATTCCTTGTAAATCAATATTGTTACCATTTATAAACTCTTCTGAAAAACTATTTTTAACTACTGATTTCAATTCTTCATTTACTTCATAACAACACTTTTGAATAGAAGGTCCCATTATTACTTCTATATCAAGAGGATTACAAGAAAACTCTTCAATCATTTTTTTAACTGTAACTTGAACAATTTTTAAAAAAGTAGAATTTCTCCCAGCATGAACAGCTGCAATTACACCTTTTTTTTCATCTTTCATCAAAATTGGAATGCAATCAGCAACCATAACCATCAAAGTTAAATTTTTAGAAGAAGTAATTAAACCATCACAATTATCTATCAATCTTGGAGAACTTTCATTTACTACTTCCACATTATTTCCATGCACTTGATTCATATAAATTAAATTATCTAACTTTATTGAATATTTCCTAACTAATTTTCTTCGATTTTCATCTACATTCTCTTTTTTATCATTTACATGATATGCTAAATTTCCATCATTTTTATTTGTAAAAAAGTACTCTATTTTTTTCATTTTTTGACCTATTAATCTTTTCTATATTTATTTTACTATTTGAAAATTAAACTTTAATCTATTCTAATTATACTTTTGATAAAATCGCCCAAATAAAGGATTAAAATGAGTAAAGAAACATTTGTAATATTTGGTAACCCTGTTGAACATTCAAAGTCTCCACAAATGCAAAATGCAGGTTTAAAAGAATTGAATTTTAATGGAATATATAAAAAACATCTTTTAGAAAATGGAAATGAAATAAAAAATGTTTTTTTAGAAAATAATTACAAAGGTGCAAATATAACTGTTCCCCATAAAGAGTTTGCATATACAAATGCTGATGAAGTAAGAGGTATTGCAAAAAAAATTCATGCAGTAAATACTTATATAAATGAAAATGGAAAAGTTATAGCTTATAATACTGATGCTCCAGGATTTTTAAAAGCAATTGAAAGTTTTGGCGAAGTAAAAAATGTCCTACTTCTAGGAGCTGGAGGTACGGCAAAAGCTATTTCACTTGCTTTACAAGAATCAAATATAAAAGTCACAGTTTTAAATAGAAGTGCAGAAAAATTAGAATTTTTCAAAAATGAAAATATCAAATGCTCAACTTGGGATGAATTTAAACCTGAAGAGTTTGATTTAATAGTAAATTCAACAAGTGCAGGACTAAAAGATGAATATTTACCAGCTCCAATTGAAATTTTAGAACCTATTTTAAAAAATGCTTCTTTTGCTTTTGATTGTGTATATGGGAAAGAAACACCATTTTTAGCCTTGGCACGTGAAAATAATTGTAAAATAAAAGATGGGGAAGATATGCTTCTTTATCAAGGTGTTTTAGCATTTGAATTATTTACAAATACAAAGGCAAATAAAGAAACTATAGAAGCTATGAGACAAGGTTTAAAAGGAGAATAAATTCTCCTTATTAAATATCTCCATTTAATAGATCAATTAAACCTTTTTTTACTTCATGAAATTTAAATATTCTTCTTCCATTATTTTTTTTAGCGAATTCCTGTGCATGAGAGTATAACTTAAATGCAGGTAAATCATCTCCAGCTAAAGATACTTTATTACTACCATAAACAAAATATGCTTCTTTTGCTTTTATTGGTTTAAGAGTAGAATAATCAGTAACAACTATACTCTTAAGATTTTCAATATCTTTCACTTTAGTTATAGGCCATTTACTAGGATTAAAATAAAATTCAAACATAGATTTAGGACTTAAAAAATAGTACTCTTTAGATTCTTTCGTAGTAATTTTACAGACCCAAGAAGGATCTTTATAAACCAACATTTTTCTTACTAAACTTTTTGTTTTTTTATCATAATTTAGTGAAATCTCATTAGCACTTAATGTAGAACTAATAAAAAAACAACTAAAGATACTAAAAACTAAAACTTTTTTTAACATAAAAACTCCTTTATACTAAATCTTTTTTTGAAAAAATTGAAAACCCTAAAAGGGCAAAAACTAAACCTAGAATCATTGGATATAATATTGAAAGTAAAACAAATAGTTTTTGATTAATATTATCTAAAATGTAAAATGCAACTGGTCCCATTACTGTTAAAGAAGGATCAAATAAAGAAATAGCTGCAACTCTGAAAATTTCCATTGGGTTTAAAAGTGCAATTGTTATAATTAAATTTTCATCTAGTCTATTTTGTAACATTAAGGAAATAAGAGCTATATCAATAAAAGCTAATAAAAATATCCAAATAAAAAAAGATACTCCTAATGCAATTTCACTTGTTTTTACAAAAGATGAAATAAAAAATGCAATTCCTAAAAAAGAAGAAGAAAGTGAAAATAACAATCCAGTATATAATAAAAAAATATTCCAAGGAACAGAAGCACCAATAAATACACCATAAATAGTTGCAACTATCATTGCAAAAAAGACAGGCAAAAAAACAGTAACAAATCTACCAAGAATTTTTCCCCAATAGTATTGTTTCAAGGAAATAGGAAAAGAAAGCATATATTCCAAAATATGGGTATCTCTATCTCCTGAAATTGAACGAACAGTTGATATAAGAATAAAAATTGGTAATATTACAATTGTTACTTGTATATACATTAAAAGTAGTCTACTTAAACCACTAAAGCCCATAACTTGTGACTGAGTTACTCCAGCCACAAAAAATAAGGCTATCATTCCTCCAAAAACTAAAGAATAAACTATAAACCAGTTTGCTCTTATTGATTCTTTTAAATCAAGATATGCTATTAAAAATAAATTTTTCATAACTTTTATTTCCATTATATATTTTAAGTAAAATATTTATTACCTATTTCTTTTTAAAATTCTTTTTTCAACTTCTTCAAAATTGATTATTTCTGAATTTTCATCATTTATTGCTTCTTTTGTTTTATTTGCAGAGAAACCATATCCCATAGGAGTTTTATGTGAAGTATCAAAATATGCTGTTCTTACATCAATCCATTTACCAGTGTTAACATCAGTAATCAAAATTTTGGCCTCATTTTTCCATGTAATATCATTTTCTTTAAACCACATTATTGTACAACCAATGTCATCAAATTTATACACTTCTTCATCCTTTGGATTTATAACTTGTACAGCATGATTTCTGACACTTACTACCATTTTACATCTTTCACACATATCTCTATCCCAATGCATTTTATGTGCTTCACCGTTATTACTATTATCATCACAAGCAATAAAACTCATTGCTATTATAAAAATAGTACTAATATTTAAGATTATCTTTTTCATTCTAAACCTTTCATTTTTTCATCAGTAATAATTTTTCCTAAATCCATATAGATTTGCCTATTTACGATATCTTTTACTTCTTCAAGTCTATGTGTTACAAATATTGAAACTTTTCCATTTTCATTATCTTTAATTAATCGATAAAAATCATCTCTAGCTTTTGGGTCAAGATTTGCTGTAGGTTCATCATAAATGATAATACTGCTTTTTTTTGCTAGACTAATTGCTATCAACATTTTTTGCTTCATACCTCCACTTAGTTTAAAAAAAGATTTTTTTAAATTACTTTTTATATCTAACTTTAACTCATTTGCATAATAGAAAATCAATTCTTTTTCTACATTTGAACTTACCTCTATATACTTAATTAATTCTTCAAGGTTAAGTTTTATAGGTGGTGGTAATTGAGGAACAAAAGAGACTAAACTTAAAACCTCTGTTCTTTTTTTAATTGGGTTTTTCCCATCTATTAAAACTTTTCCATAAGTAGGATGATAATATCCCATAATAGTACGAATCAAGGTTGTTTTCCCTGCTCCATTAGGTCCCATCAAAGCGATATAATCATCTTTATTAAAATCTACATTTACATTATCAAGCGATTTATGTGAAGCAAATTTTTTTGTTAAATTTAATACTTTTATCATTTTATATTAAACCTTTTAATCTAAAATCAAATTTCAAAGCATCTGAATGACAAACATCAATGCACCTTCCACAAAGAGTACAGTCAGCTCCTGTGATATATTGTGTTTTTATTCCTTTTTCTTTTCTTTCTTTGTCATATTTACCTTTTGTTAATTCTAAAACTTGATTTTCAAAACATACATCATGGCAAACCATACAATGATCACAATTATCATTCCATTGCACTCTAAGGGCACTAACTTTTCCTATATATCCATAAGTAGTTCCAATTGGACATATATAAGTACACCAAGCTCTTCTTGAATAAAAAACCTCTATAAGAAAAACAATTAATACCCAAGAGATAGCTAAACTCCATCCATAAGTAATAAATCTACTCATTATTCCTACTATATTAAAAGTTTCAAAAACCAAATATCCACTTGTAATTGCTAATATCATAAATATAATCCAAAAAACATGTCTTATTCTATGATTAAATTTTCTTTCTTTAATTATTTTTTTATTTACTAAAAAGTTATGTATTTTTTCACCAACTTCACTTAAAATACCGTATGGACAGACCCAAGAACAATATGTTCTTCCTCCAACAAGTAAATAGAAGACTATTATAGTAGTAGTACCTATTATTATATTAACTGGCATATGATAAGTTGCCAAAAACATTTGAATTGTTGTAAAAGGATCAATTAAATGAAAACCTAAAAATCTAGATCCATTTAATGTTCCTTCTAAGGTCTGAATATCAATTGCAAATGATAAGAAAAAAAGTAAATGTATTGAAATAACTACTATCCATCTTTTCATTCTATAAGAAAAATATACTTTTCCTTCTCTTGTTTTATCAAAAAAAGTAGAAAAGAAAGTTGAGTTTTTTATAGTTTCTCTATTGTTCCATTTATCCATTATTGCTTCCTATTTACTTTATAACTATTTATCTAAAGCTTTTTTTCTTGATTTAAACTGTGCTATTTCTTTAGCAAAACTTTTCAAATCATCATCAGAAAGATTCATTAATAAACCTTTCATAATAAGATTTTCTCTTCGTCCATTTTTAAACTCCACTAAACTTTTATATAAACTTTCTTCCGATTGTCCTATAAGTTTAGAACCCATTAATTTCTTACCATTTTGCATTCCTGAAGCATCAAGCCCATGACAAGATGCACATTTACTTTTATAGGCATTACTTACTTCAAATGAAGCTGTATTACCTGCTTTATCCCTTAAAGCTTTTAATTTTTCACCTTCTATATCTTTTTCTTTTATTGGTTCAATTTTTGTTTTCTGCTGAATTGTTTTAATATCTTCTATTACTCGACCTGCTTCACCACCTTGGAAGGCTCTTCCATTAATAAAAGTTAATATCATTAACCCAAAAACAACTATTGTTGAAATTACTGCAATTATATTTTTCATTTTAATTTCCTAACTTTTTTATTGAACTCATATATTTCATCAGCTATTTTTCTTATTTCTTTTTCATTCATATTATTAACAAGTTCTGTCATCAAGACATTTAAACTTTTATCTTTTTTAAATTTCATTATGCTATTAAATATTGAATCTGAATCTTTATCAAGAAGAGAAGGTCCAATTATTCCATTTGCATAATCATTGTGACATGCTGAACATCTAGTAATAAAATCTTTACTAAGTTTCTTCACTAACAATGAAATTTTAACTTTTTCATAAGGACTTCGTATATGCATATTTGCATCTATTGAAGTTCTTGGTTTTACTCTAATTGAAGCATCTTTATTTGCTGGTTGAGAATTTTGAGAGTATTCACTTTTTACATTATAATCAAGATAATATGAGTTTTGTTTATTCTCAACTTTTATTTTTTCTTCGACTTTTAGCTCTCTTGCATTTTTATTTTCTTCCACTTCAATGTTCAAAGGTTCAGCAATTTTTTCATTAGTTTTTATTGTCTCATCTTCTTTATTATCACCACAACCTACTATAAAAAGTGATATTAATAACATTCCTAATAAATTTTTAAACATGATCTAAACCTTTTTTATAATAATCTTCAAAAGATAATCTTGGTTTTATAACAATTGCACTCTCATTCACTGGACATAATTCTTCACAGACTCCACAACCAATACAGCCTTCATAAATCTCAGGTTTTTTGCCATTTCCTTCTCTTATCATAGTAATAGCACTTAATGGATTAGGAATAGGACACATATCTGCACAAATAGTGCATTGTTTCCCTTCAAATTCATTTAATTTATTTAACATATCTAATTCTAATTGGGTAACATTGTTTTGTTTGTTTATAAAATCTTGAACCCTTTTAGAATGACCTTTTGGAACAATTGTATTAGTAGTTGCTAAACATTTATTTGGAAATTCTAAAACTGCAATTCCCATCTTTATATCACTTGGTTTTTCAACTTTATGATCTAAAGCTCCACTGGGACAGGCAAGGACACAAGGAACTGCTGTACAGGCATAACATCCTCTTTCTCTTGCATCAATATATGGTGTTCCTACACCATGACCTTTTACCATATCAGATAATTTTATTGAATGATAAGGACACACTTGCAAGCATTGACCACACTTTATGCATAATGCTAAAAATTCTTTTTCAGAAACTGCACCAGGAGGTCTCAATCTCATTTCAGCACTTAAAGCATAAGGACTAATAACTACACCTGTACCAAGCACTGCTCCTAATATACCTAAGGTTGAAAATTTAATAAACTTTCTTCTATTTTCTTTCATTTCTTTCATTTCAAAATCCTTACAACTTCAACTTTGGTTTTTTATCTTGCATTAAAAATATTGGTTCACTAAATGGAGCTAATTTTGCAAGAAAATTAAGTAAAGAGATTACAGGAGAACCATAAAAAAATTTAACATCAGGATTATAGACCCAAAGTTGGTCTGCATACTGATAAACCTTATGAGCAGTATCTCCTATATTATCTTTGTTATCATCGAAGCCTTCATAATTATCCCAATAATTACCTTCTATTATATTTTTATCTGTTTTTGAGCCTCTACTATCATTGATTATATCTTCAATATTTCCTAATATTGTGTTATTTTTTATAATATTATTTTCACTTAGTGAATGAAAATGCATAGCTTCTGAATTATATAAAATCTTATTATTTTCTAACCAGTTATTTGTGTCAGGTTCAAAAGGTGATCTATCGATATAAATACCTTGTGCACAATAAATTATAGTATTATCTTTTATTTCAAAATTTGAAACATCTTTTAATCCTATTCCCATGCCTGTTGCACCCAGAGAACTTTGTATTATATTTCCAGTTGCTATGGTATCTTTACTATACATAAAAAAAATACCTACTGAATTAAATTTATATGTATTATTTCGAACATAATTCTTCCCAGCATACATAAAATGTAATGAATATCTATTATACTCTCCATAGTTTTCAACTATTTCATTTCCATGGGAATACCATACAACCATATCTCTTGATTTAATCAATTTATTTTTTTTTATAATATTATCATTTGAATACCATAACCTAAGACCATCACCTCTTAATCCTAAAGCTAGTTTTTTTGAAGTAATATAATTATTTGATATGATAGAATTATTTGTCATTGATAAATCAATACCAAATAAAGAGTCTTTGATAATACAATCAGATATTTCAGATTGTTTAGAGTTATTTACTTTAATTCCCGCATCAAGTCTTTCATGTCTATCTCCACTACCTTGAATAGTCAAATTTTTTAATGTAACATAAGGACTATTAACTTGAACAACAGTACCTTTTCCTTCACCATCAATTATTACTCCATCTTCTTTACCTATTATTGACAATGGTTTATTTATTGTTATTCCACCAGAATATAAACCTTTTGAAAGTCTAAGTATTGATCCTTCTGGAGCTTTATCTATTGCTTCTTGTAAAATATTAGCAAATGACATAACAGTTAAAATTAAATATAAAGTAATAATTCTTTGTAACATGCTAATCCTTATTATTTATCTTTGTTTCTCTCATTGCTTTATTTCTAGACAATATTGCTAAAAGACTAAAAACACCTATAATTAACAACATATAAAAACCTATTGTAGGATAAGAATGAGTAGTAAATTGAGCAATTTTTCCATCACCAAAAACTGTAGGCATAAAAGGTTTAATCTTAAAAGCACCCCAATCATGTAAATTATGTCCAAACCAATATAACCAATATGAATAATCAGCTATAAAAAGTAAAGGTAATGAGGCAGGAATAATCATTATATATGTTAATATTTTTTTATGAAATAAAATGAAATAAATCATAAATAAAGATAAGCCTAGAAGAGCATATATTCCTATTTCTCTTTCAAGTTTTCCACCAGTCCACATAGGGTCCATTCCTACATAATGATTGATAGTATTCATTTCATGGACTTCACCTGAAAAACCATCAAAGTGAAAAAATACAGGTATTCCTTCTGGAAAAGCTTTTTTAGGATAGTTAGGTGCTTCTAAAGAACATGTCCAAATAGGAAAAGAAGCCACACCTATCTCAGAAGAACTTTTTATCATTTTCTTCAAATCATTATGAGCTTCCTTAGGAGTTGTTGTACTTTTATATCTTCCTTGATTATAAAAATTCCAAACTTTTATAGCTAAAGGAGATATTTCATCTACTTTATTATCATAAATTTTATTTAATGTTCCATGAAAAGTCACCATAGGAAATGTAAAAGCAATTGTCATTACAAATAATGCTATAGCTGCATAGATTTTTGATTTAATAAAACTTGAATCCATTTTTATCCTTCTTTATAAACTTACAATATAAGTTGACTTACTTATAATAAAAAGAAAGAGAAAAACTCTTTCTTTTTATTTCAAAACTTTAGATTTTAGAAAAGATTCGCATTTTCATCAACCCATTTAAGATATTCAATAATATCATCCACTTCTTCTTCACTCATATGTTGATTAGGCATTTTTAAATTAAAATAATCAATCATTGCTTTAACATATGGATCTTTATACATTGATTCAGGAGATAAAATAAATCTACTAACCCAATCTACACCATTTTCATGTCTCATTAATACCCCAGTTAAATCAGGACCTGAAGATACTTTTCCTATAACGTGACAACCATTACAACCACCTTCAGCAAATGCTGTTTCTCCTCTTACAGCAGAACTGCTTTGTTTTGTTGCAATAACTCTAACTAAGGCATCTTTTGCTCTAATTCCAACATCTGCTGTTTTAACCATCAATTGCCAAATCATATTTTCAAATAAAATTGCTTTTTCTACATCACCTTCTTTTAAGGCAGCATTAGCTTTTTTCTTTTGTTCTGGTATTTGATTATATTGATCAAAAGCATCTGTTACTAAGTCTGATACTACTTTATGTTCTTGATATTTATTATCTTTTAAAAATTTAACAACTGATTGAATAACTGCATCTGTCGAATTATTAACTGCAACTGTTTTGTCATACTCAGCTTTTAACTCTTCAGGAGTCATTGATTTCATTTTTAATTTTTGTGCACTTTCATATTTTTTATTAGGATCTTTAACCAATAAATAACCCATCATTTCTAAATGAAGTGCCGAACAAAATTCTGTACAGTAATAAGGGAACACACCTTCTATATCAGCTTCAAATTTTAAAGTCGCTGTTTTCCCTGGTTCTAGAGAACTATGTAAATCATAATTATCTATTGTAAACCCATGTGTTTCATCTTGAGCTCTTTCTAGATTTGTCATATATATTGTTACTTTATCACCTTTATTAACAGTGATTCTTTCAGGATTAATATGAGATCTAACTAGTGTTGCATATACAGTTACATTTTTTCCATCTCTTTCTATTCTTTCTTCTCCAGCTAATGTTTTACCAATATGTTGTTCCCCTGTTCTTGTATTTGTACCCATTTCATATCTTACATGGGGATGAAGTTTACTAGCTCTAATTGCAACTGCTTGATGTGGTTCACCCAAAGGAAGAGGCATATCAACTAATAAATCCATAGTCTTTCCACTAATATCAATTAATTGATGATTTTGGGGATGCAATGGACCAACATTTTGAAATCTGTCAATTGATAATTTATTTAAAGCAATAATATAATCACCTTGAGGATCTGCTGTTTTACCTTCCATTCCAGCTAAGTGACCAATGTTATAATGAACATTTTCTTTATCAATTACTTTTAATTTTTTAAAATTCCATTTTACAACTTGTGAATCAACATATAAAGAAGTATAAACTTCACCATCTACAGGAGAGTATTGGTTGTGTAGAGGTCCAAGTCCCAACTCAACTTGACCATGAAGAGACTTTTTCATATCTAAAATTGGTATACCATATGGATCTTTTCCTACATACTCTTTATTTTTAATTAATTTTTTAATTTTTTTGAAATCATAAACTGAAGCATGTGTATCTAATTTACCACATACAATTAAATACTGACCTGTTGGATCAACATCTACTCCATGAGGTGACTTTGGTTCAGGAATTAAAAATAATGCATCATTTTTAACTGCAATATCCATAGGAATGACTTTATGGTCATTTATTATCTTAACATTTTTTGCGTCTTTTGATAATTCATAAAGCTTTTTCCAATTATATACATGTAAAAAATCTGTATCATTTCTTGACATTCCTGCCTCATTTGGTGGCATTCCTATCTCTATTCCTCCTGTATACATTTCTGTATTAAAAGAGTTAGTAAATCCCCAACCATCACTAATTCCTTTACCTGAGTCTGATAAATCTTGCATATAAGGAGGCATTTCTATAGTAAAAGAGTCTTTTGGTTTAATTCTTCCAATTTTTGGATCAAACTTCCAGACTGTAACACCTCCTCTATAAGCTTCTTTATACTCTTCAATTGGATGGTAGTTATTATCAAAAGGTGCAGCATATTGTGCAGCTTCTAAAATATGTTCTGAGTTTTGAGTAAAAAAAGAACCACCATGCTCAGATTTAAAAACTGGATTAACAACAATTTGCTTTGTTTCAAAATCTGCTAAATCAATAACTGCAATTCTTGGGTTTGCTTTATCATTAATTACAAGCCATTTACCATCATATTTTCCATCTGTTTCAGAAAGTGCTGGGTGGTGTGTATCTCCCCAGTTAATTTCTCTTCCTCTAATATTTCCTTGTCTTAGTACTTTTTTACTCTCTTCATCAAAGCCATATCCTTGCCAAGGTTCAGGAGTAAAAACTCCAATATATTTTAAAAGTCTCATTGATGGCACGCCATATACAATCATTTGTCCTGATTGCCCACCAGAAGAAAATACTACATATTTATCTTTAACCCCAGTAGGATTATAAGTTTTAGCAGCACGAACTACGTCTATTTCAGATAGACCTCTTTCTTTCATAACTTTAGATAACTCATTAGTTGCACTTGATGCAATTGTAGCACCTACAGCTGTACCTAAAAGAACTGAAAGAAATTTACTAGGAAACCTTTTCATTTAATCTTCTCCTTTTTTTGCTAGTGTAATTATACTATTACAAAGAACTATACAAATTGATCAATATCAACTTTATAAATTTAATCTTTAATTATAAAGTTAATATTTAATCTTAAAAGAAGTTTACAATAGGTCAGGTATCTTTTGGGTCGCTGTTAATATTTTTTTAGATATTTTATTTAAGTTTTTATTTATTCTATCATATAACCATGTTTTGATATTGTTTTGATAATATCAACTTTTATTTTTTTTCTTAACTTAAAAACAAGGTTCTTAAGAGCACTTGGAGGAACTTCATCATAAATATATAATTTATCCTCTATATCATTTTTTGTAACTAAATCTCCTCTATGGGCTAAAAGTATTTCAAAAAACTCTGCTTCTTTATTTGTTAAGAGGACTTTTTCATTTTCTAAAATAAAACTTTTATTATCATAATCATAAAATTGATTATTTGCAAATGTTATAATAGTTTTAGAACTTTTTAATAAAACCTTTGCACAGCGTTCAAGCAACTCTGATAAATTTACTTCACTAATTGGTTTTACTACATATTCAACCAATGATAGCTTAATAGACTCTAATAAGAACTCTTGATCTGTATATGCACTAGTCACTATAATTGGTATATCTTCATTTTTCTTTCTTATTATTTTTATTAAATCTAAACCATTTAATTTTGGCATCTTTAAATCAGTGATTAATATATTTGGATTATATTTTTTATAAAGCTCCAAAGCCTCTTCCCCATCTGAAGCACAATAAACAGTTCCAACATATAATAATAGAATTCTTTTAAAACTATTTCTTAAGTTTTCCTCATCATCAACTAAAAGGATAGAAGACTTTTTTAATCTAATCTCGTAATTTTCTGTCATTTTTACTCTTTCATTAAATATTCTTTAAAATATTATGATAACATTATATCTTTAAAAAATATTTAGGATCACTATGTTTGAAAGTTTCAGCTTTACAAAAAGATATGTTTTAGCTTTAACACTTATTGCTTTCTTATCTCTTTTAGCATTTTTCAATTTAAGTAAATTATTATCAATTCAATCAAATGATGCAAAACTTGTAAATATGAGTGGTAATCAAAAAATAATTACTAGAGAAATAGCTTTTTTTGCAATATATTACAAAATTGATAAATTAAAACCAAAAATTTATGAAATGGAAGAAACACATAAAAAATTAACATCTTTAAAATCATCAAATCAATTAAAAGCAATATATTATGGGAAAGAAGTAAATTTAGATGAAAAAGTAAAAAAATACTTATTTCATGCAAAGAGATTTTATGTTAATAGAGATGGTCGTAGCCAAAACTATGTATTAAAGAATTCTGAAAGTTTATTATCTGATTTACAAAAAGCCGTAGAAGTTTATTTAAAAGAAGCACAAGATAATACAAAAAAAATACAAAAAATTGAGACCTATATATTACTTTTAACTTTAACAACACTATTTTTCGAAGCTATATTTATTTTTATGCCAGCTAATAGAAAAATTAATAAACGTACTAATGAATTAATAAAAGAAAAAGAGTTTTCAAATGCAGTAATAGAATCAAGTACTAATGCAATTATTACTTTAGATAGTGAATTGAAAATTAGAACATTTAATAAAGAAGCAGAAAATATATTTAAATATACTAAAAATGAAATGTTAAATAAGTCGAGATTTCATGAATTAGTTCTAGGAGAGTATAGTATTTTTGACTCTGATAAATTAAATAAAACTCAAGAACTAAAAGGGAAAAATAAAAAAGGTGATATTTTTCCTATTCGTATATCATTTGGAAAAAGTGGAGAAAATAAAGATGTTGCAATAGTCACAAATATTCAAGATATTTCAAAAGAAAAACTAAATGAGAAGATACTTGAACAACAATCTAAATTTGCAGCTTTAGGAGAAATGATTGCAATTATAGCCCATCAATGGAGACAACCTCTAGCACAATTAAGTTTTAATTGTATTTATATTAGAAAAAAATCAAAAGATAAAGAGATTATTAAAGAAACACTTGATAATGAAGAGATAATACAATTTATGTCTAAAACTATTACTAACTTTCAAGATTTTTATAAAAAAACTGATAATACAATATTCAATCCTATTATATCAATAAATCAAGCATTAAAAATTTTAGACTCAGTACTTAAGTCAACTCAAGTAAAACTTATAAAAGAAATAGATTCAGAAATAACAATTTATGGAAACGCAAATAGCCTTGCACATATAATATTATCAATCATCCAAAATAGTATTGATATTATAAAATTAAATAAAATTCAAGAACCTTCTCTTACAATAAGTTTAAAAGACTCACCCAAATATATAATTTTAAATATAATTGATAATGCAGGAGGCATAAAAATTCATCCAATTGAAGATATTTTCAAACCTTTAAATACTAAAAAAGAAAAATCCTCTACAGGAATGGGACTATATATGTCTAAAATTATTATAAAAAATCAATTTAAAGGAACAATAAAAGCTAAAAATACTAAAGATGGGGCAAATTTTACTATCTTATTACCCCATTAATTTTTATTCTGGTATATAAATTAGGACATCACTTTTTAGATTTTCCATCAAATAAGAAGCAGTAGAACCATAAAAAAATGAACCTGTATAATTTACACCATTTGAACCAATTACTACTAAATCATTATTATTTTTTGTACTATAAGATAATAAAGCATCATTTAATCCAAAAGACTCTTCTATCAACTCATTATCTTTAAAATGATGTTCATTTGTGAACTTTTTGAACTTTTCTTCTTCTTTTTTCTTAATTCCTAATTGAATTTTATCTTTGTTTTCAAACTCATTGTAATATCTAAAAGCTATTTCACTTATTTGTTTATAAATATATACAACTTTTATTTCTTGCTTAAAAAATTTCCTTGAAAAGTTTATACTCTTTAAAGAAACTTCTGATAAATCAGTAAAAGCAACTGGTTTTTTATAATTTTCATTTTCACAAGGATTTTTAACTATCAAAAGAGGAAGTTTAAAGTTTTGCGCTATTTTATGTGCAGTAGACCCTAAAAGTGAAATTTTTCTATCATCTTTTTCATTAGCACCAATTATAATTAAATCAGCACCAATATTTACTGCTGTATCAACTACATAAGTTGAGGCTGCTTCTTTATCAACTTCAATTGAATATTCAATACCCTTTGTATCTATTAACTCAATTTGCTCTTTTATATTAATTAAAGCTTGTTCTTTTAATTCATCTAAATTTGAATCAGAAAAAAGTTCACTAAACCAATTTGTGTCTATTGCATGTACAATAGTTACTTTAGAGTTATTATTCTTTGCAAGTAGAAATGCTCTTTTTAAAACAAAAAGACTACTTTTTGAGATATCTAATCCAACTACAATATTTTTAAAACTATTCATATTTTACTCCTACAAAGATTTGTAATATAATAACTCTAATTATCTAAAAACTATCTTTATACAAGACCTTGTTCAATCATGGCATCAGCTACTTTTTTAAAACCTGCAATATTTGCACCAAGTACAAGGTTTGTTGGTTCACCAAACTCTTCAGCAGTTTGACTGGCAGTATCAAAAATATTTTTCATAATTTGTGAAAGTTTTTCATCAACTTCCTCAAATGTCCAATTTACCATTGAAGCATTTTGAGCCATTTCAAGTTGACTTGTAGCAACTCCACCTGCATTTGCTGCCTTTCCAGGCCCATATGCAATTTTCTTTTCAATAAACAACTCTACAGCTTCTGGAGTTGATGGCATATTTGCCCCTTCACTAACACATATACAGCCATTTGATAAAAGGTTTTGAGCATCTTTTACATTTAACTCATTTTGTGTAGCACTTGGAAAAGCTGCATAACAAGGTACAGCATAAACACCGTTAGTCCCACTTTCATAGCTTTCTACTGGAATATATTTAGCATTTGGTCTATTCTTTACATATTCAGTTAATCTTTCTCTTTTTACTTCTTTCAATTCTTTTAAAAGGTTTAAATCGATTCCTTCTTCATCTATAATCATTCCTTTTGAATCACTACAAGTAATAGGTAAGGCTCCTAAATGATAAAGCTTTTCAATTGTATATATTGCAACATTTCCACTTCCTGAAACAACACATTTTTTGCCTTCAAGACTTTCACCTCTTGATTCAAGCATATATTTTGCAAAATAAACTGAACCATATCCTGTTGCTTGTGTTCTTCCTAAAGAACCTCCCCAATTTAAAGACTTACCAGTAAATACACCTTCATATCTATTTACTAATTTTTTATACATTCCAAACATATACCCAATTTCTCTAACTCCAACACCAATATCTCCAGCTGGAACATCTGTATTTGGTCCAATATGTCTATAAAGTTCAGTCATAAATGCTTGACAAAACCTCATTATTTCATTATCTGATTTGCCTTTAGGGTCAAAATCACTTCCCCCTTTTCCGCCACCTATTTGAAGACCAGTAAGTGCATTTTTAAATATTTGTTCAAAACCTAAAAATTTAATTACTCCAGCATTTACACTTGGATGAAATCTTAAACCACCTTTATATGGTCCTAATGCCGAGTTAAATTCTATTCTAAAACCTTTGTTAACTTGAATTTCACCCTTATCATCAACCCAATTTACTCTAAATAGAATTTGTCTTTCAGGTTCAACAATTCTTTCTATAATTTTATATTTTTGATATTCTGGATGTTTCGCAATTAAAGGTCTTAATGATTCTAAAACTTCTTCTGCAGCTTGATAAAACT
The DNA here is from genome assembly GCF_004116625.1 of Halarcobacter mediterraneus. Lineage (NCBI taxonomy): Bacteria > Pseudomonadati > Campylobacterota > Epsilonproteobacteria > Campylobacterales > Arcobacteraceae > Halarcobacter > Halarcobacter mediterraneus. Next base: position 537,774 of record NZ_NXIE01000001.1, read on the forward strand.
CAGTTTGAGAGGGACTTGTTCTTTTTAAGTAGTTAAATACTTCATTTACATATGGCACATATATCCTTTTTTATTAAATTGAAAATAGTGATAAACTTTAATAGAGATTTATACTATTCTTAGTAAGTACTTATATTTTATTAGTTTTTTCTAAATTTATCATAAATTTCTGAATATCTTATATTCATTAATACATTTTATATACATAATGTTTACTTATTATACAAAAATTGTAACAATAGATTTTTAATAATAATTCTTATTTTATTTGCTTCATCATTTTAATAGATAATATTTAGTAATATATGCCTTATTTTACTCTAGGACATAAATAAAGGATAAACAATTGAATAAAAACAAACAAATTAAGAAATTTTCAAATTATGCAATGGTAGGTGGACTTAGTGCTTTTTTAGTCACTGGTCTTACTGGTTGTTTTGATTCAGGTTCAAATAATAATCAACAAGGGCAAAGTGATGCCTTTACAAATGCTTCACAAAAACAAGGTGCTTTTGTAGTTATTGAAGAGTCTACAGATGGTAGATATGCAATTGCTGATGAATTCCCAGCTTCTAAAACAACAATCGTTTTAAGAAAACCTGATGGAAGTGAAAGAATTCTTTCTCAAGCTGAAATTGATGCTTTAGTTAAAAAAGAAGCAGAAAAAATTGATGCAGGGACATCTGCTCTTACAAATCCTGATCAAGCTCAAGTTTCAAATGGAGGAATGGGTCTTGGTGGAGTATTACTTTCTTCTATTGCAGGGGCAATGATTGGTTCTTGGATTGGAAATAAACTATTTAATAATCAAAACTATCAAAATCAAAGAAAAGCACAATACAAATCTCCACAAACATATAGTAGATCACAAAGTTCATTTAAAAATGCTTCAAAAGCAACAACAAGTTCTTCTAAAAAAAGTGGTTTTTTTGGAAACAAATCTTCTTCAAGTAAATCAAGAAGTTCATTTGGTTCTTCAAGATCATTTGGTGGCTGAAAATGAAACTACAAAAATTACAACCATTAACAAATGAATACTTAGAATCAATTGGTTTTGTATGGCATACAGATGAAGACAATACTTCATATATTGCAAATGAAGTTGTTGAAATATCAGAAGAAGAAGCTAATGCTTATTATGAAGCAACAAATGAACTTTATGATATGTTTTGTGAAGCTGGAGAATATGTAATAGAAAATGACTTATTCCATGAATTGAATATCCCTTTTAACCTAGTAGAGATGATTAAAGAATCATGGGAAAATGATGTACACTGGCATCTTTATTCAAGATTTGACTTAGCTGGAGGAATTGATGGAAAACCAATTAAACTTATTGAATTTAATGCAGATACACCAACTTCACTTTTTGAAACAGCTATTATTCAATGGGCTTTATTAAAAGCTAATAATCTTAATGAAGCAAGCCAATTTAATAATTTATATGATGCGCTAAAGGATAATTTCAAAAGAATAATTACTTTAGATAGTGATATTGAAAAATTTGAAGAATACTACTCAAAACTAGGCTGGAAGATTTTATTCTCTTCTATTTCTGGACTCCCAGAAGATGAGAATACAACAAAACTTTTACAGCACCTTGCAAATGAAGCTGGATTTGATACAGACTTTGAATTTATAGATAAAGTTGATTTTAGTGATGATGGAATATTTAAAGAGGACAAAAATTTTGAGTTTTGGTTTAAACTTATTCCTTGGGAAGATATTGCAATTGATGAAAGCGAACTAGCATTACTTTTGACTGAAATTGTAAAAGAAAAAAAAGCAATTATTTTTAATCCTGCTTATACTTTAATGTTTCAATCAAAAGGTTTTATGAAAATACTTTGGGATCTATATCCAAATCATCCCCTTCTACTTGAAACTTCTTTTGAACCTTTAGAAAATAAAAAACAAGTTGAGAAAAGATGTTTTGGAAGAGAAGGAGCAAATACAAAAATTATAAATGCTGATGGCTCAATTGATGTTGAGACTGATGGAGAATATGAAGGACATAAAGCTATTTACCAAGAGTTTGTAGAGCTTCCAAGAGATGAAGAAGGCAACTACTATCAAGCAGGAGTTTTTTATGCTTATGAAGCATCAGGTCTTGGATTTAGAAGAGGTGAAAAGATTTTAAATAATATGTCAAAATTTGTAGGTCATATTATTAAATAACTAAAGGAAATTCCTTTAGTTATAAATCATAATTTTTTATATAATCATCAATTTTTATTATCTTATTTTCATCTTCTATTTGTAATTCAAGATTCATTAAATATACATCTTTTAAATCAAATTTTTGTAATTTTACATAATCTTTTTCTGTTGTAATTATTGAATAATCTTTATAATAAGCTTTTATTCTATTTATATCATCCTTAGAAAAAGTATGATGATCTTCAAATGCTTCCATTTTAATATTCTCTGGTAAGAAAGTTAAAAGTCTTTTTGGCTTTGATATCGCAGTTAGTAAAAGTAATTTTGAAGGCAAAATATCTATATATTTTCCATCTTTTGAAAAAGAAACTATTCTCTTAAAGTCTTTTCCTTCTTTTAATACTAAATCAGCATAAGAATATGCCATTTTAGGCTCTCTATATCCCCCACTAGGAAGACAAAAAAGATTTGAAGGTTCTTTATTGGGTCGAATTAAAATATCAAATTTTCTAATATCATATTTAGAAAAACCATCATCTAAAAAAATAATTTGACTACCTAATTCTTTTGCTTTTAAAATAGCTTTTTTTCTATCTTCACTTACAATTATAGTTGCATTAGGTAAAGAGTTTGATAGAAGCATTGCTTCATCTCCACTTACTTTCACATCTTCTAAAATTTTACCTTTATTTGATACAACATAAAGCCCTTTTGAATCTCTACCAAAACCTCTTAGAATTACACATACATTAGAATATCTTCTTGCTAAATAAATTGTCAGAGGTGTTTTTCCACTTCCTCCTACAATAATATTTCCTATTGAAATAATAGGTAATCCAAAATCAACTACTTTTGCATTTGCTCTTTTTAAAGCAATTATTAACATATATATAAAAGTAAAAGGTAGAAATAAAAAAGAGATAAATTGTTGAAAAATATTCGGGAAGAAGAGATAATCTTCAACCCATAAAAATATTTTTTGTTTCAAATATTATATCCATTCAGAAGCTACATCAATTATTTGATCACAAATATAATTAACTTCTTCATCTGTTAAACCTGGATACATTGGTATTGATAAAATTTGTTGATATGAAGTAAGAGCTGAACTAAATTCAGTAATTTTTATAGAGTACTTGTTTTTATAATAAGATAAAAGATGTAAAGGAATATAGTTTAATCCTGTTGATATCCCTCTTTCTTTTAATGCTCTTGCAAAAGCATCTCTATTTCTTGAAATTTTAATTATAAAGTGTGTAAAGATATGCTCTTCTTTATGTTTAGGAATAGTAACATGTTTTATATCACTTAATCTTTCTTTATAAATTTTTGCAATCTCTTTTCTTCTTTTTATAAATTTATTTGTCTTTTTTAATTGAGCTAAAGAAAAAGCAGCATCTAATTCTGAAATATCATATTTATGACCAATATCAACAACATCATAAATATAATCTAGGTTTCCAAAATCATCATAAGTTGTTGTAATAGCATGTGTTCTTAAAAGTTTTGCTCTTTCTGCTATTTCTTCATCATTTGTTACGATAATTCCTGATCTACTAACAGAATATTTACTATTAGATGGATTTGTAGAAAAAATAGTCATATCAGCACGTAAAGATCCTACAGTTTCATCATTATAAGTAACTCCTAAAGCACAAGTTGCATCTTCAATAAGAATAATTCCATATTTTTGTGCAATCTCATAAATTCTATTTAAATCAGGAGTTTGTCCGGCTACAAATGTTATAATTGCACCTCTTAATTTTTTTGTTTTATTTTCAGAAAGTGCTTTTTCAAATTTATTAATATCAATATTCATATCATCAGTATTTATATCAATAAAAATAGGTTCTGCATCAAAATGTCTTACAACTTCAGGAACATTTACAAAAGAGTTAACTGACATTAATATCTTATCACCTCTTTTTAATTTTATTGCACTTAAAGCTAAATGAATTGCAGATGTTGCATTACATGTTGCTACTGCATATTTAGCTCCAACAAAGTTTGCAACATTTTCTTCTAACTCTAAAACTTTGTTATTATCTTTGTCTTGTTCTAAAACTATTTTTATTTGTTCTAATTCTTCATCTGCAATTGATGGTTGATAAAAAGGTATTTCTTGCATTTTAACTCCATTTTATATTTGCTATTACAGGTAACTTACCTTTAAAAGCATTTGTTTTCATTTTATGTTCTAAAAGATTTATTAGTTCTTCATTATATCCCAAATTAGCTACTTCTTTTCTTGTTTTCTTTTCATCTACAAGTAGTTTTAAAACTTCATCCATTTCTTTATATGAATATCCTAATTCCTCTTCATCACTTTGACCTTCCCATAGGTCAGCACTTGGTTTTTTATTTATAATTGCTTCTGTTACATCTAAATACTTTGCAAACTCAAATTCATCACTTTTATAAATTTGTCCTATTGGATTTATTGCACATGCTATATCTCCAAAAATTGTTCCATATCCTAATAAAAGTTCACTTTTATTTGAAGTTCCAACTACAATTGAAGAATCCCTTGAAGAAATATCGTATAAAACAGACATTCTCATTCTTGCAGAGAAGTTACCTATTCTAAGTCTATCTTCATCCATATTTTCAATATATGACTCCACCATAGGAGCAATAGATTTTATTTCATATTTTATATTAAATTTTTCACAAAGTTCAATTGCATCATCGATACTTTCTTTTGAAGAAAATTGTGAAGGCATTAATACACAACTCATATTTTCACCGAAAGTTTCCTTGCAAAGAATAGCAACTACAGCAGAATCTAAACCACCTGAAAGACCTACAGTAACTCTTTTTAATCCAGTTTTTTCTAATTCACTTTTTAAAAAGTTTTGTAATTGTTCTTTTATATTTTTCCAGTTAATCAATTTTAATCCTTTGATAATTTTTATTATATAGAATCTTCCTTTGTTTTTTCATAAATTTCATCTAAATAATCAAAAGTATTTTTCCTAATATTATTTTTCTTTTCTATTAATTGTTCTTTTATTGAAGTTAACTCTTCTATTTGAAAATAGTCCAAAAAATTTGGATTAATATCTATAACATCATTTTTGTTACTAGATATTAATATTTTTATCTCATCTATTAATTTTTCTTTTTCATTCTTCATTTTACAAACTTCTTAATAATATCATCTATATATAATTCCATTTTTTCACTACCAAAATCTTCATCAGCACTTTTACAACATCTACAACAGGTTCCTGCATCAGTAATTTCACCTATATCTTCAACTGTTTTAGCACCTTTTTCTTTAATTGCATAAATTATTTCACCTAAAGTAACATGTTTACATTTGCAAACTTCAAAAGAATGGGGAAAACTTTTAGCCATTTAATACCTCGTTTAATATTGTTTTACAGTAAATTTTTTTCTTTATTTTTCCAAAATCACCTTCAGGGAAAATACAATGTCTACATTCAGTACCTGCTTTTGTAATTTCTTGTAATTCTCTTAAAGACTTTATTTCTTTTTCTTTTACACTTTTTATAATATCTTCAATAGTAACTTTAACACAATTACAAACTTCATAATCTAAATTTATCTCTTTAAGCACTTAAATCCCTCTATCTTTTTTAATTAATTCATATGCTTCATTTATTTCTTGAAGTTTCTTAGTAGCATCATCTATAATACTCTGACTAGCACCTTGCCCTGATACAATATCAGGATGATATTGTTTTACAAGTTTTCTATAATTTTTCTTTAAAGTATTATTATCATCATCTTTATTTGATTCTAAAACTTCATATGCTTTATCTAATGATAAAGCTTTATTTTCTTTTTGCTCTCTATAGAAGTTTTCAAAAGCATTAATAAGATTCTCAAAATCTGTTCTTTTTATTTTTAAAGCATTTGCAATATCTTCAGCAATCATAAACTCAGTTTGGGAAAACTCTTTATCAATAAATGCTAAATTTAAAAGATATTCTATAATTTTAACTCTCTTTTGGTAGTGATTTTTTGTTATTTTATATAATTTTTCACAAATTTCTAAAGTATTATCAAAACTCTCTTTCTCTTTTGAATAAATCACTTTTAATTTTTCTCTTATTTCATCACTATTTTCAAAATGTCGTGAAATATCTGTAAAAGTATGTTTCAGCATTTCAGCTTCCAAATCACAAACTTGCCCATCTGCTTTTGCAACTTTAGCCATTAAAGCAACTAAAAGACCTGCTTCATGATTCATTAAATCTCCATCAAATTTCTCTTTTACATTTAATTTAATATTTTCAAATTTTTCAGTTTTATAACCTTTTGCAATTAAGTATAATACAATTCCTACAAATAGTAAAAAAAGTAATTTCATAGTTTTTCCTTATATATATTTTTTTAATAATAGAGAGATTTTATCAAAAATAAGGTAAAATCTCTACCTTTAAATAGATTGTGGAGTGTTATAAATGTTTGGAATGGGTTTTATGGAAATACTTTTAATTGCAATTGTTGCAATTATAGCTTTAGGTCCAGAAAAATTGCCTGGGGCAATGGTTGAAATAGCTAAATTTTTGAAAAAGTTTAAAGCAGGTGTTGAAGATGCAAAGTCTACACTTGATAATGAACTAAATATAAGTGAGATGAAAGAAGAAGCTGCCAGATACAAAGCTCAAATTGAAAATGCAAAAAATACTCTAAATGTAAAAGAAAATCTTGATTTAGGATTAAATAATATTATAAACGATGATGAAACTTCTTTAGAAAATAATACGGATACAAGTAAAGAGAAAAAAGAGCAAGTATCCTTAAAAGAATCAAAATCAAAAAAGCAAAAAGAAAATACTAAAGTAGATTCTAATGTAGAAGTTAAGGAAAAAGAATAATGCTTGATGATTTAAAACCCCATATAGCTGATTTAAGAAAAAGACTAATAAATTCAGCATTAATGCTCATTGTGGCATTTTTTGCTTGTTTTTTCTTTTATGAACCAATTTTGCAATGGATGATGATTCCAGTAGAAGCTGTACTTCCACCAAATTCTCAAATGGTTGCAGTTGAAATTCAAGAAACATTTTTTACAGCACTTAAAGTTGCTTTCTTTTCTGGTTTTATTCTTTCATTACCAGTAATTTTTTGGCAATTATGGCTTTTCTTAGCTCCAGGACTTTATGAGCATGAGAAAAAACTTGTTATACCTTTTGTTTTCTTTGCAACTTTAATGTTCTTAATTGGTGCAGCATTTGCATATTATATAGTTATTCCTTTTGGTTTCGAATTTTTAATTAACTTTGGTTCTGCTGTTGTAACTATATTACCAAGTATTGGTAAATATGTTGGTTTTTTTACAAAACTTTTATTTGGTTTTGGTGTTTCATTTGAATTACCAGTTATTACTTTCTTCTTAGCAAAAATCGGACTTGTTGATGATAAAACATTAAAAGATTTTTTTAAATATGCAGTTGTATTAATTTTTATTTTTGCATCATTATTAACACCTCCTGATGTATTAACACAATTCTTAATGGCTGGACCACTAATTTTTCTTTATATAGTTTCAATCTATATTGCCAAAGTATTTAACCCTCATAAACCAATTAATGACGATGATGAAGAGTAATTTAGACCCACTTAAAACTTCTAGCTATGATTATAATTTGCCAAAAGAACTCATAGCTACGAAGCCAGTTTACCCAGCAGATAGTGCAAAGCTTTTAGTTTATAATAGAGAAACTGACACCATAACTCATACAACTTTTAAGTCTTTAATGCATGTACTTCCTGATAACTTATCTGTATTTTTAAATGATACAAAAGTTATAAAAGCAAGAATCTTTGGAGAAAAAGAATCAGGTGGGAAAGTTGAATTACTATTTAACAAACCTCTATTTATGGATAGATATTTAGTGATGATTAGAGGGAAAGTAAAAATAGGAACAAAGCTATTTTTTCCAATGAACTTACAAGCTGAAGTTTTAGAAGTAAATGATGATGGTAGTAGAGTTGTAAACTTTATACAAAATGATAAAAAGCTAGATTTTTTATCTTTAGTTGAAATTTTAAATGAAATAGGACACTTACCTCTTCCACCTTATATGAATAGAGAAGATGAAGAAAAAGACAATGAAGATTACCAAACTTTATTTGCTAAAAACTATGGTGCAGTTGCAGCTCCAACAGCTTCTTTACACTTTACAGAGGAACTATTAGAAAAAATCAATAATAAATATGATGTAAACTATTTAACACTTCATGTAGGAGCTGGAACATTTAAACCAGTAGATAGTGAAGATATTTTATCTCATCCTATGCATAGTGAATACTTTGAGATAGGAAGTGAAGCTAAAAAATCTTTAGATGAAGCACAAAAAGTTCTTGCAGTTGGTACTACTGTTACTAGAACAGTTGAATACTATGCAAGAACAAATAAAATACAAGGTGAATGTGATTTATTTTTGAATCCTGCAAATAAGCCTATAAAAGTAGATCATTTGCTTACTAATTTTCACCTTCCTAAGTCAACATTAATTATGCTTATTGCATCATTCGTTGGTTTAGAAAAAACACTAGAAATATATGAAGAAGCCATCAAAGAGAAATATAGATTTTACTCTTATGGTGATGGTATGCTTATTATCTAAATCAAAAATAATTTATACAACTTTAACACGAAAAACGGTTCCCCTTTCAAGTGGGAACCAATTTAAAGGAATACAATGCCACACTACGTACTATTTGATACAGAAACAACAGGAAATCAAGAAGAAGATAGAGTAATCCAATTTGGAGCAATGATTGTTGACCAAAAAGGTAAAATAGAAGCATATGATGAATTTTGTTATTCAGATGTTGAAATAAAAATTGAAGCAATGGAAGTTCATAATATAACTCCTGGTTTAATCGAAGGAAAACCAAAAGCTACAGAAACTACTTTTTATAAAAGACTAGAAGAATTAAACAGTAATGAAAACTTTCTAATTGCTCACAATATCTCTTTTGATATGGGGATGATAGAAAAAGAAGGATTTATTAACAGTTATCAGATTATTGATACTTTAAGATGTGCAAAACATCTATTCCCTGAAATGCCTTATCATAGACTACAATATTTAAGATATGCTCTTGAATTATATAAAGTAGAAGAAGCTGAAGCAGCTAAACACAATATCACAATAAAAGCCCATGATGCTATTGGTGATGTTTTAGTTATGAAATTATTTTTAACTAAACTTGTAGGAAAATGTAGAGAAATTTATCCAGATTATAATCCTATGGAAAAATTAGTAGAACTAACAAAAACACCTGTTTTACTAAAAAGTTTTAGATTTGGAAAATACAAAAATAAAGAGATTGCTAAAGTTGCACAAGAAGACCCTGGATATTTAAATTGGATGAGAACAAATATGGACTTAGATGAAGATTTAAAATATACTTTAGATAAAGTACTTGGATAAATTAAAGTTTTATTAAAATTTCATAATAGTTTCATTTTGAATTCATTATAATTTCAAAAAATCAAAGGATTATAGTGAAGATTAATAAATTCTCAAGAATTGGATTTATACTCGCTGCTGCTGGTTCAGCTGTTGGTTTAGGTAATGTATGGAAATTTCCATATGTTACAGGAGAATATGGTGGTGGAGCTTTTGTTTTAATTTATTTATTAGCTATTTTATTTATTGGACTTACAGTATTTATTGCTGAAACAATTATTGGACAAAATGGACAAGCTGATGTTTCATCTTCTTTCATAAATTTATCAAAAACAAAAAATGAAAACTGGAAATTTGCTGGCTTTATGATTATTACTGCTTTAATAATCCTTTCTTTTTATTCTGTAGTATTAGGATGGATTTTAAACTATATTATTACTTCATTTTCTTCTCTTCCAACTGAAGCAAAAATTGCAGGAGCTAATTTTGAAAAATTAATATCAAATGATATTTTTTTATTAGTTATATATCATACGATAATAGCTGGTTCTGTAATTTTCATTGTAATAAAAGGAATAAAAGAAGGAATAGAAAAAGTTAATTTTATTTTAATGCCATTATTAGCTCTCATATTAATTGGTTTATTAATATACTCATTTAGTCTTGATTCTTTTTCTAAAGCTATTTCTTTTATGTTTACACCTGATTTTAGTAAAATTGATGGGAATGCTCTACTTGCAGCTTTAGGACAAGCTTTTTTCACCCTTTCTTTAGGAGTAGGTACAATTTTAACTTATTCTGCTTCACTTCCAAAAGAAACAAATTTCTTTAAATCTTCAATATATGTAGCTATTTTGGATACTGCAATTGCACTTATAGCTGGGTTAATTATTTTTTCTTTCCTTTTTGAAGCAGGAGCTCCTAGTACAGCTGGACCAGGACTTGTTTTCATTTCATTACCTGTAATATTTTCTGCTTGGGGAGTATGGGGACAAGTTATTGCTATTTCATTTTTTATAGCTTTGATTTTTGCAGGAATAACGTCAGCAGTTTCAATGATAGAACCATCATTAAGATTCTTTATTGAGAGATTTAAAATGACAAGAATAAAAGCAACAATTCTTTGTGGTAGTATTTTTTATATTCTTGGAATTATTGCCCTACTTTCTATGAGCAAAACTTTTGGTACAGAACTTACTTTTTTTGATAAAAGTGTATTTGACTTAATGGACTTTATGACTTCCACTATTATGATGCCTATTGCTGCTATTCTAACTTGTATTTTTCTAGGTTTCTTTGTAGATAAAGAATTTTTAAAAGGAAAGTTTATAAAACATACTAATATATTTGTATTTAACTCTTGGTATTTTTTAGTAAGATTTATAGTACCTATTGCAATTACAATATTACTACTAAATAAACTTGGAGTAATCTAATAGTTTAGGATAATCCTAAACTATTTACTTTCTTCTAAAACTTCTATTAGAGTCTCTTTTAGTAGTTTTTTTAGATTTTGCCCCTGTTTTTTTAGGTTCACTTGAAGAAGTTTTTCTTCCTTTTTTTTCACTAAGCTTTTTCTTTGTTTGGATTCTTTGTCTTGGTTGTCTATCTTTTAAAGGAAAATCTTCATGTATTTCTCTTTTGATATTTAGTCTTAAGTTTCTTTCTATTTTTGTAAAATGATTATAATCTTCAACTGTTAAAATTGTAATTACTTCACCCCTATTACCTGCCCTACCTGTTCTTCCCACTCTATGAGTAAAGTCATCAGTTGATTCAGGTAAATTATAATTAATTACTAAAGGAAGTTTTTCAATATCTAATCCTCTTCCTGCAATATCAGTTGCAATTAATACTTGAATCTTTCTATTTCTAAAATCTTTTATTGCTTGAACTCTTTGTTTATATTCTATTTCTCCGTGAATTGTTGCTGCTTTAACTCCATGGGTATTAAAATGTTCTAAAGCAGCATCAGCACTCTCTTTTTTATTTACAAATAAAAGTATTTGATTATAAGCTGAATCTTTAATAAGCTTAGTAACTAATTCTTTTTTCTTTTTTATATCAATTTTATATGCTTTATGATCAATTAGACTAACAGTATCTCTTCTATCATGAATTTGTACAGTTACGGGCTCTTTCATAAATTGTTTAGCTAATTTTTGTATATTTTGAGAAATAGTTGCAGAACACATTACAATCTGTTTATAAGGAGAGCAGTAAGAAAAAATTTCTTCAACTTCTTCTAAGAATCCCATTTCTAGCATAGTATCTGCTTCATCTAAAACAAGGTAATTTACACTACTTAAATCTAATATTTCACTTTCAACTAAATCTTTTAATCTTCCAGGAGTAGCAACAATAATATCAATTCCACCTTCTATTATTTGCTCTTGTTTTGATTTGCTTATTCCTCCCATGATTTTTGTATGTTTTACTTTTAAAAACTTTCCATAATCATTTAAAGATTTAGAAACTTGTTCTACAAGTTCCCTTGTAGGAACTAAAATCAATCCTCTTAAAACTCTATTATTATAATTTAATTTTGAGTTTACTTTATTTAATAAAGGCAATACATACGCAGCTGTTTTACCTGTACCAGATTTTGAAGCGGCAATTACATCTATATTCTTATTAATAAGCGGTATTACTTTTTTTTGAACCTTAGTAGGAATTGTGTAAGCTTTCTCTTCAATAGCCGCATTTATTGACTTATGAAAATTAAATTCTAAAAACTTTTCTATAATTTATCCTTTTAATAAACATTTGCTAATTCATCATCTAAATATGAATCAATTTTTTCAACTAAAGTTTCATAGGAAATCTTACCTTTTTTGTTAAAAAGTACCATTTCTTCACCAAACTCATCTTTAATATAATGATTTTCATCACTTTTTATTTTATTATATAACTCTTTTATATCTTCAGCTGAATCAATTGCATTATATAAAAACCAATTTGCAGTTGTATTTTCATATCTAATTAAACCATAAGTTTGTGCTTCATCAATATAATCTTGAATTGTTCCATTTTCAAACTTTGCACCAACTACTATATCATATTCATTTAATACCATTTCCATAAAAATAAACCTTAACTACTATATTTATTACGCAATCATATCTAAATAGTAGTTACTTATTTCTTTAAGAGTAAAGTTTACAATTCTAATATTGTTTTTAAAAGATTTTTTGTATGATTAAGTAATGAAAAAGTTTATCTTAATAACTCCTCTTATTTTTTTTACAGCTTGTAGTGTAAGTGATTTCCAAACTATAACAAATGCTGCTTTAAGTAAAGACCCTTCACAAGCTTTACAATCCTTAGCAAAAACAAGGGTTACAAGTTATGCTACAAATCCAAATAAACTTGTAAGTGATATTAAATTTCTTTCTTCTTTGATAAAAAATATTGATAAAAACTGGGGTAAAGATAATAGAAAAGTTCCTCAACCTAAAGAGTATGTTAAATATTTACAAAACTATAAAAGTAGAGCTTACATTGATTTTGATAAGGGTATTGTAACTGTTGAAACACTTGATGAAAAAAATACAAAAAAGAGCTTAAAGAATGCTATTATAACTACTTTATTACTTCCTGAAGATCCTAGATCTTTTGATTTATTTGGAACAAAAGAAGTTAAATTAGGTAAAACTCCTTATTTATTAGGAGAAGTTAAAGATGATCAAAATAAAAATATAAGATGGCAGTGGAGAGCAAATAGATATGCTGATATTTTATTAAAAAATAAGTTAAGAACAAAAAATATAAAAAGAAATAATAAAACACTTAAAGTATCTTATGTACAAATACCTATGTCAAAAGACCATACTGATACAAGAATTGAAAAAGTTAAACCTTATGTAAAAGAGTTTGCAAGAAAATATAAAATAAGTGAAACTCTTGTTTATGCAATTATAAGAACAGAAAGTAATTTTAACCAATTTGCAGTAAGTCATGCAGGAGCTATAGGCTTAATGCAAATTGTTCCAAGTAGTGCAGGAATTGATGCTTACTCTCATATAAAGGGTAAAAAATGGAAACCTACTAACTCTTATTTATTTGATGCTAAAAATAATATTGAATTAGGTACTGCTTATATTGATATTTTAAATTCTAAATATTTAAAAGGTATATCAAACAATATTTCAAAAGAGTATTGTGTAATAAGTGCCTATAATACTGGTTCAGGAAATGTTTTGAAAACTTTTTCTTCCAATAGAGCAACAGCTATAAACAAGATTAATTCAAAAAATCCTAGAGAGGTTTATAATACCTTAAGAAGTGACTTACCTTATGAAGAAACAAGAAATTACTTAAAAAAGGTAATTACTTATAAAAAAGAGTTTACAAACATATAAATATTATAAATTATCATTAAAAAATTTAAGATAATAAAAGCTTTTTTACTAAAAATACTTAGTAAAGAAAATAAAATATAAATTATAAAAAACCAAATAGATGTCGAAAACTCAAAAACACTCATTTTATAGTTTAAAAATAGCAAAATATATTTATCAAAATAGTCTGCAAAACCAAAAAGATGTAAAAAAGCTTCGAGAGGATAAAAAAAAGTAAAAAATATTGTTAAAAATGGAGAAAATAATTGTTCATAAGAAATATTATAAAAAAAGAAATGAACAATAGGATTAAAAACAAAAAATATCCAGAAGTTAAATAAAAAAATTGCAAAGATCTTAGATATATTTTTAAAATAATGAATATATAAAAAGATATAAAACACTCCTATAATAGAAAACCATAAAGAAATAGAAAAAAGATATTTAGGGAAAATAGCGATAATTATAAGTAAAGTTATAGCTAGTGTCTCAAAAGATAAGACTTTAATATTAGTTCTTAAATAAATAAAAGCTAAAAAAAACATAATAAATGAACGAAGTAATGAAGGAACGATATTTGTTAAATATAGATAATAAAGTAAAATAACTATAGTAATAATCATTACATCTACTTTTATATTTCTATAGGGAAAGTATCTTTTTTGAAAATAAGAATAAGGATAGTAAAAAACAACAAAAATAATAAAAGAAATAATAGATAAATGAAAACCAGATATAGCTATTAAATGGCTAATTCCAAAATCTGTATAGATTTGTCTATTATCTTTAGAAATAGGAATCGCTAAAAAAAGAGCATTAAAAAGTTCTTGTATTCTTTCATCATTATGGCTTTCATTGATTTTATTAAAAATACTTCTTTTAAAACTTTTATTAGTTTTTATTTCTTCATAAAAAATTGATTTACTATAAAAACCTTTTAGAAATTTATAAAAAGATACACCTTTAGATAAAACTGCAATTGTTATTATATCTAGTTTATTAATTTCTTCTTGTTTACTAATTGAAGTAAAAAAGCTCAATTTATCATTTTGTAATTTTAATATATAAAAGTCTTCTTTATCATAAATATTTATTATTTCAAATTTATCTAAATAAAGCTCTTCTTTTTTAAAGTCTTTGTATTTAAAATATTCATAAAATATATTAAATATAAAAATACATATAAGAATTGAAAAAAAACTAATTAATTGTTTTTTATTGGAGATCAATTGTAAACTATCCATAAAGAGTAGTTTACAATTTTTTATTTTATAATCTAATTTATTATTTAAACTTCTTCCAAATACTCATTTGTGAAACAGTGTGTTGATGTTTTCTTGCTGTTTCTCGTATAACAAAAGGAACATCAATAGTTTGAATTAATTCAAATCTATCTTTAAGCTTCTCTTTTAAAGTATCTAAAGTTTTTATTTCCTTATTATCTTTAATATAACCACCTAGCCAATTCTCTTTGGGAGTATAATCTTCAAGCCAAGTATAAGGAGATAAAAGTACAAGTAAGCCATCTTTATTTACTCTATTAGGGATATCATCTAAAAACTTTTGAGGATAATATAATCTATCAATCAAGTTTGAACAAAAGATTAAATCATAAGCAGAATATAACTCTTTTAAATTGCAGGCATCTCCTTGCATAAAACTTACTTTTTCTTTTGTATTTTCTAAATCAAAGTCTTTTAAAGAAATTATTTTTTCTTCAAAAAGTTCTCCTTCTGTTGCAACTTTGTAAGTTAAAGTATCATATTTTTTAAGTTTAACCCCTACATTAATAAAGTTTGCACTAAAGTCTATTCCTAATACTTCATCAAAATATTTTGCTAATTCAAAAGTACTTCGACCAACTGAGCATCCTAAATCAAGTGCTTTTTTTGTTTTAATATTCTCAAAATAAGGTTTTAATAACTCAACACTTTGTTTTGGAAAATTTTTAACTCCAAAATTTTCTTCTCCATAGTGAAATTCACAGTATTGAGAAATTTGCTCATCTGTTTCATATACATTATCATTAAGCTCTGTTCTATAATCATTAGAACTTTGAACATATCTAAAACCTGCATGTTGAAAAAAATGTTTTCTAAAAGCATACCTTGCACTTCTTAAAACTTCATTTCCCAAAGAAATGAAAGAACCACCTTTCATAAGAGCATGTCTATCATCAAAAGTAGGAGTAGTAAAATCGTCATACACAGGATGTGTTTTAAAACCATCAAAAGGATAAGTTGGAGTAAGACTCCACTGCCAAACATTTCCAACTACATCATAAAAATCATCCATTTTATATTTATCAACAGGAGTTTGATTAAAGTATTTAAGACCAATATTTGCTTCTTGTTCTTGGGCTTTTACAAAATCATTTAATCTATAAAATTCATCTTCACTAGGAAGTCTTACTTCAAACCCTAACTTTTCACTTTTATATTTACAAAAAGCTTCTGCTTCATATACATTTATATCTACAGGAAAGTTTAAAGGTAAAGGAACAACTCGATTTATTTCCCTTAAATAATACCTTCCTTCTTTTTTTATCCAAAAAACTGGATGTTTTGCTTGTGAAACCTCTAACCATTCTTTTCCATCTTCTGTAAAATATTCAGGTTTAGAATAAGCACCATCTTTAACAAACTCTAAAAATTCTCCATTTGAAACAAGATATTTTGAAGCTTTGAAGTCTTTTATTGAAGCTTTATGAAAAGAAAATTCATTATCCCAACCATAATAAATAGGATTATCAAAATCTTTTTCTAAAATTACTTCACCACCTT
Organism: Halarcobacter mediterraneus; assembly: GCF_004116625.1. Lineage (NCBI taxonomy): Bacteria > Pseudomonadati > Campylobacterota > Epsilonproteobacteria > Campylobacterales > Arcobacteraceae > Halarcobacter > Halarcobacter mediterraneus. The sequence goes on from NZ_NXIE01000001.1 coordinate 554,454, forward strand.
TTACTTCCACTAATTCATTTTGAGGGAAAGTACTTGAAAAATCATTACAGTAAGGAAATATCTCTTTTTCATCTAAATATTTTATATTTAATTCTCTAAGTAAAACAGATGATGTTTCAATATGAATATTTTCATGCTCAATTCCCATTAAAATAACCCACATAGGACTATCCCAATTTATTGGCATAGTAAACTCCAAAGTTTCAATAAGTTCTAATACTAAATTTTTAACTTCATCTCTATATGCTTTTGTCTCTTCAAAACTTGGCCAAGTATAATGCTTATTATTTAAATCATCCCAACTCATTTCATCAACACCAATCGCAAATATAGCCTCATAAGTTTTATTAATTCTTTTATCAATAATATTTGCAATATTCAATTTATTTATAAAAAAAGTAGCTGTATGTCCAAAATAAAAAATTAAAGGATGTCTTAATCTATTTGGTTGTTTAAAGATATGTTTTTTATCTTTTAATATTTCAAATAATTTTTCATCTAGTTCATATGTTTGTAAAAAATATTTTTTAATTTCTTCTCTTTTTTCTTCAACTGTACCCTCATATAAATTTATTGTACTTTTTTTATAATTCATTAATTCCCTTTATCATTTCAAAAATCAGTAATTGACATTTTATTAGTTTTTTTTAACTTTTTGTATTAGATTAATAGTCATCTTAACTTCTTTTTTATTTACTTTATTTATAGAAGCTTCCCTTTAGAAAGTATGATTCCATCTACATCAGCATATACAAAATCCCCATTATTAAATTGTACTCCACAAAATGAAAGTTCAAGATCTCTTTCCCCTTTAGTTTCAGGAATATATTTTCTAGGGCAAGTTCCCCTTGCATAAAGAGCTACAGGAATATCTTTGATTTGTTCTGTATCCCTTACATAACCATTTACAAGTATAGCTTCATAGTTATTCGAATAAGCAAACTTCATTAAATTTTCACCAACTACAGCAAAATACTCATCATCTACATCAACAACTACTATTTTCCCTATTCCATCTTCATCTCTTAAAATTTTAATAAGTTCACTATTATTTTTATCAAGTTTTACAGTTATAACCTGTGCACAAACTTTATCTTTTGCTCCATAATTTTTAAATTCATTATCAAGAACATGAACTTTGTCAGGATATTCATCACATAAATCAGCAGTAAAAAAACTCATTGTATTCCTTTTTTATTTTATTTTTATATTATCTCAAAATAATTTTAAGTTAGTCTTATTTTATTTTGCAAAAATTAATATAAAATAATATATAATGAAATCATTATGGTGAAACTACTTATTTTATTATTACTTCTTTTAAATGCTCAACTATTTGCCCAAAATAAAATTATATTAACCAACGAAGAGAAAGACTTTTTAAAAAAAAATACACCTTTAAGATTACATAATGAACTAAACTGGCCTCCTTACAATTTTTATGAAAATAATGAAGCAAAAGGTTTTTCTGTAGACTACATAAATCTTTTAGCCAAAAAACTAAATATCAAAATAAAATATATTACAGGTCCTTCATGGGATGAGTTTATGGAAATGCTACAAAATGATGAACTTGATGTAATAATTAATATATCAAAAAATAATAAGAGAAATAAAGACATAGCCTTTACCTCTGTTTTTCATACGGCAGCTAATGCAATTTATGTAAAAGTAGGTAATGAAAAAATTGATTCACTAGAAAAACTTGAAGGCAAAACAATTATAATGCCTAAGGGTTTTTTTGCTCAAAAAGCTATTGAAAAATACTACCCTAAAATAAATCAAATTCATGTAAAAGACTCTTTAGAAGCATTAATGCAATTATCTCTAGGGAAAGCAGATGCAACCATTGGAAAGAAAAATGTTCTTGATTATATAATTGCTCAAAATAATATTTCAGGAGTTATACCTACAAACTATATTGATGATAATAGAATTGTAAGCTTAATAAGAATTGGAACCTCAAAAAATAAAGTTATTTTAAGGGATATATTAGAAAAAGCCCAAAGAAGTATCTCAGATGAAGAGTTATTAAGTTTAAAAAGAAAATGGTTTGGAAGTCATAGTAATATAAATAATTCATTAAAAAAAGAGTTTTTAAATGAAAAAGAATTAAATTATATTTCTAAAAGGAATATAATTAGAATGTGCAATATAAATGACTTAACTCCTATTTCTTTTAAAGAAAATGGACAAATAAAAGGAATTTCAATTGATCTTATAAGAAAAATAGAAAATCTTATACATGTAAAATTTCTTCCTATTGATACTGTTTCTTGGGAACAAGCAAAAGAGTTTTTAAAAATAAAACAGTGTGATTTAATCCCTACAATAACAAATAGTACAGAACTCATTGATTTTGCAAATTTTACTAAGCCTTATTTAAATTATAAACAAGCAATAATAACTCAAAAAGATGAATCTGTAGTTTCAAGTTTAGAAGATATTCTTGATAAAACTATGGCAGTAAAATATAATTCACAATTAATTAAAATATTAAAATCTACACATCCTGATTTAGATGTTTTACTTACAAAATCAAATAGAGAAACTTTAGAGATGGTAAGTAAAGGAAAAGCATATTTTACTGTACAACCCTTACCAATAGCTTCTTATTATATTTCCAACTACGCTTTAAAAAACCTATACATTTCCCGATATACAAATATGAACTATACTGTAAATATGGCTATTCATAAAGATAATGAAATTTTACTTAATATTCTAAATAAAACTTTAAGTCAAATAAGTCCCCATGAACATAGAGAGATATTTAATAAATGGACTGCTGTATCTTTTGAAGAAGGCTTTGATTATACTTTAATGTGGCAAATTATAATTATAGTATTAATTGTTTTTATTATTGTATCTTATAGACAAAATATCCTTAATAAACATAATAATAAATTACAAGAAGCCAATAATAAAATAGAAGAAAAAACTCTTGAACTTGCAAAACAAAAACTTCTTTTTGAAACTTTATATAACAAATCCTCTGACGGAGTATTTTTAATAAAAGAAAAAAAAATTATTGATTGTAATGAAGCTAGTTCTAAAATATTAGGTTTTCATAAAATAGAATTACTTGATAAACATTTATATGAATTAGCTCCAGAATATCAACCTGATAATACATCTTCTCATAGATTATTTGAAAATAAAATTGAAAAAGCACTAATTTTTGGAATGAGTACATTTGAAGCAGTTCTTAAAGGAATTGCAGATAAAAAAATTTGGGTTGAACTTGTATTAACAGCAATTGAGATAGAAAACCAGAGAGTTATCCATACCGTAATCAGAGACATTTCAAAAAGAAAAGTCTTAGAAAAACGACTTGAAGACTTAAACACTAATCTAGAAGAAAAAATCAAAAAAGAAGTAAGAAAAAATGAAAACAGTACAAAACAGTTAATTCAACAAAGTAGATTAGCCCAAATGGGAGAAATGATTTCCATGATTGCTCACCAATGGAGACAGCCTTTATCAGCGATATCTGCAACAACAAATAATCTTTTAATAAAATTAATGATAGAAAATAAAATTGAGAAAGAAACCCTTGAGAAAGAATTGAATTTAATAACAGACTATTCTCAACATCTGTCCTCAACAATAGATGATTTTAGAAACTTCTTTAAAAGTGATAAAGGAAAAGAAAAATTTAATATAGAAGAAATGATTCTAAAATCAATTAATATTATAAAAACATCTATTGAAGCAAAAAATATAAAACTGGAAATATACTTTGAAAAAGATTTAGAAATTTATTCTTATCCCACAGAAATACAACAAGTTGTTTTAAATATTTTAAAAAATGCTGAAGATGTTTTATCTGAAAAAGACTTAGATGAAAAAAAGATTTCTCTAAGTACTTATAAAAACAAAGAAAATATAATAATAGAAATACATGATAACGGTGGAGGAATAGATAAAAAAATTATAAAGAATATATTCGATCCATATTTCTCTACAAAAAGTGCACAAGATGGAACAGGATTAGGTCTTTATATGAGTAGAATCATTATAAATGACCATTGTAATGGAGATTTAAAAGTTTTAAATGAAAAAGATGGAGCAACATTTTTTATTCAATTACCCATTAAATAATAAGAAAGGAAAATAAATGAGTTCTAACTTAAAAGAATTAGTAGAATATAGTAAAAAACTTAACATACTTTTTATTGAAGACAATAATGAAGTAAGAGAACAATTATATAAATTATTTAAAAATTTTTTTGAAAATATTGATAAATGTTTTAATGGAGATGAAGCATTAGAAAAATATAAAAAAAAAGAAAAAAACTATTATGATTTAATTATTAGTGATATTAGTATGCCAAAACTTGATGGAATTCAATTATGTAAAGAAATTATAAAAATAAATAAAAAACAAGAAATATTAATTGTATCTGCCCATACAGAAAAAGAAAAATTATCACAGTTAGAAGAAATTGGGATTGAAAACATTCTTCAAAAACCAGTTGAGCATATAAGTTTAATTAATACTCTAAGTAAAATTATAAACAATATAAAAAGAAATAAAGAAGAGAGTTAGAGTTCCTCTAACTTCTTATCATATAAAGCCATTAGCTCATCTAATTTAAGTTGATTCTCTTCTAAAGACTCAAACATCTGCTCAACTTCATCTTCATGTTTTTTGATTATTTGAGACAGTTCTATAATCTTACTATTATCACCTTGATTTGAAGCTTGTATAAGTTCTGCTTGATATTTTTCAATATCGTCTTCTACTTCCATAATAGAATTTTCAAGCTTTTCAATCTTCTTTTTTAAAGGATTTGTTTCTTTACTTCTTTCTTGGATTATTGAAGCTCTTAATTTTTTATTCTCTTTTTTGTTTACTTTTGCTTGTTTTGGTTTCTCTTTTTGCTCTTCACCTTCTTCATCTTCCCAACCAATTTTTTCTAAAAACTCATCATATGTTCCATCAAAATAATCAGCTCCATCTTTTGCAAAAACAATAAGTCTATCACATACTTGTCTTAATAACTCTTCTGAGTGAGTTACTATAATACAAGAACCCTCAAAGTTTTTAATAGCTTTTGTAAGTGAATCAATTGATTGCATATCTAAGTGGTTTGTTGGCTCATCAAGAAATAATAGGTTTACATCTTTTGCTAAGATTTGTCCTAGCATTACCCTACTTTTTTCTCCCCCCGATAATAAAGAGATTTTCTTTTTAACATCATCTCCACTAAACATCATAGAACCACAAATACCTCTTACTGTAGATTCAGAAAGTTTTGCATTAGAAACATAGATTTCATCCATTATTGTATTGTTTGGATTAAGATGGGAAATATTTGTTTGCCCAAAGTGTCCAAAGGTAGTAGTTCCATGATAATCTATAGTTCCACTAAGTGGTTTTAGCTCTTTTGCAATATTATTTAGAAGTGTAGACTTACCCTTACCATTTTTACCGATAATTCCTAAAGTCTCACCCTTTTTTAAAGTAAAAGAGATATCTTTAAAAAGTATTTCATTTTCTTTGTATCCAAAACTTAAATCTTTTACATCAAGTAAAACTTTTGCAGGAGTATCTTTATAGTTAAAATCAAACTCTAAAGTTGATTCATCTACAATAGAATCCATCTCATCCATTTTTTCTAAAAGTTTTACTTTTGATTGAGCTTGAGCAGCTGTTGAAGCTCTTGCTTTATTTTTAGCAATGAACTCTTCTAACTCTTTTCTTTTTTTATCTTGTGCTTCTTTTTGTTTTTCATAGTGTTCATCATTTGCTTCAAGTTGGGCATAAAACTTATGAGTATTTCCTTCAAGCATAAATAAAGACTGTCTTACAATACCCATTGTATGAGTACAAACAGTATCCATAAAGTCTCTATCGTGAGTGATAATGATAACTTCTCCATCAAAGCTTTTTAAAAAGTTTTTTAGCCATCTTAAAGATAAAATATCTAAGTAGTTTGTAGGCTCATCTAGAAGTAATAGATTTGGTTCAGTAATTAAAAGTTTTGCTAAGTTGATTCTAATTTGATAACCACCAGAAAAAGATAGTGGATCTTTTTGTAAGTCTTCATGACTAAACCCAAGACCAAAAAGTATCTTCTCAACTTTATAAATAGAGTACTTATCATCTTCAGCTAAAGCCAAAGCTGTTTCATCTACTAATGTCTTTTCACTAAATTCCAAATGTTGTTTTAAAGCACCTATTTTATAGTTTTTAGGAATTAAGATTTCCCCATCATCAGCTTGCTCTTCACCTAAAATAAGTTTAAAAAGTGTTGACTTACCTGTACCGTTTCTTCCTACAAGCCCAACTCTTTGACCTTGTCCTAATATTAAATTTAAATCTGTAAATAGTGTCTTTTCACCAAAATGTTTTGAAAGATTTTTTAGTTGTATCATAATGCTCTTTATATTTTTTGTTTTAAAAAGTGATTGTACAGTAAAGTCAATTATAGATTACTCAAAGAAATATTTACCAGCTTTCATCAAAACTTTTATTATTGGAAATATCTTTTGTAAGTTCAGTAAGTCCTGTTTTTTCTAATACTTTATTTACTTTTACAGGCCAAGTTTTTCTATAGTTAAAAGAGTTCTTCTTTCCACCAACATGATTTATAAACTCTTTATTTAGCTTTTTTGTAAAAAGTATCTCTTTCCCATGTTTTTTAACTTGCTCATCTAAAAAGGCTCTTGCACAACTAAAAGCTTTAAACCTATTGTTGTAACTTATCCAAAGAGTGCAAAACTCCTTTATATTTTGTAGGTTTGCTTTTATCTTTGCTTGTTTATTGTAATCAAAATAATCTAGGTTTGTAGTAGTTCCTGCAATTCCTTTAGGTCTATAATCTTTTTTTAGACTCTTTGGTCTTTGTTTCCAAAAGAGTTCTTCTTTTTTATAACTTTTTATCTCTTTTGTATTATATATTACTTTATAAGGGTTTTTAGTATTAGGTAAATATAAAGAAGGAAGAGCAATATCATTCTTATTTGCTCCAAGGCTTAGAATATTTCCAGAAATAGAAGCTACATAACCTCTTCCATACCCAGATTCAACACTTGCTATTGCTAATATAGCTGCTGGTGGCATATTGTATTTTAAAGCTATGTCAACGGTTTCTTTTACTAAAGAAGAGTAAAATTTCTTTACATGAGTATATTTTCTATATGAAAAATTCTTGTCATATGAAAATAAACAGTTTGTAAGTATAAGTACTAATAAAATTTGTTTCATATTTTATTGTAACATAATATTAAAAAGTATTACAATTTATAAATAATTTATTTATAAACATAAACTAATATTAAGTTAATTAATATTACAATTCTTAATATTAGATTAATAAAGGATTAGTATGTTTATTAACTCTTCCACTAACATAATAAACTCTTTTAAAGAGATATTACCTTTGCCTGAACCACAAGAACTTGACCAAGAAACAGTAGATAAAATAAATTCTTCTATTGCAAATATTGAAAATGATAGAAAAGAGTATCAACCAACAAAAGAACAATTAGAAGAAAATCCTTGGTTAAAAAATGCTGTAAATGGCATAAGAAAAGTTTCAGACATAATTGAAGATTTCAAAAATGGTAAAGATGGTTCAGGAGATTTTACTATAACATCTTATTCTCAAGATAGCTTTGATGTACATGAGGATAATATAAGAACTCATTACTATAATATATATGCACAAGCAGACTATACTACATCACACTTAGCATATGATGATGAAAACTTCACAAGAGAAGGTCAAACAAGAGTTAGTAAAATTGCTTTTCATGCTAGTTATTATGAAAAAAGTGTAAATGAACAAAAAGAGCTTCAATTAAATTTTACACTTGAAAAAGATACAGAAAGTGTAGATTTTAATAAATTATATGAGAGATTAAAAACTAACAAAAGTTTTGAAAAAAGCTTTATAGCTAATATTGAAAGTCATTTATACAAAGGGGATAGTTCAAAATTAATTAAGCAATTGGAAAAAGTATTAGAACTTGATGATTCTACTTTAAAATATAGAGATTCTAAAAATTCAACACTTTTAGATATTTTTGTATAATAATTTCCTTAATTTTTTTTAATTTAAAATATATTATAAAGGTAACTAGAAAAGAATCAAAAGGTAAAGCTAAATGGAAAAATCTCATAAAATAATTTATGGCATTTATATATTGATTTGGATTATCCTAGCAATAAATCCTAAATATCCAGAAGATTGGTTTTTAGAAAATATATTAGTATTTCTATTTTTTCCATTTGTTCTTTGGAGTGATATAAAATATAAATACACACTTTTAAGTATCATTTTTCTTTTAATATTTGCAAGCTTACACTCACTAGGTGCTCACTTTACTTATGCCGAAATGAAATACTTTAATTTCGTATCAGAACTTTTTGGATTTGAAAGAAATCATTTTGATAGATTAGTACATTTTCTTTTTGGATTACTTATTTTTAGAATTTTATTTGAAATAGTCCTTGTTTATTCAAGTAGTTTTAGAAGTGCCCTATTTTTTACTTTTTCTTTAGTTGTTTGTATTGCTACAATTTATGAATTAGTTGAATGGTTTGCTGCTATTACTTTCTATCCTGAATTAGGAATGGCTTTCTTAGGAACTCAAGGAGATATTTGGGATGCACATAAAGATACATTTTTAGCTTGTATTGGTGCTTTGATAAATATTATATTTTATAGAAGTTATAAAAAACTATGGATTTTAAAGAGATAAAAACCCTACCTTCAAAAAGAAGATAGGCTTTATTTTAAATAGTTAAAAAGACTTAAACTATTTTTTCTTTACAGCTTTTTTGTTTGGTAAGTCAGTAATACTTCCATGGAAGATTTCTGCACACATACCAACAGATTCATGTAAAGTAGGATGTGCATGAATTGTTAATCCAATATCTTCAGCATCACAATCCATTTCAAGAGCTAATGAAATTTCACCAAGTAATTCACCTGCGTTTTCACCAACTAAAGAACCACCGATTAACTGCTCTGTATCTTTATCAAAGATTAGTTTTGTCATACCTGTTTCAGATACATCTGAAGCTAATGCTCTACCTGAGGCAGACCAAGGGAATGATGCAACTTCATAGTTGATTCCAGCTTCTTTTGCTTCAATTTCACTCATACCAGCAGTTGCAATTTCTGGGAATGTATATGCAATACCAGGAATTTGTTTAGGTTCAAAGAACACTTTGTGACCTGCAATAACTTCTGCTGCAACATGACCTTCATGTACTGCTTTATGAGCAAGCATTGGTTGACCGATAATATCACCAATAGCATAAATATGAGGAACATTTGTTCTCATTTGATTATCAACTGCAATGAATCCTTTCTCATCAACTTCAACACCAGTATTTTCTAAGCCTAGGTTTAATCCATTTGGAGTTCTTCCCATAGCTACTAATACTGCATCATAAGTTTGAGGTTCTGCAGGTGCATTTTCACCTTTAAACTCTACATAGATACCTTCTTGTTTAGGAATAATAGCTTGAGTTTGAGTTTTAAACATAAAGTTAAACTTCTTCTCATTTGCTTTTGTATATACCTTAACGATATCTTTATCAGTACCTGTCATAACTTGAGGACCTCTAACTACTACATCAATCTGTGAACCTAATCTTTGATATACTGTAGCCATTTCAAGACCAATAATTCCACCACCCATTACAAGTAGTCTTTTTGGAACTTCTTTTACTTCAAGTGCATTTGTAGAATCCCAAATTCTTGGATCTTCATGGGGAATGAATCCCATTTTAGAAGATTGAGAACCAGCTGCAACAATACAATTATCAAAAGAAACTTTAGTTTGCTCACCTTCTTTATCTGTATGATCAACAATTACTGTGTTTTTGTCTATAAACTTTGCAACACCTTGAACAACAGTTACTTTTCTCATTTTAGCCATAGCAGATAGACCATCAGTAAGTTTTTTAACAACTCCTGATTTATATGCTGCTACACTTGGTAAATCAATTTCTGGTTTAGAAAACTTTATTCCAGCATGTTCAATATGAGCTGCTTCATCAATAACTTTAGCAACATGAAGTAATGCTTTTGAAGGAATACAACCAACATTTAAACAAACTCCACCTAAAGTTGGATGTCTTTCTACTAAAACAGTATCTAAACCTAAGTCAGCACATCTAAATGCAGCAGAATAACCACCAGGACCAGCTCCAACTACAAGAACTTGACCTTTTATTTCTTTTGCATTAGCATTTACTTCAACATTTGTAGGTTCTTTTTTAGAAGGAGTACTTGAAGCAACAGCTGGTGCTGGTACTTCTTTAGCCTCTTCTTTTGCAGGTTCACTATCTGCTTCACCTTGAACTTCTACACGTGCAATTATATCACCAGAGTTTACTTTATCACCAACTTTTACAAGAATTTCTTTAATAACTCCTGCTTGGGTTGTTGGAACGTCCATTGAAGCTTTTTCAGTCTCTAAAGTGATAAGTCCATCTTCTACTTCAACTTCATCACCAACTTCAACCATAACTTCGATTAAGTCTACGTCTTTATCTGCACCTAAATCAGGAATATGAATATCAACTATTTTACCCATCATTACTCCTTATAGACTTAATAGTCTGATGTCACTTAAAAGCTTAGATAATGTAGTAGTAAATCTAGCACCGTCAGCTCCATCAATTACTTTGTGATCATAAGATAACGATAATGGTAACATTAATCTTGGCACAAAGTTTTCTCCATCCCACACTGGTTTCATTTCAGATTTAGATAATCCTAAAATTGCAACTTCAGGAGCATTAATAATTGGAGTAAATTTAGTTCCTCCAATTCCACCTAAAGATGAAATTGTAAATGAAGCACCCTGCATATCATCAGATTTAAGTTTTCCTTCTCTTGCTCTGCTTGATACATCAGCCATTTCAAGAGCAATCTCTTTGAAACCTTTTTTATTAACATCTTTAATTACAGGAACTACAAGACCATTTGGAGTATCTACTGCAATTGCGATATTGAAGTATTTTTTCATAATTAAGCTTTGACCATCTGTGCTTAATGATGAATTAAATTTAGGATGAATTTCAAGTGCTTTAGCTACTGCTTTTACTACAAATACTAGTGGAGATAATTTAAATCCATCAGCAATTGCATTTTGAGCTTTTCTAAACTCTTCCATTTCTGTAATATCTGCTTCATCAAATTGAGTAACGTGAGGCATTGAAACCCAGTTTCTATGTAATGATGGACCAGAAATTTTCTGAATTCTACTAAGCTCAACAGTTTCAGTTTCACCAAATTGTGAGAAGTCAATCTCTTTAAGCTCAGGGAAGTTGAATCCAAGACCAGTTCCAGTTCCTGCAGCTGCTACTGCTGGTTTAGATAATTGCTCTTTTACATAAGCTTTAATATCATCTTTAAGGATTCTTCCTTTTCTACCAGTTCCTTTTACAAAACCTAAATCAACACCAAACTCTCTAGCTACTTTTCTAACAGAAGGAGAAGCATAGATTTTCTTAGCTTTTTGGGTTAATACAGATGTAGCTTCAGGAGAACTAACTGCTGCAACTTCTTGAACTGTAGTTACTTTCTTTGGCTCTTCTTTTTTAACTGGTGTTTCTTCTTTTTTAGCTGGAGTTGGAACTTTTGATTCCATAACTACAGTTTTAACCATTTTTGCAATTAAATCACCAGAATTTACTTTCATTCCAGCTTCTACAAATAATTCAATAATTTCTCCTGCAAATGGAGCTGGTACATCCATAGAAGCTTTTTCAGTTTCTAAAGTAATAAGACCATCTTCAAATTCTACAGTATCTCCAACTGAAACCATTACATCAATTAAATCAACATCTTTATCTGCTCCTAAATCAGGAACATGAACTTCTTCAACAACTGAACAAACAGTTTGTTCATTTACAAAATGACAAGAAACTTGTGCACCTGCAGCACTAATAGCTTGTAATTCAGCTTCTGCTGCTTCTAGTCCCATTGCTTCAGAAGAACTTGCTGCTGGAGCTGATTCTTCTTTTTTTGGTTCTTCTTTTGCAGATTCAGCTACTACAGGTTCTTCAGTTTTATCTTCTGCGGCACCCTCTTCTTCAATTTCAACTCTAGCAATTAAATCCCCAGAGTTTACTTTATCTCCAACTTTTACAAGAATTTCTTTAATAACACCTGCATGAGTTGTAGGAACGTCCATAGAAGCTTTTTCAGTCTCTAAAGTAATAAGACCATCTTCAACTTCTACAGTATCTCCAACTTCAACCATAACTTCGATTAAATCAACGTCTTTATCTGCTCCTAAATCAGGAATAAAAATATCTACTAAAGTACTCATCTTTTACTCCTTACGCTTTTACTGGGTTGATTTTATTTACATCAATATTATATTTCTTAATAGCTTCATTAACAACTGATTTTTCAATTTTACCTAGCTTAGCTAATTGTGCTAATGTTGTAAATACAATAAAGTTAGTATCAACTTCAAAGAATGTTCTTAAGTTAGCTCTTGAATCTGATCTACCAAATCCATCAGTTCCTAATGCTTTAAATGATCCTTTTACAAATGGAGCAATTTGCTCAGAATAAGACTTCATATAATCAGTTGCAGAAATAATAATATTTTCATCATCACTTCCAAGAACTTGATCTACATATGCCACTTCATCTTGGGCATCTACATTTAGTAAGTTTCTTCTTTCAACATCTTGAGCTTCTCTTGTTAATTCATTGTATGAAGTTGCAGAGTAAATATCTGTAGCAATTCCATATTCATCAGCTAAAATATCAGCTGCTGCTAATACTTGTTGGAAGATTGAACCAGAACCTAATAATTTAACTTTATAATCATTTTTAGCTTCTACAGTTTTTAATTTATAGATACCTTTTAAGATACCTTCTTCAACACCTTCTGGCATAGCAGGTTGTTTATAGTTTTCATTTAATGTTGTAAGATAATAAAATATATTTTCTTGGTTTTCACCATACATTCTTTCAATACCTTTTTGAACAATAACTGCTAACTCATATCCAAATGTTGGGTCATAAGTTACACAATTTGGTACTGTATTAGCAATAATATGAGAATGTCCATCTTCATGTTGTAAACCTTCACCATTTAATGTAGTTCTACCTGATGTTCCACCAACTAAGAAACCTCTTGCCATTTGGTCACCAGCTGCCCAAGTGATATCACCTGTTCTTTGGAACCCAAACATTGAATAGAAGATATAAAATGGAATCATTGGACAATCATTAATTGAGTATGAAGTTGCTGCTGCAATCCAAGAACCCATAGCTCCAAGCTCATTAATACCTTCTTGAAGTACTTGACCTTTTTTATCTTCTTTATAATATGCAACTTGATCTCTATCTTGAGGAATATATCTTTGCCCTTCAGAAGAATAAATACCTAATTGTCTAAACATACCTTCCATACCAAAAGTTCTTGCTTCATCAGGAACAATAGGAACAATTCTTTTTCCAATTTTTTTATCTTTAACTAATACATTTAAAATTCTTACAAATGCCATAGTTGTAGAAATTTCTCTATCTCCACTTCCATCTAAAACAGCTTTAAATTTATCTAATGCTGGAATCTCAAGTTTTTCAGAAAATTTTGGTCTTCTTTGAGGAAGAGGACCATGTAGTTCAGCTCTTCTTTCTTTCATATACTTCATTTCAGGAGAATCTTCTGCAAATGTATAATATGGAAATTTTTCTAATTCCTCATCTGAGAAAGGAATTCTAAATCTATCTCTAAATTGTTTTAGTGAATCAGTATCAACTTTTTTAACACCGTGAGCAATATTTTTACCCTCAGCTGCTTCACCCATTCCATAACCTTTAATTGTTTTAGCTAAGATTACAGTTGGTCTATCTTTAGTTTCCATAGCTGCTTTATATGCTGCATAAACTTTTAATGGATCATGTCCACCTCTGTTTAATGCAAAGATTTCATCATCTGACATATTTTCAACTAATTTTGCAGTTTCAGGATATTTATTAAAGAAGTTTTCTCTTGTGTAAGCTCCACCTTTTTGTTTAAAGTTTTGGTATTCTCCATCAACTGTTTCTTCCATAAGTTGAAGAAGCTTTCCTGAAGTATCTTTTCTTAGTAATTCATCCCATAATCTTCCCCAGATTACTTTAACTACTCTCCATCCATTTCCTCTAAAGTTACCTTCAAGTTCTTGAATAATCTTACCATTTCCTCTTACAGGGCCATCAAGTCTTTGTAAGTTACAGTTAATAACAAATACTAAATTATCTAATCCTTCTCTTCCAGCAAGTCCAATTGCACCTAAAGATTCTGGTTCGTCACACTCACCATCACCCATATAACAATAAACTTTTTGTTCAGAACAATCTTTAATTCCTCTATCTGTTAAGTATTTTAAAAATCTTGCTTGATAAATTGCTTGAATTGGTCCAAGTCCCATTGATACTGTTGGAAATTGCCAATATTCAGGCATAAGTTTTGGGTGTGGATAAGAAGATAAACCGTCTTCTAAAGCTTCTTGTCTAAAGTTGTCCATTTGAGCTTCAGTAATTCTACCTTCAACAAAACTTCTTGCATAAATACCAGGAGCAATATGTCCTTGATAAAAAACTAAATCTCCACCATCTTTTTCATTTGGTGCTCTAAAAAAGTGGTTAAAACCTACATCATATAATGTTGCAGATGATTGAAAAGATGCGATGTGTCCACCAAGTTCTAAATTCTTTTTAGATGCTCTTTGCACCATTATAGCTGCATTCCATCTAATTGCAGATCTAATTTTCTTTTCAATATCTCTATCACCAGGCATTTTTGGTTCATCATTTACATCAATACTATTTAAGTATGCTGTAGTAGCCTTAAAAGGTAAGTAAGTTCCTTTTCTTCTAGCTTTATCTATTAATTTTTCTAAAAGATAGTGTGCTCTTTTAGGTCCTTCCGTTTCTAATACTGCATCCAGAGCCTCTATCCACTCTTGCGTTTCAGCTGGATCAATATCATTTAAGTTTAAATCTGACATTTGCACTTCCTTGTAAAGAATTTAACTAGAAAATCTAGTTTTTAGAAATGAACATATGTTCATTGTGTAAAAATTGTGTAGTCATTCGTACCGTCAAGTCGAATTATGAACATATGATACTTTAATATTATTAATCTTTTCTTAATATACTTTTTACTATATTTGGGTTAAGTTTTATAATAAAAAAATCTAAATATAATGAAAAATAAAGTCAATAACTATTAATTTTTTAATAGTAACAATAGGATTATAATAAGAAAAAGTTATGAAAGAATTACAAAGTGAATTTAGAGTAATAAACTCTGGCAGAAACAATGCAAAAAATAACATGGCTACAGATGAGGCTTTATTATCTTGTTATGAAAATGAAGAGCAAGCAATTCTAAGGGTTTATTACTGGAACAAATCCTTTACTATAGGTATTTCTCAAGATTTTGAGACATACTCATATTTAAAAGAGTATACAGATTTCGCTAAAAGAATTACTGGTGGAGGAGTATTATTTCATGGACATGATATTTCATACTCCTTAGTTATACCTACAGTTTTTTTAAAGGATTTAACTATAAAAAAATCTTATGAATTTATTTGTCAATTTATACTTAATTTTTACAAAAAATTAAATTTAGATGCAAATTATGCAAAAGATTGTAGTGATATTACTTTATCAAAAAGTGATTTTTGTCAAGTGGGTTTTGAGGCTTATGACATTATAGTAAATGGAAAAAAAATTGGTGGTAATGCACAAAGAAGAACCAAAAAAGCAATATTTCAACATGGTTCAATTCCATTAGAATCACTAAACAATTCTTTTGATAAAAAAATTGGAACTACACTTAAAGAATTTGATATAAATTTAGACTATAAAAAAGCTTGTTTGTTACTTATTGAAGCATTTAATGAAACTTTTAATGTTCATTTAATTGATAGTAAACTAACTAAAAAAGAAGAAAATAAAAAAAATCAACTACTAAAGGATAAATATGACTATTGCAGAAAATAAACTTACACCAAAAAAGAAAGTAGATTTCAAAAAACCTCAGTGGTTAAGAAAAAAACTTGTACCAAATGCACAAAAAGAGATGGAAGAATTACTTGGAGAACATGGACTTCACACTATTTGTCAAGAAGCAAAATGTCCAAATATTTCAGAATGTTATGCAAAAAAGAATGCAACTTTTCTTATTTTAGGGAATATTTGTACAAGAAGATGTTCTTACTGTAATGTACTTACAGGTAAACCTACTGAAGTTGATTTAGCAGAGATTGATGGAGTTACCCAATCAGTAATCAAATTAGGATTAAAATTTGTTGTTATTACAAGCCCTGCTAGAGATGATTTAAAAGATGGTGGAGCAAAACAGTTTTACAGAGTTACAAAAAATATTTTAGAAAAATCACCTGGAACACAAGTTGAAATTTTAATTCCTGATTTTCAAGGAAAAGAAGAATCATTACAAACTGTAGTTGATAGTGGAGCAGTAATTATTGGTCACAATATTGAAACAGTGCCTTCTTTATATAAAATTAGAAAAAATGCTTCATATAAAAGATCTTTAGAAGTTCTTAAAAAGTTAAAGGAAATAGGTAAAGATAAAATAAAAACAAAATCTGCACTTATGGTAGGACTTGGAGAGACAGAAGAAGAAATGGTTCAAGTATTTAAAGATTTAAGAGAAGTTGGCTGTGAATTTTTAAGTATTGGTCAATACCTTGCACCTTCAGGAGACTATGAAAAAGTTAAAGAATTTGTAACACCAGAACAATTTGCAAGATATAAAAAACTTGCTTTAGATTTAGGGTTTAGTTTTGTACATTCAACTCCATATGCAAGAAGCTCTTATTTAGCTCATGAATATTTATCAAATAATCAAGGAACTCTTTAAAGTTCACTTGATTATATATTATATATTATATTTATTTACAGTTAAAAATATTTCTTGCCCCAATTTATGTAGCTTTTCTAAGTCAAGCCTTACTGAAAGTCCAGAAATTCCAATCGTTGCAATAAGTTTGTTTTTTTGATTAAAATAAGGAACTGCAACAGACCTTAATCCAAACTCATACTCTTCATTACCAATAGCATAACCTCTTTCTTGAATTAAATCTAACTCTTTTTGAAGTTTTGATGTAGAAGTTATTGTATTACTTGTATATTTTTTTAGTTTTAAATTTTTCAATTCAATATCTGAAAAGGCTAATAATATTTTACCAAAAGCATTTGTATGAATAGGACTTTTTAAGCCTACTGAATTTCTAGTTTTTAAAACTCTATTAGAATTATCAATTTGATTTAAATATAATAAAGACCCCTCTTCAAAAACACCTAAATAAGAACTTTCACTTGAAAGTTCATGAACTTCTTCTAATATTACTTTAGTTTTTTCTACTAATCTATCTCTATCTTCATCTTCTAAAATACTTTGCATAAAATCACTTAAAACTATTTCTTTACTATTTTCTTTATATTCTATAAAACTTTCATCAATAAGTGTAGAGATTAATCTTGACATAGTACTTTTATCTATAAGAAGTTTTTGACATAGAGTATTTGCAGTAAGTGGTTGATTTGCCATCATTATCTCTTTTAGAATTTTTAAACCTCTAGATAAAGACTTATTTCTACTATTTTGCACTTAAAGAAACTCCCAATCATTTATTTGATTTATACTAGCATTTTTTATCTAAATATCAGAAAAAAGTAACAGTATATAGCTATTGGTTACATTTTTTTTTACAAATTTAAAAAAAAATATTTTATTATTTGTGACTCATTTTTAATATTTTCTCACTATATGCAACTTTTTAATGAACATATTCTAAAATCCCTTTTTTATGGTATCTTGAGACTTTATTAAAATATTCTTAATTTTAATATATAATTTTATTTTTTTGGTTATGTTTATATTTTCTATGGATTAATTTCAGTGTCAGAAGAAAAATTACATATTAAAAGTATCTAATTTTTTTCAAAAAAAATGAAAAGAGGTAACTATCATGACTGCATCAGTTGTAGATTTATCAAAACTAACAGCAAATGATGATTTAACTCCTGTGTTAGGTGGACACTGGCCTGGAATTCAAATCTATTATCCACCAATCAAATATAATCCATTAGATGGAAGTTATGAGACAATGGAACAAGCAAAGCTTAGATTACAAAAGCATGCTTATAAAACAAAAGCTCATACTGTTTTATTTGATTTAGAAGATGGTTGTAGACAAAAAGCTATGTCAAGAAAACTTTTAATTGAGGAATTACCAAAGTTCCCAGAAAGAGATTTTCAAATAGCTATTAGAATTAACCCTTTTAGAACAGATGAATATGAAGAAGATTTAAAAATGATTAAACAAGTGCATAAATACATCGATGCAATTGTTTTAGCAAAAGCTGGGGAAGTTTATGGAAGTGCAGAGATTAGAGATTTATCTTCTTGGTTAGTTTCTATTGGAAGTAATTTACAAATTCAACCAATTATAGAACATCCAAAGTCTTTACAAATTGCAGACAAATTAATGAGTCACTCTACAGTTAAACATGTAGTATTTGGTATTCACGATTTCTCTAAAGCAATGGCTTATAAAATCACGCCTGAGGGTTGGATTGATGAGTTAGAGACTTTCTTTAATATGCTTACTATGGAAGCAAGAGTTAAAGGAAAAGGTGTAATTGGTGGGGTTGAAGTACTATTAACACCAAACTCTTTACCTGATTCTTGTGTTGAGAAAAAAGATATTAGAAGATGGTTGGATTTACATGGTGATGATGCTTCAAGACATGTTTATGCCCATGCAAAAAGAGAAACTGCAATGGGATTAACAGGTAAACAAGTTATTACTCCAAATCATATTAATGTTTGTAAAGTTGCATTTACACCATCTCCTAAAGAGATTGCAAAAGATGTATCTATTTTAAGAGCTGCTATAGAAGCAGATGCATTATTATCAGGAGCAATTAGATATGAGGGAGAAATGTTAGATCCTCCAATGTTTGGTAAATCTTTACAAAACTTATTAAGAGCATATGCTTTAAATAGTCTTTCAAAAGAAGATGAAGCATTTGCAGTAAATGTATTAAATAGAATGCCATTACATACATTTAAAGAAAACTGGCCATACGGTCTAATCTAAAGAAGGGAGTTAATAAATATGAGTTCAACTATTGAAATCGAAGTACCAGAATTTTTAAATATTGGTGTTGCTTGTACATCTGCACATCTTGGTACAAAAAAAGAAAACAATACTGCAATGATTATTGAAGATGATAAATTAGGAACTGATGAAATAACTTATAAAGATTTAGCTGAAAAATCTGACCAAGTTTGTAACTTCCTTACATCTATAGGAATTGGAGCTAGAGATAGAGTTTTAGTTTGTCTAAAAAATTCTTTAGCTTATCCAATTTCATTTTTTGGAAGTATTAAAGCAGGAATTATTGCTGTACCAACATCAACACTTTTAAGTGGTTCTGAAGTTAAATATTTAGCAGAAGACTCACAAGCAAGTGCAATTGTATTATCAGCTTCTATGTATGAAAACTTAGTTCCATACTTAGAAAATCTTGATAACTTAAAAACAATTATTGTTGCAGCAACAGATAGTGTTGAAAATTTAAATAAACCTAAAGGTATTAAAGTTTATGCCTTAAATGATATCTTGAAAAATACAGATAAAACACCTAATCATTATAATTCAAAAGCTGGTGAACCTGCATACTTAGTATATACATCAGGAACAACTGGTTTCCCTAAAGGTGTTTTACATTCTCATAGATCATTAGTTGGAAGAACTCCTGCTACTGAATATTGGTTTAATTTTAAAGAGAATGATAGAATCATGCACTCTGGTAAGTTTAACTGGACATATGTATTAGGTTCTGCATTAATGGATCCATTATTTAATGGACATACTGTAATTGCATATGAAGGTGCAAATGATGCTTCTACATGGATTGATTTGATTAAAAAACATAAATGTACAATTTTTATTGGTGTACCAACAATTTATAGACAAATTATCCAAAAAACAGATTTCACAATTGAGAATTGCCCTAGCTTAAGATATTGTATGTCTGCTGGGGAGCACTTATCAACTGAAATGATTGAATTATGGAGAGAAAGATTTAAACAAGATATCTTTGAAGCAATTGGTATGTCTGAGTGTTCATACTACATTTCACACTCTGTTAATAATCCAATTAGACCAGGAAGTGCTGGTTTTGTTCAGCCAGGGCATACTGTTAAATTATTAAATCCTGAAACACTTGAAGAAGTTGGTGTTGAAGAAGAAGGTATGATTTGTATTGGAATTGATGACCCAGGTTTATTTTTAGAATACTGGCAACTTGAAGATGAAACAGCAAAAGCTAAACATGATGGATACTTCTTTACAGGAGATTATGCAAAAAAAGATAAAGATGGATACATCTGGTTTATTGGTAGAAAAGATGATATTATCAATACTTTTGGATTTAGAGTATCACCACATGAAGTTGAAAGGGTTGTAAAAACTCATCCTTTAGTAGCAGATTGTGTAGCATTTGGTTTTGAACTTGCAAAAGATAAAACTTTAGTAGCTATTGCTGTAATTGGACATGAAGAATTAAATGAAGAACAACAAGAAGAAGTATTAAAATATTCTCAAGATAATCTTGCAAAATATAAAGCACCAAAGAAAATTTTTGCAATGAAAGATTATCCAAGAACTAAAAATGGTAAAGTTCTTAGAAAACAACTTGTAAAAAATATTCATGAAGAAGAGCTTGCACACTCAAAAGGTGAAGAAGTAATAGAATATAAAGCTAGAAGATCTATGTTATTCGTACCGTCATACAATAAACATAATGTAGAAAAAGCTAAATCTGTACTTGCTGACACTGTGATATTTGACCTAGAAGCTATTTTGCATGAGCAAAGAGAAGTTGGAAGAGAAGTTGTAAAAGATGTGTATAAAAACCAAGGTTGTAAGTTTGGTGAATCTGAAAGAATATTAAGAATCAACAATTTAGGGAGTGAAGACTTACAAAAAGATATTGAGTTAGCAAAAGAGATTGAACTTGATGGTTTATTATTTTCTAAAATTGACTCAAAAGAAGATGTTCTAGAAGCAGCAAGAATTATTGATGAAGTTAATCCTGAGCTAACATTAATGATTATGATTGAAACTCCAATGTCAGTATTAAATATTCAAGAAATTTGTGCTGCCAGTGATAGACTTGAAGTTGTAGTAGTTGGTTCAAATAAATTAGCAAATAGACTTCAAATTGATATTAAAAAAGGTTCTAAAGCAATGTTTAATTACCTATCACAAGTTGCACTTGCTGCTAAAGCATATGGTAAAACTGTTATTGATGGACCACATTTTGATGTTCATGATGAGTTTGCTTGCGAAGATTCAACTAAAGATGCATTTAATTTAGGTTTTGATGGTAAATCACTGATTCATCCTGTTCAAATTGAGTATATCAATGATATCTTTACGCCAAAACAAGCTGAAGTTTTAGAGTATGAAGAGATGATTAACTCTTATGAAGAAGCTAAAAAGCAAGGAAAAGAAGTAATTATGCACAACAATAAACTTGTTGATGGTTCAAGAATCAAATGGGCTAAAAAAATGATTACTCTTTATGAAACATACAAATCATTAGGTCAAAACCTATTTGATAAATAAGGAGAGAGACGTGTCTAATAAGATAAATATGGGAAACTTTTTTGAAGATTTTTCAATAGGACAAAAAATAGTACACCCTCTTCCTAGAACAATCACTGATGGTGATGTATCTTTATACATCGCTTTCACTGGTTCTAGATTTTCTTTACACTCATCTGATGTAGTAGCAAAAGAAATGGGTTATGAGAAAAGACCAATTGATGATGTACTAATGTTCCACTTAACTTTTGGAAAGTCAGTACAAGATATTTCATTAAATGCCATTGCTAACTTAGGTTATGCAGAGATTTCATTCCCAAATCCAGTTTATATTGGAGATACAGTTTCTATGACTTCAACTGTGATTGGATTAAAAGAGAATTCAAATGGTAAATCTGGAGTTGTTTATGTTCACTCTATTGGTGTAAACCAAAAAAATGAAGAAGTACTTAACTTCAAAAGATGGGTTATGGTTCATAAAAAAGATAAGACTACAACTACAGGTATCAAAGAGATCCCAGAGTTTAAAGAATCAACTCCAATTTTAGATGAGATTAATATTCCTCAAATCAAATGTGTTGATACTAATGCTTCTGGTGGAAGCTTCTTTTTTGAAGATTATGAAAAAGGTGAAAGACTAAATCACCCAGAGGGTATTACAGTTGATAATAGTGACCATACTTTAGCAACTAAGTTATACCAAAACAATGCGAAGGTTCATTTCAATGACCATATGATGAAATCTACTCCTATGAAAGAGAGATTAATGTATGGTGGAATTGTTATCTCTATGGCAAGAGCAATTTCATTTAATGGCTTACAAAATGCACAATGGATGTATGCTATTAATAGTGGAGCTCATGCTAACCCAACATATGCAGGAGATACTATCTATGCATACACAGAAGTGATTGATACTATTGATCATAAAAGAGATGATATTGGTTTATTAAGATTAAGAACAGTTGCTGTTAAAAATCAAAAACCCCAAGAGATTGAAACACCAAAAGGTGAAGATGGTAAGTACTTAAAAAATGTAGTACTTGATTTAGATTACACTGTTGTAATCCCAAAGAAAAAAACAAAAAAATAAGTTAATTAGAATTGTTGAGACAACTCGTTGTCTCCTTTAGAGTTTTGCTTCTTTTAACGGGAATTTATTTCCCGTGTTAAAAAGAAGACAAAGAATAAAAGGTCCCATTTTTAAATTGAGGGACGAAATTAAAAAAAGGAATTTATTATGACACACCCTAATGAAGCACTATTTGAATCTGGAAAATCTTTACCGATTATTCCTACTTGTGAGCACTTTGCAGGAAGCGAAAAGCTAATCAAAAAAGGTTTTGAGATGCAAAGAAAACTTGGACCTGTTTTTGATATCACTTGTGATTGTGAAGATGGAGCTGAGACTGGTAAAGAAGTTGAACATGCAGAAATGATTGTTAGAGTTGTAAATTCAGAAGATAATCCATATGCAATGGCAGGTACACGAATCCATGATTTCTCTCATCCAGATTGGAGACAAGATGTTGATATTTTAGTACCAGGAGCTGGTGAAAAATTAGCATATATTACATTACCAAAATCTACTTCTTATGAAGATGTAAAAACTCAAGTTGAATATGTTCAAAAAGTGGCAAAAGAAGCTGGTATTTCAAGAGAAATTCCAATTCATATCTTAATTGAGACTCATGGTGCATTACAAGATGTTGAAAAAATCGCTACATTACCATGGTTACAAGTATTAGATTTTGGTTTAATGGACTTTGTATCAGGATACCAAGGTGCTATTCCTGCAATTAATATGAGAAGTCCAGGTCAATTTGACCATAGATTAATTGCAGCTGCTAAAGCAAAAGTTGCACAAGCTGCTATTCAAAATCATGTTATTCCTGCACACAATGTAACATTAGACCTTAAAAATCCATACCAAACTTATAAAGACGCCCAAAGAGCTAGAAATGAGTTTGGATTTATGAGAATGTGGTCAATTTACCCAACACAAGTACAAGCTATTGTTGATGCAATGAAACCAGACTTTACTGAGTTAGAAGCTGCACAAAATATTTTATTAGCTGCACAAGATGCTGAGTGGGGACCAATTCAATATGATGGTGAGTTACACGATAGAGCAACTTATAGATATTTCTGGGAACTAGTTCAAAGAGCAAAATTCTCTGGTGCTAAATTATTAGATGATGTTGAAAAAAGATTTTTTGCATAATTTAAAGATAAATAGTATAAAATGCCATTAAATTTTAGATAAGAGACTTTTCTCTTATCTAACTTAAATAAAAAAAGGATAAAAAATGAAACTCTTAGCCATAGTCAAGGTCAGAAATTCAAGTGAGATTAGATTTACTCCCAGGTAGAACATTAGACAATATAACTACTTAGTAAAACTTCTCAAAACTCTCACTTTAAACAATCACCCAAAATAAAAAACTTATTGTCAACATAAAACAAAAGAGGTAAAAAAATGAATAGATATCATTTAAATATTGAAGAATTAAAAGATTATTTAGGTTTTGGTGTTGCAGGAAACTTTGCAAATCATTTAGGTGAAGCAGGAGAAGCTGACGAATTTTCTGTTATAAAAACAGAAGAAAAAGATGCTCCAAAAGGACTTTTCCCTTTTTATATTCCAAATCATAACAGTTTTTTAGGTAACTTTCCTATTAGTTCAGATAAAGTAAATCATAACAATATAGAACATCTTCAAGTTGAAGCTGAAGTTGCCCTACTTTGTGATTTTGTATATGAAAATGATAAATTAATAGATATTATTCCTAAATATTTTGGAGCATTTAATGACTGTTCAAATCGAATTCAAGATGGAAATAAATTAAGTACTAAAAAAAACTGGGGAGAGAACTCAAAAGGAATTTCAAATGATTTAATAAAAATTGATTCTTTTGAAGAAGATGGAATTTTAAATAAATATCATATTGCTTCTTTCATTAGAAGAAATGGAATTTTAAAAGATTATGGAACAGTTAGTGCAGTAAGATCATACTCTTACTTTTTTAAACAATTAAAAGATTGGATGATTGATAAATTTAATACCCAAGAAGATATGGGACCATTAGAAGAACTTAAACCTTTTATAAAATATATGAATAAGTATAAAGGTCTTTTAATAGCTGCAGGAGCAACTGCTTATACTGATTTTGGGAAAACTCATTTTTTAGAAAAAGGTGATGAAATTTTTGTTTATGTTTATGATGCACACTTTCATTCTTTTGAAGATATAATGCAAGATATGTCAGGAATGGATTTACATCTTTCTAAATGTAGTAAATTACATCAAATCGTAGAATAAAATCACAGTAAAAACTGTGATTTTAATATTTACAATCATTTTTATAGAATAAGTTAATCTTATAATTTTTTTTCATAATTTGGATACTTTTTAAATATAATTGCTACTGTTTTGATACTTTTCTTTGCTATAATTAGAGTATAAATACATTTAGGAGTAAACAAATGTTAAAAAGTAATAAAATGAGTTTTGGAAATAAACTTCTATTTTCAATCATTGGTACAACTTTAATTGTCTTTAGTTTAACTATATTCTTTGTTACTAAATATTCTTATGAAGCAACACAAACAAGTGCGCAACAGTATATACAAGAATTATCCAATAGTTATGCTTCAAAGGTACAAGGGGAAGTAAATCTTTCAGTAAAACTGCTAAAAGCTTTAAAAACAAAGTTCCAAGAAGCAATAAATCATGACACTATTCTTAATAAAAAAGAAGTAATTGCCATGTTAAGTACAATATTAGAAGATAATTCTCAACTAATAGGTATTTGGTGGGGGATGAAAGATAAGACTCTACTTTTTGAACCTAGAGATATTGCTGAAAACTCTCCTAAATCATGGTATACAGAAGATAATGAATTTTCTCCTTATATTACAAGGGGAGAAGGTGGAAAAGTAATATTACAAAGTTCTTCTACTTATAATGAAGAAAATGCTTGGGTAAAAGGTCCTAAAGAAAGTGGAAAACTTTTTATAACAAAACCTTATTTATATCCTGTAAATGGAAAAGATGTTTTAATGAGTACAGTAGCTATTCCTTTATATAAAAATGGCACTTATGTTGGTGTTATGGGTATAGATATATCCCTTGATACTTTTGTAAAAATGTCATCATCAAAAAAAGTATATGATACAGGTTATACATTTTTATTAGATTACTATGGAATGGTATTAGGTCATCCAAATAAAGACTATTTAGGTAAAAAAATTCTAGATTTCTCAAAAAATGATAAGGATTTTACAAAAATAGTAAATGATAGTAAAAAAGGATTAGATTACTCATTTATAAAAGAATCATTAGATACTGATATAAAATCTTATTATTATGCAAAACCTTTTGAAATAGGTAGCACAGGTAAATTTTGGACTTTTGTAGTATTAGCTCCTGTTGAAGAATATTTATCATTAGCAAACTATATTAGAGACTTTTCTATTGTTGGTTCACTTTTCGGTATTTTAATTATTGCTTTAGTAATTTACGTAAGTATTAGAAAGTTAAAAATAAATTTAGATTTAATTAGTTCAGGACTAAGTTCTTTCTTTAAATATTTAAATAAAGAAGACAAAGATACAAAAGAAATAGCTCTATTTTCAGATGATGAATTTGGAAAAATGGCAAAAGATATTAATAGTAATATTGAAAAAATCAAAGTAGGTATAGAAGAAGACAATAAACTAATTAACAATGTTAAAACTATTGTAAATAGAGTTTCAGATGGATACTTAGATAAAAAAATAGATGCATCCACTTCAAATGATTCTTTAAATGAATTGAAAAACTTATTAAATGATATGCTTTCAAATCTAGAAGAACTTATTGGAAAAGATTTAAATAAAATAAGTGATATTCTTGCAAAATATACACAAAGAGATTTTACTGCTAAACTTGAAATTGAAACATCAGGGAAAATAGGAAAAGAGCTTATTGAAATGAATAGAATGATGACTAGTATGCTTCAAGATAATCAAGAAGATGGTTTGTCATTACAAAAAAGTTCTAACGAACTTACATCAAATGTTCAAACATTAAGTAGTAATGCCACTTCACAAGCAGCAAGTTTAGAGCAAACAGCTGCCTCAATTGATGAAATTACTAGTAATATTGAAAGTACAAGCCAAAAAGCACAAGAAATGTTAAGTATTTCAAATGAAACAAAAACTTCTGCAAACCAAGGTAAAGAATTAGCAACGAATACAGTACAATCAATGGATGAAATAAATGAAACGGTAATGACTATTAATGAAGCTATCACAGTAATTGACCAAATAGCATTTCAAACAAATATTCTATCACTAAATGCAGCAGTAGAAGCAGCAACAGCTGGAGAAGCTGGAAAAGGTTTTGCAGTTGTAGCACAAGAAGTTAGAAATCTAGCATCAAGATCAGCTGAAGCAGCAAAAGAAATTAAAGATTTAGTTGAAAATGCAACAGCAAGGGCAAATAATGGTAAATCAATAAGTAGTAAAATGATTGAAGGATTTAACCAATTAGAAGAAAAGATTGCAAAAACAAATAGTTTAATAGATGATGTTTCAAATGCAGCAAAAGAACAATCAATTGGAATGACACAAATTGCTGATGCTATGGGACAATTAGACCAGTTTACTCAAGAAAATGCATCAATTGCCGATAAAACAAATGGCATTGCAAGACATACAAATAGTATTGCAAATGATGTAGTAAATAATGTTAATAAAAATAAATTTGAAGGTAAAGAACTTTAGTTAGAGTTTATACTCTAACTAAATTAAAAACTTTTTTTCTCTCTGATCTTCGAACTTTCTTTAAATAATAGTATTCTTTTTTAGATTTTATATTGACATAAACTTATTTTAAATATATAATCCTTTTAAATATTTTTTTAAGGAGTTACTATGAAGGGTTTTGCAATGATGAGTATAGGACAAGTTGGATGGGTAGATAAAGAACGTCCAAATTGTGGTCCAATGGATGCAATATGTCGTCCGATTGCTTTAGCTCCATGCACATCTGATGTTCATACTGTATGGGCAGGAGCACTAGGAGATAGACATGAACTAATTTTAGGTCATGAATCTGTAGGAGAAATTGTAGAAGTTGGTTCTTTAGTAAAAGATTTTAAAGTTGGAGATAAGGTTTTAATTCCAGCAATTACACCAGATTGGAACTCATTAGCAGCCCAAGGTGGATATTCTATGCACTCAGGAGGTTTACTTTCTGGTTGGAAATTTTCAAATTTTAAAGATGGAGTTTTTGCTGAGTTCTTCCATGTAAATGATGCAGATGGTAATCTTGCTTTATTACCTCAAGGAATGGATTTAGCAAGTGCTTGTATGCTTGCAGATATGGTTCCAACAGGCGTTCATGGAGTTGAACTTGCTGATATCCAATTTGGAGACAAAGTTGTGGTCATTGGTATTGGACCTGTAGGACTAATGGCTGTTGCAGCAGCTTCAATTAGAGGAGCTTCTGAAATATATGCTGTTGGGTCAAGACCAAATTGTGTTGCCTTAGCTAAAGAATTTGGAGCAAGTGAAATTATAAATTATCATGATGGAGATATTGCTGAACAAATTTTAGAAAAAGTTGGATTAGTAGATAGAGTAATTATTGCAGGAGGAACAGTTGATACTTTTGCTCAAGCAATTAAAATATTAAAACCTGGTGGAAAAATTGGAAATGTAAACTATCTTGGAAAAGGAGACTCTGTAAATATTCCTAGAGTTGAATGGGGATTTGGAATGAGTCATAAATCAATAGTTGGTGGTTTAATGCCAGGAGGTAGACTTAGAATGGAGAAATTAGCTTCATTAGTAACTTCAGGAAGATTGAACCCAGGAAAACTAGTAACACATACTTTTAAAGGTTTAGAAAGTGTAGAAGAAGCACTTTTATTAATGAAAGATAAACCAAAAGATTTAATAAAACCTTTAATTCTTTTATAAAATATATTTGTAGAAGTTTTTACTTCTACAAATCAACCATAGCTTTAAAAAAAGCTCCACTTCTTCCTACATTTTCCACATGAACATGAAATCTTTCATCTAATCTTCCATCTTCTATATATTGTTTTTTTACTTCAAGTATTATTGGTGTTGTCTTCCCAGGAATATCAACTTTTTGGTAAAACTCACAAAAAAGTGCTGTTTGAGTTGAACTTATCATAGGGGGAAAGTCATTAAGTGGTCTTTCTACTTCAATTTCATACTTTTGCACTTCACTATCTTCTTTATCTAAATTATTAGCACAAAGCTTTACTTGCTCTGTATTTTCTTTATTTACAAAACATATAGTTGCTTTTTTATGTTTTAAAATATTATGTAAACTATCTTTGGGTACACCTTTTTCCTTTTCTCCAATTGATACAATTACTACAGCAGGATTACTTGAAAGAGGAACAAAATAAGAAAATGGTGCAGCATTTATTACTCCATCATCTTCTGTAACAATCCAAGCAATAGGTCTTGGAACAACAGTATCTGACATAATTTTATATCGATTTAAGTCATTTACTTCTTTATAGTCAATAATCATCTAAATTCCCTTATTTTAAATAAATTTTATAATAATAAAAACTCTTTATAAATAGCTTAAAACTGTAGTTTCTATTTTAAAAACAATTTGATATAATCTTAGCAAAAAAGGTATTATAAGTGAAAGATGTAATAGAAATCTTTAAAGAACTTACAAACTTAAATAGATGTAGTGGAAACTATAATGATTTTATAAACTATATAAAAGAGTTTGCAAACAAGTATAATTATGAATGCTTAATAGATAATTACAATAATATTTTATGTAAAAAAATAGATTCAAAAGCAATATTATGTATTCAAAACCATTATGATATTGTTTGTTTAATTGACAATTGTATTCCAAAAATTATTGAAGAAAATGGATTTTTTAAAGCAGAGAATTCTACTCTTGGAGCAGATAATGGAATTGGATGTTCTTATATGTTAAACCTTATGTCACAAGATTATGATTGTGAATTTTTATTTACAAGTGATGAAGAAATTGGACTTATTGGAGCTAACAATTTAGAGCATAAACTAAATGCAAAATATATGTTAAATATTGATAGTGAAGAAGAAGGTGAAATCTGTATTGGGTGTGCAGGGGGAGTTGATATTTTTGGAAAAACCTTTAATAAAGAAATTATAAAAAATAGTGATAATTATGAGCTATATGAAATAAAAATTTCAAATTTACCAGGAGGTCATAGTGGAGTTAATATTCAAGAAAATAGACCAAATGCAATTAAACTGTTTGGAAAACTTGTAAAGGAAAATAGTGGTTTATTGTTAGACATAAATGCAGGAGAAAGAATAAATTCAATCCCTGTAAATGTAAAAGCAATAGTAGCCTTTAAATCTTATCCAAAAAATTTCAATGAAGATTTTGTGTGTATAGAGAAAATAGATACTAAAAGCGAACATCTTACTGTTTGGAATAGTGATATTACTAATTTCATTTATACATTTGCCAATGGAGTAAGAGCTTATGATGAAAATTTAAATGTAGTTTTAGACTCTATTAATTTAGCAAAAATCACTACAAATATTGACTGTATTGACATTGAATTAAGTGCAAGATCAATGGACAATGAAAATTTAGAAACAATCAAAAAAGAAACAAGTGCTCTACTTGAAACTTTTGGGTTTGAAGTCACTACAGCAGGAAAATATCCAGCGTGGAAACCTGATGTAAATGAATTTACAAATGAGGTTTTAAATATTTATAAAACTTATGATTCTTCTGCTTCATTAGAAGCAATTCATGCAGGTTTAGAATGTGCTATTTTTAAAGATAAATTTCCCCATATGAAATTAGCTTCTATTGGTCCAAATATTTTTAATCCCCATTCAAATAAAGAATCAGTTGAAATAAATTCTATTGAAAAGGTTTATAAAATAGTAAAAGAAATAGTTGATAAATTTAGACCTTAATATGAAAACTTTTTACATAAACAATAATTGGGAATATCATAGTTTAGAAGAAAAAATAAAAGAATTAGAAAAGTTTTTTTTCTCTTTAAATAAGGAAGAAGTTACTTTTGATTTTTCTTCTTTAAAAAATATTGATTCTTCAGGAATAATACTTTTAATAAAATATATAAAACTTATAGAAAAAACATCAAAAGTAAATTTGAAAAATATTTCAAAAAAACATGAAAAAATGCTTAATTTATACTCTTCAAACTATACACATGAAGAAAGTACAAAAGAGTATAAAAGTAATTTTATTGAAAACATAGGTAAAGAAGCAATTTCTAATAAAAATAGTTTTCTTGACTTTATGTCTTTTATTGGAAGAGTTTTTACTTTTTTTATATATTTAGTTTTCAATCCATCAAAATATAGATTTAAAGCAACTATTAATCAAATGGAAATTGCAGCTATTCATATTTTACCTATTATTGCCCTTGCTCTTTTTCTTGTAGGTTTTGTAACTGCTTACCAAGGAGCTGACCAATTAAATAGATTTGGAGCAGCAATTATTGTAATTGAAATGTCTACCATGTCAATGTTTAGAGAAATTGCACCTTTTTTAGCAGCAATTATTGTTGCAGGAAGAAGTGCTTCTTCTTATACTGCACAAATTGGAACTATGAAAATAACAGAAGAAATAAGTGCAATGAAGACAATGGGTTTTGATCCTGATATTTTTTTAGTGATTCCTAGAATTGTAGCTTTAGTAATAGTTATGCCTTTATTAGTTTTCTTTGCAGATATTTCTTCACTTTTAGGAGAAATGGTAATTACAAAGATACACTTAGGTGTTTCATACACCCAATTTATTGATAGAATTTATGAATACGTTGAAGTTAGACATATTTTATTAGGTCTTTTTAAAGCTCCATTATTTGGTCTTTTAATAGCTCTAATAGGATGTTATAGAGGTTTTCAAGTAAAAAGTGGAACAGATATAGGGAAATATACAACAAAAGCAGTTGTTGATTCTATCTTTTGGTTGATTATTATTAATGCTTTAATTTCATTATTATCAATTGAGTTAGGATTTTAAAATGATAAAAGTAAAAAATCTTTCTACTTCTTTTAATGATAAAATGGTACATGATAATATCAGCTTAGAAATAAACAAAGGTGAAATTTATGGTATTTTGGGAGGTAGTGGAAGTGGGAAAACTACTCTACTTCGCCAAATCATAATGTTAGATAAAATACAAAAAGGTGAAATAACTATTTTAGAACAAAATATCAATAAATTAAAAATAAAACAAAGAGAGTTTATAAAAAGAAACTGGGGTGTTTTATTCCAATTTGGTGCCTTATTCTCTTCTTTAAATGTTGTAGAAAATGTTGGTATTATGTTAAAAGAGTATACGAAGCTACCAAAAGATTTAATTAATGATATTGCATATACAAAATTAAAAATGGTAGGACTAGATTTAAAAGTAGGAAAACTTTATCCCGAAGAACTAAGTGGAGGAATGAAAAAAAGAGTTGCACTTGCAAGAGCTTTAGCTTTAGATCCACAAATACTTTTTTTAGATGAACCTACTTCAGGATTAGATCCAGCTAGTGCAAAAGCCTTTGATGATTTAATTTTAGATTTAAGAGAAATGCTAGATTTAACTGTTGTAATTATTACCCATGAATTAAATACTATTAGAAATGTACTAGATAGATTTTCTATTATTTCAAATACAAAAATAGCTTTTTCAGGAACCTATGAAGAGGCATTAAATCTAAATAACGATACAATTAACAAGTTTTTAAAACTTTCAAAGGATAAAACTCTTGGAAAATAAAGCTAGATATACAGTTGTTGGGCTATTCTTAATTATTTTTGCAAGTGCTATGATTGCATTTGTTATTTGGTTAGCAAGATATGACATTGATAAAATCAATGCAAAAGAGTTTAGACTTTATAGTAAAAACTCCATTTCAGGTTTAACAGAAAACTCAATTGTTATTTATAAGGGCTTAGATATAGGAACTATTGAAAAAATAAGAATAAATTCCCAAGACCTAGAAGAGATTGAAATTATACTAAAAATCACAAACCCAAATATTATAAAAGAAAATAGTTATGCAATAATTCAATCACAAGGTGTAACAGGAAATAAAATTGTTGAAATAGATGGAGGTACGCAACAAGCAAAACCACTATTTAAAGACAATAAAAAATTTGCAATAATTCCTTTAAAAAAATCTTTCATTGAAAAGTTAACAACAAATGCTGATAGTATTGGTATAAAATTAGAATCAGTACTAAAAAGTTTTGAAAAAATGTTAAATGATAAAAATCTAAAAAACATTGAAAATATTTTAAATAATACAAATAAAGCTTCAAAAAACTTTGATACTACAATTACAAAGATTAATACTCTTGTAGATAGCTCATTATCAAATACTTTAGAAAAAATTGAAAAGCTAACAGAAAATATAGACCATATGGTAGAAAATGATGTGGAAAATACTTTAAATAATTTTAATAGCTTAAGCATTGAAGCAAAAAAAGTTATTGAAAGTGATATTAGATTATTAATTTCTGATTTAAGAGATACTACGAACTCTACTCAAAATCTAGATGTGATTTTAAATAAAGTAGAAAATACACTAGAAAAGATTGACTCAACAGTAGATGAATTTAATCAAAATGGAGGGAATATGATTTTTAATACTAGAGCATTAGAATATGGACCAGGAGAGAAGAATGAACTTCCTTAGAATTTTAACTTTAGTAATATTTTTATTTTTATTTTCAGGATGCTTTAGTTTAACAAAAGAACTCCCTCCTCAAAAAACATATACTATAGGATTAAATAATAAAGAAATTAAAAAATCAAAACTAAACACAAAAAAAAGTCTTAAAGTATATGAACCAAAAGTAATTAATAGTTTAAATACAAAAGCAATGAATTATATAAAAGACAATATTTATAAATCATCATATGTTCTAAGTAAATGGAGTGATGAACCTTCAAGAATGATTCAACAGCTAATAAGTAGTTATTTAAATAAAACTCAAATATTTGAATATGTAAGTAGCTCAGATTTAAGACTAAAAAGTGATTACAAACTTTTAAGTGAACTTATAAGCTTTGAACATATCTATATAAAAAACAACTCCTTTGCAAGTTTAGAAATACGAGTTTTTTTAATTGATAATAAATCAAAAAAGACATATTTTCAAACTTTTTCATATTTAGAAAAACTTCCTGAGAATACCACAAAAGAGTATGTTGTAACTATGAATTCAATTTCTAAAACCTTTACAGAAGATTTAACATTATTTATTATTAACTCTTTAAATAATCATACTATAAAATAGAATATTCATTTAATTTCTTTACTATTTTAGGATATAATTTAGTAAAGGATAGATATGAATAATAAAAATGAATTAACAATTTTAAATATAATAAAGTACGGTCCTATTGTATTTATAATCTCTTTATCATTAATAATTTTTGTATCTTTATATTTTAATTATAAGAATACTTTCTTGGAAGAAAAGAAATCAATTGAAAAACAATATATAGAAAAAAATAAATTAAATATAAAAGAAAAAATTGAAGCCACATATAGATATATAAAAAATGAACAAAAAACAACAGAAAAAAAGCTTCAAGAAAATCTTAAAGAGAAAGTTTATGAAGCTTATAACATTGCAATGAATATTTATAAAGAGAATAAACACTTAGATAAAATAAGAGTTCAGAAAATGATAACTGATGCATTAAGAACTATTAGATTTAACAATGGTAGAGGATATTTTTTCATATATTCTTTTGATTATGAGTGTATTATGTTACCTTTAGCACCACAATTAGAAGGAACAAACTTTTATAACTTTAAAGAAGGAAAGGGTTTATATCTAACAAGAAATATAATAAAAAGTCTTGAAAATAAAAATGAATCTTTTTTAAAGTGGTGGTATTTTAAACCAAGTGATATGAAAACCCAGTATAAAAAACTAGGCTTTAATAAAAAATTTGAACCTTATAATTGGTATATAGGAACAGGTGAATATATTGATGATTTTAAAAATGATATAAAGAAACAAGTTTTAGACCACCTTCTAAATCATGAGTATACAAAAAAAGGGTATATCTTTATTTTTGATTATGATAAAAATTATTTACTACATAAGGACGCTTCTTTAATTAATAAAAATGCCAAAGACTATAACGATAGAACTAGTTATAAAATTGTTGAAAATTTAATTAGCAAAGCAAGAAAAGAAGACTCTACTTATATAAATTATATTCAAAACAAAAGACCAAAAACTAATAAACCAGCAAAAAAAACTAGCTATATTAAAAATATTCCTAATTGGCAATGGGTTATGGGTATGGGCTTTTATGAAGAAGATGTAAATAAAATAATAGAAAGACAACGAAAAATTCTAGAAAATAGATTTGAAAATGATGTACTAAGACTTTTTATCTTTTCTTCTATTTTCACTATTATTTTATTAATGATTTCAGTAAGAATATCAAAATTCTTAGAAAATAGATTTGATAAATACCAAGAACAAATTAGAAAAAACCTTGAAGAGATTACTCATCAACAAAATATCTTAGCACAACAATCAAAAATGGCAGCAATAGGTACTATGATAGGGAATATTGCCCACCAATGGAGACAACCTCTATCTTTAATTTCAACTGCAGCAACAGGTATAAAACTAAAAAAAGAGATTGGGGAATTAGATGATAAAGAACTTTTTGAAAATTTAGATTATATAAATGACTCTACTCAATACTTATCAAAAACTATTGATGATTTTAGAAACTTTTTTACAAGTAATAAATCAAAAAAAGAGTTTTCTATAAAAGAAGCTTTTGAAAATACTTTTAATCTTATTAATGTTCAATTTAAAAACTATGATATAAAGATAATAAAAGATATAGGAAAAACAGAAATTTATGGAATACAGACAGAATTAGTTCAAGTTTTAATCAATATTTTAAATAATTCAAGGGATGAACTTTTAAAAGAGAAAATAGAAGATAAACTTATTTTCATAAAAACCTACGAAGAAAATAACTTTTTGTTTATAGAAATAAAGGATAATGCAAAAGGCATAAGTAAAGAAGTCTTAGAACATGTCTTTGAACCATATTTTACAACAAAACATCAATCTCAAGGAACAGGTATAGGATTATATATGAGTCAAGAGATTATTGTAAAACATATGAGAGGTCAAATTGAAATGATGAATATAAGTTATACTTATGAAAAGAAGCAATACCTTGGAGCTCAAACAATTATAAAACTACCTCTTAAATAAGTATATGTGAATAAGAGTAACTAAAATATATTAGAAATAAGATTTCTTAAACTAGCACTTCATATCATAAACACTAATTGGATATAATCAAGTTTAAATTTATTCAAAAGGTTATAGAATGGGAAAGATTACTGAAAATGATATTATTAATAGTATTGCAGATGCCTGTCAATACATCTCTTTTTATCATCCAGAAGACTTCGTAAAAGGGATGGTTGAGGCTTATGAAAAAGAGGAGTCTGAATCAGCAAAAAATGCAATAGGTCAAATTTTAATAAACTCTAAAATGTGTGCAATGGGACATAGACCTTTATGTCAAGATACTGGTTCTGTAAATATTTTCATCAAAGTTGGTTTAAAAGCCGATTTAGATATTTCAAAAGACTTAGAAGAACTTTTAAATGCAGGTGTAGCAAAAGGTTATACTGATCCAGATAATACATTAAGATATTCTGTTGTATCTGATCCAGCAGGTGAAAGAAAAAATACAAAAAACAATACTCCAGCAGTAATTCACTACTCAGTAGATGCAAACTCTGATAAACTTGATATTACAGTTGCAGCTAAAGGTGGAGGAAGTGAAAACAAATCTAAATTTGCAGTATTAAATCCATCTGATTCTATTTATGATTGGGTAATGTCAAATGTTGAACAAATGGGTGCAGGATGGTGTCCTCCAGGAATTTTAGGTATTGGTATTGGTGGAAACCCTGAAAAATCAATGCTACTTGCAAAAGAAGCTTTAATGGGACATGTAGATATTCATGAACTTAAAGCAAGAGGTCCTCAAAATGCCCTAGAAGAATTAAGACTCAAATTATATGAAGATATCAATAAAATAGGAATTGGAGCGCAAGGGCTTGGTGGTTTAACAACAGTTCTTGATGTTAAAATTTTAGATTATCCATGTCACGCAGCTTCTTTACCTGTAGCTATGATTCCTAACTGTGCAGCAACAAGACATATTCATTTTGAACTTGATGGAAATGGAGCAGCTAAATTCAACAAACCTGATTTAGATCTTTGGCCAGATATTGAACTTCCAATGGATACAATAAAAAGAGTAAATATTGAAGATTTAACAAAAGAAAATTTATCTCAATTTAAATCTGGTGATACTTTATTGTTATCAGGGAAAATTCTAACAGCAAGGGATGCAGCTCACAAAAAAATTGTTGAGTATAAAAATGCTGGTAAACCACTTCCAAATGGTGTTGACTTAAAAGGTAGATTTATTTATTACGTTGGACCTGTTGATCCAGTAAGAGATGAAAAAGTTGGACCTGCAGGACCAACAACTTCTACAAGAATGGATAAGTTTACTAAAGATATGATGGAAATTGGTATTATGGGGATGATTGGTAAAGCTGAAAGAAAGCAACCAACAATTGATTTAATTAAAGAGTATAAATCAATGTACTTAATTGCAACTGGTGGAGCTGCTTATTTAATTTCACAATCTATTAAAGATGCAAAAGTTCTAGCATTTGAAGAAATGGGAATGGAAGCAATTTATGAATTTGAAGTAAAAGATATGCCTGTAACTGTAGCAGTTGATACAGAAGGTACTTCTATTCATACAACTGGTCCAGCTAAATGGAGAAGTATTAAATAAATACAATAAGAGATTTTTCTCTTATTGTTTCTATATTTCACTCTTCCTTTTTTTCTTCTTATATTTTTGATAATAATTATTGCAATTAAATTTAACTTTGATATAATCTTTTTTTAACAATTTATTAAAGGATAATTTATGAATTATAGAATTGAAAAAGATACTATGGGAGAAATGCAAGTTCCAAATGATAAATATTGGGCAGCTCAAACACAAAGAAGTGTAGAAAACTTTCCAATTGGAAATGAAAAAATGCCTAAAGAAGTTGTAGAAGGATTTGCTTATTTAAAAAAAGCTTGCGCTATTGTTAATAATAAATTAGAAAGATTAGATAATACAAAATGTGATGCAATAAAACAAGCTTGCGATGAAGTAATAGAAGGGAAACTAGAAGGGAATTTTCCTTTAGTAGTTTGGCAAACGGGTTCAGGAACTCAGTCAAATATGAATATGAATGAAGTTGTGGCAAATAGAGCTAGTGAGATTTTAGGGAAAGACTTTAGAAAAGAAAAAGCTGTACATCCAAATGATGATGTAAATAAAGGACAAAGTTCAAATGACACCTACCCTACTGCGATGAGAATTGCATTTGTTCTTGAACTACAAAAGCAATTAATACCTGCAATTAATAAACTAAAAACAACATTTGAAAAGAAAAGTGAAGAGTTTAAAGATATTGTAAAAATTGGAAGAACACATTTACAAGATGCAACGCCACTTACATTAGGTCAAGAATTATCAGCCTATGTTGATATGTTAGATAAAGCTTTATTACAAGTAGATGATAGTATGAAATATTTAGTTGAACTTGCTATTGGAGGAACTGCTGTTGGAACAGGATTGAACTCTCATCCTGATTTTTCACCTATGGTTTGTGAAGTATTAAATGAACAAACAAATACAAAATATAGCTTTAAATCACATCCAAATAAATTCCATGCTTTAACTGCACATGATGGGGAAGTTGTTTTAAGTGGAGCTTTAAATGCTTTAGCTTCAAATCTTATGAAAATAGCAAATGATATTAGATGGTTAGCTTCAGGACCAAGATGTGGAATTGGAGAACTTAATATTCCTGAAAATGAACCAGGAAGCTCAATTATGCCTGGAAAAGTAAATCCTACACAAAGTGAAGCTATGACTATGGTTGCAGTTCAAGTTATGGGGAATCATACAACAGTTTCAGTTGCAGCTAGTCAAGGTAATTTTGAGCTAAATGTATTTAAACCAGTTATTGCTTATAATATTTTACAAGCTATAAAATTATTAAGTGATACAATGCTTGCTTTTAATGATAAATGTGCAGTAGGAATAGAAGCAAACAAAGAAAATATTAATAAATATTTAAATGATTCTTTAATGCTAGTAACAGCACTTAATCCATATATTGGATATGAAAATGCAGCAAAAATTGCAAAAACAGCTCATAAAAATGGAACAACATTAAAAGAAGAAGCTATTAAACTTGGATTATTAAGCGAAGAAGAGTTTGATAAATATGTAAAACCTGAAGAAATGACTTATCCAAAAAAATAATATTTATAAGTACAAAGCTTTAGGCTTTGTACTTTGATATTTTAAATTAATAATTAATACTTTATAATTCCAAGAAAATGCAGATGTCTCTTGGAAAAAACGAATAATTACTTACTAAATATTTTTACAAATAAACTTTACAAATATACAAATAAAACCTATATCAACTTTATAAAAGATATATTAAAAGATGATAATTTAAAAAAGTACGAGATTAAAAATATTTACTTAGATAAATTTAAAAAAAATATAAGTGTTCAAAATGAACTTTTTATTATTTTAGAAAATGGAAGACTTCAATTCTTAAATGAATACAATTTAATAAAATTTGAATATGAGAATAAGTGCAAAGTCAACTCTTTATTAAATATAAATATAAAAAACCAAAAAACCTATGAACTTATAAAAACAATCGAATCCCTACAAAAAGCTTTTTTTATATCTAATGATTTAAAAGATATAAAGTATATAAGCCATGATAAAATCCTTAATACCCATAAAAAACTATTTAATAACTATTTATCAAAGCCATTAATAAGTCTAATTTTAAATAATACAAAATATAAAGAC
The DNA here is from genome assembly GCF_004116625.1 of Halarcobacter mediterraneus. Taxonomy (NCBI): domain Bacteria; kingdom Pseudomonadati; phylum Campylobacterota; class Epsilonproteobacteria; order Campylobacterales; family Arcobacteraceae; genus Halarcobacter; species Halarcobacter mediterraneus. The sequence goes on from NZ_NXIE01000001.1 coordinate 594,102, forward strand.
AAAAACAATAATACTTTCAATCTATCCTTTCTAACTCCTAAAAAACATTTCATACAATATATTCAAATAAAATATATAATTAATATTTACCCCTTTGCAACGGATATACTTTTAAAAGAGAAACTAAATAAATTTTTTTCTACAGACATATCAAGTGTACAAATTTCAAAAATAAGAAAAAGGTATTTTATTCCAAATATGTATAAAAGAGTTGATACAAACTATGAAAGATTTGAGTTTTATTTTACTTCAAGAAAAATTCTTTGTAGTGAAAATTTATTAAAATATAAAAATATAGAAGCTGTTTATGAATTAGTAAGTAATCAAGATATTAATTATACCTATAAAAGTTCAACAACTATATACATAGGTTCAACAAAGAATTTATATAAAAGGTTAAACGAATATATAAATAAAAAAGGGCATACTACAAAAATAAAAAATTATTTCAATAATAATAGTATATATTTTAGAATAATAAAAACAAAACAGTTTAGAAACTTAGAGATACTTTTACTCCATGATTTTAAAGAATCTTATGGAGAACTTCCTCTTTTAAATAGTAACAATTCTTAATTATTTTTAAGATTAATCAAAATTACTATTAACTTTAATTATAAGATAAGATAAGATAAGATAAGATTCCCAAAATAACAAAGAGGAGTATCAATACAATGCTAAGTAGGCTAACAACAAAGGCTAAACTAATTTTTTTTCCTGTATTATTTATATTAATAGTACTTATATCTGCTGTTACATTCAGTTATTATTTTAAGATATCAGAATCAAGAAATAATGCAGCTTTAAAAACTGAAATATTTATTCAAGATATATTAAAAACAAGAATTTTAGTTTATCAATTTCTTTCACAAGCAAATAAAGAAAAATCACAAAAAGTAGTTGAGAGTTTAAAATTATTAAATAAAGATATTGCAACTTTTAGAGATTCATTAAGTCAAAAAGAGAATAGAGACTTATCAAATAAAATTCTAAAAACCTTGCAAGAATATTTAGTAAATTTTCAATTAGCGGCAAAAATCAAAACAGAAAATATTGATGATAAAAATTACTCTAAAGTAATCAAAAATATGACAAATTCAGGATTAGAATTAGAAAAACTTTTATTACAGATAAATAAAAGTGCCATAAAACTAAAAGAAGAATCAATTGTAGAAATGGAAATTGTTCTTTCTTTATTAGCCTTATTCTTTACTATTATATTTATCCTTGCTTCAACATTGATTGTTAAACAAGTTATTTCATCACTAGATGATTTTAAACATGGATTAGAAAGCTTTTTTAAATACTTAAATAGAGAAGTAAATGATACAAAACTCTTAAATGATTCAAAAGAAGATGAATTTGGACAAATGGCAAAAATTGTTAATCAAAATATAAGTATAACAAAGGCATCAATAGAAGAAGATAGAATACTTATTGATGAAACTATTGCAGTTTTAAGTGAGTTTGAACAAGGTGATTTATGCCAAAGATTACATATGAAAGTAAGTAATCCTGCTTTAATGCAACTAAAAGATGTCTTAAATAAAATGGCTAATAATTTAGAAGGTAATATTGATAATGTTTTAACTATTTTAGAACAATATAGTCAATATAACTACTTAAATAAAATTGACCAAAAAGGTTTAAAAGAGCATTTATTAAAACTTGCAAATGGAGTTAATGGTTTAGGAGAGTCTATTACAGAAATGTTAATAGAAAGTGAAAAAAATGGAACTACCTTAGATGAGAGTTCAAATGTTCTTATTCAAAATGTAGATACTTTAAATGTAAATTCAAATGAAGCTGCTGCTGCTTTAGAAGAAACTGCTGCTGCTTTAGAACAAATTACAGGTAATATAGTAAATAATACTGAAACTGTAGTGAAAATGTCAGAATATGCAAAATCATTGACAAGTGCAGCAACAAATGGACAATCATTAGCAAACCAAACAACAGAAGCTATGGATGAAATAAATGATAAGGTAACAGCAATAAATGAAGCAATATCAGTAATAGACCAAATAGCATTCCAAACAAATATTCTTTCATTAAATGCAGCAGTAGAAGCAGCAACAGCAGGAGAAGCTGGAAAAGGTTTTGCAGTTGTAGCACAAGAAGTTAGAAATCTTGCAAATAGATCTGCTGAAGCAGCAAAAGAAATAAAAGATTTAGTTGAAGATGCAACAGAAAAAGCAAGTTTTGGAAAAAATATAACTGATGATATGATTAAAGGTTATGATACATTAAATGATAATATCTCAAATACAACAAAACTTATTTCAGATGTTGAAATGGCAAGTCAAGAACAAAAACTAGGAATTGAGCAAATAAATGATGCTATTAACTCTTTAGACCAACAAACACAACAAAATGCTGCTATTGCAACACAAACCCACGAAGTTGCAGTACAAACAGATGGTATTGCAAAAATGATTGTTGATAGTGTAAATGATAAAGAGTTTAAAAGAGATCAAATAAAAACACAAGAAAATAATCTTGTAGTATAAAAAGTGAAATAAAATGCCCACAAGTTTACTTAAAAATTCTTTCGATTTTATTGTAGATGAAATTGATGCTTTAGTTTATGCTATAGATATAGAAAACTATGAAATATTATATACAAACAAAAAATGTAAAGAAGAGTTTGGAAATATTGTTGGGCAAAAATGTTATAAATCTCTACAAAATAAAAATAGACCTTGTATAGAATGCCCAACAAATAATAATGAAAAAAAAGAAGTTAATCACTCTTATAAATGGGAACATACAAATGAATTCAATAAAAAAACTTATTTATTTAGTGATAGAATCATTAAAAGTCACAATTCAAATAAATTAATCAAAGTTCAAGTTGGGATTGATATTACCACACAGAAAAATTTAGAAAAAGAAGTAGAACAACAACAATTAAAAACACTAGAAACTTTTGAAGCTTTATTTAACTCAACAATCGAAGCTTTAATTATTTACAATATGGATAAAAAATGTATTAATGTAAATGATATTGCACCTCGATTATTAGGTTATACAAAAGAAGAAATGATAGGTAAAGATGCCCTTAGTTTTATTGCCAGTGAATCACTTCATGTAGTTTCAGAAGCTATAAATAATTCAGACCAAGAACCTTATGAAGCTCTAATGTTAAAAAAAGACAAAACAACTTTTCCTGCATTAATTAGAGGTAAAAATATAACTTTAAATAGTAAAACAATTCGTATTTCTGCAGTTATAGATATAAGTAAAATTAAAGAAAAAGAAAAAGAGATATCAAAATTAGCTTTTTATGATTGTTTAACTCTCTTACCAAATAGAACTTTATTAAAAAGAAAAACTGAAAATTTAATTTCTTATAATAGACGACATTCAGATTATTGTTCTTTTATTTTTATTGACCTAGACCATTTTAAAACTATAAATGATACAAAAGGTCATCTTATTGGAGATCTTATTTTAATCCAATGTGCTAAAAGACTAGAAAATTTACTAAAAAAAGGAGACTTTATAGGAAGATTTGGTGGAGATGAATTTATTATTTTAGTTAATACTTATAAAAAAAACAAAGAAGAAGCAAAAAAAGAAATAGAAAAAATCACAAAAAAAATATTAAATACTATAAAAGAAACCTTTACAGTAAAACAAAATCAATACCAACTTAGTGCAAGTATTGGTATTGCAATGTTCAATGAAGATATTTCTTTTCATGAACTATTAAAAAGAGCTGATACAGCAATGTATTTTGTAAAAGATAAAGGAAGAGATGATTTTGGTTTTTTTGACCCAAAATTACAAAAGTCTTTGGAAAGAAAAGCCATTGTTTTACAAAGATTAAGAGAAGCAATAAATAATGCTAAGATAAATATTCATTTTCAAAAACAAGTAAACTCAAAAGAAGAAGTGATTGGAGTAGAAGCTCTTGCAAGGTGGGAAGATGAAGAGTTAGGATTTGTAAGTCCTGCCGAATTTATTCCAATTGCTGAAGAAAGTGGTTTAATTATAAGATTTGGACATTGTTTAATAGAAGAAACTGCAAAAGTTTTACAAGAGTGGCAAAATGATAAAGAAAAAAAACATTGGAGAATTTCCATAAATGTTAGTTTAAGTCAATTTCAAAGAGATGATTTTGAATATTTGATTAAAAATGCTATCTTAAAATATAAAATAAATGCTAATTTGCTAAGATTAGAAATCACAGAAAGTCTTTTATTAAAAAATGCAGATAAAGCTTTAGAAAAAATAGATTATCTAAAAGAATTAGGATTAACTCTTTCTATTGATGATTTTGGAACAGGTTATTCTTCTTTAGCATATTTAAAAAAACTTCCAGTTGATGAATTAAAAATTGATAAATCTTTTATTGATGATATTGTTACAAATAAAAGTGATGAAACAATAGTAGCTGCCATATTAGAAATAGGAAACCAATTTGGATTTGAGGTAATCGCAGAGGGAGTTGAAACTAAAGAAATATATGAGAAACTTTTGAACTTAGGATGTAAATATTTTCAAGGTTATTACTTTGCAAAACCCAAAAAAAAAGAAGACTTATAAAAAACACAAAGCAATAAATGCTTTGTATTTTTAAGAATGACTTTTAGCACCTTTATGATTTTTAACTATTGCTAACAACTCTTCTTCATTTAAAATTTTTAAACTTTTATTTTTATATTTTTCTATAACTTCATTTATAGTAACTCTATCATCACCCGCATAAAGTACTTTTATTTTTGTATTTTTAACTTTATTAAAAGGTTTGATTCCCATTTCTTTTATAATTAATTCTTCAATACCCTTACTTAAAAACCAATCAATTAGCATTGAACCTTTATTATATGGATTTGCTTCTATATCTAATTTTTCACCATCAAAAAAAGCAAAATATTTTGCTTTTCCAAAAAGAGGTGAAACCGCTGAGTTTTCTTTTTGTGTTTTTACTGGAAATACTATCATTTTTTTCTCCTTATTATAATAATGATATATATCTTGTGAAAGATTTATGAAAAGCATCAAAAAAAAGAAATATATAAAACTTTTTTTCATCACTTGAATCATTTACATCTTCTTTAAGTTTCTTAAAACTAATCTATATGAAATATAGATAACTAAAGGCCAAGTAATAAGCCATAAAATAGGTTCTAAATACTCCATGTTTTCTCCTAATAATTGTGTCCATGAGGATCTTCCATTTCCTCTTTTGTAATCTTTACCTTGTCCATTTGATACCAAACATAAGTTATATAAGCTATTACGAATGGAACCATTAAAGATACATAAGACATAGTTGTTAAAGTATAATGACTTCCTGAACTATTTTGAATAGTTAAAGAACTTTGCAAATCAAAAGTTGAAGGATAATAAGCTGTATTATTAAAACCTACATTTAAAAATAATGCCATTACAGTTAAAACAATCCCTACTCCACCTGTTTTAATACAACAAGTCATATTTAAATGAATAGTTGCAAAAACTGCAATAACAACCATTAAAACTCCAACAACAAACATACCTAAAACAATAGGCATATCTAAAAAGTTTTGAAGATATTTATACTCTTGTATAAAAACAAAAGCATTCTCATCATAAGCAAAACCATCTTTTGTAAATAAAAGAGATAAAAAAACTAAAAAGAAAAAAAGAAAAATCAACATATCTAGTTTTATACTTTTTATTGCTCTTTCTTTTATGGTTTCATTGTTTATATTATTAATAAAATAAAGTGCTCCAGAAATTCTTACTAAGAAGAATAAAGCAAAGCCTAATGACAAATTAAAAACACTCCCTAAAGCTTCTAACCCTCTATATGGAGTTTGCCAATGAGAAAAGTTATTTTCATCAACTAAAAAAGAAGAACCTGAAAAAAATGTAGCTATAGCAACACCTAATAAAATAACTCCTAAAC